>UQBO01000001.1 GCA_900539225.1 uncultured Eubacteriales bacterium
TTTATATAGTATTCTCAGTTTTGACCTTGATAGCAATGTATATTTTGCTTTCTATTGAATACGATAAATTATATAGTACAACATATCAAGAAAGTGCGGACTTAAGAATAAGGACAGCAGAGAATTTATCAAAACTACCTCTATCATATTTTTCTAAACATGATATTTCAGACCTAGCACAAACAATCATGTCTGATATTGAAGGTATAGAACATGCAATGAGCCATTCAATACCAAAAGTGGGCGGCATGGCACTCTTCTTCCCAGTAATATCCATTATGATGCTAGTGAGCAATGTCAAGATGGGCTTAGCTGTAATTATTCCATCACTTTTAAGCTTTATATTTATACCGTTATCTAAAAAACATTCAGTTAAGGGAGAGAAAGAATATTATAAGGTCTTAAGAGAAAATTCAGAAAGCTTTCAAGAAAATATCGAGATGCAAATGGAGATTAAAGCCTATGGTTTATCAGTGGAAATGAAAGATAAGCTATATGAAAAAATGGATAAAAGTGAAAAAGTGCACTTAAAGACGGAGATGGGACTTATTTTAACTATGTCACTTTCATCAATTTTTAGCTTTATATCCCTTGCTGTCGTAATATTTGTTGGCGTAAATCTAATTATTAGTAAAGAGATAAGTGCTCTATACCTAGTAGGATATTTGCTAGCGGCGATAAAGCTAAAAGACTCTCTAGATGCATCTAAAGAGGGCATGATGGAGATATTTTATTTATCGCCAAAAATTGAAAGACTAAAAGAAATTCAAAATCAAAATTTACAGGAAGGCGAAGACTATAATTTGAAAAAATTTGATATTGATCTAAAAGATGTTGAATTTGCTTATAAGAAAGACGCAAAAGTTTTAAATGGTGTAAGCTTTAAAGCTAAGCAGGGAGAGGTTACTGCTTTGGTAGGAGCGAGCGGCTGTGGCAAAACAACTATTTTGAAACTTATATCAAGACTTTATGATTATGACGAGGGACAAATCTTAATCGATGGCAAAGATATAAAAGAAATATCAACAGAATCTCTTTTTGACAAGGTCTCAATAGTTTTCCAAGATGTAGTTCTCTTTAATCAAAGCGTTATGGAAAATATTAGAATTGGTAAACAAGATGCAAGTGACGAAGAAGTTAAAAGAGCAGCAAAACTTGCAAACTGCACAGATTTTATAGAAAAAATGGATAAAGGCTTCGATACAGTTATTGGCGAGAACGGTGCTGAGCTATCAGGCGGGGAAAGACAGAGGTTATCAATAGCCAGAGCCTTCTTAAAAGATGCACCAATACTAATATTAGATGAGATAGCAGCAAGCCTTGATGTTGACAACGAGAAAAAGATTCAAGAGTCTTTAAACAATTTAATTAAAGATAAAACAGTTATTATTATTTCACATAGAATGAAATCCATAGAAAATGCAGATAAGATAGTAGTTCTTGAAAACGGAAAAGTGGAAAGCGAAGGTAAGCATGAAGAGCTTTTACAAAAATCAAAAGTTTACAAGAATTTAATAGAAAAAACAAAAATGGCAGAAGAATTTATTTATTAGGAGGACTAAAATGGATAATAAAAAATTAAAAGTAAAAGATTTGGTAAGCATTGGTGTTTTTGCTGTAATATATTTCGCCTTGATGTTTGGCGTTGGTATGATGGGCATGATTCCAATATTGTTTTTAATATACCCGGCAGTTTTGGCAGTAGTTGCAGGAACTGTAGTTATGTTATTTATGACTAAGGTTCAAAAACCATGGGCATTATTTATTTTCGGTATGATATCACCGCTTGTGATGTTTGCTATGGGACATACTTATGTAGTGCCGGTGATTTCATTGATAGTAATTATAATAGCTGAGTTGATTAGAAAGATTGGCAATTATAATTCCTTTAAATATAACATGTTAGCCTATGCAGTATTTAGCACATGGATTTGTAGCTCTTTAATGCAAATGCTTTTAGCAAAAGAAAAATATATGGAAATGTCTATGACAATGATGGGAAAAGATTATGTTGATGTATTAGAAAAGTTGATAACTTATCCTCACATGGCTTTAGTAGCCTTAGGTGCTTTCCTAGGAGGAATAATTGGAGCATATATAGGCAAGGCTCTATTGAAGAAACACTTTGAAAAAGCAGGCATTGTATAATGCCTAACTTTTCTTCAAATGCTCCCTTTAATCCCAACCCCATTAGTAAGATATTAGTTGTATTCATCACAGGCTTAACAGTTGTGCATAGCATAAACATTCGTTTTGAGCTAGTGATCTTTTGTCTTATTAGTATTTTATTTTATTTGAATGGATATAAAAAAACACTTTTCAAATGGATTGTTTTATGCGGGATACTTTACTCCTTGCCTAATTTTATGGTGTTATCTGAATTAAACCATATAGTTAAGATGTTTTTGAGTATACCTATTATAATTAGAATGTTTATTTTACCATTTATGGCAGCAAGCTTCATGATAAAGACCTCTGATGTAGGCGCAATAATTTCGTCAATGGATAAGCTTAAGATCTCAAAGAATGTATCTATACCTATTGCGGTTATGTTTAGATTCTTCCCATCTTTTAAGGAGGAGAAGAAAAATATAAAAATGGCTATGAGAGTAAGAGGGATAAATTTTAAAAACCCAATCAAATATCTTGAATATGTTTCAGTGCCACTACTCATTATATCATCTAATATATCAGATGACATTGCAAAAGCGGCAGAAACAAAGGCAATAGAAAATCCAATTGCCAAGACCAGATATACTCGTGTAAAGGTACAGTTAGTTGACTTTGTCTATGTTTTAGTAATTGCTGGACTTATTGTGGGAGGCTTAATATGGCAGAAATAAAAAATTTAAGCCTTGATTATGGCAAAGAACATATAATAGATGATATATCACTATCCATAGCCGAGGGAGAGTGCGTGCTATTTACAGGAAAAAGTGGAAGTGGTAAGTCATCTTTAATAAACTCTATCAACGGACTAGCTGTAAGGTATGATAACGCAAAGACAAAGGGCGAAATAATTATTGATGGCAAAAATATAAAAGATTTGGAACTTTATCAAATCTCAATGCTTGTCTCAACTGTTTTTCAAAATCCTAAGACATATTTCTTTAATGTTAATACGACATTAGAATTATTATTTTATTTGGAAAATATTGGTCTTGCAAGGGAAGAGATGGACAAGCGTTTAAGTGATATGCTTGAAATATTTCAGATAAAAAATCTTTTGAACAGAAATATATTTAATCTATCTGGCGGTGAAAAACAAATACTTTGCATTGCCGCTTCTTATATAGCAGGCACAAAGATAATAGTTATGGATGAGCCATCATCAAATTTGGATATTAAAAGCATAGATGTTTTGACAAAGATGCTCAAAATACTAAAAAATAAGGGCATAAGCATAATTGTAGCAGAGCATAGAATTTATTATTTGATGGACATGGTTGACCGTGTATTTTTAATGGATAAGGGCAAAATTAAAAAAACTTATACTAGAAATGAATTTTTAAAGCTAGACAAAAATGATTTGAACGCTTTAAGCTTAAGAGATAAGGAATTAAGTAAATTAGAAGTTCCGTATTTAAAAGGCGGTGGAGAGTATCAGATAAAAAATCTTAGCTATAAATTTACTGATGATGAGTGTTTAAGCTTAAAAGATATTTCGTTCAAGCTTGGTAAAATATATGGCATAATAGGTTCCAATGGACGAGGAAAGTCAACGCTCTTAAGATGTTTAATTGGTCTTGAGAAAAAATCAAAAGAAGAAATTTATTTTAAAGGAGAGAAACTATCTAAAAAAGAAAGACTCAAAAACTCTTCACTTGTTATGCAAGATGTAAATCATCAATTATTCACAGATGAAGTATTCAAAGAGCTTAGTCTAGGTGTAAAGAATTTTGACGAGGAAAAGGCAAAAATCATTTTAAAAGATTTAGGCCTGGACGAATTTATTGAAAGACACCCAATGAGTTTATCAGGAGGACAAAAGCAAAGACTTGCAATCGCATCTGTTATGTGCAAAGACTCAACTTTCGTTTATTATGACGAACCAACTAGTGGCATGGATTATTCCAATATGATAAAAATATCTGAACTGATTAAAAAATATAAATCTATGGATAAAATAATTTTTATCGTTTCACATGACATAGAATTTTTAAATGAAGTAGCTGATGAAGTTTATGAATTATAAAAAAAGTTTAGAAAAAATTTAACACAGCAACATTTTCGAGAAGGGTCTAGTTATATCTAGGCCTTTTCTTTTTATCATAGAATTGAGTATTTATTTATCATAGACTAATATAGTCAAAACTTTAAGATTTTGTATATTACTTTTTTATATAGGTTTACTTTATAAAAAATGCTTTTAATATTAAGCAATTTATGATATAATAATTAAATATAGATAATGGGGTTATTGTATGCAAAAATGGTTTTTGAAAAACAGAAATGCTGAAAATTATTCGGCGGTTAAGAGCATAGTAAAGGATGATCTACTAGCAAAAGTTCTTTGCAATAGAGGCGTTGTCGATGCTGATGAAGTCATTGATTACTTAAATGATGATTACACAAAGATTTACAGGACTGATGGCCTTCCAGATATGGAAGTGGCGCGCGAAATTATTAAGGACGCTATAGAAAATCACAAGAAGATCAGAGTCGTTGGTGACTATGACTCGGACGGCATCATGTCTACTACGCTTTTACTTAGAAGCCTTAAGTCTTTCGGGGCAGAGGCTAGTTTTGAAGTGCCTGATAGAAAGGCGGATGGCTACGGCATCAATAAGCGTATAGTTGATGGCTGCATTAAAGATGATGTAGCAGTCATAATCACTTGTGACAATGGCGTATCAGCCTTTGAAGCAGTGAAATATGCTAAGGATAATGGCATAAATGTCATTGTTACTGACCACCATTTACCTAAAATTGAAGATGGCAAAGAGATTTCTGTTGAGGCAGATGCAATAATTGATCCAAAAGTTGAAAAGTCATCCTATCCATTTAAGGAGATATGCGGAGCCTTTGTTGCTTTTAAATTAATTACATATATTAGTAAGGATTACGACTTTAATCCTGATTTAATTGATGAAATTATTCAGTATGCAGCTTTTGCAAGTGTCACCGACATCATGCCGCTGCTTGACGAAAACCGTGACCTTGTAAAAAGAGGCCTAGAGCTAATGAACTCAAGACCAGCCAAGGTTTTCTATCACTTGAAGAACGAATTAAAAGTTGATAAAGAGATAAATGTATTTCATATTGGCTTCATCTTGGGACCATCAGTCAACGCAATAGGCAGGCTAAGTAATGCAAATCATGCAATTGCGGCCTTTGAGTCTTGTGATGACGATAGTATAATTGACATTTGCAAGGAATTATATGCGCTTAATCAAGAGAGAAAGGATTTGACAGAGCTTGGCTACGATGTGGCAGTAAAAGAGATAGAAGCGGATGAGGCTTTTGAGGACAAGGACATAATCATAGTTAAATCCAAAGATATAGAAAGAAGCGTCGCGGGTATCGTCGCTGGAAGGCTTAAGGAAAGGTATTACAAACCAGCCATAGCCTTATATGAAGAAGATGGCGTTCTATATGGTTCGGCAAGATCTATTGAGGAATACAATATATTTGATGAGCTAAACAAGGCTAAGGAGCTTTTAAATAGCTTTGGCGGACATAAACTGGCGGCGGGCTTAGAGCTTAAGCTTGATAATTATGACGATTTTGTCAGATTTTTAAATGAAAATTCGACTCTGACAGATGAAGATAAGATAGAAAAGATTTATATCGATGCCTTTTATCCAATTGATTTTCAAAAATTTTCGACTTATGACACAATTGAAAAGTTAAAACCATTTGGAGAGAAGAACCCTGCTGTACTATTTGCAGATAAAGACCTTGTTTTAAAGGATATAAGCGTTTTTGGACAGAATCGCAGCGTGATAAAGCTAAAATTCAGAACTAAGCTTGATAATATAATGATGGCTATACTATTCTACAAGGAAGATGAATTTAAAAAATACTATGAAGATCAGTTTAATTCTGATATATACAGGGATTTAGCAAGTGGCAAGGAGATAATTATGGACATTTGCTACAATCTTAGGATTAATGAGTACATGAACAATAAAAATCTTGAAATAAATATTAAGCACTTTAGATTTAGGAGGTGAGCTTATGATAGAAGATTTAATTAAAATCATTGAAAAATACATGACCGAAGAGGAAGTTGCCTTTGTTATGAAGGCTTATGAATATGCTAAAATGATGCATAAGGATCAAAAGAGAAAGTCCGGCGAGCCTTATATAATTCACCCTGTCAATGTCGCTATCATACTCGCTGACCTAGATATGGACGTCGAGACCATCATAGCTGCGCTTCTTCATGACGTGGTTGAGGATACACCTGCGACTTATGATGATGTAAAGAACATGTTCTCAGAGGACATCGCAAATATTGTCGATGGCGTAACAAAGTTAAATAAATTAAATTACAAGAGCTCTGAAGATTTTCAAGCGGAAAACCTTAGAAAGATGATTCTTGCTATGAATAACGACATCAGAGTCATCATTGTAAAACTTGCAGATAGGCTACATAATCTTCGTACGCTTGAGTATATGAACGAAGAAAAGCAAAAGCAAAAGGCTAAGGAAACTATAGAGATATATGCGCCACTTGCTGGTAGGCTCGGAATTTTCAAGATTAAGTGGGAGCTTGAAGATTTATCTTTAAGATATCTTGATCCAGAAGGCTACTACGATTTGGTTGAGAAAATTAATAAAAAGAGAAGCGAACGCGAGAAAGAGATTAATGAGATTATAAAGGCTATATCAACTGAGCTTGATAAGCAAGAGCTTCACTACGACATAAGCGGTAGACCGAAGAATTTCTACAGCATATACAAGAAGATGAATGGCAAGAACAAGAGCTTTGAGAGCATATATGATTTAATTGCCGTGAGGATACTTGTTGACACGGTTAAGGACTGCTACGCTGTTTTAGGTATAGTGCACTCCATGTGGAAGCCGCTTCCAGGCAGATTCAAAGACTACATCGCTATGCCTAAGCCAAACATGTATCAATCATTGCACACAACTGTTATTTCTGACACTGGCGAGATATTTGAGATACAGATCAGGACTTACGAAATGCATGAAGTAGCCGAATACGGTATCGCTGCGCATTGGAAATATAAGGGTGGCAAGGCTCAAGGCAAGGACGTTGATAACAAGCTTGACTGGTTAAGACAATTACTTGAGTGGCAAAAAGACTTAAAAGATCCAAAAGAGTTTATTGATACGTTAAAGATAGACTTTTTCGATGACGAGGTTTTTGTTTTCACGCCTAATGGTGATGTTGTCGATCTTCCAGAAGGTTCGACTCCGGTTGACTTTGCCTATAGAGTACACACAGGCGTTGGTAACACTTGTGTTGGAGCCAAAGTTGACTCAAGGATAGTCCCACTAAACTATAAACTTAAAAATGGTAATATAGTTGAGATTATCACGCAAAAGTCAGCTTCTGGTCCAAGTAGAGACTGGCTAAAATTTGTAAAGAGCCCAAGAGCTAAACAAAAGATTAAACAATGGTTCAAGTCTAAAGAAAAAGACATCAGCATAGAGAAGGGCAAGGAGCTATTTGAGAGAGAAGCGAAAAAGCTTGGCCTTGATACAAATATTCTCGATAATGAAAAGATTTATAATAAATTAGCAAAAGAGCTTTCACTTAACTCTATTAGTGATTTGTTTGCATCCATTGGCTATGGCAATTTTAAAGAAAAACTAGTTATTAATAAGATTTTAAATATTAAAAATGCTATAGAAAATATTGGTCTTACAAAGAACGAGGACGACTACCTAAAGAGCTCTTCATCGAAGAAAGATGCTACAGGCGTTAAAATCGATGGTCTTGAAGGCATGAAGATAAAGTTTGCCAAGTGCTGTAACCCAGTGCCTGGCGATGAAATCATTGGTTTTGTTACTAGAGGCTATGGCGTTTCTATACACAGGAAGGACTGCACAAACATTGCCAATTTCTTAGATTCAGACAGATGCCTTGAGGCAGAATGGGATGCAGCATCGAGTGAAAAGTTCCTTGCAAACGTTACAATCAGAGCGGTTGACAGGACAGGAATACTTTTAGAGATAACTGCTATGGCGAAAGAAGCAAATGTTGGTATACAATCACTTAGTGCAAAGAGCAATACCATTAGCGATATATTTATATATTTGACATTTGAAGTAGTGGGAAAGGATGAGCTTGACAAGATGATACAAAAGCTTAAGACTATAAACGGCGTTTTAGATGTGTACAGGTCATAGATATGAGAGCAGTTGTACAAAGAGTAGAAGAAACTCGTTTAGAAGTTGATGAAAAAGTAATTAGCAAGATTAATTGCGGTCTTTTGGTCTATATCGCTGTTGAAGATGACGATACAGAGGCAGATCTTGATTATATCTTCAAAAAAGTGACTAATCTAAGGATATTTTCTGACGAAGATGACAAGATGAATCTATCTGTTCAAGACATAGGTGGCGAGATACTACTTGTTTCGCAGTTCACTTTATATGGTGACGCGAGAAAGGGCAACAGACCAAACTTTATGAAGAGCGCCAAGGCTGAAAAGGCTGAGAGCTATTACGAAATATTTAAAGAAAAATTAAAGATGAGTGGAATAAAATATCAATCGGGCGTTTTTGGAGCAGATATGCATATACACGCACATCTATCTGGACCGGTTACTATATTATTAGATTCAAAGAAGGGGTTTTAGATGAATATTTTTAAGAAAAATGTTGGGGTTTATGGATCAAATTCATATATCATCAGTAATGATGCTGGCGACGCCATAATCATAGACGTTGGCGGCAGTGCAGATGATTTATACGCTTACATCAAAGAGCATGGCTTAAATCTAAAGGCAATACTTTTGACACATGGTCACTTTGATCACGTTTTGGGCGTAAATGCTTTAAGAGAGTTGACAGGAGCACCATCTTATATATCTAAAGATGATTTAGAGATGACGCAAAAAACTGATTTTATGCTAAATGACAAGATGAGGAATTATATCGACGAGCCCATCAATATAGATAACACAATTGATGAAGAAGGCAGTTTGAAATTTGGAGATATCGAAGTTAATGTGATTAAGACACCTGGTCACACAAAGGGCGGCCTGACATATCAAATTGAGGACGGCTTATTTGTTGGCGACACAATATTTTTCCACTCTGTTGGTAGAAGCGACCTTTATGGTGGAAATGAAGCTGAACTAATTGACTCTGTTAATAGAGTTTTGTCTTTAGAAGGTAATTACACAATATATCCAGGTCACAGCATGAACACATCATCTGATGAAGAAAGGGCAAATAATCCTTACGTAAATGCTAAGAGAAGCTAGTATAAAGAGGATAAAGGAGCTCTTTTGGGAGTTCCAAAATATAAAGTCCGGTATTTCTTATGAGATTTTGGATGATGGTGTGCAATTCTCTATAGATGGCAAAGAGAGGACACTTACGGGTTTTGATGTACGTACAAATAATGAGATGAAATCTCTTATATATAAGGAGTTCTTAAAGGAAGGCATAAGTCTTCCTTGGGGTATACTTACTGGGATTAAGCCCTTGAAGCTATATGCCAAGGCAGATGATAAAGAGGCCTTCAAAGAAAAATTTTTTATCTCAGATGAAAAGTTTGAGCTAATGGAGAGAACTTTTAAAAATCAGCATCTTAACTTTGAGCCAAAATATAGCTTGTATATACACATACCATTTTGCAAAGGGATTTGCTCCTACTGTTCATTTTACACAAACGATATTACAAAGAAGGCTTATGATTTTACTAAGTACATTGACGCCGTGATCGATGAGATGAAGATTGAGAGCAAAAGAAGAGATATATCGGAGCCGGACAGCATATACATAGGTGGCGGAACACCATCTGCAATTGATAAGGCCAATACCAAAAGGCTTTTAAAATACATTAATGAGAATTATAAATTTAAAGAGCTGACCTTTGAGTGCGGCAGAGCCGATACTATGGATAAGGAGCTACTTGATATACTTGATAAATATGGTATAAGTAGGATCTGCATCAATCCGCAGACTATGAATGAAGAGACGCTCAAAAGAGTTCACAGAAATGCTGGCCTTGATGAGCTTTATAAGGTTTATGAACTTGCTAGAGGATATGATTTTGACATCAATATGGATCTTATCATTGGTCTTGAAGGCGAAAGCAGAGATGATTATATTAACTCGGTTAAAAAGCTTATAGCTATGAGGCCTGAGTCGATTACTATACACAATTTGGCTCTAAAAAGAAGAGCGGTTCTATCTCAAAATGATTTTAAGCTCGAAAACATTGATTTATCAAAAGAAATTTACGATATGCTTTATGCAGTTGGATACGAGCCTTACTACATGTACAGGCAGAAGATGACTAACTCAAATCTCGAAAACGTTGCTTTTTCACTAAGGGGCAAGGCGTCTATTTACAATGTGATTTCGATGAACGATTTGACAAGCATATACGCTTTTGGCGCTGGAGCCGTATCAAAATACATTGACAAGGATAATTTAGAGCGCAAATTTAATTACAAAGACATTGATTTGTATATAAAAAACGTTTATAATAAAGATATATAGTATTATTGGGAGGATATTTATGGAAACAATGGGAAACTTACGCAGGAGTGACTACTGCGGGGAACTAAGGATGAAGGACATAGAAAGGGAAGTTGTACTAATGGGTTGGGTGCAAACTCAAAGAAACTTAGGACAACTTATCTTTGTTGACATAAGAGACATTAGTGGTATATCACAAGTTGTTTTTGATGAGACCATCACTAAGGATGTCTTCGAAAAGGCCAAGGGACTTAAGGGCGAATACGTTATAGCCGTTAGAGGCAAAGTTAGAGAGAGATCTCAAAAGAACCCACATATCCCAACTGGCGATATCGAAATTTTGGCCGAAGAGCTTAAAATACTTGATACAGCTCAAACTCCACCTATTTACGTAAAAGACGATGACAATGTAGGCGAGCAAATGAGACTAAAATACAGATTCTTAGACCTAAGAAAGCCATTCATGCAAAAGACTCTTATGACAAGAGCAAAAATTTATAAAGCTTTCAGAGACTTTTTAAATGACAACAGATTTATAGAGATAGAAACACCTATACTTGGCAAATCAACTCCAGAAGGCGCTAGAGATTATATCGTTCCAAGTAGAGTTAACCCTGGAAAGTTCTTTGCCTTGCCACAATCTCCGCAATTATTCAAGCAATTACTAATGGTTTCAGGCATGGATAGATACTATCAAATCACTAAGTGCTTCAGAGACGAAGACCTTAGAGCCAACAGACAACCAGAGTTTACTCAAGTCGATATCGAAATGAGCTTCGTTGATGAAGACGACGTTATGTCAATCAATGAAAAGCTTATAGCGCATATATTTAAAGAAATTTTGGATATAGATATCAAGCTTCCTTTAAGAAGAATGCCATTTGATGAAGCGATGGATAAGTATGGCGTTGATAAACCGGACTTAAGATTTGGCTTCTTGATTCATGACGTGAGCAGCATATTCAAAAACAGCGGCTTTAAGGTGTTTAAAGATACTGTTGACGCTGGAAACATGGTTAACGCAATCAATGTTGACGGCTACCAAGATAAATTCACTAGAAAAGATATAACTAAGCTAGAAGACTTCGCAAAGACATTCGGAGCAAAGGGACTTGCTTGGGTTAAGTATGTAGATAATGAATTTACTGGCCCTATAGCAAAATTCTTTACTGATGAAGAAAAAGAAGCTCTTATTAAAGAGATGGATATAAAGAACAACGACCTAATTTTATTCGTTGCAGATAAAAAATCCATTGTTAAGAAGACGCTTGGTAATTTAAGAAATGAAATAGCAAAAGAATTAAATTTAAATGATCCAGATAAGTTTGAACTACTTTGGATCACAGACTTCCCACTATTTGAATACAGTGAAGAAGAAGGTAGATACATGGCTATGCACCATCCGTTCACACATCCTAAGATTGAGGACATACCATATATCGAAGAAAGAAAAGATACTGTTAAGGCAAAAGCATACGACATCGTTATCAACGGCGAAGAAATTGGCGGAGGTAGTATAAGAATTAATAACTCCGATCTTCAAGAAAAGATGTTCAAAGCACTTGGCTTTACTAAAGAAAGAGCCGAAGAACAATTTGGTTTCTTCATCGAGGCCTTTAAGTACGGCGCTCCACCACATGGAGGCATTGCTTATGGTCTAGATAGATTCGTTCAATTACTTACAAAGCATGACAATATCAAAGACGTTATCGCCTTCCCTAAGACGCAATCAGCAACAGACCTATTAACAGGCGCACCAAGTGAAGTTGATGACAAGCAATTGCATGAAGTATCAATAAAGGTTGATATAAATGAAGCCCAAAAGAACGATTAGAACGAGAGTTGTATTAGGAGACGAAGTTTACAATAGTTTTAAAGATGTAAATGTCTTAATAGTGGGCATAGGCGGCGTTGGTTCATTCACTTTAGAATCCTTAGTTCGCTTTGGTATAGAGCACATAACTATAGTTGATTACGATACAGTAAGTGAATCCAATATCAATAGGCAGATATTAGCTTTTGAAGATACCATTGGCAAGAAAAAAGTCAATGTCATGAGAGAAAGGCTTCTTAAGATTAATGATGAGCTTGATATAAGGTGCATTGATAAGATTTATTCAAAAGAGATAAATGATGAGATATTCGATAGAGACTACGATTATGTAGTAGACGCCATTGACATGCTGAAAAATAAAATTGAGCTGATTGAGACTTGTATAGAAAAAGACATAAAGATTATCAGCGCAATGGGCTGCGGCAACAAACTTGATCCGACTAAGCTTGAGATATCAACACTTGATAAGACGAGCGTCTGCCCATTAGCAAGAAAGTTAAGACAAAAGATAGATAAAAGAGTACAAAAGAAGATAAATGTAGTTTATTCAAAAGAACTACCCATAGAGAAAAAATTAAAGGATGATGGAAAGGTGGTGACAGGGTCGATATCCTTTGTAACAGCTACAGGCGGCTTATTAATTGCGTCTAAGCTTGTTAATGACCTATTAGATGGAAGGAAATGAAAGTATAGGTAGAATTATTAATATAGAGGCTGGCGAAATGCTAATCTCTATGAAGAGGGACTCGGCTTGCGGCTCGTGCGAATCGTGTGCTGCTGGATGCGAAGCAAAAGAGCACATAATTAAAGCAAAGCCAAGAGCAAATTACAATGTAGGCGATTTAGTATCTATAAAAGTTGATTCAAGAAAGATGTTAAGAGGGGTAATGATGGTTTATTTAGTGCCACTACTAGCATTTTTGATAGGAATTTTTGCTTCAAACTATATTTTTAATAAATTAAGCTTTAAAGTTCCTGATTTTTATAGTATAATAATAGGTGTAGTCCTACTATTAATATCTCTAGTCATAGTTAAGTCGTATGACAAAAGATATTCTAACGAGGACAATGATTTATTAATCATAAGTAAGTTAAATTAAATTAATTAAAGGGAGGAAATTAACATGGATTTTGACAATCTAAAAAAGACAGACAAAGAGATTTTTGATGTCATCGAAAAGGAACACGATAGACAACAAGATCACTTTGAAATGATAGCATCTGAAAACTATGTTTCAAAAGCTGTTATGGAAGCAATGGGAAGTGAATTAACTAACAAGTACGCTGAAGGATATCCAGCAAAGAGATACTACGGCGGATGCGAAGTAGTTGACATCGCTGAAAACATTGCTAGAGATAGACTATGTAAGTTATTTAACGCAGAACACGCAAACGTTCAACCACACTCAGGAGCTAATGCCAATATCGGTGTTTACTTCTCTATACTAAAACCTGGCGACAAAGTATTAGGTATGAACCTTAACGAAGGTGGTCACTTAACACACGGTTCACCAGTTAACATCTCAGGATCATTCTTTGATTTTGCTGCTTATGGCGTTGACCCAGAAACAGAAGTTATTAATTATGATACAGTTAGAGAAATTGCTCTAAAAGAAAAACCAAAGCTAATCGTAGCTGGTGCAAGTGCTTACCCAAGAATCATCGATTTCAAGAAATTTAGAGAAATAGCTGACGAAGTAGGCGCTATGCTAATGGTAGACATGGCACACATCGCTGGTCTAGTAGCTACAGGCTTCCATCCATCTCCAGTACCTTATGCAGATTACGTTACAACAACAACTCATAAGACACTAAGAGGACCTAGAGGAGGAGCTATACTTTGTAGAGAAGAAAACGCTAAGAAGCTTGACAAGGCAATCTTCCCAGGAACACAAGGTGGACCACTAATGCATGTTATAGCAGCAAAAGCAGTTGCATTTGGTGAAGCACTTAAACCAGAATTTAAAGATTATTGCAAGCAAATCTGTGACAACGCTCAAGTACTTGCTAAGGAACTTGATAAATACGGATTTAGATTAATTTCAGGCGGTACAGATAACCACCTAATCTTAATCGATGTTAAGAAGAAAGGCTTCACTGGTAAAGAAGCTGAAGCAATGCTTGGTGAAATCGGTATTGCAGTTAACAAAAACACAATTCCTAACGAAACTGAATCTCCATTCGTTACAAGCGGTATCAGAATTGGTACTCCAGCTTTAACAACTAGAGGATTCAAAGAAGACGAAATGAGAGAAGTTGCTGAAATCTTCAGAGATACATTTGATACATCAATCGACAGAAAACAAATCAGACAAAGAGTATCAGACATCTGCAAGAGATTCCCAATGTACGAAGGCATATTCTAAAAAAACGAATAAAGATTATATTAGAAGCGAGAGATTATCTTTCGCTTCTTTTTTATGCGCGATAATGGCATAGGAAGTATATTGATTTAAGCTTCAATCATAAAATAGAAAAATCGTTTCACGCTTAAAACGATATAGCTAAATCGATCTTAATCTAAATTGTATAAGCCTCCCTATATTAATGAGAAAATATATCTCTTAATAGATATTAAAGTGTTGAAAACTGCGTCCCGTTATGTTATAATAATTAAGATAAGGAGGTGTCTGTATGAATAGAGCTGTAGTTAGTATAGTAGGCAAACCAAACGTTGGTAAATCAACTTTATTTAATAAGATTGTTGGTAGAAGAATATCTATCACTGAAGACACACCTGGTGTAACAAGAGACAGGATATACGCTGAAGCAAGCTGGCAACAACACGTTTTTGACATCATCGACACTGGTGGACTTGACCCCTTTGACGATGACAAGATCATGTCAAACATTCGTAAGCAAGCGAACATCGCTATCGAAGCTTCTGACGTGATACTATTTGTAGTTGATGGCAAGAATCCTGCCACTGCACTTGACCATGAGATTGCAAATATATTAAGAAAATCAAATAAAAAGGTTATTTTAGTCGCAAACAAGACTGAAGGCAAGATAAAAGATGAGTTTTACAGTGTTTATGAACTTGCTTTAGGCGAACCGATATCAATATCTGCTGAACAAGGTCTAGGTATAGGAGATCTTCTTGATGAGATTGTAAAGAACTTCCCTGAAGACAGAGACTTTGAAGAGAAGGAAAATTTATTAAAGGTCGCTTTTATTGGAAAACCAAATGTTGGCAAATCATCTTTAACAAATAGAATTTTAGGCGAAGAAAGAGTTATAGTAACTGACATAGCTGGAACTACAAGGGATGCGATTGACTCATATATCAACATAAAAGGCCAAGAATTCATGTTCATCGACACAGCGGGTCTTAGAAAGAAGTCTAGAGTTGATTCATCTGTTGAAGCATACTCACAAGTTAGAACGCTTTCAAGTGTTGATAGAGCTGATGTCTGTGTATTTTTAATAGACGGGATTGAAGGCTTTACTGAGCAGGACTCAAAAGTAGTTGGCTACGCTCACAATCAAGGCAAGGCAATAATCATCTGCGTTAATAAATGGGATATAGTAGAAAAAGATTCGAAGACTATGAAGACATTTACTGACAGCCTTAGAAATAATTTGCCATTCTTATCATATGCGCCAATACTATTCATTTCGGCCTTAACTGGTAAGAGGGTAGATGAGCTTATTGACAAGATTATGGAAATAAATGAATCTTATAGCCATAGGCTTTCAACTGGTCTTTTAAATGACGTAATCGCAAACGCGACACTAATCAATCAACCGCCATCTGACAAGGGTAAGAGGCTTAAGATACTTTACGCAACACAGTCAGGCATTAGGCCACCAGAGTTTACAATCTTTGTTAATGATAAGGAGCTAACACATTTTTCATATACAAGATTTTTGGAAAATCAAATAAGAAATGTTTATCCTTTCGAGGGAACATCCATAATCATAAACTATAAGAACAGGAGCGAGTAATGAAGCTCGTAATATTATTTCTACTTTCTTACTTAATTGGCTCGGTCTCAAACTCTTACATCTTAGGCAAAATTTTTAAGATGAAGGACATAAGGGACTACGGAAGCAACAATGCTGGCGCTACTAACGCATTTAGAGTTTTAGGAGCAAAGCTTGGTATAATCACGCTGCTCTTAGACGTATTTAAAGGCGTTTTATCTGTGTATCTAGCTAGATACTTTGAAGTGGATTATGCTCAGTACATCGCTTTACTAGGCGCGGTCCTTGGCCACGATTTTCCCTTCTACTTAAATTTTAACGCAGGCAAAGGCGTTTCAACAACTGTAGGCGGAATAATTGCCATAGACTATAAGCTTGGAGCAGCGATTGTAGTTTTAATGTTTATTATTGTTTTGATTACAAAATACGTTTCATTAGCGTCTTTACTTATGTTCATAGGCTTCTTTATATGCACATGGCTTAAGTTTAAAGAGATAAATTTAGCTGTAATTCTTAGCTTTGCTATTGCCGCTCTCGGCATAATAAGGCATGCTAAGAACATTCATAGACTAGCAAAAGGAGAAGAAAATAAATTTTATATATTTAAAAAGTGAGGCAGAGTTTTGAAAATTTCAATTATAGGTGGAGGTAGCTTTGGTTCAGCCTTAGCTATACATCTAGCAAAGAGTCAAGAAGAATTAAGTCTATACATTAGAAATAAGGATTCTTACAATTTAATAAAAGAAACTCGTATGAATAAAAAATATTTGAAGGAAGTTAAAATTCCTGAGAATATAGTTTTGCTTAACGATATAGAAGAAGCGGTTAAAGACGCTGATATCGTTGCGCTTGCAGTACCAAGTCAAGAGCTTAGAAATGTTTTAAAGACTATAGAAGCTTACATTACTGAAGATAAGATCTTTGTTAATGTTAGTAAAGGTATTGAGATAGCTACACTTAAGACCATGAGCGAAGTCTTCTATGAATTCAATCCAAAGGGAAGATTTGTATCATTATCTGGTCCATCACATGCAGAGGAAGTTGCTGTCGGCATACCGACAACCATAGTCAGTGCTTCAAAATCTGTATCTGATGCAGAATTAATTCAAGATGTATTTTCAAGCGATAATTTAAGAGTATACGTTAACGATGACCTTTTAGGCGTTGAACTTGCTGGAGCAACTAAAAACATTATTGCTTTAGGAAGTGGTATATGTGAGGGAAGAGGCTATGGTGACAACACTAAGGCGGCACTTATCACAAGAGGTATACATGAAATAACTAAGCTTGGACTTGCTCTTGGCGCAAAAGCTTCTACTTTCTACGGACTTGCTGGCATTGGCGACTTGGTAGTTACTTGCACTAGTAAGCACTCAAGAAACAAAACTTGTGGTGTATATATAGGCGAAGGCCTTTCGACAGATGGTGCCATTGACAAGGTTGGCATGGTTGTAGAAGGCATAAAGACTACTAAATCGACTTATATGCTTAAAGAAAAATACTCTGTTGAAATGCCTATAGTTGATATGATGTATAAACTTTTATACGAAGACTACCCTCTAGATAGCGTTGTAGCTGAGCTTATGGGTAGACCGCTTAAGCACGAGATGGAAAAGTATGAAGATAGATAAGAAGAACGGCAAAGGCTTCTCAAGTTTTTTAGGAGCTCTAGTTGCTTTTATATTTATAATCATAGCTTTTAACACCATAATCACATTATTCTTTAAAAAGGATATCAAGACTCAGACGCCTGTTGAAGAAGTTTTTTATAATTCTGTTGCGATGAATTCAGCGCTTATTAAGACTGAAGAAGTTTATCAAGCAGGAAGACATTCTTACTTCACGACACAAGCTAAAGAAGGCGAAAAGGTAAAAAGAGGCCTTGAAAACTTAAGCGTAACAAAGAGCACAAACGATCTTATTGATAAAAAGATTGATGCAATAAATAAAAGGCTAAAGGATCTTGACTATGACACTTCTGGCGAAGAGAGTATTGATCAAAAGGCTATGAATAGAAAGATTAAGGCTTTACAGATAAGCATAAATCAAAAGAGATACGAAGATCTTTCTCAAATATTAAACAGCAGTGAAGATGAAGAGGATAAATACTACGAAAGTATTAAAAACTACTCCATTGACAAACTTTTAGAGATGAAGGACGAGCTAAACGAAAGCAAGAGAAGTGAGGCACCAGCTGTAAAAGTGTCGATGTCGGGTATAGTTAGCTACTTTATCGATGGACTTGAAGATAAGTATACGAATGAAAATTTTGATGCCTTATTCGAAAAGGATTTGATTGAAGACAGCAAGAGCTACAGCCTAAACAAAGGTAAGAGCAATGATAATTTCAAGATACTTGATAATTTTTCTATGAATATACTTGCTTTTTCAGACGATAAAAAGCTTGAAGATGTCAATGTTAACGATGTAGTCCTTATTGAGTGGGACTTAACGGGAACAAAGACTTACGCGAGAGTACTTAAGAAAGAGAAGAGTGGAGATACTTATAAATTTTTATTAAACATCAGAGAGAGGATATCCGAGCTTTATAAGGATAGATTTTCAAAGATGGAAATCATTTTTGATGAGTATAAGACATTTAAACTACCAAAAAGCGCTTTAGTTGATAAAGGAAGCGAAAAAGGGGTATATATAAAGGACATAGATAATACTATTAGATATAAAAGAGTGCTCTTAGTCGGCAGCGACCGTGACAATATCTATGTTATGAGGACTGACGATAACGGTCTTATGAAGTATAAGAAACTAAAGTTTAAGAGCATAAAATATTATGACGAAGTTGTGGTATTTCCATCTACTGTAAAGGAGGGCGACATACTATAATGAGTGTAAAAGAAAATTTAATAGATCTTTTAGAGTCTATTGACAAAGAGATTGATCTTACAGGCAGAAAGAAAGATGAAGTAAAGCTCTTAGCAGTAACAAAAACTGTTGACGTAGAGAGAATCAAAGAGATAAAAGAATTTGGTCTAAATGAGATTGGAGAGAACAAAGTTCAGGAGATAGAAGAAAAGTATGACGCTTTAAAGGACGACTTCGCCTTTCATATGATAGGTAGCCTTCAAAAGAACAAGATTAACAAGCTTCTAGGTAAGATAAAAATGATTCATTCACTTGACAGCCTAAGCCTCATTGAAGCACTTGACAAGAGACTAGCAAATAATAATATGGAGCTAGATGGCTTATTGCAAGTAAATATCTCAAAGGAAGAGTCAAAGAGCGGCTTTTATAAGGATGAAGTAGAAAAGGTCCTAGAGCAGATGCACGAGTACAAGAACTTACATATCGTGGGCTTCATGACGATGGCGCCGTTCACAGAGGATGAGGCTGTCGTTAGAAACACATTCAGAGGCCTTTACGAGCTAAAGGAAAAGCTGTCGGCAAAGAATTTTGACAATGTTGACTTAAAGTATCT
The DNA here is from genome assembly GCA_900539225.1 of uncultured Eubacteriales bacterium. GTDB lineage: Bacteria > Bacillota > Clostridia > Tissierellales > Peptoniphilaceae > Fenollaria. The sequence goes on from UQBO01000001.1 coordinate 19,830, forward strand.
ATCCATGGGTATGACACATGATTATAAAATAGCAATACAAGAAGGATCAAATATATTGAGGATTGGCTCAAAGATATTTGGCGAAAGAAATTATTAGGAGGTTTATTATGGCTTTTATGGACAAAGTAAAGTATTTCTTAGGCTTTGGCGATGACGACGAATACGATGAGGAATACTATGACGAAGAAGAGGATGAAGTAGTGGAAGAAGAACCACAAAGAGAATCATCTTTCTTCTCAAAGAAGAAGGAAAAGGAAAATATTGTTCCTATTCAAAGAAAGACTGGAGCAATGATTATCACAGTACAAGAACCACTTGGCTATGACGAAGCGCCACTTATTATCGATGACTTAAGATTAGGTAAGGCAGTTGTTGTAAACTTCGAACAACTAGAAGCAAGTGTAAAGAGACAAATTTTTGACTTTATCAATGGCGGTATCTATGCTATTGACGGAAGCATTCAAAAAGTGACAAGAGACATCTTTGTTTTAGCACCAAAGAACATTGCTATAGACGGCTTAAAAGACGAACTTAAAAACAGAGGCATGTTTCCATTTTAATGAATAAGTCAAAGAATTTAGATCATATAAGTACTGAGAACAAAGAGATTGCAAGAAGGGTTATAGATCTTTGTGAGATAGTGTCAAGGACTAAGTCCACTGAGTGCACAGACTTCTACAACCCTTTTGAAGTGAAAGAACTCACTTCGCTTATCAATACTTATGATACTATAGGTTTTAGCCTTATTGGGAATGAAGATTCTGAAAGTAAGGCTATTTTAATTTATCCTGAATATATGGACGAGGTAAATCCGGCTGACTATGTAAGTCTAGTTAAGATAGATAAAAAAGATTATGACATCGCTCACAAAGACGTTTTAGGCTCACTTCTTTCGCTTGGCATCAAGAGGGAGAAGCTCGGCGACATCATAATAAATGACGAAGCAATATACTTTTACATCAGAAACGAGATTTTGGATTATGTTTTACTTAATCTTGAGAAGATAAAAAACTATGGCGTGGAGCTTGAAGTAATTGATTTAGCTACGCCTATATCTAGAGATCTGGAATATGAAGAAAAGCTTGTAACATGCGCATCAGCAAGGCTTGATCTAGTTTTAGCAAACGTATATAATTTATCACGTAGCGATGCGAAAAATGCCATCGAGGCAGGCCTTGTTAAACTTAATTACAAAGTCACTTACAAGATTAGCGAAATGCTTGAAGTAGGTGACATGGTCTCTATGCGTAGGCGCGGAAGATTTATAGTCGGGGACTACTTAGGTCTTAGCAAAAAGGATAAACTCAAACTTATTATAAAAATTATAAAGTAGGTGTTACATGATTTATTTTTTAATAGTCGTATTAGCAGTGGCCTTAGATCAAGTCACAAAGTACTTTGCAAAGCTTCACTTAGAGGGAGAAGCTGCATACGAAATAATTCCAAACTTTTTTTCTTTTGATTACGTTGAGAATAGAGGCGCAGCCTTCGGCATTATGCAAGGCAGACACATTTTCTTCTTCATCGTAACTTTCATTGCCATAGCGATAATTTTATACATCTTCATAACAGAGTACGATACGCTTATGGGATATGAAAAAGTATTTTTGTCATTTTTCTTAGCAGGCATCTTAGGCAATTTCATTGACAGAGCCTTTAGAGGCTACGTTATTGACTTTATTTCATTTAAGTTTGGCTCGTATCAATACCCATGCTTTAACCTTGCTGATAGCTACATGTGCGTTATCATTGTTCTATTTATTGGCTACTACATCTATAGAAAGATTAAAGATAAAAAATGCAAGCAAAAGTAATTAAGCTAAATCCTGAAGATGCTGGTCAAAGATTAGATGCATTTTTGGCAAACTTTGATGCTAGCAAAACAAGATCAATGTATAAAAAGCTTATTGAAGAAGGCTACGTATCTGTCAATGGCAGTGCTGCAAAAGCGTCTTACAAGCTAAATGCAGGTGACATCATTGAGATAAGAGAGAAAGAGTCGAAACGCTTTGAAAAGATCGATATGGACATAAAGGTTCTGTATGAAGATGATGACATAGCGGTTATTGACAAGCCAAGGGGACTTATAGTTCATCCTACAAATGATGAGGAGATAAGTCTTGTAAATTTCTTGCTATATAGATTTGCTTCACTGAGCGATATTGACGAGACAAGGCCGGGCATAGTCCACAGGCTTGACAAGGACACGAGCGGTCTTCTTATAATAGCGAAGAATAATGAAGCACATGAAAAGATGAAGGAGCTCTTCAAGTCGAGAGAGATATACAAAGAGTACATCACCATAGCCGTGGGTAATTTTGATGATGAAGTGACTGTAGTTGATAAGGGCATAATGCGCGACCCAATCAAGAAGATCAAGATGTGTGCTTCAGATGAAGGCAAAAGGGCAATCTCCGAAATCCATTTACTTAAACAAAATGATGATTACTCTTATCTTAAGGTCATAATCAAGACAGGCAGAACGCATCAGATTAGAGTGCATCTTGCTTATCTTAATCATCCAGTGCTTGGCGACAGGACTTATGGCTATAGAGGCAAAATAAAAATGGACGGACAAGTCTTACATTGCAGAAAAGTAAGTTTCATCCATCCAATTACAAACAATTTAATAGAAATAGAAAGTGAAGTGCCAGCTTATTTTAAAGAGGCACTAATCAAAACGAATTTATATAAAGCTAAAGATCTACAGTGATGGTTTTGAAGTTCACATAGTTAACGAGACCGGTCTTGCCGCTTGGATGTTTTTTAACATTCTTCCTCGTAGTGAAGTCAACATCAACCTTGTTAGAGTCTTTGGCTTTTGAATTTTTTGCGGCAATTTCAGCTGCGAAGAGCAAGAGCTCGTCACTTGGGTAGCCATCTGACTTAATTACAACGTGTGAGCCAGGAAAGCCCTTGACGTGCATCCACACATCGTTTTTGTCAGCGACTTTAAAAGTGATGTACTCGTTTTGCAAATTGTTCTTGCCGTAATACACTTTACTTGTATCGTCATAATCAATAGAATGTATGGCGATTTTTTTGGGCTTATTTTTTATTTTTTTATCCTTTTTAATGTATTTATTTTTAATTAGCTCAAAGTATATCTCGTCAAGGTTCTTTACATCGTCAGTCCTATCGATAGCGTCCATTACAAGCTCAAGATAATTTATCTCGTCCTCAGTATTTTCGATTTGCTTTTCTAAAACTATCTCTCTTTGCTTCATTTTTTGATATCTTTTGTAATATCTTTGCGCATTTTGCACAGCAGATAGCTTTTGATCAAGAGGCACTGTGATCTCATTCATATTGTCGTAGAAATTCTCAAGCTTTATCTCTTTAAGTCCCTTGTTTATTTTGTGAATATTTGAAGAGATAAGGTCGGCGTATACTTTGTATGCCTCTCTGTTGGCACTTTCAAGCATCTCTTCCTTTTGCTTTTGCAATTTATTTCTCGCCCTCTTAAGATTAGCACTTACAGTGCGTCTCATGTTTTGCGAACGCTGAGTAATTCTGTCCTTTTGGTCCTTTTCATAATAATATTTATCAAGAAGCTCACTTATGCTTTCAAAACTCTCTTTATCAAGCGAGGTATATTGATTTAGGCTAATGGCGTTGTAAGCGCTCTTCCTTTCGCTTAGCTTATAAATGTTGAAGCTATAGTTATTTTCTCTCACTTCATTGAATGTAGATATGAATGACGAGATAAGTCTATTCGCAGCGCTATCATCAAGATTTTTTACTAAGTTCTTCTCGTCAATAGCTGCATCAAAAAGTATTTTGTTCGCAATTTCAGTACTTAAACCAAGGAAGGATCTCATAAGAAAGTCTCTAATCTCAAGCTCTGCATTATCCATCATCATCTCTTTAAGTCCTTCTTCATCAACACTAATAGGCGAGACTCTATCAAAGACAGGCGGCCTTTCATATATAAGACCTGGTTCTATCTCTCTCTTGCTTGACATGATAGTCGAAACTCTTTTAATCGCGTCGATAATCTTGTGATCTTCATTACAAAGGATTATGTTTGAGTACTTACCCATGATTTCAACAACAAGATAATAAAGAGCTTCTTCATGAAATTCGTTGTAGCCCTTAAAGACGAACTGAGCAGCTCTATCGAAGCCAAATTGCTCGACCTTAGCGAGCTTCGAGCCAGATAGATTCTTTCTCAGTATCATTGAGAAGAGTGGCGCTTCAGTTGGATTCTCTTTACTAACTTTGCTCACATAGAAGCGTGGGTTATTGCTCGAGGCACTTATAAGTACTTTGAAAGACCCATCTTTGCTCCTCATATTGATCATTATCTCATCTTTTTCAGTTTGATATATCTTATCGACCCTTGATCCGATGTAATTACTATTGAACTCATCAGTCAAGGCTCTTGTTACTATTCCGTCAAATGACATCTAATCACTCCTTACTTATATTATATACAAAGATAGTCTATTTAAATATGAAGAATTTGTCATATTCTATATATATTTTTATAAATAAATGGTATAATATAAACATAAGGAGTGAGACTATGTTAAAGAGTATGACCTCATATGGTTATAGTGAATACGTTTGTGAAAAGTATAAGATAAAATTTGAACTAAAGTCTGTGAACAACAGATACTTTGATTTAAACCTAAGAAGCCCACGCTCGCTTATCGAGTACGAGGATAAGATAAGGCTTGCGATTAAAAAGAGAATATCAAGGGCAAAGATAGATTGCTTCCTAACAGTTGTCTTCTTAGAGGATGACCCTAATGATGTGGAAGTGGATTTAGTATTTTTAAGAAAGTATATGAAGGCGCTTAGCTTAATTAAGGAAGAGCTTGGCCTTGATGACGAGATTAAGCTTGAAGACATAATCAGTCAACAAGAAGTTTTAAGCGTAGTGAAGAATAATTATGAAAATGATGAGTTTTTAGACATAATGCTTGAAACGCTTGAGAAGGCGCTTGATAACTTTGACGATATGAGAATAAGAGAAGGAGAAAACCTTAAACGCGACATATTAAACAATCTCACTGCAATTGAAGAGAATGTTGATAGAATCAAGGAAATATATATCAATTACACTGATGAATACAAAGAAGACTTCATGAAGAAGTACAATGAGCTTATTGAAGATAAAAGCATAATCGATGAAAAGAGGCTTGAGTTTGAACTTGCACTACTAGTTGACAAATACGCCATCGACGAAGAGATAGTTAGGATGTACAGCCACATATCGCAATTCAAGTCCATGCTTAATTCCGATGAGGCCATTGGCAAGAAGATGGATTTCTTAATTCAAGAGATGAACAGAGAGTCAAATACTATATTAAGTAAGACTAAAAACATTGATATCTCTAAGATAGGTGTAGAACAAAAGAACCTTATCGAAAAGATTAGAGAGCAAATACAAAATATAGAGTAGGTGAAGTATGGAATACATTAACGTAGGATTTGGTAATTTAATCAATAAAGATAGAGTCATAGCTGTTGTAGGACCAGAGTCAGCTCCTATAAAGAGACTCATCATTGAGAATCGTGATACAATCAGACTCGTAGACGCAACTTGCGGCAAGAAGACTAGAAGCGTTATCATCATGGATAACGAATCCATAGTTCTTTCAACGCTAGCGACTTCAACTATTAGCGAAAGATTGAATGGAGGTATTTAGATGAAAAGAGGGTTTTTGATAGTCCTTTCGGGTCCATCGGGCTGCGGCAAAGGCACTGTCGCTGACGAACTGTTTAGGCGCAACGACGATATAGTCTTTTCAGTTTCGGCGACAACTAGAGAAGCTCGTCCAGGCGAAGTAGATGGCAAGAGCTACTTCTTCTTAAGCGAAGAAGAGTTTCTGAAGAAAGTCGAAAACGATGAATTCTTGGAATACGCCAGTGTTCACGGCCACTACTATGGTACGCCAAAAGATTTTATCACTAAAAAGATAGAAGAGGGTGAGATAGTACTGCTTGACATTGACGTACAAGGCGCACTCCAAATCAAAAAGAAAATGAAGGAAGTAGTCTTCATATTTCTAGTACCGCCATCGATGTCGGAGCTAAAGAGAAGACTAGTTGGCAGAGCAACTGAGAGCGAAAAGGATTTAGAGCTAAGAATCGCGAATGGCTTTAAAGAGATAAACTTCGTTGAAGAATATGATTTCTTTGTAGTGAACGATTACTTAGAGGACGCCGTTAGAGATATCGAGGCCATAATCAAAGCGGAACGACATAGAGCGAAGAGATTCAAATATATAAAAGATAGAGTATTGGGGGAAAACAAATGATTTATATTAAAAATAAAGAAGATTTAGAAAAATTATCAAGATATGCCTTAGTTATGATACTTTCAAAGAGAGCTAGGCAAATAGTTGATGGAGCAGAAGCAAAGGTTGACACTGAGTCACACAATCCTGTATCCATCGCTATGGATGAATATCTTGAAGACAAGATAGAATACGATATATAAAATGAAGAAAAACATTGTAGTATGTGTCACTGGTGGCATAGCAGCTTATAAAGCGGCAGATCTTGTATCTAAGCTTTCAAAGGAACACAATGTAAGAGTACTTATGACAAGGGACGCACTTCAATTTGTGGGCAGCGAAACCTTTAAGATACTTTCAAAAAATGAAGTTTATACAGATGTCTTTACTGATGAAGATAAGCCTATGCACATAGAGATAGCTAAGTGGGCAGATATCTTTGTTGTGGCGCCTGCATCAGCAAATACCATAGCTAAACTTGCTCATGGTATCTGTGATAATATGGTAACTTTAGCAATTTTAGCTAGCAAGGCAAAAAAACTTGTGGTGCCAGCCATGAACACTGTTATGCTAGAAAATGAAGCGACACAAGAGAACATTAAAACGCTTAAAGATAGGGGCGTAGACATACTTGAATCAGATTGCGGTCTACTTGCTTGCGGCGACATAGGTAAGGGTAAGATGCCAGACCCAGCAAGAATAATTGATCGCATCGATTATTTACTTGCTAATAAAGACCTTAAGAAGTACAAGATACTTGTTACGGCTGGACATACAGTTGAAGCGATAGACCCAGTTAGATACATCTCAAATCGTTCGACTGGCAAGATGGGCTACCACATTGCAAAAAAGGCTTACAATAGAGGAGCCGATGTCACTTTAATCATTGGACCAAATGACCTTGATATAAAGGATCCATTCAATATAGTAGACGTTGTATCGTCAAAGGATATGTACGAGGCAGTTAATAAGGAGTTTGTGGACGCAGATGCTTTGATTATGGCGGCTGCACCGGCAGACTTTACTCCAGCAGAATACAGTGAAGAGAAGATTAAAAAAGAAGTGGACGAAAGCAATGACATCAAGATAAAGAAGACTGATGATATAATCAAGTCGCTTAAAGATAAGAAAGATGAAAAGATCGTGATAGGTTTTGCGGCTGAATCAGAAAATGTTATTGCTAATGCAAAGAAAAAACTTTTATCTAAGGGCGCTGACATGATAGTTGCTAATGACATTACACTTAAGGGCTCAGGCTTTAAGAGCGATGAGAACAAAGTAAGTTTTGTCTATAAAAACAAAAATGCTACGTCCTTTGATCTTATGAAGAAGAGTGAATTAGCAGATATCATTCTTGACAATCTAGCTGAATTACTTAAAGATAGAAAGAAAAATTAATGTTTGTTCAAGTTGTTATTGATACAAAATCGAGAGTTTTAGATAGAGTTTTTACTTATAAGACTGATGAAGCCATTGGCGTTGGGACAAGAGTTTTAGTTCCCTTTGGCAGGTCAAATAAGCCTAGCATCGCTGTGGTTTTAAACGCTTGCGATGAAGTAGGCATAGACGAATCAAAGATCAAGTCCATAATCAAAGTGCTTGATGATAAGGCCATCATTGATGAGAAGATGATTGAACTAGCTCTATGGCTTAGAAATAGATACATCTCGACTTATAACGACGCGCTTAGACTGGTTTTTCCGCCAGGAGGAATTAAGGAGCTAGAACTTTTTTACTATGCTAATGACGATGTACTTGGTCTTGAAAAGGGCAAGGCATATACAAAGGATGAATTGCTCAAAATCATTACCGCTAGTGATTTTACTAAGCTTATTAAAGACAATATCATTAGTGAAAAGTATAAGATTAAGCAAAAAGTTAAGGAACACTACGAAAAATACATTAGCCTTGTGGCTTACGACGAGGGTGTTAGCGAAAAGCAAAGAGCTGTACTTGATTATCTAAGGGACAACGATGGCAGCGCTTTGGAGAAAAATATAATCACTAGCCTTAATATATCGTCTTCACCAATCAAAACTCTTTTGAAAAAGGGTTTAGTGAGAGAAGATTTTATTCAAGAGTCGAGGAAGAGGGCTTACGATGTAGATTCTTATGAAAAGATCAAGCTAAATAAGGAGCAAGAAAAGGTTTACAAGCGCATGGAGCACTCACTTCAAAATGACTTAGGCGAAAAGTTTTTACTAAGAGGCGTGACTGGCTCTGGCAAGACAGAAATTTACTTACATCTTGTTGAAAAATGTCTTCAAATGGGTAAAGATGCTATAGTACTAGTACCTGAAATAAGTCTTACGCCACAAACAATTAGGCGCTTTATTGGACGCTTTCAAAGAAAGGTTCACGTGCTTCACTCAAAGCTTAGTCTATCCGAGCGCTTTGACGAGTATAACGATATAAAATCGACTTCGCCAAGCATAGTCATAGGTGCGAGGTCAGCAATATTTGCTCCGTGCAAAAACTTAGGACTCATAATCATTGACGAAGAGCACGATCAAAGCTACATATCAGACATGAATCCAAAGTACCAAACAGATGAAGTAGCTTATTATAGAAGCATGAGCGAGGGGGCAACGCTACTCTTAGCAAGCGCTACACCATCGATATCGTCTTATTATAATGCTAAGCATGGCATATATGAGCTCTTAGAGCTTGATAAGAAAGCAAAGGGACAAAAGGAAGCTGATATAGAGCTAGTAAATATGATTGATGAAATACAAAGAGGAAACATCAGTCAGATATCATCGAGATTTTTCGAAGTTATTGATGAAAATCTTAAGACAAAGAAGCAAAGCATAGTCTTTTTAAATCGACGCGGCTATAACAAAGAGATATTCTGTAAGAGCTGCGGATATACTTTTACTTGTGATAACTGCGACGTGAGCATGACGTATCATAAGGGTATAAACAAGATTAAGTGTCACTACTGCGGTCTTGTAAAGAACATTCCAAAGACTTGTCCAAGATGCGGTGCTGAGGCCCTAAGCTTCGCCGGCTATGGTATAGAGAAGGTTGAGGAGCTACTTATAAAGACTTTTCCAGAGGCTAAGATACTTAGAGCAGACAGTGACACGATCAAAACTGAGGATGACTACATCAATTTATACAAGAAAATGAATTCGGGAGCAGTCGATATACTCATTGGCACTCAGATGATTAGTAAGGGACTTGACTTTAAGAATGTTGATGCGGCAATCATTGTATCAATCGATGCTAATCTAAATTTCCCGAGCTATTCGGCGAGCGAAGACACATATAATTTAATCACTCAAGTCGCTGGCAGGGCTGGCCGCGATGAAAAAGGAAGAGTGCTTCTACAAAGCTACGCTATTGATAACGAAACCATTAGCTATGCGATGAAGGGCAATTACGAGGCTTTCTATAGAAATGAAATTGCTTTAAGACAAGAGTTTCTCTATCCGCCATTCATTAATATGATATACATCGTCGGAACTAGCCTTGACAAAAATATTGTCCAAGCTGAGATGGAGTACTTAAGAAGAGATATCGAGAGCTATTTAAATAAAAATGATATCAGATGCAATGTCTCAAAGCTAATGCAATGCGCGATTGAAAAGATAAACGCAAGCTACAGATATCAAATTATATTGAAGTACACTAATACTTATTCGAAAGAGATAAAAGATTATATTCGCTTCATTTTATATAGAAGCAAATTTGCAAAGAACAAAAAAGTAAATTATAACATTTATATAAATCCAAGAAATTTTTTATAGGAGGTAAAGATGGCACTTAGAAATATTAGACACGACGAAGATGAAATTCTTAGAAAACAATCTAAGCTAGTTAAAGTTTTTGACGATAGACTTAAAGAGCTAGCAGATGACATGATAGAGACTATGAATAACGCGGAAGGCGTTGGTCTTGCTGCAGTACAAGTAGGTATACTTAAGCAAATGATAGTCATAGACATAGGCGAAGGACCTATGGTTTTTGTAAATCCAGATATAATCGAAACAGAAGGTAGCTGCGACGATTACGAAGGCTGTCTATCGGTTCCGGGCTACTCTGGTGTGGTTGAAAGACCTGAAAAGCTTAAGATGAAGTACCAAGATCTTGAAGGCAATGAACATGAGCTTGAAACTGAAGGCTTTTTGACTAGAGTAATATGCCACGAGACAGATCATTTGAAAGGCATTTTATACACTGACAAAGCTAAAGAAATGTATACAAATGATGAGCTTAAGGCAAAATTAGATAAAGAACAAAAGATGAAAGAGGCTAAATAATGAAAGTCATTTACATGGGAACGCCATTATTCAGTTTGGCTCCCTTAAAGGCTTTAAAGGACCATGGCTTTGATATAGCTATGCTTATTACTCAGCCGGACAGAAGACGCGGTAGAAAGATGCAAATCACTTACTCAGAGCTAAAGACTTATGCGCTTGATAACGGTATAGAAGTCTTTCAGCCAGAAGATGTCAATAGCAGTGAATCCATTGCCAAGATTAAAGATACTGACGCTGATGTTATCGTTGTTGCTTCATATGGACAAATTATTAAAGAAGAGATACTTTATATGAAGAAGTATCACTCGGTAAATATACACGCATCACTCTTACCAAAATACAGAGGAGCGGCGCCTGTTCAAGCGGCCATCATTAACGAAGACGAAGTAACAGGCATCACTCTTATGAAGATGGCAAAGGGACTTGACACAGGAAACATACTAATGACAAGAGAGATAGCCATTGCAGATGATGACACAGCAGATACACTTACTATGAAGCTATCTAATTTAGGCGCTGAGATGATAGTGGAGTACTTAAGTGGTCTTGATGCACTTGATGAAGGTACTCCTCAAGATGATGCTAAGAGCTCTTATGTAAAGATGATTAAAAAGGAAGACGCTTTTATCGATTTTAGTGAAAGCGCTTCTAAGATAGAACATATAATTAGGGCAATGCAGCCGTGGCCAGTTGCTTTCACTACTTATAAGGGCAATAATATGAAGATATTTAAGGCTGACATTGTCAAAGCTAGTAGTGATGCTGATGCAGGTACTATATTAAATGTCAATGGTGACGGCATCTTAGTTAAGTGCAAGGACGATGCCATCATCATAAGTGAAGTGCAAATGCCTAATAAGAAGAGAATGAAGGTTTCTGATTATATAAGAGGAAACAAAATTGAAATAGGTGAAAGGTTAGGGGATAGATAATGATAAACTTTTTAATATTTGCGGGAAGATATCATAATTATGTAAGTTCATACTTCATCTATATAATTCCAGCGATGCTACTAAGCTTATACGCTCAATTCAAGATACAAGCAGTATATAGAGAATACATGGGAAGGATTAGTTCAATCGGTCGTAGCGGGGCTGAAGTAGCTAGAGCCATACTTGATAAGAACGGTTTAAGAAATGTAAATATCAAGGAAGTGCCGGGCACTTTGAGTGACTTTTACGATCCAAGAGACAAGAGTCTTTCTTTGTCAAAAGATATATCAGATGGTACATCCATCGCTTCAGTTGCTGTCGCTGCCCACGAGGTAGGCCACGCTATTCAAGATAAGGAAAGCTATCCAATGCTTAACTTAAGAAGCTTTATGGCACCAGCTGTAAGCATTTCAAGTAATTTAGCAATGTATTTGATACTTGGAGGCATATTCTTTAACTTCATGAAGCTATTCGATATAGGTATAATATTATATGGCATCATAGTTTTATTCACGCTAATAACTCTACCAGTTGAATTTAACGCATCTAGAAGGGCTTTGAATGAAATTAGTGCCATGCCGGGCGTAGACGAAGAAACAATATATGGATCAAAGAAAGTTTTAAAGGCAGCAGCTCTAACATACGTTGCAGCAGCCTTTGCAGCACTTAGTGAGATACTAAGATTACTTTCTATGAGGAGAAGAAATGATTAAAAATAACGACAGATATACAAGCTTTTTGATTTTGAAAGATATATTCGCAAGTGGTGCCTACTCAAACATTAGTCTAAGAACTGAACTTAATAAGCTTGATAAAGATATTTCAAAGTCTTTCGTAACAAAGCTTGTTTATGGCGTTGTAGAGAGAAAGAAATACCTTGATTATATCATCTCAAAGCTATCTTCAACAAAGCTAGAGAAGATTGATATAGAGATACTCATAATTATGGAGATGGCTCTCTATCAAATTATATACATGGACAAGGTGCCTGATAGCGCTGCGGTTAATGAAGCAGTAAATCTAACAAAGAAAGTTAATAAGAGGCTTTCAGGCTTTGTCAATGCCAATCTAAGAAATTTTTTAAGAAATAAAGATGATTTAATTAAAATCGATATAGCTGACGAAGATAAGATGCTAGCCGTAAAATATTCGCTTAATGAAGAATTTTTGGATTTACTTAATAGTGATTACGATAAAGAGACCGTAATTGATTTTTTAGATAAATCTATGGATGAAAGGCTACTTAACCTGAGAGTGAATACAAAGAAGACTAGTAAAAAAGCTATCGGGGCAGTTCTTGAGAAATTTGATATTAAATACGAAGAGAGCTATATATCGATTGACAGCCTCATTGTATATGACAAGGTAAATGATGTGATAAAAAGCTTATATAAACAAGGCTATGTTTCATTTCAAGACGTGACAAGCGCGAGCCTTCAAGATTATATTGAGCTTAATAAGGGAGACAAGGTTCTTGACCTATGCGCAGCGCCTGGTGGCAAGTCCATGCACATGGCGGAGAAGCTTGAAAGCGGTTCAATAACTAGCTGCGATATATATGAGCACAAGATAAAACTCTTAGAGAGCGAGGCACATAGACTTGGACTTGACAATATTGATTTTCAAACCAATGATGCGATGAAATTAAATAAAGAATTTCTTAACAAATTTGATAAAGTTTTGATAGACGTACCATGCTCAGGAAGTGGTATAATATCTAGGAAGCCTGAAATAAAATATCAAATCAATATAAAAGAGCTTAAGGAGCTTAATGATAAGCAGTGGAAGATACTTGATATATCCAAAGACTACGTTAAGCGTGGCGGCTTGCTTATCTACAGCACATGCAGTATACTTAAGCTAGAAAACGAAATGATGCTAAAGAGATTTTTAGAAGAAAATAACGATTTTACTTTGGAAAAATTTATTAAGCACATGCCAAGTGAAAAGATTAACGACGGCTTTTTCATTTCACATCTAAGGAAGGATTAATTTGACGAAGATTATTAACAATATGTATATATCAGAGCTTGAAGAGTACTTTTTAGAGCTTGGTGAGAAAAAGTTTAGAGCGAAACAGCTCTTCGAAGCTATTCACAAGCAAAAGATAAAGAATATCGAAGATATAAGTACATTCTCACAGGATCTAAAAGAAAATCTTATTACTAGCTCTGAGATATATGGCGTAAAAAAAGTTTTGGAACTAAAATCAAAACTTGATGATACAAAGAAATACCTTTTCGAGCTTTATGATGGCAATGTCATTGAGAGCGTCTTAATGAAGTACAAGTACGGCTACACTGTCTGTATATCAACACAGGTCGGCTGCAAGATGGGCTGCGCCTTTTGTGCATCAACCAAGAAAGGCTTTATAAGAAATCTTTATGCCTCAGAGATGCTTGACGAGATATATGAGATAGAAAGGCTAAATGATATAAACGTATCAAACGTGGTTCTAATGGGTAGCGGTGAGGCGCTTGATAACTTTGATGAGCTTATAAGATTTATTGAGCTAATAAGTGCTAAAGAAGGCAAGAATCTATCGAAGAGGAACATCACCGTTTCAACTTGCGGTCTTGCTGATAAGATACTAAAGCTAGCCGAATATGATTATCCAATCACATTAACGATATCATTACATAATGCGGACGAAGAAGAGAGAAGGAATATTATGCCGATTACAAAGAGCTATCCCTTTGATAAGCTTGTACCTGCGCTTAAAGAGTATCAGGCCAAGATCAATAAGAGGATATCCTTTGAATACGTTTTAATCGACGGACTTAATGACTCTTATCAATCTGCTTTAGATATAAAAAATTTATTAAAAGATATTAAGTCACACATCAATTTAATTCCGCTTAACAAGATTAAAGAGTACGATGAAGAGCCAAGCACTTCAGAAAATATAATGAAGTTTAAAAAATATTTAGAAGACTTTGGCTTTAATGTAACCGTTAGGCGCGAGTTAGGAGCGGATATAAACGCTTCGTGTGGACAGCTTAGAAATAATTATCTTGAACAATAGGAGGTGGTCAATGTGAATATTGGTTATGTTTCAGATAAGGGTAAAACTAGAACAAATAATGAAGATAACTTTTTTATCTACGATGATAATCCATTCCCTTTCTTTGTAATTGCTGATGGGGTTGGTGGACATAAGGCAGGTGAACTAGCTAGTAAGATGGCTGTCGATACCATTGCCGATGTCTTAAAGAACAAAAACGATGTGGTCTGTATAGACGATGTCGAAGACGCTATAAGAACAAGTATAGTTAGCGCAAACAATTCCATTTACAAATATTCAAAGTTTAATAAAGATTGTGAGGGCATGGGCACGACGATATTGGTCTGCGCCTATTACAAAAACACTTGCCTCATAGCTCATGTAGGTGACTCAAGAGCCTACCTAATCAGAGAGCACGAGATAGCTCAGCTAACAGAGGACCACACATTTGGCAACGAGCTAATTAAAAGGGCGGGAAGCAAAATTTTTAATGTTAAAAATATAGATAACAAAAACGCTTTGACCAGAGCTTTGGGAACAGAAAAAACTGTTGTCATTGACACATATAAGTTCATTCACAGGAAGGACGACATAGTACTTTTATGTACAGATGGACTTAACAAAGAGGTCGAAGATAACTCAATACTTGCACTAGTAGAGAAGAACAAGAGTATCTCAATGCAAAAGGTAGCTGAAGAGCTTAAGGATAGAGCTATACTTATGGGCGGAAGAGATAATGTTACTATAATAACTATAAAGGCTTAGAGGTGATAAAATGGATAAGATGATAGGAAAACTTTTATCGGATAGATATGAAATCTTAGAAAAAATTGGCGATGGAGGCATGGCAACAGTCTACAAAGCCAGATGTAGAGTTTTAGATAGATATGTTGCTATAAAAATTTTAAGACCTGAATATGCTAATGATGAAGAATTTATAAAGAAGTTTAATAGAGAATCAAAGGCGGCTGCATCATTATCGAGCCAAAACATAGTTGGCATATATGATGTAGGCACTGACACTATTGAGGACGAGACTATTTATTACATCGTTATGGAGTATATCGATGGAACTACTTTAAAGGATATAATTGATAGCAAGGGCAAACTTTCTGAAGATGATGCAATTGATTATTCAATTCAAATCCTTAGAGCTTTGAAAGACGCTCATGATCATAATGTTGTTCACAGAGATATAAAGCCTCACAATATAATGATTACTAAACAAGGCACTGTCAAAGTAACAGACTTTGGTATAGCAAGAGCATCTACATCAACTACAGTTACTACGACATCTGATGTACTTGGTTCAGTCCACTATATATCACCTGAACAAGCTAGAGGAGGCTACACTGATAATAAGACTGATATATACTCATTTGGTATAGTTTTATACGAGATGCTAACAGGCAAAAAGCCATATGATGGGGACAATCCTATATCAGTAGCGATGAAGCAAATACAAGACGACATCGTTCCGCCGTCCGAGTATCTGCCTAATATGAACAAGAATCTTGAAAAAATCATACTTAAGTGTACAAGAAAGAAGCAAAGTGAAAGGTATCAAAGCGTTGATGACATCTTGGCGGATTTTTTATACCTAGATGATGATGTAAGCTTTAATTATGACAAGCAAAATGACAACTGGAATGATGAAACTGTTGTTTTAAAACAAGAGGATATAATTCGTGAAGAAAGAAACGAAAAGACTAAAAGAAATAGGGAGGAAAATATTTCTGAAATGAGACAATCAAACAGAAATCGCCGTAAAAAGAAAAAAGAAAATGGTTTAGCTGGCGTTTTCTTAGGAATAATTACAGCTCTACTACTAGTAGCTGGACTATTCTTTGGATACAATTACTTAAAAGGCGCACTTAGCGGTGGCGGCTCAGACGAAGTAGCAGTGCCAAATCTTGTAGGCGATGATTTAGATACAGCAAAATCAAAACTTGAAGCCTTAGGACTTACTTATGAAGTAGTTGCCAAAGAAAAGACTGATGGCAAGGCCAATATTGTAACAAAACAAGATCCAGAAGCAGATTTTAAAGTTAAAAAAGATTTTAAAGTGTCTTTAACTATATCTGAATCAGAAGATAGCGTTGAAGTACCAAATATAGTTGGTGAAACAATACTAGATGCAGAAAGCATTTTGTATCAATATGGCTTAAAGCTAGCAGAACCAAGCTATGAAGAAGACAAAGAGCACGAAGAAGGTATCATAATTAGGCAAGAACCTGGGGAAGGCTCTCAAGCTGAAAAGAATAGCCTAATAAAGGTAGTTGTAAGCAAGGGTAACTCTGATGAAGTTGAAGTTCCTGACTTTATAGGAAGAAACAAAGATGAAGTTATAAAAGAGCTTACAGATTTAGGACTTAAATACAAAATAACAAGCAAAGACAGTGAAGACTTTGATAAAGATATCGTTACAGATCAATCAATAAAATCAGGATCAACTGTTCAAAAAGATGAGGTTATCGACCTTGTAGTATCTAAAGGCAAGATTGAAAAGCCGGCCGAAGAAGAAACACCTGAAAATAATGAAACAAATGAAAAACCAAAAGAAGAAGATAAGCCAAAAGAAAAGGCCGCAGTCGTTATAGACATCGTTCTTCAAGCAGATCCAGACCTTGATCAAACACACTTTACTATAATTAAAAACTCTAACGGAGTAAAAGAAACTGTTTACGATCAAATGGTTAGCAAGGAAGATGGTCAAGTGAGATTCAAGTACAATGCTAAAGAAGGAGACACTTTCGATATTTACAAGAACGACACTTATATAACTACAAAGCAAGCGAACTAATGAAGGGTAAAATAATTAAATCCATTTCCGGCGTTTTCTATATAGAGAGCATTGGCGAGATCTATGAAGCAAAGCAGCTTGGAAGCTTTAAGAAGCTTAAGATGAAGCCACTTGTTGGTGACATTGCAAACTTTGTAGAAAAAGATGGCTCCTGCCTTATAGAGAGCATTGAGGAAAGAAAAAATGAGTTAATAAGGCCAAACGTAGCAAACGTAGATAATTTACTTATAGTCATGACTATAAGTACGCCAAGCATAAATTTACTTTTGCTTGACAAATTCTTAGTCATGGCAGAGTACAATCATATTAGGCCTATAATCATAATAAACAAAAAAGATATCAAGCTTGATGAACTTATATATAATATGTATAAGAGCATCGGCTACGATGTCTTCGAGACGAGTATATATGATGATGAATCCATTCACAGAGTTTTAGACGAGATAAAGGGTCAAACCTCGGTTCTATCAGGTCCATCTGGTGTGGGCAAGTCGTCAATAATGAACTATCTCAATAAAAACAAGCTAATTAAGACCCAAGAGATATCGACGAAGCTCAATAAGGGCAAGCAAACAACAAGGTCAGTGCAGCTCTATTCAATAGATGAAGATACGAACATCATTGATACACCTGGCTTTACGTCGCTTGAACTTGACTTTTTGCAAGAGGAAGATGAGCTAAAAAATTATATAAAAGAATTTAATAAGTATAAGAACAAATGCAGGTTTGCGTCGTGCGCGCACATCAATGAACCTGATTGTGAGATAAAAAGACAAGTAGAAGAAGAAAATATATCGCGCATTAGGTATAAAAATTATCTACTAATGTATGAAGAGATAAAAGCAAAGAGGAGGTATTGACTTGAGAGAGATAGCACCATCATTATTGTCGGCAAACTTTTATAATTTGCAAGACGATTTAGAAAAACTAAAGAAGGCTGATATTAAGTATTTGCATCTTGATGTTATGGATGGAAATTTTGTTCCGAATATATCCTTTGGTCTGCCAATCATTAAATCAGTGAGAAAGAACACAGATTTTATTCTTGACTGCCACTTGATGATAGAAAAGCCTGAAAGATATTTGGAAGATTTTAAAAATGCTGGAGCAGACATATTAACCGTGCATCAAGAGGCGACTATACACCTACAAAGAACGCTTGCCGAAATCAGAAGACTTGGCATGAAGGCCGGTGTGTCACTAAACCCATCGACAAGTGAAGAAACACTTAAGTACATCATGGACGATATTGATTTAATATTAATTATGTCAGTTAATCCAGGTTTTGGTGGCCAATCATACATCGAAGCAGTTAATGAGAAGATCAAAAGAGTGAGAAAGATGATTGACGAAAGCGGCAGAGACATCATATTAGAGGTCGATGGCGGCGTCAACAAGGACAATATTAAGAGCTTAGAAGCTTTAGGAGTAGATTTATTTGTTGCAGGATCAGCAGCATTTAAAAATTCAGAGATAGAAAAGAATTTAGGAGAGTTGAGAGATGAAAAATAAAGTAGCAATAGTATTAAACGGACCAATTGATAGTTTTTTAACAGGAGATATTAAAAATTACGCCATGGTCATAGCAGTTGATGGCGGCTTAAATCACTTAGTTAAGTACAATATGGAAGCAGACCTATTCATAGGTGATTGTGATAGTGTTAATGAAGATGCACTAATCTACATGGAGACAAGTGATATCGAAAGGATAGAATATGACGTAGAAAAGGACAAGACAGACTTCGAACTTGCCTTGGAATATGTAAAAGAAAAGTGCAAGATTAAGAAAATTGATGTTTTCTGCGCTTTAGGTGGAAAAACTGATCACACTATGACAGTACTAAACAATGTCTTAGCATATAGCAAGGACCTTGACATAACTGTCTTTGGAGGCCAACAAGCAGCAAAAGTGCTTAACGAAGGCGATAAGCTTAGAGTATTGAATAGATATGATGTAGTGTCATTCTCAATGGTACCAGTTGATGAAGATTTAACAGTTTCAATCGAGTCAGCAAAGTGGGAGCTTGATCATAAAACAGTTAAGAAAGAAAGTTCATTACTAATGAGCAACAAGGCAATGGGCGAGTATGCTTTAGTCACTGCACATAAGAACAGAGCCTTTGTCTTTACAACATTGTTTTTATAAAATCGATTTAGCTTAAATACAAAGAAGGCTGATGCATAATGCATCGGCCTTTATATATACACGCGAAAGAAGCAGAGCAATTAGCTCTGCTTCTTCTATGTATTGAGCAAAAAAAATTGCAGTTAGTCTGCAATTTTTATTCGGCTCTTTGTACCTTACCTGATCTAAGGCATCTAGTACAAACATTTATTCTTTTTACAGTTCCGTTAACGTTTGCTCTAACTCTTCTTAAGTTTGGCTTCCAAGTTCTTCTTGAGTGTCTTAAAGAGTGAGATACTTTATTACCGGCAATCTTTCCTTTACCACATATATCGCAAACTTTTCCCATTTTCTTACCTCCTCTCAAGCTTTAACTACTTAATTATAGCAAAGTTAATCATAAAAATCAAGCTTTTTTTATAAAAAATAGATTTTTTTTAAAGAAAATGTCAAAAAAACATAAAATTTCCATATATATCTTTAAAAATAAGCAATTTAATGGTATAATATAAGTAATTATGGATACAAATAAGCAAAGCAAAAGAGAAAATAAATTTATTAAGTGAATGGAGGGAGATTTATGCCTTGTCAATATACTAATGATTTAGGAACTATTAACATTGCTGACAATGTTATCGCCAAGATAGCAGGTCTATCTGCTATGGAAAGCTATGGCATAGTAGGTATGAGTGCAATCGATGCAAAAGATGGTTTTTACAAATTACTTAACATGGAGAATCTAGCTAAGGGAGTAAAGGTAGTGACAGACGGAAGCCACTTAGACATATCTTTATATGTAGTATTGGAGTTTGGAGTAAAAATTTCAGTTGTTTGCGATAACATTATAGAAAAAGTAAAATACAATGTTGAAAGACAAACAGCTATGTCTGTTAAAAATGTCAACGTTTTTGTCCAAGGACTAAGAATGAATGACAAAAAGTAGGAGGTAAATGTGAGTACTAATAAAATTGACGCAATTGTTTTAAAGAAAGCATTGATTGGAGCTCTAAACTCACTTGGTGAAAACAAGGAAATGGTTGATGCTCTAAATGTATTTCCTGTTCCAGATGGAGATACAGGTACTAACATGCTTCTAACAATGAAGTCAGCAGTTACAAATGCAGTTAAAGAAGAAAATAAAACTGTAAAAGAAATATCAAGTGCTTTGAGTAAGGGTGCTCTTCTTGGAGCAAGAGGAAACTCTGGTGTAATCTTATCTCAACTTCTTAGAGGTTTCAAAGAAGCTGTAGAAGATAAGGAATACATTGACATCGAAGCATTGATGGAAGCCTTTGTTAAGGCAAGTGAAGTTGCTTATAAGGCTGTTATGAGACCAACAGAAGGAACTATACTAACAGTATCAAAGGATTTAGCAAGTTTTGCAAGTAAAAACTATAGAAATTACACAGAACTTTCTAAATTTGCAGATGATTCACTTATTGCTTTAGAAGAATCATTAAACAGAACTCCAGAGCTATTGAGCGTATTGAAAGAAGCTGGTGTAGTTGATGCTGGTGGTAAGGGTCTTTACTGTATTTTAAAAGGCGCAATAGAAGGCGCTAGAACTGAAAATCTAGAAATTACAGTTCAAGATATAAATAAGACTAAACAAACAGCTAATAGAAAAGAAATCTCTACAGACAATATCAAATATGGTTATTGTACTGAATTTATTATAACTGGCGATACAAGCAAGGTTAATGAATTTAAGGAAACTATCTCAAAGATAGGTGACTCAATGGTTGTTGTTGCTCTTGATGATATAATCAAGTGCCATATACACTCAAACAACCCAGGTCAAGTTATTGAAGAAGCTTTAAAACTTGGTTACTTAAAGGACATCAAGATTGATAATATGCGTCTTCAACACAACGAGATACTATTTAGTGAAGAAGAGTATAAAAATACTGAAAAAGAAGATAATAAGCCAAAAGAGCACAAGAAATATGGCTTTATTGCCGTAAGTTCAGGAGAAGGTTTTACAAAGATATTTAAGGATCTAAAAGTTGATGAAGTTGTTACTGGTGGCCAAACTATGAACCCATCTACAGAAGATTTCATGGAAGCAATTGACAAGATCAATGCAGACGATATATTTATCTTCCCTAACAACAAAAACATCATCATGGCAGCTAAGCAAACTATTGACCTTAGCGATAAGAATATCCATGTAGTTGAGACTAGAAATATGCCAGAAGCTATTACAGCTATGATTACATTCGATGAGGACATGAGTGCAGATGAAATTCTTGACAATATGAACGAAGCCATCAGCGAAGTAAAAACTGGTGAAGTTACTTTTGCTGTAAGAGACACTACTATCGATGGTAAAGAGATAAAGAAGGGTAACTACCTTGCTATCAGCTCATCAAAGATACTTGCAAGCTCAGCCGATTTAAACGAAACAACTATGGCTATGATAGATGAACTTATCGATGAGGATACATCTTTAGTGACTCTATATCTAGGCGAAGACGCTGAAAAAGCTTTAGCTGATGATTTAATTGAAAAACTTGAAGAAAAATATCCGGATGTCGACTTCGAAGCAATCGAGTCTAAACAAGCTTTATACTACTATATAATTTCATTGGAATAATGAAGCTAAGAGAGGTCAAGGGAGTAGGAAGCAAAACTGAAGAGTATCTAAATAGGCTTGGTTTATACACTGCAGAAGATGCACTGTTTAACAGGCCTAGAAGGTATGAGGACAGGAAGAATCTTAGGACTATCTCTGATGATAGTCTAGCTGAAGCGGCTCTGTTTAAGGTAAAAGTCATTTCTTCGCCTATAATGAGGCAGAGAAATATGATGATGTTTGACGTTTGTGATGAGAAGAATAATGCGAAAGTTTTCTTCTTTGGCATGAATTTTTATAGAAACATCTTTAAGCCAGGCAAAACATTCTACTTTTTTGGCAAATTAAGTAAAAATAAATTTGGATACAGTTTTTCTAATCCTGAATTTTACAATAGTTTAAACACAGACAGACTTGGCTACATCGGCCCAATATACAATCTTGTAAAAGGTTTATATAATTCAAAACTGGTCTCAATAGTAAGCGAGCTACTAAATACAAAGGGCTTAGTAAAAGAGATAATTCCAGAAGTTTTGATACGTGATTATAACTTATATGGTATAGATGAAGCACTTAAAGAACTGCATTTTCCAACGTCTCACGAGACTTTGGAGAAGGCGAGAAGGACTTTAGCTTTTAGAGAGATATTTACCGTTGAATATGGCTTTAAGGTCTTAAGAAAAGAAGTTCAGGATGAAAATTATATAAAGTTCAAGCACTTTGATGAAGAAGATGACTTTATTAGGGGGCTTGGCTTTGAGCTAACAGCTGACCAAAAGACCGTCATAGACGAGATCAATGCCGATATGCAAGCTGATAAGAGGATGAATAGGTTAGTCCAAGGAGACGTTGGAAGCGGTAAGACTATAGTCGCTGTATACGCTATGTATAAGGCGCATCTCAATGGCTACCAAGCTGCAATGATGGCACCGACTGAGATACTAGCTAAGCAGCACTACGAGAGCCTTAAAGATATTTTCAAAGCTAAAGATATAAAAGTGGCGCTGCTATCATCATCAATATCAAATAAAGAAAAGAATGAGATTTATGAGGGGCTAGAGAGCGGGGAAATAGACATAGTTGTCGGAACTCACTCTATAATCCAAGATAAAGTTACTTTTAATAAGCTTGGACTCGTTATCACGGACGAGCAACACAGATTTGGCGTTAAGCATAGGGCAAATTTAACGAATAAATCAATATACGCAGACACTCTTGTAATGAGTGCAACGCCGATACCAAGGACCATGTCACTAATTTTCTACGGTGACCTTGATATATCAACTATCAAGACCATGCCGCCAGGAAGGAAAAAAGTCGAGACATACGCTGTGCCTTACTCTTACAAGGAAAGAATTTTTAATTTTATAGAAAAAGAACTAAAAAAATCAAAGCAGGTCTATGTGGTTACGCCTCTGATTGGAGAGAGTGACTCGCTTGACTTGGCAAACGCAAATGATGTATATTTAGAGCTGAAGGAGCACTTCAAAGATTATAATGTGGCTCTCCTTCATGGAAAGACATCAAACGAAGAGAAGAACAAGATAATGTCCGCTTATGAAGATAACGAAGTGCAGATACTTGTTTCAACTACTGTTATAGAAGTCGGTGTAAACGTTCCTAATGCTAATCTAATGATTATACTAAACGCAGAAAGGTTCGGTCTATCTACGCTTCACCAATTAAGAGGCAGGGTAGGAAGAAGTTCGGATCAAGCGTATTGCGTCCTTGTTTATGACAAGCTAAATGATATTAGCTACGAAAGATTAAAATTAATGCAAGAGACTGGCGACGGCTTTGAGATATCGAAGAAAGACTTGATACTAAGAGGACCAGGCGACTTCTTCGGAACAAAGCAGCACGGCTCTATAGATTTTAAATTCTTTGATTTTGATAAGGATACTGAGATGATTAATGACATAAACAAAGAAGTATTATCAATATTAAGAGGCGACATTGATTACGAAAAAGACAGATATGAAGCCTTATTAAACAATATGGACTCAGTCTTTTACGATAGTAAACAAGATATCATCTTGAATTAAGAGGAAAGCTATGAGAGTTATATCAGGCGAATTCAAATCAAGAAAATTAATAGCTCCAAAAGGTCTTAAGACGAGACCAACTTTGGATAATATAAAAGAAACAATATTTAATATCATATCGCCAATAGCGATTAACGCATCTGTCTTAGATCTATTTAGCGGCACAGGACAGATAGGCATTGAGTTTTACTCAAGAGGCGCGAAGGACGTCTACTTAGTAGATTCATCGCGCGAGGCCATAAGCGTAATAAATAAAAATTTAGAAAGCTTAAAGCTTAATGACGAGATAAAGCTGATGAAGATGGATGCCATAAGAGCCTTAAAAGGGCCTCTTAAGGAGAAAAACTTTGACTACATCTTCTTGGATCCGCCATACAAAGAGCGTGAGCTACTAAATGAAGTACTTAAGCTAATTATCTCTCTTGATTTACTTGAGGATAAAGGCAGTATAATCATAGAAGAAAATAAGGACTATGATTTAGCTGAAGTAATTAGCGCGGATGATTTTGATATTGACACAAGAACAATTGGCGATAAGAAAATATTTTTTATAAAGAGGTGTTAAATGAAAGCTATCTATCCTGGTAGTTTTGATCCTATAACCAATGGACATATTGATATCATCAACAGATCAAAGGATATGTTCGACGAGTTAATCATAGGCATAACTACTAATGTACAGAAAAAACACTTATTTACTATAGATGAGAGAAAAAAGATGATAGAGGAAATCTTCAAAGACGAAAAGAAGATTAAGGTAAAGACTTTTGATGGTCTTCTTACTTCATTTTGCGAAGAAGAGGGTACCAACTACGTAATAAGAGGTTTAAGAGCCGTTTCTGACTATGAATACGAACTTCAAATGGCTATGGCGAATAAATCACTTAATAAGGACTTAGAAACTATATTCTTAGTTGCGTCACATAAGTTCAACTTCCTTAGCTCTTCAATCGTGAAAGAGATTGCCTACTATCATGGAGATATATCGGCCTTAGTGCCAGAAAATGTTGAAATAGCATTGAAAAAGAAATACGAAAGGGGTTAAAAAATGGATGTATTAGGTCTTATTGATGAGATTGAGGACATTGTTGAAACAGCTGGTTCTCTACTTCTAACAAGTAAGGTTTTAGTTCAAAAAGAAGAATTACTAGACATTATAAGCGAGTTAAGAATAAAACTTCCAGATGAAATAAAACAAGCTGCATGGATCAAAGAAGAAAGAGAAAGAATTATAAGCGAAGCAAATAAAGATGCAGAACAAATCATTAAAGAAACAAGATTAAAACTTGAAGAGCTTGTAAGCAAAGAAGAAGTTTTAAAAGAAGCTAATGAAAGAGCAAAAGACATTATGAACAAAGCACAAATTGCTTCAACAAACTTAAAGCGCTCTTCTCTTGAATACTCTGACAAGCTTCTAATGAACGCACAAGAAAACTTAAAAGACATGATTACTACTTTGAATGAAAACAGAACAGAGCTTAGAAAAATGTCTGCTTCTGTTAGCCAAGAAAATCACGTAGCACAAAACAAAGAAGAAAAGTAAAAAAATAAATGCGAAAGTACATAATTACCTTCGCATTTATTTTCTTATCTGCTTATAAAATCTTTATAATTATTTTGCCATTGGCGAGTTTGTTGACTTGCCTTCAAGCGATTCAATTGCGTCCTTAAATACTTCGGCAATAGTTGGGTGAGCATATATCATATTTGATAAGTCTTCAACACTTAGACCATTGGACATAGCTATAACAGCGTAGTGGATCAATAGGTCAGCGTCCTTACCGATGATGTGGCAGCCTAAAATCTTCTTGTGATCCTTTGTTGATAGTATCTTTATAAAGCCTTTAGTTCCGCCAACAGCAAGTGCCTTACCATTTGCTTGGTACATGGACTTTGCTTTGTCAAACTCAATACCTTCTTTTTCAAGTTCTTGTTCAGTCTTACCAACTTGAGCAAGTTCTGGAACTGTGTATAATACTGCTGGAACGATTGAAAGATCAGTTTTTGGTTCAAGACCAGATAATTGTTCAACTACATGGAAGCCTTGAGCTGTAGCAAAGTGAGCAAGTTGAGTGTTTTTGTATATAACATCACCGATAGCATAGATATTGTCGTTTGATGTCTTTAGGTTTTCATCAACTAAAACGCCGCCGTCCTTTGTTTCAACCTTAGCTGCTTCAGTGTTAAGACCATCAGTATTGCTTGCTCTTCCTAGAGCAACTAATACATATTCAGCTTCATACTCTTTCAAAGTGTCTTTGCCTACCATTTGAGTAGTTACCTTAAGCATGTCGCCAGCTTGCTCTATCTTTTTAGAGTGTTGCTTTGTAGCGAACTTTAGATTTGGATTTTTTAATATTGATTGTAATCTCTTTTGTATTTCAATATCTGCTGTCTTAAACATATTGTTACCGATAACAGTTACTTCAGTACCAAAGCTTGCGTAGATAGTAGCAAACTCAAGGCCTATAACGCCTGTACCTATAACTATCATTGACTTAGGTATTTCTTTTAAACTTAGTAGAGTAGTTGAGTTTAAAACCTTTGGCAAATCGCATCCTTCAAGTGGCTTGATGTCCTTTGATCCAGTAGCTATGATGCACTTATCAAATGTAACGTTTTCTTCGCCGCCATCATTTAAAACTACTTTGACTTCATTTTCGCTAACGAAAGAAGCACTACCCTTTAAAAGCTTGATATTGTCATATGTTGAGATTAAATATTCGATTCCGTCTCTAAGTTTACCCATTACATCTTGTTTTCTTTGGTAAATCTTTTCAGTATCAAGACTATATCCGTCAACCTTTACGCCAAATTCTTCAGCATTTTGAACTTCGCTGTAAAAATCAGCTATCTTAACCATAGTCTTAGTAGGTATACAGCCAATGTTTAGGCAAGTACCACCAAGTAAGTTCTTTTCAACAAGAACAACATCATTTCCTAGTTGAGCAGCTCTGAAAGCGGCTTCGTATCCGCCAGGACCTGCGCCGATAATTAGTAATTTCATATATGTCCTCCTTTATATTATTTATTTTATTCCTAACATTTTAATTATATCATATAATTTGCTATTTCTTAAGAGTTTTTTATATACTTTGTAAATTAATCTTGTAAGCATCTTTTACATCCATGCCCTTCATCAGATAATAAATTTTATCATTGTTTACCAAGATATCAAGGTCTAGCTTGCTCTCATGACTTAAATTATCAAGATCTTTGTACTTGCTAATGATATTTACATCGCTATGTTTTTTTATCTCTTTTAAAACTTTTTTCCCCTTTTCATTTGCACATAAAGGTATTATAAAATCATATTCATTATCTCTTGAAACACTATCTTTATAAATGTTTAATAGCATTGCTAATAAAAATCTATTGATCTTGCTCTTTGAAAAGTTTTTTCTTGAGACCATATCCATAAATTCATTATAGCTCTTCGCTTCATAGATGTATTTTTTAATATAGTTTACAGCATCTTCATCATATTCAAAATACATTTTAAAATTCTTTTCTCTTATAAAAATGGATTTGATATAGGAAAAATATTTTTCCAAGTCAATAATTTTTTCTTGGGGAAGTGCTGGGACTAAATCACTTACATCTTCACCCTTATATATAAGAGAGCGTATATGACTCGCACTTGCCATGCCAGCCTCATCGCACTCGTCGTTATAATGAGGGCCATGTCTTTTCACGGCGAATGGCTTCATCGCGCTCTTCGTTTCGTCAAGAGCACTTATATACTTATAAGCAAGTATATTATTTGATTTACACATTATATCACTCGTAGTAAGCTTATTAAAGCTTAAAGCGTAAGCCCTTGAGTAAGATAGACCACTCGTCAAATGCTTTTTAATTAGCTCATCAAATTGCTTTTCATTTGCCTTCATCGTTTCATGTGCTTTTCTAAGAGCCTCTATACCATCTTCACTGCCAAAGCTTAGGTAGTCAATTACGTTCAGCTTATTTAGTATATTCACAGCATTTTTTGCAAATATATCTGCAGGAGCTATAGAAGAGAAGACGGGCAGCTCAAGGACGAGGTCACAGCCATATTCACAGGCAATCTTAGCTCTTTCATACTTGGTAAAGGCACTAGGAAGGCCTCTTTGCACAAAATTGCCACTCATCAGAGCGACCACTGCATCGGCGCCTAAAGCTTCTTTTGTTTTACGAATATGATAGATGTGACCGTTGTGAAATGGGTTGTATTCACAAATAATTGCGGCTATTTTCAACTTTTTCCCTTCTTTCATAAAAAACACTTGAAATTTTCTATAATTTATTATATCATATATGTATATGATTTGTTAAATATTCAGGGAGGTAAAAATGAAAATATTAGTAATTAATTGCGGATCATCATCATTAAAGTATCAACTGATGAATATGGAAGATGAAAGCGTAATATGTAAAGGTTTAGTAGAAAGAATTGGTATTGAAGGATCAAAACTTACTCACAAGGTTGATGGAAGAGAAAACTTTGTAGTAGAAGAAGCTATGAAAGACCATAAGGCTGCTATGAAACACGTATTTGATGCACTTGTTGACAAAGAACACGGCGTTGTTGTTTCACTTGACGAAATCGACGGTATAGGTCACAGAGTACTACACGGTGGAGATATCATCACAGATTCTACTTTAGTAAATGAAGACGTTAAGAAAACTATCGAAAAATTCATTTGCTTCGGACCACTTCACAACCCAGCAAACCTTATGGGTATAGAAGCTTGCGAAGAACTTGTAAGCGGCAAACCAAACGTTGTTGTTATGGATACAGCCTTCCATCAAACAATGCCAGCTAAGAACTTCATGTACGCTATTGACTATGATCTATATGAAAAGTATAGACTTAGAAAATACGGTTTCCACGGAACTTCTCATAAATATATAGCACATAGAATGGCTGAAATACTTAATAAAGATTTATCAGAACTAAACATAATCAACTGCCACTTAGGTAACGGATCAAGTTTAGCTTGCATTAAGAATGGTAAAGTTTACGATACATCCATGGGTGTTACACCGCTTGAAGGCCTTGTAATGGGAACAAGATCAGGCGATATCGACCCAACTGTTGTTACATTCTTATGTGAAAATGAAAATATCACTCCACATGAAGCTAACCAATGGTTAAATAAAAAATCAGGTGTACTTGGCGTATCTAAGCTAAGCTCAGACTTTAGAGACCTTGAAGAAGCGAGAGACAAAGGAAATGAAAAAGCAGGACTTGCACTTGATATGTTCACAAACAGAGTTAAAAAGTACATCGGTGCTTACATGGCTCAAATGCCAGAACTTGACGCCATCGTTATGACTGGTGGTATTGGTGAAAACTCTGACACAATGAGAAGAGAAATTCTTCACGGACTAGAACACCTAGGTATTGAACTAGATGACAAGAAGAACGATGGTACTAGAGGAAAAGAAGTAGACATCGCTAAAGATGGCGCTAAGATTAAGATCTACATCTGCCCAACAAACGAAGAATTAATGATAGCAAGAGACACAAAGGAAATTATTTCAAAATAATTTAAAATAAGATAGAAAAAGTCTTGACAAAAGATAGAAAAAACAGTATAATTGTAATGTTATAAATGCGAATTAGTAAAGAAATACATTTACTGTAAGTTAAGGAGGTGTTTTTAATGGCAGTACCTAAAGGACGTACATCAAAACAAAGACGTAACAAGAGAAGAGCTTCATCTTATACATTAAGAAAAGCAACTTTCGTTGAATGTCCTCAATGTCATGAAATGAAAAGACCACACAGAGTATGCATGAGCTGTGGTTATTACAATGGTGAAAAGGTTTTAGATGTTGAATAAAATTACTCAGGTTAATCGCCTGAGTTTTTTTATTGCGTATTTGTTCCTACTAGGTCCAATTGATTTGGAGCAGTTCCAAGTGGGACAAGGAAAAAAACAAGGACTATCTCAATAAATACTAACGCAAGCACAAGTATAAAATAGGCTAAAGTGACTTATCAGCCTATTTATGATATAATATATCTTAACAATAAAACGGATAAGGGGTAATAATATGGCAATTTCTTATAAACCATTATGGCACTTATTGGTAGAAAGAGAAATGAACAAAGAAGACTTAAAAAGAGCTGCAACCTGTAGATCCATTGAAAGAGGTATTAGATATCCTGATTAACTATAGTAATAATATTTATTCAGACAGGAGGAAATAAAGTGAGTCAAGAAAATAAGATAAATCAATCTTGCTGAGGTTCAATACAAAAAACCACTGGTACAGTGGAAGAAAAAGCAAATTGCCCCAAATGTCACAAAATAGGAGAAAAGGTTAAGAATATAACTGTAAAGCATATGGTATCAGAAAACCTTATGGGAAAGGTTGTAGATGAAGAAACTTACTATTTATGTATGAATGAAGATTGTGATGTCGTGTATTATAACTTAAACAATGAAAGAGTTTTTTATAAGGAAGATGTAAAAGTTCCTATATGGTTTAAAAAGGATGCAAATCCCAAATATATATGCTATTGCAACCAAGTTACAGAGCAACAAATTATAAACGCTGTTTTAGATGATGGTGCAAAGAATATTAAAGATATTATTAGACTTACAGGGGCAATGAAAAATGGAAAGTGCGAAATTAACAATCCTTTGGGTAAATGCTGTAGTCCTTTTATTCAAGAAACCATCAATAAGGCATTAAAAAGCAAATAATAGTTTGCGACACATAATTTATAAAGTACGTCACAACAGTAATAAAATTAAAAATAATAAAAAACTATAGAATTAAAATTTTAGAGGTTCAGATGTAAAAGTCTGGGCCGCTTTTTTATTTTCCCTGGAAAGGAGGTCGCCTATATGGTAAATGATGAAGTTAATAATAAGGCTATAAATATTGAGATAAAAGTGGCTCAGTATTCAGCAAAGGCTATTTTAAAAGCTATGAAAAAGATTATAGAAGATGCCAATGAAAAAAGTCAACAACTTGCAGATTATATTAGTGAAAAAAGAAAAACTAATTCAAGGAAACTTAAGGATATGGTAAAGAAAGGTCATCTGGAAAATATTGATAAGCAAATCGAAAATAAATTCAAAGCTTTTAAGGATTACGCATAAAGGCGTAAAATAAATTGGGGGTTTGTTAGAGATAAAGATACAAGACTTTATATTAACAATACAAACTACACAAAAGAAATGAATAATGAAAATTGGAAAAGGTTGGAAGATTTATTTTAATGCTTTGTTAGATGACAAGAGATTTAATAATGAAACTTTTAAAGAGATAGCATAAATGTTAACTCTTTTTTATTACAAGAAAGGAGTTATATATGAATAAATTAGAACAAATAAGACAAGAGTCAAAAGAAATAAAAGACAAAATTGATGATACAGAAGAAAGACTAAGACAACTAAAAAATCAAGAAAAGAAGATGTTAAAACAAGACATAGAAAAAAGAAGAAAAGAAAGAACTCATAGACTAATAACAAGAGGAGCAATCTTAGAAAGCCTTATAGAAAACGCAGAAAAATTAACATATGAAGAAATAAAAATCCTACTAGAATAAGCAATAAAGACAAATTTATATTATTAGATTTGCCACATGCATTAGTGATAATATAAAAAACTTGATTTAATAGACAAAATAATGTATAATAATTATGGATTTAGAACGGAGGAAATTATGAAGTTATTAATTGATACACAAGGCGGCGACAATGCACCTAAAGCTATGCTCATGGCTGTACAAAAGGCAAAGGCAGAGGACAGCTCTTTAGATTTTGTTTTGTTTGGCGATAGAAAAGAGATTGAAGAGCATCTTGGAGCTGATGCAGCGAATTATGAGATAGTTCAAACTGAAGACGTCATAACAAATGAGGACGAAGCGGCTCTATCCATAAGAAAGAAGAATAAAGCATCCATAGTCCTAGCATCAAAGTACTTAGTTGAAAATGATGATGCAGATGCCTTTATATCATCTGGATCAACTGGCGCGCTTCTTGCTGCAGCTATGCTTATAGTAAAGAGGATAGATGGCTACAAAAGAGCGAGCATACCAACATTCTTACCAGGAATAAATGGACCAACACTGCTTTTGGATTCAGGGGCCAATGTTGACTGCGAGCCAGAATTTATTTATGAATTTGCTAAACTAGGCTCAAAGTACGTGGAAAAGCTTCTTGGAATCAAAAATCCGAAGGTCGCTTTGGTATCTAACGGCGCTGAAGCTAAAAAGGGTAACGAGCTAACTAAGAAGGCTCATGAAATACTTAAAAATTCAGAACTTAATTTTATTGGCAATATCGAAGCCAACGAAGTGCTTACGACTGAAGCAGACATCATCGTTCAAGACGGTTTTGTAGGCAATGTAATACTAAAGGAGCTTGAAGGCGCCAGCAAAGTCTTTGTAGGAAGCATAAAGAACTTTGTTATGACAGATGAGAAATATTTCTCCTCTGACGAATTGAAGATTTCATTTTTAAAGGATATCATGTCTCTTATGGGACTTACTAAGTATGGTGGATCACCTGTCTTAGGCGTAAATAAAGCAATAATCAAAGCACATGGCAATAGCGATGAGAAGGCATTTTACCTAGCTATAAGAAATACTGTTGACTTTGTGAATTCAGGAGTTATAGAATATTTAAAGGAAAATTAGGAGGAGCTATGTTAGAAGAAAAAATTAAAGAAATAATTGCTAAGCAATTTAAAGTAGATCTTAAAGATTTAAAGGACGAAACAAGATTTAAAGAAGACTTAAAGGCAGATTCCATCGCCATAGTTGAATTAATTATGAATTTAGAAGACGAATTAAATGTAAGCCTTGATGATGACAAGGTTACAAGTGTTAAAACAGTTGGAGAGGCAATCGCACTAGCCGTAGAAGCTGCAAAATAATGAAGAATTCTAATATATCCGATGCTCGCGAAAAGCTCAAAAGCTTGCAGGCGATTATCGGATATAATTTTAATGACGAAAATTTGCTTTTTACAAGTTTGGTTCACAAGAGCGCTAGTGAGGCAGAACTTTTAACTACACCATATAATGCTCAGAGTCTTGAGTTTTTAGGCGACAAAGTGCTTTCATATGTCTTGGCAAAGAATTTATTCACTAAGTACATAGACAAGGACGAAGGTGCTCTATCAAAGCTTATTGCTATGCTTGGCAAAGCTTCATACCAAAATATGGTCGCTAAAAATCTTCATTTGGATGAGTACATCTATATGGAAGCAAATTTAAGATTAGATCTTGATAAGACTTCGATACTATCTGATCACTTAGAGGCCTTGATTGCTGCCATATACTTAGACTCAGACATCGATGCAGCTGAGAAATTTATACTGGATAAATATTTAAAAGATGCCAATATGCTCTTGGACGCGAATAATGATTTTCTAAATTATAGAAATATTTTGATTGAATATGCTCAAAAGCATGGCCTAGACTTAGTATTTACTCTAGTAAAAGAATATGGACCTGATAATGATAAGAGTTTTGAGTACAAAGCTGAGCTTGATGGATACAAAGCCATTGCCACGGCGAAGACAAAGAAGGCTGCTAAGCAAATGGCTTCGAAAAAACTTGCGATTGAGATGAATTTGATAGAATGAAAAAAAACTATATAATACCAATTTTTATACCGCATTTAGGCTGCCCAAACGATTGCATTTTCTGCAATCAAAAGAAGATAGCAAAGGATTATGATGCGCAAAAAGAAGAAAATATAAAAAATGATATAGAAAAGTATTTGGCGCTATATGAAGGAAAAAGTGATATAGAGCTTGCTTTTTATGGAGGCAGCTTCACTGCGCTTGATTACCCGCTTATGCTTAGCTACTTAAAGCTTGCAAATACATACATAGAGCGTGGCCTCATTGACAGCATAAGGATATCAACAAGGCCTGATGCTATAAGTGAAGAAATTCTTAATGAGCTGGAAAAGTATAATGTAAAAACCATTGAGCTAGGCGCGCAGTCAATGAATGACGCTGTTTTAGATGCACTTAGGAGAGGTCATAAGGCAGCTGACACGATTCGCAGCGCTAAAATGATTAAGAAGAGAGGCTTTACTCTTGGTCTTCAAATGATGACAGGACTATATAAATCCACTAAAGATATGGATATAGCTACGGCTGAAGCGATAGCTGCGCTTGAGCCGGATTTTGTAAGGATATATCCAACGCTTGTTATAAAAGATACAGAACTAGTGGATATACTTGAAGATGGCTCATACAAGCCCTTGGATGTGGACGAAGCAGTTGATACGCTTAAGAGCATCGTTATAATATTTGAAGCAAAAGATATAGAGATAATAAGGATAGGTCTTCAAACTACTGATAATATACAGCTAGGTAAGGACGTAGTGGCAGGGCCATTCCACCCGGCAATACGCTCGTTAACATACGAGGTAATCTATCTAGAAATCATAGAAGAATTTATTGAGCTTAATAAAATTACAAATGATTTTACCATAGCATCTTCAAAAAAAGTAGCTTCATACTTGAGCGGCTCGAAAAAAACAAATAGAAAGAAGATTTATCAAAAATATAAAATAAATTACGAGATAAAAGGCATTTTTGATGAGGACGATAGGCTAATGTTTTACGATGGAAGCCCACAGAGTTACTCGTTTAAGGAGCTTATAAAGAATAAGTACGAAAGGGGCAAATATTTTGCGTTTAAATAAATTAATATTGAAGGGATTTAAGTCCTTCGCAAATAAAACTGAAATAGTCTTTACCCCTGGAGTTACAACGATTGTAGGGCCTAATGGTAGTGGTAAGAGCAATATATCTGACGCTGTTAGATGGGTTTTAGGAGAGCAAAGCAATAAATCGCTTAGAGCGAACAAGGCAAGTGACGTTATCTTCCAAGGAACTGAAGAGAAAAAAGCACTTGGCTACGCTCAAGTAAGTATAGTATTTTCAAATGATGACAACGCTCTACCTGTTGAATACCAAGAGGTTGAGGTCACAAGACGCATGTACCGCTCAGGCGAGAGTGAATTTTTTATAAACAATAAAAAGGCCAGGATGAAGGACGTTAGAGAGCTTTTTCTGGACACAGGCGTTGGTAAGGACGGCTACTCCATAATTGGCCAAGGAAGGATAGACGAGATACTATCAAATAAGCCAGAGGACAGAAGAGCCATCTTTGAAGAGGCATCAGGCGTTAGTAAGTATAGATACAAAAAAGAAGAATCTTTAAGGAAGCTTGATAAGACTGAAGCAAATTTACTTAGAATAAAAGATATTCTTTATGAAATAGAACAAAATGAAGCGAGACTTAAGGGCGAATCGGAAAAAGCCAGAGAATATAAGGGTCTTATGGAAGAGTACAAAAAGGTTGACGTATCTATTTCATATAATGCTTATGAAAAGATTGAGAAGAATTTACTCAAATTTACATCGGATAAAGAAAGGCTCATCGATGATTTAAAATTAAGTGAAATAAAGAATAAAGAAGTTGAAGAGAGCGCTGCGCCACTACAAGCTGAGCTTAAGAAATATGAAGCGCTTATCGACGAGATTAAAGAACAAAGAAATAAAGATCTTAGAGACTTTGATATCAATAGGCAAAAGCTTGAGATAAACAAAGAAAAACTTAAGTCAATAGAAGACAAAGTGCTTGATAACAAATTAAAAGAGAAAGAGCACGAAAATAAATTACTAGAATCAGAAGAAAAGATAAAAACACTATCTCTTGTGAAAAAATCAAGCGAAGAAACTTTATTAAATATAGCTAAGGACCTTGAAGCACTTAAAAATGAAAACGCATCTTATGATAGAACTAGCTACGATGACGCTATGAATATGGGCCTAGCGCTTGATAAAGATCTTGAGGCGCTAAGATTAAGTATAGAAAACAAGAATAATAATAAAACTACTCAAAACGAAAAGCTTACGGACATAGAAAAAAAGATAAGCGATAAAGAAAATGAATTAAATAAGCAAAATGATGAATTCAACAAAGCAAATAACAATCTTAATGATTTAACTAAGACGTTTAGTGAAAAGGAAGAGCTTTACAAAAAAGCCAAAGATGAGATCACAGCAAAAGTTGATGAATTAGCAAAATCAAAGGACGCTTACTTTGCTTTAGAAAATGACATTAGAGTTTTAGAAAAAAGCTATGAGATGCACAAGAATCTTGAGGAAAATCTCGATGGCTACTACAGAAGCGTTAAAGAGATAGCTAAGGCAGCGAAGAAAAAATATTTCAAATCTGAATCGAGACTTGTAGTTGACATCTTTAACTGCGATGAAAAATACTCACTTGCCATAGAATCAGCACTGCAATCGAATTTGCAAGCCATAGTCATAGATAGAGACGACGATGCCAAAGAGTACATCGACTTTTTGAAGAAGAATAACTATGGTAGAGCGACTTTCTATCCACTTAATAGATATAATTCTAGATCAAATGAAAATTATAATATTAATGACAAAGATGCTATAGGCTTTGCGAGTGAGCTAATTACTTATGATAAAAAATATGACAATCTATTTAAGAGCCTGCTTCAAAGAACAGTTGTAACGACAACTTTTGATGCTGCTTTAAGAATATCAAAAGTTTATAAGCAATATAGATACGTTAGTTTAGATGGACAAATAATAAATTCATCTGGATCAATAGTGGGCGGTAGCCAAGTAAAATCATCATTTATTTCGCGTAAACACATGCTTACTAAGCTAATGGACGAGATAAAAGAGAAGAAAAAATCATTAGAAGCAGCTAAAGCGGCGCTTATTAATAAGGAAGAAGAGCTTAAATCAGAAAAAACATCTTATGACAAACTAAATGAAGAAATCATTGCAATAAATGAAAAGATAAATGCGGCTAAAAAAGAAATCAATTCACTTGAGATAAACATAGCCTTTTCTCAAAGAGATATAAGTGAAGCAAAAACTCAAAGAGAAGAGCTTACGAAATCACTTGAAGTACTTGAAGAAGAGATAGCTCAAGGCATTAAGGACTTAGAAGAGCTTAAGAATAAAAAGCTTGAGCATGAGAAGACGATAGAAGCCGAAAAAGAACTTATCAAGGGCTTTGAAGAAGAAAAAGATAGACGTAATGAAAAGCTTCTTCAAATAAGCGTTGAAAAATCTACTTTAGAAGCAAAGCTTGAAAGAACTGTGGAAGACATTGCTATATCACAAGAGTATATAGCTAAGTCACAAGAGATTAAAGATGGCCTTGCAAGCGATTTTAAGGAGCTTAGCCAAAATAAAGAAGCACTTGAAAATGAAAATGCTGGCATCATGGACTTCTTAAAGAAGAATGAAGAGCTAGAACAAGAATACATTGATAAGATCAATCAAAAGACAGATGAAAAAGAAAAAGTTTTATCTAAGATCTTTGATCTGCAAAATGAGATAAAGACTTGTCAAGAGGGCATAATCGCAATCAAAGACGAGATTAATAAGAATGAGGTCCTACTTGCTCGTAACGAAGTAATGAAAGATAATATAAAAGAAAAGTTATCGAACGATTACTTTATTAACGTTGAAAATATTAACAAGGATAGTCTTGTTAAGGCAAGCTCAAAAGACTTAAAAGAGCTACAAGAAAAGATTGATGCCCTTGGCGATGTATCACTATCATCTATAAAAGAGTATGAAGATACATTAACAAGATTAGAATTCTTAAGAAAGCAATA
Organism: uncultured Eubacteriales bacterium; assembly: GCA_900539225.1. Classification (GTDB taxonomy): domain Bacteria; phylum Bacillota; class Clostridia; order Tissierellales; family Peptoniphilaceae; genus Fenollaria. Next base: position 57,469 of record UQBO01000001.1, read on the forward strand.
TGATGATATGCAAGAGTCTAAAGAGGACTTACTAAATATAATCGACGATATCGACGAAACTATCAAGATAAAATTTAAAGATAATTTCAATATTATTCAAGGATATTTCTCAGAGATATTCCAAAACTTATTTGGTGGCGGCGAAGCGAAGATATATATAAGCGACGAAAGCGATATACTTAACTCAGGTATTGAGATAGAGGCGCGTCCACCAGGAAAGAGCATGCAGTCATTAAGTCTACTATCAGGCGGAGAGAAGACTTTAACAGCGATAGCTTTATTATTCGCGGTACTAAAGTCAAAACCATCGCCATTCTGTATACTTGACGAGATAGATGCGGCTCTTGATGATGCCAACATCAGTAAGTACACAGCTTACCTTGATAGAATTAAGGACGAAACACAATTTATCCTTATCACGCATAGAAAGGTAACTATGGAGATATCAGACGCTATATACGGCATTACTATGAAAGAAAAGGGCATAAGCTCGATACTTTCGATGAAATTAACTTAAGAGGTGAAATATGTTTAATTGGTTTAAAAAGAAAAAGAAAGATGAAGAGCAAAAAGAAGTTCAAGAACAAAAAGTAGATATGGTTGCAGAGGAGCCTGATCAAAGGCCTTTGAATGAAGAAGTAAATTTAGATGAAGAAGCAAAAACAAATGCAGAAGCAAAAACGAATGACGAAGTAAAATCAAATGCTGAAGTGAAAATGAATGACGAAGCAAAAGTGAATGAAGAAGCGCCAAAAGAAGTCAAAGAAGAAAAATCATCTTTCTTCAAGAGAATGTTCTCAGGCCTTGAAAAGACAAGACAAAATCTAAATTACAAGCTTCAAACAGTCTTTAAGGGAACAGACATTGACGACGACTTCTATGATGAACTTGAAGAAGTTTTAGTCACATCAGACATTGGCGTAGAAACTGTTATGAATATTATCGACAATCTAAAAGAAAGACTTGTTAGAGAAAACATTTTAGAAAGAAAAGATGCTCTTCCTATATTAAAGGATGAAATTAAAAATATAATGAATGACAATATTACATCGAGAGATTTGAAGCTTGAGCCATCTCCAGCCATACTTCTAGTTGTTGGGGTCAATGGTGTTGGTAAGACGACTACCATAGGCAAACTTAGCTACCAATTCAGACAAGAGGGCAAGAGCGTTTTGATTGCGGCTGCCGATACATTTAGAGCGGCTGCCATTGAACAGCTTAAAGAATGGGCTAATAGAGCAAACGTTGACATCATTGCTCATGAAGAATCAGCTGACCCAGCAAGCGTTGTTTTTGATGCCATCATGGCGGCTAAGGCGAGAAAGACTGATATACTTATCTGCGACACAGCAGGTAGACTTCATAACAAACAAAACCTAATGAATGAGCTTAACAAGATCAAAAGAGTTATCGATAGAGAATTTCCTAACGCAGTTAAAGAGAATTTATTGGTTCTCGATGCGACTACTGGTCAAAACGCCATCATACAAGCGAAGTCCTTTAAGGAGACGAGCGACATAACAGGTGTTTGCGTTACTAAACTTGACGGCACTGCTAAGGGCGGAGTCATTATTGCACTTGAGAGCGAATTACATTTACCAGTTAAGATTATAGGTGTCGGTGAAAAGATAGAAGACCTTCAAGCCTTTAACGTCGATGACTTCGTTGAAGCATTATTTTAAAAATATTTAAATAATTTTAAAAAAAGTATTGACAAAAGTCAATCTATATAGTATTATATTAACTGTCAAGTAAATAGCTTGACAGTTTTTTATGTGATAACACTAAGGACGATACGAGTTTTATAAGGAAAAAGATAAAATGAAAGTACTAGATGATTATATATATATCGGAAGACTCTTAGACTTCTACGGAAGCCTATTAACAGAGAGTGAGTCAAAGTCGGTTGATTATTATTACAACGAAGACTATTCACTTACTGAGATAGCTGAGCTTCTTTCAATATCAAGACAAGCGGTGAGCCTTAACATTAAAAGAGCTATAGACAAGTTAAAGTCTTTTGAGGACGCGCTTAAGCTTATAGAGAAGTTTGATAAGAAGAAAGAGACCAAGACTAAAGCGCTTGACTTACTTAATCAGGCTAGTGGCAGTAAGGATATAGAAGATATAAGAGAAAAGGTTAAAGAAGCTGAAGAGATTATAAACGAGATCTAAAAGGAGCAATAATGATATTTGAGAGCTTATCAGAAAAACTACAAAAAACATTAGACGGCTTAAGAGGCAAGGGCAGACTTAGTGAAAAGGATGTCGATGCGGCACTTAGAGAAGTAAAGCTAGCTCTTCTTGAAGCGGATGTTAATTATAAGGTAGTTAAGAATTTTATAAATACATTAAAAGAAAGAGCCATAGGCACTGAAGTTATGGAGAGTTTAACTCCTGGTCAACAAGTTATTAAGATTGTTAATGAAGAATTAATTAATCTTATGGGCAAGACTAAAGAGGGTCTAAACCTTAGCAAGAACCCAAGCATCATCTTGATGTGCGGTCTTCAAGGTGCAGGTAAGACAACTACTACAGGTAAACTTGCTGTAAACCTAAGAAAGAAAGGCAGAAGACCACTATTAGTTGCCTGTGACGTCTATAGACCAGCAGCCATTAAACAGCTAGAAGTTGTTGGAAAGTCAATTGACGTGCCAGTGTTTTCAATGGGCGATAAGATAAAGCCACTTGACATAGCTAAGAGCGCTATAGAACACGCTAAGAAGAATGGTAACGACGTAGTTATTGTCGATACAGCGGGACGTCTACACATAGACGAAGTACTGATGGATGAGCTAAAAGGTTTAAAAGAAAATTTAGAGCCATCAGAAATACTTCTTGTACTTGACTCAATGACTGGACAAGACGCAGTAAACGTAGCAAAAGCCTTTGATGATGCACTTGGCATAACAGGAGTAATATTAACAAAGCTAGATGGTGACGCCAGAGGCGGTGCGGCACTTTCAATTAGAGCCGTAACTGACAAACCGATTAAATACGTTGGTATGGGCGAAAAGATGGATGAGCTTGAAGAGTTTCATCCAGACAGAATAGTTTCTAAGATACTTGGTATGGGCGACGTGCTTACTCTTATTGAGAAGGCACAAAGCAATATTGACCAAAAGAAGGCAATGGAGCTTGAGAAAAAATTAAGGGAAGAAACATTTACCCTTGATGATTTCTTAGATCAAATCGCTCAGATGAGAAACTTAGGACCTATAGAAAATCTAATGCAGATGATACCAGGAATGAATTCAAAAGCCTTAAAGGGCATAAATATAAGTGATAAAGATATAGGCAGAGTCGAAGCCATCATCAGAAGTATGACTATGAAAGAGAGAGTAAGTCCAAACATAATCAATGCTTCAAGAAAGAAGAGGATTGCAGAAGGAAGCGGAACAACAACAAATGATGTTAACAAGCTTTTAAAGCAATTTGAAGACACTAAAAAGATGATGAAGCGCTTCGGCAAGATGGAGAAGTCTATGAAAAGAAAAGGAAATTTCAATTTTCCATTTAATATATAAATTTTAAGGAGGTGAGATTGTGGTAAAAATTCGTTTAAAAAGAATGGGATCAAAAAAGAATCCATTTTACAGAATTGTTGTAGCTGATTCAAGAAGAGCTAGGGATGGCAAGTTTATTGAACAACTTGGTTATTATGACCCATTAACTGAGCCAAAGACAATAAAATTTGATCAAGAAAAAGCTGAACAATGGATAGCAAACGGAGCTAAGGCAAGTGAAACAGTTCAAAGATTATTCAAATCTCAAGGATATGATATAACAGCAAAGACTGCTAAGAAAGCTGAAGCAACAGAAGAAACAGAAGCTGTAGAAGCTTAGGATGTGGGGGTTAATATGAAAGAATTAGTTGAATTTTTAGCAAAATCTATTGTTGATAACAAAGATGATGTTAAAGTTACAGTTAATGAATCAGCAAACGAGATCAACATTGATCTATACGTAAATCCAGACGATATAGGCAGAGTTATCGGTAAAGGCGGTAAGGTTGTTAAAGCAATCAGACTTATAGCCGGAGCTACTCTTAAAGATTCAAGAAGAATTAATTTAGAAATAAAGGAATAAATCTTGGACCTTATAAAGATAGCAAAGATTGTCTCAGCGCATGGCTTAAATGGAGAGGTAAAAATCTTTCCGCACACAGATGATTTAAAGGGTTTCAAAGAGTATAATGAAATCTATATCGATGGTGAAGAGCTTGAGATTATAAGTCAAAAGATAGCTTCAAAATTTATTGTACTTAAGTTAAAAGGCTTTGATTATATAGACGATGTCAAAAGGCTTATTGATAAGGATGTTTTTATTGATAAGGCTCAGATGCCTTCACTAGAAGAGGGTGAGTACTATATACATGAGCTTATAGCCATGGAAGTTTATAGCGAAGCTGACGAGTTTATTGGCACTGTTAAAGATGTCATGGAGACGAGCGCAAATCACGTGCTTGTTGTGGATCATGACGGCAAGGAAGCACTTATTCCTTTTGTTAAAGCCTTTATCAAAGAACTTGACTTGAAGCATAGAAAGATAAAAGTCAAACTCATAGAAGGTATCTTATGATAAAGTTTAACGTCTTAACGCTGTTCCCAGAGATGTTTACGGCTCTTACTGATTTTAGTATAATCAAAAGAGCTATAGATAATGAGCTTATAGAGATAAATCTTATTAATTTTAGAGACTACTCTAAGGACAAGCACAATAAAGTTGATGACTACCCCTATGGTGGCGGAAGCGGCATGCTTTTAAGAGCGGATGTTCTTAAGGATTGCTTAGAAGATATTAAGCCAAAGAAGCTTATCTATCTTTCACCGAAGGGCAAATTATTCAATCAAGACTTGGCTAAAGAGTATGCAAAATTTGACGAGATAACAATTCTTTGCGGGCATTATGAAGGTTTAGATGAGAGAATCATCCAAAACTATGTTGATGAAGAGCTTTCTATCGGGGATTATGTATTGACTGGTGGAGAACTACCCGCTATGGTAATCATAGATACCGTATCGAGGTTAGTTGATTCAGTAATAAAAGAAGATTCGTATTCAGACGAAACTCACATGTCAAATTTTTTAGAGTATCCTCAGTACACCAGACCATATGATCTGGATGGGGATAAGGTTCCAGATGTACTGCTTAGTGGAAACCATCAAGATGTCGATGACTTTAGACTCATTGAGTCATTCAAGGCAACTGTTAAAAACAGGATAGACTTACTTGATTTTGCTAAGCTAGATAAAAAGGAAATGAAAAATTTGAGAGAAATATTAAATAAACTAAAGAAGGAGGACTAAGATGGACTATATTAAGATGCTTGAAGCACAACAATTAAAAGACAACATTCCTCAATTTCATGTAGGTGACACTGTTCAAGTTCACTATAAAGTTGTAGAAGGTACACGTGAAAGAATCCAAGTGTACGAAGGTACTGTAATTAAGAGACAAAACGGCGGAGCTAAAGAAACATTTACAGTAAGAAGATTGTCATATGGTATTGGTGTTGAAAGAACATTCTTACTTCACTCTCCAAGAATCGACAAGATTGTTCTTGTTAGAAAAGGTAGAGTTAGAAGAGCTAAACTTTACTACTTAAGAGATAGAGTAGGTAAAGCTGCTAAAGTTAGAGAAAAACAATCGTTTTAATTGATGTAAAGACATTCTATTGAGAGAGTGTCTTTTTTTCTTTGCGATATTTATTTACATTGACTGTCTTTTGTGATAATATAGAAGATAGTTAGGAAGGTGTATGCTATGAATATAAATTGGTACCCTGGACATATGAAGAAGACGAGAGAGTCTTTAATAGAGATGTCAAAGTTAGTCGATATAGTTATCGAGCTAATAGATGCGAGAGCACCTATGTCGAGCACGAACCCCATAATCAAAGAAATAACGGCTAATAAAGCCAAGATCATATTATTAAATAAAGCGGACTTAGCAGATGAGAGAGTCAACAAGAAATGGATAGCTCATTACAAGGATGCAAAGTGCATTGAGTTCAACGCGAAAGACAAATCGAACGTGAAAAAGATTATTGACTTATCGCGTAAAGAGGTCGATAAGTATCATAAAGAGCACAAACAAAGAGAGCACTTCGGACCTATCAAGGCCATGGTTGTTGGCATACCAAATGTTGGCAAGTCTACTTTTATTAACTTAATGAACAATAAAAAGAGCCTTAAAACAGGCAACAAACCGGGTGTAACTAAGAAGAATCAATGGATTAAGGCCGATAATGACTTTATGCTTCTTGATACGCCAGGTGTTTTGTGGCCAAAGTTTGAGAGCCAAGAGATAGGTATGAACCTTGCCTTCATCGGCTCAATCAAAGATGAAATACTTAATAAAGATGACATCGCCATCGCCCTAATTAAATTCCTTAAGACTAATTATAGTGGTGCGCTTAACGCAAGATACAAGGTTAACGAAGACTCTACAGAGCTTGAAATTCTTGAGGAGATAGCAAAGAATAGAGGCTTTATACTTAAAGGCAATGAGCTTGATGTATATAAGGCTATAAATATACTAGTAGACGAGTTCAGGAATGGACTTTTAGGCAGAATTTCACTTGAGGAGCCGCTAGATGAATAAAGATTATGAAGATAAACTTTTTGACGAAGGACACAAGATTATAGTCGGCATAGACGAGGTAGGTAGAGGACCCTTCTTTGGAGATGTACTTGCCTGCGCCATAGCTTTTGAAAAGGACTTCTTTATGGAAGAGGTAAACGATTCGAAAAAGCTAAGCCAAAAGAAGAGAGAAAAGATTTTTAAAGAGCTAGTTAAAAACGCCATCGGCATAGGAATTGGTAAGGCAAGCCCTGAGGAGATTGACGAAATAAACATCAAAGAAGCAACTCATCTAGCTATGCAAAGGGCAGTCCAGGACTTTCATGACGATATGAACAATAAGCTAAGACCTGATATAATCTTGATTGACGCGGAAAAGATTGACGTAGATATAGAGCAAAGAGCTATTATACATGGCGATGCTACTGTATATACTATAGCTGCGGCAAGTATAGTTGCAAAGGTACTTAGAGACGCTGACATTACTTATTTAGCACAAAAGTATCCGGACTATGACCTTGAGAATAACAAGGGCTATGGCACTAAAAAGCATAGAGAGGCTATATTAAAGTATGGACCTACGCCGCTACATAGAAAAACTTTTTTGAGAAAGCTTTTGGGTAATGACGATGCAAAATAATTTTAATCGAAAAGACAATAGAAAAAAGGGAAGATTTGGCGAAGAAGAAGCTAAGGAATATCTTCAAAACGAAGGCTACTTCATACTTGACCAAAACTATCAGGTAAGAGATGGCGAGATTGACATCATAGCTAGAGACGATGAGTACTTAATTTTTGTTGAAGTCAAAGCCAGAAACAAGATGGACTACGGTAGGCCCATGGAGGCTGTTACCAAATCTAAGCAAAAGAAGATAATCAAAACGGCTGAGTACTATCTATATGAACATCAAAACTTAAACTATCAGCCAAGATTTGATGTGATTGAAGTGAATTTTTCTACGAATAAGATTAAGCATATTAAAAACGCATTTTGGATAGGAGATTAAAGATGTATTCTAAAGTAAATACTTGTGTTTTACAAGGTTTGAACGCAAGGATAATTAACGTTGAGAGCGACTTATCAAGTGGCTTACCACAATTTAATATCGTTGGACTTGCTGATACTGCGATAAAAGAGTCTAAGGAAAGAGTTAGAACAGCTGTAAAGAACTCGGATATAGAGTTTCCAATCAAGAGGATAACCATAAATTTAGCGCCAGCAAATGAAAAGAAGGAAGGCTCTCAGATGGACCTTGCCATCGCCGTGGGTATATTGCTTGCCAATGGCGATATTGACAATCAAGATACTGGTGATATGGTCATTATAGGCGAGCTTGCTCTTGATGGCACAGTAAACTCAGTTCAAGGCGCATTACCTATGCTTATATCGATGCGTGACCTTAATGTGAAGAAATGCATAGTTCCTGATGCGAACAAAAAAGAGTGTGCTATAGTTGAAGATATAGAGATAATTCCTGTAAAGAACTTAAGGGAAGTAGTTGACTACCTTAATGGACAAATTGCGATAGAGCCATATAAAAATGAGGAAGAAGAGATTATAAACACAGTTGATGACAGCGTGGACTTCTCTGATATGAAGGGTCAAGAAGGCCTTAAGAGAGCTATGGAGATAGCTGCCGCTGGTGGACATAACATGCTAATCATAGGCCCACCAGGCTCAGGTAAGACCATGGCCGCAAGAAGGCTAGCAACAATACTACCTGATCTTACTTTCGAAGAAGCGATTGAGATTACAAAGATATATAGTATTTCAGGCTTATTAAAGGACGAAGGCCTTGTAAAGAGGAGACCGTTCAGATCGCCTCATCACACATCATCAGATGTTGCCTTGATTGGCGGAGGAAGAATACCAAAGCCAGGCGAAGTTTCACTTGCGCATCACGGAGTCTTGTTCCTAGACGAGTTGCCAGAATTTCCTAGAAAAGTTTTGGAAGTATTAAGACAGCCAATTGAAGATGGCGAAGTAACAGTTTCACGTGTTAACGCAACTTTAAAGTATCCATCCAAGTTTATGTTTGTAGCATCTATGAACCCATGTCCATGTGGCTACTTTGGTGACGAGACTCACCAATGCACTTGCACTCAAAGTCAAATTGACAGGTACTTAGGTAAAATCTCAAGCCCATTGTTAGATAGAATCGACATACATATCGAGGTAAAACCGGTTAAGTACGATGAATTAAGTTCAAAGACTGAATGCGAATCGTCTGAAACCATTCGCGAGAGGGTCAATAGGGCAAGAAAGAGACAGCTTGAAAGATATAAAAAAGAAGGAATCATCTCAAACTCAGAGCTTACAAACAAAATGATTAAGAAATATGTCAAACTTGATGACAAGGCTCAAGAGATTATGGAATTTGCTTTCAAAAAATTTAATTTCAGTGCAAGAAGCTATAACAAGATACTTAAACTTGCGAGAACTATTGCCGATTTAGCAGACAGCGACTTAGTTTTAGAAAAGCATGTACTTGAAGCAATTCAATATAGAACCCTAGATAAGAAATACTGGAGATAAGATGGATAATAGAGATATACTTTTGTATTTAAACAGCATATTCGCTGAAAGAGCTGCTGTATTTAGCTTATTTGATTTAAATATCGAGCTAAATGATATTATGAATATGGATAAGGTTTCATTAAAAAAGCTAAATCTATTTCCTGATGCAATTATAAATAAGATTCTAAATGATGATAAAGAGGCAATTGTTTACAAAATTAAGGAAAGGCTCGATAAGATTGACGCGGACTTCATGACTTTTCTTGACGAAGATTTTCCAAGCAGACTACTTTTTATAGATGATCCACCATATTTATTGTTCTACAAGGGAAAGATTATAGATGACGATGAAAACTCTGTTGCCATAGTTGGCGCAAGAAAGTCGTCAAGCTATGGCCAGCTCGCTTGCAAAGAGATTGCTAGAGATTTATCTATGAAGAAGATCTGTATTATATCAGGTCTTGCGCTTGGCATTGACTCAATCGCGCATCAAACAGCTCTTGAAAATGATAATAGAACCATAGCCGTTATTGGTAATGGTATTGATCAGATATACCCAAGGCGCAATGAACGGCTTTACGCAGAGATAGCGGATCACGGAGCAGTCATTTCAGAGTTTCCTCTTGGAGAGCAGCCACTAAGATATAATTTTCCTGTGAGAAATAGAATTATAAGCGCTTTATCTAAATTAGTTATAGTTGTTGAGGCGCAAAAGAGGAGCGGCTCACTAATTACAGCAAGACTTGCACTTGAGCAAGGAAGAGACGTCTACGCCGTGCCAGGTAACATCTTCTCAGCTAATAGCGAGGGCTGCAACACGCTCATTAGGGATGGAGCAGGTATATACACAAACATCGATGACCTGATTGAAACTAGTAGTCTGGTGGATAATTCCATAGCTATGGCAGAAGAAAATTTAGATTTAAGTGATGACGAAAGAAAAGTTTATGATATAATAAAAAATGGCGATGTAAATTATGAGATAATACTCGCAAAAGCGGGCCTTGACAGCGCTTCCTTATCGGCTCTACTAACAATACTTGAGCTAAAGGGAGTAATAACGAGTCAAGGACAAAGAACATACTATGCGAACAGAAGGTGATGAAAGATGGATTTAATTATAGTTGAGTCCCCAACGAAGGCGAAGACTATATCTAGGTTTTTGCCAAAGACCTATAAGATAGTCGCTTCGAAGGGACATTTAAGAGACCTACCAAAGAGTAGGTTTGCGATTGATGTAGAAAATAATTTTGAACCAGAATATATTAATATAAGAGGAAAAGGACCTATTATCAATGAGCTTAAGGATTTAGCTAAAAAAGCCGATAGAGTTTATCTCGCAACCGACCCCGATAGAGAGGGTGAGGCAATTAGCTTTCACCTAGCTTATATTTTAGATATAGATCCAAAGGAGCTTGACAGAATTGAGTTTCATGAAATAACTAAAAATGCTGTAACTAAGGCTATAGGCGAGCCACGCGGCATTGATATGGACTTAGTCGATGCTCAGCAAGCAAGAAGAGTGCTTGATAGAATTGTTGGTTACAAGATAAGCCCAATACTATGGAAGAAGATCAGATCTGGTCTATCAGCAGGTAGAGTACAATCAAGTGCGCTTAAACTTATTGTTGACAGAAAAAGAGAGATAGATGCCTTTGTTCCTGAAGAGTACTGGAACTTGAAGGCTTTGTATAAGCATGGAAATGAAGAGTACGAAGCAAAGTTCGTCGGAACAAGTGATGGCAAAGGCAAAGTGAATAAACTTGATGTCCATAACGTAAAAGAGAAAAATGCCATAGTTAAAGAGATTACGGCGGCTGAACACATCTGTGAGAGCATCAAAAAATCTGTTTCATCAAGAATGCCTAGTCCGCCATATACAACAAGTACCCTTCAACAAGATGCATCAAGGATATTAAATTTCTCCTCATCAAAGACTATGAAAGTGGCTCAAAGCCTATACGAAGGTATTAACATTGGCAGGGGCTCACAAACAGGTCTCATTACCTATATGAGAACTGACTCGACAAGGCTTTCTGATGAAGCTTGTAGCGCTGCTCAAAGCTATATTCTTAGTCAATATGGCAAGGAATATCACAAGAAGAATAATTACGCGCAAAAGAAGTCAAAGAACGCTCAAGACGCGCACGAAGCGATTAGACCAGTTAATATAAACATAAATCCAAGTCAAATATCAAAGTACTTGTCGCAAGACGAGCTTAAGCTTTATAGATTAATCTGGCAAAGATTTTTAATGACGCAAATGGCGAGCGCTAAGTTTGATACTTTGACTATAGATTTTGCGTCTGGTAAATATATATTTAGATCAAACTACAAGAGCTTAAAGTTTGATGGTTTCTTAAAAGTATCTTCTTATGAAAAGTTTGATGAGAAGAAAGATGTCAAGCTTAAGGCAAAAGACAAAGTTGATTTAGAAAAGATAGAAGGCGAAAAGAAATTCACTCAGCCTAAGAGTTACTATACAGAAGCGACTTTGATTAAGGCACTTGAAGAGCTAGGCATAGGTAGACCAAGTACTTACTCACCAACTATATCGACACTGATCAATCGTAATTATATAGAGATAGAAAAGAAAATGTTTATACCGACAGAGCTTGGTATATCAGTTACTAAGCTTATGGAAGAGAACTTCAACTCCATAGTCGATGCGAAGTTCACGGCTTATCTAGAGAGCAAACTTGATGATATTGCAGTTGGCAAGGTCGAGTGGAAGGATGTAATAGCTGACTTTTACGAAGACTTTATTAAGGACGTAGAAAGAGCCGAAAAGGAAGCAAAGGATTACGAGCTTAAAGATGAAGTGAGTGACGTTAAATGCAAGCTATGCGGAAAGCCTATGCTTGTTAAGAGATCAAGATATGGCAAGTTCCTTGGATGCTCGGGCTTCCCTGAGTGTAAGTACACTGAGCCAATCGTTGAAAAGACAGGAGCAATGTGCCCTAAGTGTGGCCACGATATAATTAAGAAGAAGTCAAAGACGGGCAGAATTTTTTATGGCTGCTCAAACTATCCAAACTGTGACTTCGCTACCTTTGATGAGGTTTATTCAAAGCCATGTCCTAAGTGCGGCAAGTACAGAACAATCAAGAGAAAGAGCAAAGAAAACATTATTACTTGTCCAAATTGTGGCTTCGAAGAAGTGATTGATAAGAAAAAAAGCTAAAATATCAAATATTATTCAAAAAAAGCTTGACATTTTCATCATTTCTGATATAATAGTTAGGTAAACCGCTCAGAATTGGTTTGAAGTTGATCACCAATGATGGCGAGACTAAGTTAGAGGAGGTATTAGACTTGTACGCAATTGTAGAAACAGGTGGAAAGCAATACATGGTTAAAGAAAACGATGTAATCCACGTAGAAAAGTTAGAAGCTAACGAAGGCGACGAAATTAGCTTAGACACTGTACTTTTCGTCTCTAATGATGGGGATAATAAAGTAGGTAAACCTTATGTAGATGGAGCTAAGGTTACTTGCAAAGTTTTGAAACAAGGTAAATCTAAGAAGATTGTTGTATTCAAATACAAACCTAAAAAGAACGAAAGAAAGAAAAAAGGTCATAGACAACCATTTACAAGATTAGAAGTAACTAAGATCGAAGCTTAGTTATGACTACAGTAAGTTTTTTCAAAAAGGATGACAAGATACTAGGATTTGAATTTGATGGACATGCAAATTACGCACATGAAGATGGCATAGTTTGCGCAAGTCTCTCAGCTCTTTCTATATCAATAGTCAATTCTTTAGAAGAAATAGCAGGATTAAATGAAAACGAAGAATACTTCGTGGAAATTTATGAAGATGATGATAAAGACGATGTTAAATTAAGTTTTAAGTATAAGACAGATGATCCTGAAAAGGACTACATAAGTCAGATACTACTTAAGTCTTTATTACTAAGCGTTAAAAATATATATAAGGAACACTCCGATAGAGTGGCTTTATATGTGAAGGAGGTAAAGAAATGTTAAAAATTAATTTACAATTATTCTCCTCTAAAAAGGGACTTGGTTCTTCAAAAAACGGTAGAGACAGTAAGCCAAAAATGCTTGGAACAAAGCGTGGAGACGGACAATTCGTTCTATCAGGTAACATTCTTGTAAGACAAAGAGGAACAAAGATTCATCCCGGTAATAATGTCGGTAGAGGAAAAGACGATACACTTTTTGCTATGATTGATGGCGTTGTTAAATTCGAAAGAAAAGACAAGAAAAGAAAACAAGTAAGTGTATATCCAAAAGAAGTTTTAGCATAGTTTTAAGGAACCGGTACACGGTTCCTTTTTTATTAAGGTGGTGATAATGTGTTAGACATGGTAGTATTAGAATTAAAAGCTGGTAAGGGTGGAGACGGCATGGTTGGCTGGAGAAGAGAAAAGTTTGAACCTGCTGGAGGACCTTATGGCGGCGATGGAGGCAAGGGAGCATCCATCATTTTAAGAGCTGACTCAAATATGAGAACGCTAATAGATTTTAAACATAAGAGAATATTTAAAGCTGATAATGGTGAAAACGGCAAAAACAAATTGCAATATGGTAAAGATGGAGAGGACTTAGTCCTTAAAGTTCCAGTTGGAACACTGGTTAAGGAGTTTAATTCAAAGGGACTTATTATGGACCTAAAGAATGACGGAGACGAAGTAATCATAGCCAAAGGCGGCCGCGGCGGCAGAGGCAATGCAAAGTTCAAAAACTCTGTAAGGCAGGCACCAACATTTGCAGAGCCTGGTAAAAAAGGTGAGGAGATAAAAGTAATACTTGAGTTAAAGCTTATAGCAGACGTTGGTTTCATAGGCTACCCAAACGTAGGTAAATCATCGCTTTTATCGGTGATATCAAGAGCAAAACCAAAGATTGCTAACTATCACTTCACAACACTTGAGCCAAACCTTGGCGTAGTCACAACAAAGGACAATAACAGCTTTGTTGCGGCTGATATACCAGGACTAATAGAAGGGGCACACGAAGGTCTTGGACTTGGTCATAGCTTCTTAAAGCATATAGAAAGGACCAATGTACTTGCTCATGTTGTTGATGCATCAAGATCTGAAAGAGAAAACCCGATTGAAGATTTTAAAAAGATAAACGAAGAATTATTTTCTTATAATGAAAAATTAAAAGACAAAAAGCAATTAGTCGTATTAAATAAGGCGGACTTAGTTTATGAAAAAGAGGAGCTAGAAAAGCTTCAAAACGAATTCAAAGAGATGGGCTACGATAGCGTTATTACAAGTAGCGCAACGCTTGAAGGCGTTGAAATGCTTAAGTATAAGCTATATGACATCATCAAGGACATGCCTAGGAATGTTAATGAAACATTCGATGATACTGTATACATCAAAGAGGATACAGACATTCCTGTTCATGTATATAAATCAAATGGCATTTACTTCGTTGAAGGAACTAAGGTTGAAAACGTTTTAGCAGGCGTTTATGCTGACAATATAGACTCACTAAGATATTTCCAAAGATTCCTTGAAAATGAAGGCATCATGGACGAGCTTAGAGAGCTTGGACTAGAAGACTCAGATACAGTCGATGTATGCGGCTTCGAGTTTGATTATTATAGATAGGTGATATTATGACAGGAAAAGAAAGAGCAAAGTTAAAATCAATCGCACAAAATTTAAAAGCTACATTTCAAATAGGCAAGGAAGGCATCTCGGCTGAATTTATTAATCAAATTGATGATTATTTAGAAAAGAATGAAATTGTTAAGATTAGAGTTTTAAATAATTCGTCAGAAGATGTAAAAGAAGCACAAGCCTATCTTATGGAGGAGCTTAACTGTGAGTTCGTTCAACAAATTGGTTCAATATTTGTAATTTATAGAGAGTCATTGAAGAGACCGAGACTTTTGCAAGATGAAAAATAAGATACTTATTTTTGGCGGCACATTTAATCCCATTCACAATGGCCACTTGATATTGGCCGAGCACTGCATCAATGAAGAGGGCTTTGATAAGGTAGTCTTTGTTCCGACTATGAATCCATATTATAAGGATACACTCGATTTTGATACAAGACTTAAGATGCTAAAGATGGCGATTAAAGATAATGATAAATTTGCCTACTCCAGCATAGAAAAGAAATATAATTTGGAAGGAAAGCTTTACTTGATACTTGAAAAAATTTCAGAGCTAAGTGATGATGATATCACCATACTTATAGGCTCAGATAGCCTTATGAATCTTGATTGGTGGTATGAAAAAGAAAAGCTTTTAAAAAAATACAAATTTCTTGTATTGAAAAGAGACGAAAGTGATAAAATAATAAATGAGAAGATAAATGAATATGAAAAAAAATATTCTGCTTATATAAAAATTTTAGACAATAAAAGAATAGATATTTCTTCAAGCGATATAAGAGATATGATTAAAAATAAAAAAGATATAAAATATCTTGTAGCTGATAAAGTTTATAAATATATAAAGGAAGAAAATTTATATGTATGATATAGAAAAGTTTAAAGAAAAACTAAAAAGCGAAGTAAAGGCATCAAGGTATGAGCACTCTTTATCAGTCATGAATTTTTCAGTAGAGCTTGCAAAATACTACGGTATAGACGAAGAAAAGGCAAGGGTCGCAGGACTTTTACACGACTGTGCAAAATATAAAGATACAGATAAGATATTGCAAAAGGCAAAAGAATTTGATATAATAATTGATGGTGACTTAAATCACACTATAAAAGTGCTTCATGCTTTACTCGGCTACTATATAGCGAGAGATGAGTACGGCATAGAGGATGAAGAAGTGCTTTTAGCTATAAAAAATCACGCACTTGGTAGAGAAAATATGAGTGATTTAGAGAAGATTGTGTTTTATTCAGACTTTGCAGAGCCTTTAAGAACTTATTCTATGGCTGAAAAGCTTAGAGAGTTTAAGTACGAAGGCCTTACAAAGGCAGCGTATGAAGCAGTGAACTACAACCTATGCTATTTACTTGAAGAAGACTTATACGTTCACCCACAATCATTAAAAACAAGAAATTCATTATTATTGGAGTTGAAAGGAGAATAATTTTTGGAAATTAAAGAAAAGTTAGAAATAATTCAAAATGCAATTGAAGCGAAGAAGGGCTTTGACATAGATAGTATATTTATAGGAGATAGAAGCTCTATTGCTGATTATTTTGTAATCTGTTCAGCCAATAATAAATCACAAGCAGAGTCAATCATGGATGAGGTTGATGAAAAACTTGCCGTACAAGGCGTATTGCCAAGACGCATTGAAGGCAAAGCAACAAGTAATTGGATAATCATGGATTATGAAGACATAATCGTTCACATATTCTTAAGCGATGATAGAGAATACTATAATCTTGAAAGATTATGGAAAAACTTAGAAATAGAAAGTGAGGAATAAGAATGAGTCTAAAAACTGTAGACACTAAAAAAGCACCAGGTGCTGTAGGACCATATTCACAAGCAATAGCTTTTGAAAGATTTTGTTTCACATCAGGTCAACTACCTATCAATCCTGAAACAGGAGAGTTAATTTCTGATGATATTGAAAAAGCTACTGAACAATCAATTAAAAATGTAGAGGCAATTCTAAATGAAGCTGGCTTTACCTTAGAAGACGTAGTTAAAACAACTATCTTTGTAAAAGATATGAAAGATTTTTCAAAAGTTAATGGCGTTTACGAAAAATACTTCTCAAGTCATAAACCTGCAAGATCTTGCGTAGAGGTATCAACTCTACCAAAGAATGGGCTTATTGAAATAGAAGCAATTGCATATAAATAGGAGGAAGAAATGAGAAAAGTATTAGTTACTGGAGCTTTAGGACAAATTGGTTCTGAACTTGTAAAGAGATTTAGAAAAGAATACGGCGACGACAATGTTGTTGTATCAGACGTTAGGGAATTACCTGAAAGAAAAGACATCATTGACGCAGGTCCATTCGAATTAATTGACGTTACAGATGGAAACAGAATTAAAGAAGTAGTTGACAAGTATCAAGTAAACACTATAGTTCACTTAGCAGCGCTTCTTTCAGCAGTTGGTGAAAAGGTACCACAAAAGTGCTGGCAAATCAACATGGGCGGACTTTACAATGTATTGGAAGTTGCTAGAGAAAATGAATGCCAAGTATTTACACCAAGCTCAATAGCTTGCTTTGGACCAGAAACGCCAAAGGATAAAACACCTCAAACAACATTACAAAGACCAACATCTATGTACGGTGTAACTAAAGTAGCTGGCGAAAACCTTTGCGATTACTATCACTTAAGATTTGGAGTAGACACAAGAGGAGTTAGATTCCCTGGTATCATCTCATATGATACACTACCAGGCGGAGGAACAACTGACTACGCAGTTCATATCTATTACGACGCAATTAAGAAAGGCTCATACGAATGCTTCATCAAAGAAGGTACATACATGGACATGATGTATATGCCAGACGCACTAGATGCAGTTCTTCAACTTATCGAAGCAGACGGATCAAAACTAATACACAGAAATGCATTTAACATCGCTGCAATGAGCTTTGAACCAGAAGAAATTAAGAAGTCAATTCAAAAATTCATGCCAGACTTTACTATGACATACAATGTTGACCCAGTTAGACAAGCAATTGCAGATTCATGGCCAAACTCATTAGACGACAGCTGTGCAAGAGAAGAGTGGGGCTGGAATCCTAAATACGATCTTGATGCAATGAGTAAAGACATGCTTGAAAAGCTTAAAGAAAAATTAAAATAGTTTAATCAATATTATTATACGAAGCAGAGTGAGAAATCATTCTGCTTTTTGTTTTGCAAATGGAGTAGTTTGGGTATAATGTATATGTATGATGAATGAAACACGCTCATCGTACTTGGCTTAGAACGAATATAGCAATATGCTAGATATAAATATATTATTATTAGTGATTTAAGTATAATAAATATTAATATTAGAGAAAATCATTTGCATGGACTTGACAAAAGCTATTAGATATATTATAATATAAATACAATTGAATACAAACATATACATATTAGAAGCCAATCATATTACATAGATAATTTTATTATCACATACATATTACATATTAGATAAAATAGGGATATTTTATTTTTTTATGATTTTATAAAGGGGGATTATGATGGGCTTTATTTATTTGGATAACGCTGCAACAACAAGAGTTAGAAAAGAAGTTATAGATGCGATGTTACCATACTTTGATGAAAAGTATTATAATGCATCAAGTCTTTATTCGCTAGCAACTGAAGTGAAAAAAGATGTGGTAGAAGCAAGGGAGAAGATAGCATCATACTTTAACTGCAAAGCAGATGAGATATATTTTACAAGCTGTGGCTCAGAGTCTGACAACTGGGCTTTAAAGGGATGTGCATTTAAGTACGAGGACAAGGGTAAACACATAATAACGACTGCGATTGAGCATCCGGCTATACTTAATACATGCAAGTTCTTGGAGAAAGAAGGTTTTGAAGTAACATATTTAAGCGTTGATGAAGAAGGCTTCATTGACCTTAATGAACTTGAAAATGCTATGAGAGACGATACTATCTTAGTTAGTATAATGTTTGCTAATAATGAGATAGGAACTATACAGCCGATTAAAGAAGCAGCTGCTATAGCTCATAAACACAATGCACTATTCCATACAGACGCTGTTCAAGCAGTTGGTAACGTTAGGATAGACGTAGAAGAGCTAGGCATAGACATGATGAGTTTATCGGGACATAAGCTATACGGACCAAAGGGTATAGGTGCTTTATACATTAGAAAAGGCGTGAATATCGAGAACTTAATTCATGGCGGCGGACAAGAAAGAAAGAGAAGAGCAGGAACTGAAAATACTGCTGAAATTATCGGTCTTGCTAAAGCTATAGAATTATTATATGACAATTTTGAAAAGCATAATAATCATTTAAGAGAAAAAAGAGATAGACTAGTTAAAGAAATTATGGAAAAAATTCCATATACACTATATAATGGTAGTAAAGATCCAGAAAGAAGACTACCAGGAAATGCTTCATTTTGTTTCAAGTACGTTGAAGGCGAAGCGCTTCTACTAATGCTTGACGCTATGGGCATAGCTGGCTCAACTGGTTCTGCATGTGCATCTGGCTCGCTTGATCCATCACATGTATTGCTTGCTATAGGCTTACCACACGAAATTGCTCACGGATCTTTAAGACTAACATTCTCAGAAGAAATTACAGATGAAGATGTAGACTACGTTGTAGACAGCCTAGTAAAGATTATTGAAAGATTAAGACAAATGTCACCTCTATATGATGAGGCAATTGCGAAAGGAGAAATATAATGTTATATTCTGAAAAAGTTATGGATCACTTTATGCATCCAAGAAATGTAGGAGAGATGGAAAACCCAAGCGGTGTTGGCGAAGTTGGTAACGCAAAATGCGGCGACATCATGAGGATGTACCTAAAGATAGATGAAAACGATATAATTACAGATGTTAAGTTTAAGACTTACGGCTGTGGTACTGCTATTGCGTCATCATCTATGGCTACAGAACTTATAAAAGGTAAGTCCATAAACGAAGCTATAAACTTATCTAATAAAGAAGTAGCTGAAAACTTAGATGGACTTCCACCAATTAAGATGCACTGCTCAGTACTTGCTGAAGAAGCTATCAAGGCAGCACTTTATGACTATCAAGAAAAAACTGGTCATAAGGTAAAAGGTCTTGAAAATTACGAACCACCAAAAGATGATTTACATGATCACGATCATGTAGAACTAGACTAAGAAGATGGTTTTTTTAGCAAATACTATTAACGAGAACATAATTAATTTGATAAATCAAGGAGGAGCCTTAAATGGTATCCTCCTTGGTTTGCGGATAATTATATTAGCTTTAGGCATATATTATCTCGTTAATATCGGTAATAAACACCTCGATGAGGGCGAGAGACTTATATTCTCTAAGACTGTAATAATTAAGTTTATAATAACAGTTTTAGCGGTATTATTCTTCATATACATATACAAAAGTTTTCTTATGGTAAGGACAATCACGCTATCTATACTAGTCGCAGCAATGCTTGCGTACTTTTTAAACCCTATGGTTAAAAGTGTGCGTAAGAAACTTAAGATATCTGATACTCTTGCGATTTTGACTGTTTTTTTAATAGTTATTCTTATATTTTTAATTTTAGGCTTTACTGTCTTTCCTAAGACAATTTCTGATATTAAAAATCTTATAATTAAATTTCCTGAGTATTACAAGCAAACTCTTGAATCTATCAATGATTTCTTTAATCAATATGAGCTTTTCAAAGGAATAAATCTTGATAACGAACTTATAATTGATAATATCTCGAAAATATACAAAAAACAGACAGCGAATGCGGTGAATTTACTTGTTAATTCTGCAAAGAATGTAATGAGCTTTGTATTTTCACTTGTCTTGACACCAATATTTGCCTTTTACTTCTTGAAAGATAAGGACAAAATTAAGGAAAAGTTCAAAGCCATGATACCAGAAGCGAGAAAAGAAAGGTTAATAAGGCTATTCTCAAATATTCATAATGATATGACTAAGTACATCATAGGCAAGATTAAGATGGCGATATTCGTTGGTTTTGCTACATTTATTATGCTTCTAGCCTTGGGAGTAGAATTCTCCTTTGTTATAGGTATAATCACATGTGTTGCTGATATAGTGCCATATGTTGGTCCACTTATGGGCCTTATTCCGGCCTTTGTCTTTGCCTTTATAGACAGCCCAATCAAAGCACTTTGGATCTTTGTTCTATATATATTAATTCAATGGGTAGAAAATAATATAGTGGGACCTAAGATATTATCAAAGGAAACGGGCTTCCATCCAATAGTCGTTTTATTCCTACTTATACTAGGAGCGGCACTATTTGGATTTTTAGGTATGATACTGTCGGTACCTATTGCACTTGTTATCAAAACGGTGTATAATGAATATGTTATAAATAAAAATAATTAGAGGTGTATACATGAAACATTTATCTTTGGACGAAATAAGAGATGAATATTTAAATTTCTTTAAAGAGCAAGGTCACTTAGCTGAAAAAAGTTTTTCGCTAATACCTAAGGATGATAAATCATTATTATTAATAGGTGCGGGCATGGCACCACTTAAGAAGTTCTTTACAGGCGAGTTAAGTGCTCCATCGAAGAGGATGACTACTTGCCAAAAGTGTATCAGAACAGGCGATATCGACAACGTTGGTAAAACTGATAGGCACGGAACTTTCTTTGAAATGCTAGGAAATTTCTCTTTTGGAGACT
This sequence comes from uncultured Eubacteriales bacterium, assembly GCA_900539225.1. GTDB lineage: Bacteria > Bacillota > Clostridia > Tissierellales > Peptoniphilaceae > Fenollaria. The sequence goes on from UQBO01000001.1 coordinate 78,846, forward strand.
ACTTTAAAAAAGAAGCAATTCATTGGGCGTGGACTTTACTTACTGAAGTTTTTGAAATAGAGCCTGAAAAGCTATGGATTACAGTATTTAAGGATGACGACGAAGCCTTTGACCTATGGGTTAAGGAAGGCCAAGATCCAAAGAGATTAGTAAGACTTGGCAAAGAAGATAACTTCTGGGAGCTTGAAACTGGTCCATCGGGTCCATGTACTGAGATTTTCTACGATAGAGGAGAAAGCTACGGTACTTTAAAGGACTTTGATGACGGTGTAGATAATGAAAGACTAATCGAAGTTTGGAACCTTGTATTTACTCAATTTGATAGAAAATCAAAGGATGAGTACGAGCCACTAAGTCATCCAAACATTGATACAGGTATGGGTCTTGAAAGAATGGCGTGCGTTATGCAAGGCGTTCACTCAATCTTTGACATAAAAGAAATCAGAAGTATAATTGAAGAGATTGAAAAACTTTCAAATAAAAAATATAAAGAAAATGAAAAAGATGATATATCTATAAGAATAATCGCTGACCATGTAAGAAGCATGACATTTATGGTTTCAGATGGCATAATACCATCAAACGAGTCAAGAGGCTATGTACTTAGAAAAATTATCAGACGTGCGATTAGACATGGTAAGCTTCTTGGCATAGATAGGCCATTCTTAGCTGATCTTGTAGAAAAGGTTATTGATGGCTGGTCATATCACTATACAGAACTTGCTCAAAATAGAGAGACTATAATCAAGATTATAAGCGCTGAAGAAGCTAAGTTTGAAGAAACTATCAATCAAGGTATGAACATCTTAAACTCATACATTGACGAAATTAAAAAAGAAGGCAAAACTAGTTTATCTGGTGAAAAAGCTTTCATTTTGTATGATACTTATGGCTTCCCATTCGATATAACTAAGGAAATTCTTGAAGAAAATGGAATTTCTGTAGATGAAGAAGAGTTTAACAAGAACATGCAAGAGCAAAAGCTTAGAGCTAAGGAAAATGCTCATATAGAAGACTCTGGATGGAACAGCGACTTAAATCTAGACATTTACGAAAATTATAAGAATGAATTTATTGGCTACGAACACAATGTGAATGAAGATGCCAAGGTAAATGCTATAGTTGTAGATAAAAACTTAGTCGATTCAATCAAGGAAGGCGACAAAGCCATAGTTATACTTGACAAGACACCATTCTATGGTCAATCAGGTGGACAAGTTGGTGACGTCGGCACACTTAAAAATGATAAGGCTATCTTAAAGGTAATTGACACAAAGAAGACTAAGACAGGTCTTGTGCTTCATGAAGTTGAAGTAGAATCAGGCGAATTAAAAATTGGCGACAAGCTAGATGCTGAGATTGATTACAAGCTTAGACAAGACACACGCAAGAACCATACAGCAACTCACTTACTTCACAAGGCACTAAAGATGGTTCTTGGCACTCACGTTAATCAAGCAGGCTCCTTAGTTAGCCCAACTAGACTTAGATTTGACTTTACTCACTTCCAAGCAATGACAGCTGATGAAATTAAACAAGTAGAGAACATTGTTAATGAAAGCATTTTCGATGCTATAGATGTAAATACATCTGTAGTTAGCTTAGAAGAATCTAAAAAGATGGGTGCAACAGGTCTATTTGAAGATAAATACGGAGACTTAGTAAGGGTAGTTAAAGTTGGCGACTTCTCAATGGAACTATGCGGTGGTACTCACGTTAAAAATACATCTGAAGTAGGACTATTTAAGATAGTTCAAGAAACTGGTATAGCTGCAGGCGTTAGAAGAATCGAAGCTCTAACAGGCAGAAATACTTACAAATACCTAAATGATAATGAAGCTGAACTAGATAAACTTAGTGAAACATTCAAAACTAATAAAGAAGACCTTATCAATAAGGCTGAACAAACAATTACAGACTTAAAAGATAGAGAAAAAGAAATAAAAGATTTAAAGAACAAAATACAAAATGCTGAGCTTAAAAATCTTGACAGCGAAGTTAAAAACATTAACGGCATTAACTATATCATCAGCGTGATTGAAGCTGATAATATGAACGAGTTAAGACAAGCAGGCGACAAGCTTAAGGACAAAGTCAAATCAGGTATAGTTATGGTAGCTGCGGACATAAACGGAAAGACTTCATTTATCATAACACTTACAAAGGACGTTGTAAGTAAGGTAGTTACTGCAAATATCTTGATGAAGAACATTGCACCACTACTAGATGCTAAGGGCGGCGGAAGAGATGACATGGCTCAAGCAGGCGGCGGCAACTCAGATAAGCTTAAAGATTTTGAAATAAGAGCAGAAGAAAAACTTAAAGAGATTTTAGGCTAATTATAATAAGAAATAAATTATTATTGAAGACATAAGTTTTTTATGATATACTATATTTAGAGGTGATAGCATGGATAAGAAATTTGATGAGACAATGAAATTTAATATTCAAAAGGAAACAGTTCAATCACCAAAAGAAATATTAAATAAGGTTTGTGAGGCTCTAGAAGCTAAGGGATACAACCCCATCAACCAAATCATAGGTTACATTTTATCAGGCGATCCAACATATATAACAAGCTACAACGATGCGAGATCGATGATTATACAAATGGAAAGAGATGAGCTTTTGGAGGCAATACTCGTTGATTATTTGAAATGATTAATAGGGGCTTATAACCCCTATTATTTTTAGGTGAAATTATGGAAAGAATTTTAGCTTTAGACGTTGGCGATAAAACGGTAGGACTTGCAATTTCAGATGAATTGCAAATTATAGTCACAACGCTAAACACTATATTTAGAACTTCAAAATTAGAAGATAGAGACAAGTTAAAAGAAATTATTGATCAGTACGGCGTAAAGACTTTGGTTGTTGGACTTCCAAAGAACATGGATGGAAGCCTTGGACCACAAGCAAAAAAAGTAAAGAAGTACATGGATTTTATGAAGAAAAATCTTGATGACATAGAAGTAGTCTATGTTGATGAGAGACTGACAACAGTAAGTGCGACAAGAGTTTTAATTGATACGAATGTGCGTAGAGAAAACAGAAAAAAGTATGTTGACTCAATCGCAGCAAATTATATTTTAAGAACATATTTAGATATGCAAAGGGGAAAAAATGGAGAATAAAATACTGCTTCATGACGATGATGGTAATGAGATAGAACTTATCGTCGAAGCTACATTTGAGATTGATACTGACAAGTATGTAGTAATGTATGAAAGCGAAGAAGATGAAGATTACTATATAATGAAGTATAATGAAGATAAAGAAGGGAATTTAGTATTCACAGGCTTAGACGACGAGGAGCTAAGAGAAGCTCAAGAAGCCTTTGAAGAATTAGATAAAACAAATTAATAAAAGGAGGAGACGATGTTAAAGAGTAACAAACTAAGGATCATCCCGCTGGGTGGTCTGAATGAGATCGGAAAGAATATTACTCTTATTGAATGTGATAACGATATAGTTATATGCGATTGCGGTATGACATTTCCAGAGGACGAGATGCTGGGCGTGGATATCGTAATTCCAGATATCACATATTTAGAAAAAAATAAGGATAGAATTAAAGGTATAGTCTTAACGCACGGTCACGAGGACCATATAGGAGCTATACCATACGTCTTAAAGAAGATAAATGTACCTATTTACGGTACTAGACTAACTTTAGGACTTTTAGAAAATAAGTTAAAGGAACACAACTTAAAACCTAAAATGCATGTGGTAAACTTTAACGATAAGGTTAGATTAGGGAAAATTGTTGTTGAATTCATTAGACAATGCCATAGTATTCCTGATTCGGCAGCACTAGCATTTCACACACCTGCAGGCGTTATAGTTCACACAGGTGACTTTAAAATTGACTTTACGCCAATTATGGGTGGAGTGAACGATTTAAATAGGTTCGCTGAGCTAGGAGATAAAGGCGTACTTTGCCTATTGGCAGAGAGTACAAACGTTGAAAGAAAGGGCTATACTCTAAGCGAAAGAGTAGTTGGAGAGACATTTAGAACTATTTTCCACGAATATACTGAGAATAGAATCATAGTTGCGACATTTGCATCAAATATGCAAAGAATTCAGCAAATTATAGAAGCGGCTGAAAAACACGGCAGAAAAATAGTTTTATCGGGCAGGTCCATGATAAATAACGTTAAAGTCGCTAAGGATTTAGGCTACTTAAGAGTTAAAGACTCAAGTATAATTGATATAAATAAGATGAACAAGTATGATGACAGCGAGATTTGTATCATAACAACTGGTTCACAAGGCGAGCCAATGAGTGCGCTTACAAGGATTGCCTACAATGAGCACAGAAAAATTCAGCTTACACCAAATGACTTAATTATACTTTCAGCTCATCCGATACCAGGCAATGAAAACGCTGTATCAAAGGTAATTAACAAGCTTATAGAGCTTGATGCAAAAGTTATTTATGAATCACTTGGCGAAATACACGTTTCAGGTCACGCTTGTCAAGAAGAGCTTAAGCTAATACATTCACTACTTAAGCCAAGATATTTCATGCCAGTTCATGGTGAACAAAGACATCTTAAGTTACATGCGCAACTCGCTGAGAGCATGGGCATGAACCCTAAGAACATCTTCATCATGAATAATGGTGAAGTGCTTGAACTTGATAAGAGAAAGGCTGCAATCGTTGATGAAGTTACTTCAGGCAATGTCTTGGTCGATGGTCTTGGTGTTGGCGACGTTGGTAATATCGTTTTAAGAGATAGAAAGCACTTATCTGAAGATGGCTTGATCATAGTCGTATTGACATTAAGTAAAGAAGACGGCTCAACTATAGCTGGACCGGACATCATATCCAGAGGCTTTGTCTATGTCAGAGAAGCTGATGATCTTATGGAAGAAGCAAAGAAAAAAGTTGTTTTAGCCATAGAAGATTGCCAAAGAAGAAATATTAAAGACTGGTCAAGCATTAAAAATGCTATCAGAGACAGTTTGAAGAAGTATATATATCAAACAATGAAAAGAAATCCTATGATACTTCCAGTAATCATGGAGGTATAATATAAATTTTACTCAGGAGGAACTATGAAAAATTTAGAGAAATCATATAATCCAGCAGAATTTGAAGATAATATTTATAAATTTTGGATGGACAATGAGTATTTTAAGCCAAGTACTGACGATAGTAAAGAATCTTTTACCATCGTTATGCCGCCACCAAATGTAACAGGTAAGCTTCATCTTGGCCATGCACTTAATGGCACTTTACAAGACATTGTAATAAGATACAAGAGAATGCAAGGCTACAACGCACTTTGGCTACCTGGAACTGACCACGCGTCCATTTCAACAGAAGCAAAAGTAGTTGAAAAGCTTAGAAAAGAAGGCGTTAAGAAGAGCGATTTAACGAGAGAAGAGTTCTTAGAAGAAGCTTGGGACTGGACTCACAAGTACGGCGGCAACATCAAAGAACAGCTAAAGAAGCTTGGTTCATCATGCGATTGGTCACGCGATAGCTTTACGCTTGACGAGCACTTAACAAAGGCCGTTTACGAAGTATTTGAAAGATTATACAAAAAAGATTATATCTATAGAGGCATGAGGATAGTTAACTGGTGCCCGCACTGTCACACAGCTATATCCGATACAGAAGTTGTTCACGAGCCACAAGAGGGAAAGATGTGGTACATAAAGTACCCATACTCAGACAAGACTGGCTTCGTAACTATTGCAACAACTAGACCTGAAACACTTTTAGGGGACTTAGCAGTAGCTGTTAATCCAGACGATGAAAGATATACTGACTTAGTTGGCAAAACACTTGACTTGCCTCTAACAGATAGACAAATACCAGTTATCGCCGATGAATATGTTGATTTATCTTTCGGTACTGGCTGTGTTAAAATTACGCCATCACACGACCCTAACGATTTCGAAGTAGGTGCTAGACACGATCTTGGTCAACTTATCGTCATAGACGAAGACGCTAAGATGAATGAAAATGCTTACGCTTATAAGGGTCTTGATAGATATGAAGCAAGAGAGAGAATCATTAAGGATCTTGATGAACAAGGCCTATTAGTAAAGGTAGAAAAACATGAAAACTCTGTTGGTCACTGCGAAAGATGCAATACTATCATCGAGCCACTAGCTTCACTTCAATGGTTCGTTAAGATGGAAGATATGGCTAAAAAAGCCCTAGAAGCGTACAGAGAAAATAAAGTAAACATTATCCCTGAAAGGTTCGGCAAGATATATGAAAATTGGCTTGAAAACATCAGAGACTGGTGCATTTCTCGTCAACTATGGTGGGGACATAGAATTCCAGTTTATTACTGTGAAGACTGCGGCGAATATATAGTAAGTAAAGAAAAACCAGAAAAGTGCGACAAGTGTGGTTCAGAACATTTAAGACAAGATGAAGACACACTTGATACATGGTTCTCATCAGCTCTTTGGCCGTTCTCAACACTTGGCTGGCCAGACACAGACTCAGATGATTACAAGAGATTCTTCCCAACAGATTTACTAGTAACTGGCTATGACATAATTTTCTTCTGGGTAAGTAGAATGATATTCTCATCTCTTGAACAAACAGGTGAAGTTCCATTTAAGGACGTGCTATTAACAGGACTTATTAGAGACGAACAAGGAAGAAAGATGGCTAAGTCACTTGGTAACGGCATTGACCCACTACAAGTCATTAGTGAATATGGCGCCGATGCACTAAGATACTCATTAATCACCAATAACGCTCCTGGTAATGACATTAAATATAGCGTTAAAAAAGTTGAACCACAAAGAAATTTTGCAAACAAATTGTGGAACGCATCAAGATTTGTTCTTATGAACCTTGATGATAGAGACGATTATAGCCTTGACTACGACAAATTAGAAAGAGAAGATAAGTGGATCATCTCAAGACTAAAAACTGTTGTAGATGAAATCAACAATAATCTTGATAAGTATGAGATAGGTATAGCAGCTGCTAAAGTACAAGACTTCATCTGGGAAGACTTCTGCGACTGGTATATAGAACTTGTTAAGACAAGATTATATGATAGAGAGAATATAAATGCGCAAAACGTTATTTTATATATCTTGGAAAATATATTAAAGATACTTCATCCATTTATGCCATTTATCACTGAAGAGATTTGGAGCTACCTACCAAACAGAAAGACTCCACTAATCATCAGCGATTGGCCAAAGGATATAAAATACTATGAAGAAGAGCTAAATGATTTAGAACTAATTAAGAGTGCTATCAAGGCAATTAGAAAGATGAAGACAGACATGAACATCGAGCCATCAAAGCACTTCTCAATGCTAGTTTATCCAAACGACGAAGCAGCAGGTAAGCTTTATACTGACAGCGCTAACTACTTCAAAGACCTTGAGCATATAGACAAGATCACTATACTTGATAATAAAGACGCCATCAATAAAGATTTTACATCGATAATGATGACAAATGCGGAAATTTTCTTCCCATTAAATGAGTTAATAGATTTTGAAAAAGAAAAACAAAGACTTATGGAAGAAAAAGAAAAGTTAGATTTTGAAGTTGAAAGACTTGAGAAAAAACTATCAAATGAAAAATTTGTTAGCAAGGCACCAAAGGATGTTGTTGACAAAGAAAGAGAAAAGCTTGATAATTATAAGGAGCTATTAGATAAGACACTAACAAGATTAGAAGAATTAAAGTAGGTGGGATATGTATAAAGAAAATAGATTAAACAAAACTGGCATAGACATAAACAAAGCTTCGTGGCTTTACACACTACTTTTTATTGCATACATCTTCCTAGGTTCAATGCTTCAAACAATAGACCTTTACCTTGGTTTATTCGCAGGCGAGGTGCTGATACTCTTAGTTCCAGTCTTAGTTTATGTGAAGCAAAAGAAAGTTAATTTCAAAAGATACTTTAGACTAAATAAAATCACTGGAAAAGAAGCGCTTATATCAGTTCTTTTAACACTATTAGTTTATCCACTAGTTGGTATAAGCTCGACACTTTTAATCAAGTTCTATAGCCTATTTGGCGAGGTAAGAGTGCCTCAAATCAATGTTAAATCAGGCGGACTAATGAGCATATACAGCGTTTTGATTATAGGCGTGCTACCAGCCATTTGCGAAGAGTTTTTCGTAAGAGGTTTACTAAGCGCACCAGCTAAGAGAGCAAAGGGAAGAAAATTCACATACTTTTACACAGCACTACTATTTATGCTAATGCATGTGAATCCATTCAACATAGTAGCGCCATTCATACTAGGCTATGTATTTTCAGTATTAAATGAAAAAACAAATTCACTTTACTCGTCAATGCTTGGTCACTTCACATTTAATACTTGCTCAGTTATACTTAGCATATTCCAAAAGGATATTGCCGAGGGCACAGTAAACGATATGAAGATGATTACGCTAGGTGAAGCAGACTTAAATATAGGCTTATTACAAGGCATCTTCATGGTGCTCATAGCAATAGTGATTATCTTTGTACTTTATAGAGTTTTATCAAAGATGAAGACAAAAGAAGTGACAGAAGAGACAGACTGCACTTTGGACGTCGAAGCGCCAGCAAAGTTCTCATCCCTGCCACTAGCCTTTAACATAGTAGTATGGATTATCATGGCAGGATTGCCTCTACTTATGTCACTAGGCATGATAAAAAATTTAGCAGTATAATTTTTTTAAAATATTAAATAAATATTAAAAAAGTCTTGACAATTAAATCAATTTATAGTATCATAGACTAGTCAGCATGAGCTGACTAGTGTGCCCAGATAGCTCAGTCGGTAGAGCAGTAGACTGAAAATCTACGTGTGGCTGGTTCGATCCCGGCTCTGGGCACCATTTGCGGAAATGGCTCAGTGGTAGAGCATCGCCTTGCCAAGGCGAGGGTCGCGAGTTCGAATCTCGTTTTCCGCTCCATTTTTTTGGCGGCATAGCCAAGTGGTAAGGCACAGGTCTGCAAAACCTTGACCACCAGTTCAAATCTGGTTGCCGCCTCCACAAACTTGAAGCGTGTTTGAAGCACGCTTCTTTTTTTGCGCCTAAATCATTTCAAAGGCACATCGATTGTAATGACAGATGCAGATGTAAAATCATTTCGAGTGTATATTGTTTTGCCTTAAAAGATATAAATACAAAAACCATTTAATACTTAGAACAATTTGTCTTTAATGATATGCGAAATTCAAATTAATAAAAATATATTTCAATACTTACAAGATTATAATTATAAAGAGACAGTATATGTCTTTTTTTTTTGATATCCAATGTTATAAATGAGCATATAACTATATTACAAAAGAAATTTCGTAAATAAAAATCCTTGACAATTGGACAAAAATATTCTATAATTTAATAAAAGCAATATATTATTTTATCAGAGTTCAATATTTGCTTTTAATAATTCTTTAATCATATATTTTATGAAAAGTTTAGATATATGTAAATTTGGTCGTGAAGGAGGATTGAGTTTATCAAGACGCATATAGTGAAACTTTATAAAATATATATAGAGATATATAAGGATAATAAAAAATATATATAGAAAGGATATGATATTTATGAAAATGAAAAAGACAAAAATTTTAGGCTTAGTCTTAGCCTTAATCATGTTTTTCACAAACCTTCCATTTGGAAGCGGCATAGTACATGCTCAAGGAGAAGAAGAGTATGTAGCAATAGATTTTAAAAATTTTCCTGATGAAAAGTTTAGTGACTATGTAAGTGAAAAAATTGATACGAATCCAAAAGATGGCAAACTTAGTAAAGCAGAGCGTAAAGCTGTTACAGAGCTTGATTTGAATACTCTATATGAAGAAAATTCTAAGTATCAAAATTTAGTAGGTATAAAATATTTTCCTAATTTACAAAAACTTACTTGTACTGGAAATCAAATCAGTGAATTAAATTTAATTGAAAACAAAAAACTTACTTATCTTGATTGTTCTGATAATAACATAAAAAGTTTAAATATAGGTCAATGTAAAGATCTCACTTATTTAAATTGTTCATGCAATAACTTAAAAGATAGCCTTGATTTAAGAAATAACACTGAGCTTAAAGATTTAATTTGTGGACGTAATGGAGATATGCAATTAAATCTAGAAAATAATATTAAGTTACAAAATCTTGATTTAAGTGGTGGTAGAATACCAACAATTGATTTGAGCAAGAACCTTGATCTAAGAACATTAAACTGCAATAGTGGATGGGTTACAAAACTAGACTTAAGTAAAAATCTAGAACTTACTGAACTTTACTGCAATGAAAACTACTCTTTGGATAAGCTTGATTTAAGAAATAATAAAAAACTTACTAAAATTACTTCTTTTAATTCTCCTGTCAAAGAATTATTACTTCCAGAAAATAATGAGATTAAAGAAATAGATTGTGATAGAAATCAACTTACAGAACTAGATTTAAGTTCAAGTCCAAAGCTTACTAAGCTTGAGTGCCAATGCAACAAGCTTAAAAAGCTTGATGTAAGCAAGAATCCAGAACTTACTGAACTTTATTGTAATGAAAATCAAATAACTTCATTAGACTTATCTAAGAACACTAAACTAAGTAAATTTAATGGTCGTGACCAAAACTATAATCTTACAATTATAAAAGGATCAAGAGTTATTAAAAAGAGTGATTTGCCAGACGGCTTTGATTTTACAAAAGTTACTGGTCAAGTAGAAAATGCTACTGTTGATGGCGATAGTTTCAAATTAAAAGCAAATATAAAATATATTATTTATGGTTATAATGTTGGTGTCGCTGGTCTTGATAATTTAACTTGCAGAATTAATATAAATCACTATGTCAATATGAAAGTAAAGCAAGATCCAAAATTATCATATACAGAAGGACAAGAATTAGATTTATCTAGCTTGATAGTAACTTTGGTAGACAGTGAAGGTAAGAAAACAGATGTACCGTTTAAAGATTTCCAACACTATAATATTCAAACTAATTATCAAGACAAAACTGAATTAATTAGAGCTGATCACAATGGTAAGAAAATCGAAATTTCTGTAGAGGCTTTAAATGCTGAAACTACTGGCGCATTAACTGTAAACGAAAGAAAATTTGATCCAAATAATGTAGTTGGGATTAAAGTTAAAACAGCACCAATAATATTAAAATACACAGAAGGAGATGAACTAAACTTAACTGGTTTAGAAGTAACATTAATAGATAAGTATAAAAAACAAAAAGATGTTGTGTTAAAAGATTTTGGCGCGTTTAGTATTACAACAGAACCAGCAAATAATACAGTTTTGAAAATGGATCACAATGGAACAGCTATTATTGTAAAAAAAGGTGCTTTAAAGGCCTCAACTAAAGAATCGTTAACAGTAGAAGCAAAAGCTTTTGATCCTAATAATGTAAAGAGTATGGCTGTTAAGACACAACCTACAAAATTAGAGTATACTGAAGGAGACTCCTTAGTTTTAGATGGACTAGAAGTAACTTTAACAGATAGTTTTGGAAAAACCAAAGATGTTCCATTTGCACAATTTGAAGATTATAATATTATAGCAAAACCTGCAAACAAAACAAAATTATCAGTAACTAATCATAATGGCAAACCAGTTACATTAACAAAAGGCAATCTAAAACCAGCAGAAACATATGCTTTAACAGTAAATGCAAGAGTTTTTGATCCAGATCATGTAGTAAGCATTGCAGTTACAGAACAACCTAAAAAATTAACTTATACTGAAGAAGAAGCACTAGACCTTGATGGATTAGTAGTAACTCTAACTGATAATCAAGGAACAACAAAAGAAGTTCCATTTGCAAATTTTGAAACATATGACTTAGTAGCAACACCAGCAAATGAAACAGCTTTAACAGTTGCTGACCATAATGGAATACCAGTTGAAATAACAAAAGGCAATTTAACACCAGCAGAAACAAAACCATTGACTGTTAATAGTAAAGATTTTGATCTTGAAAATGTAGTAAAAATTGAAGTTCTAGAACAACCTTCAAATTTAACTTACACAGAAGGAGAAAAATTAAATTTAGCTGGATTAAAAGTAAGATTAACTGACAATAAAGATAAAATAAAAGAAGTAGTATTTGAAGCTTTTGAAGAAAATGGCATAACTACAGAGCCAGCAAATGAAACAAAATTAACAGTAGATAACAATGGTAAGGCTGTTAAAATAACAAAAGGTAAAGCAAATACAGACACAGATCCATTAACAGTAAATCCAAAAGTATTTGATAAAGAGCATATAGCAAGCATTGTAGTAAAAACACAACCTAAACTAGATTATACTGAAGACGATAATCTAAATCTATCTGAATTAGAAGTAACACTAACAGACAATCAAGGCTTAACTGAAGACGTAGCTTTTGAAAAATTTGCTGATTATGACTTAACAGCGACACCAGCAAATGACAAAGTATTATCTGTTGCAGACAATGGAATAACTATATCAATAACAAAAGGTAATGCAAGTGGAGAAACAGATGCGTTAACAGTAAAAGCAAAAGAAAATCCACCAACACCAACAGAGCCAAAGATAATTGGACCAGTTGATCCAAATGCCCCAGGAGCAACAATACCAAATCCAAATGAATACTGGACAGTAACATTTGTATCAGAAGATACAAATAAAGGAACTGTAGATGCAGCTAACACTTTCTATATCCCGATGACAGAAGATAAAAAACTAGCTGATATTAAAGCTCCAGAAGCAATAGCAAACTCTGGCTATGTATTTGAAAAGTGGGATTTACCAAAAGATACAGCTATTAATAAAAACTTAACTGTAAAAGCAATATTTAAAGCAAAAGGAACAGTAAATCCACCAAAGCCTCAAGATCCAGACCAAGAAGCTAGAGATTATTGGATAATCAGATTCTTATCAGATAATCCATACAGAGGATATATTGGATTCGGCGATACTGTACGTATTGAAAAGAACAGAGGATATAGAATTGAGGACTTAGCAAGACTTACTCCAGAAGCTATACCTTACAGCGGATACGAGTTTGCTGGATGGTCACCTTATCTATATGGTAATCAAGCTTTCATTAATGAGGATATGTATATATACGCTAGATTTGAAGAAATTTATGTGCCAAGATATTCATACGAAAGACGTAAACCTCGTAGAATATATGATGACAGAGACGACAGAGACGATAGAGATGATAGTAAAGAAGAAAAACCTGTAGAAACTAATCAATATGATAAGCTTGAAGCAATACTATTTATTAACGACAGCATTATGCAAAAATCAGTAAATGGTGTTGTAAGACAAGTTAGGATGGACATAGCTCCATTCATCTATCAAGCAAGAACTATGCTTCCAATACGTTACGTTGCTGAAGCTTTAGGTTTTATGGTAACATGGGATGCAAATACAAGAACCGTATATCTTGTTGATAAGGAAAACATCGTTCAAATACCTGTCGATACAAACAATATAATTGTTAATGGAAAGGCATTTGTAAGTGATGTTAAACCTATGATTAAAAACAACAGAACTATGCTTCCTGTAGCAAACGTTGCAAGAGCTTTAGGCCTTCAAGATGGCAAGGACATCTTATGGGATGCAGCTATGAAGTTTGTTACTCTAAGAAGAAACGTTTTAAAATAAGATTTTGTTTAAAGAGCTAGATTGATATCTGGCTCTTTTTTGCGCCTAAAATGCTTTTTGTGATATAATTAACTCAGGTGATATGAATGATTGCTATAGTTGACCAGGCTTATTACGATATTCTTCGTGATAAGCTTAGTGAATTTAATATAAAGGCTTTTCCATCGTTTGAGAGCAAAATTTTGAAAGGGGCGGTCGCGACTCATCCTGACATGTCACTCTTTAAGTTCGATGAGGAGGCTTTAATTGCAAGCCGCGAGTCTTTTGAGTATTATAATGAGATTTTTAAAGCTATTAAGATAAATGTGATTAATGCAAATGAAGATCCTCTTGAAAAGTATCCAGGCGATGTGAAGTTCAATGCGCTGCGTGTGGGTGAGCACTTGATTTGCAAGAAAGATGCATGTGCTGAGGCGATAATGGATAGTTTTGATGAAGGCAAGACCATAAATTCATCGCAAGGCTATGTTAAGTGCTCTGTAATTGACATAGGAAGCGAATATTTTGTGACGGACGACAAATATTTGCAAAAAATTATTAATGGGTTTGGTCATAAAAGTATTTTACTAGATAAAGGTCTTGTAAAGATTAAGGACTATGACTATGGCTTTATAGGCGGAGCGAGTGGCTATGTGCGTGATATGATATTTTTAACAGGCTTCATCAAGGACGAGGCAAATAGGTTTCGCCTTGAAGAATTTGCACGAGAAATCAATAAAGAATTGATTTATTTAACGGAATATGATATATTTGATGTAGGAACTTTGATGATAATGGAGGATTAATATGCTAGTAAAACCATCGATATTGCCGGGTACTATGGAACTTTTACCTCATGAGCAATTGATTTTTAATAAGATGAAGGATATAATTAGAGAAACTTATGAACTATTCTCTTTTTTACCTATAGATACGCCTGCTTTGGAGAAGACTGAGATACTTCTTGCTAAAGGCGGCGGAGAAACTGAAAAGCAAATTTATAATATTGCTAATACTTCGACTGATACGTCTTTGCGCTTTGACTTGACTGTGCCTCTTGCAAGATACGTGAGTATGCACGAGCACGAGCTTAAGTTTCCGTTCAAGAGATATCAAATAGCTAAGGTTTATAGAGGCGAGAGGAACCAAAAGGGTAGATACAGAGAGTTTTACCAATGTGACTGCGACATCATAGGCGACGAAAAGCTTTCGAAGTTCTACGATGCAGAGCTTGTTAAGATCATCAGCATTATATTTAAGAAGTTTGGTTTTGATAGATTCACTATCATGATTAACAATAGAAACATCATGAATGGCTTTTTAAAGAGCCAAGGTGTTGAAGATACTGTAGAGGCTGTTCGTGCACTTGATAAGTACGACAAGATAGGCAGAGAAAGTCTTGAAGAGCTGCTTCTTAATCAAGGTATAAAGGCTGATGCTGTTAAAGTGATTATTGCTCTAATTGAATTTGAAGGAACAAATGAAGAGACTATCAAATACCTTGAAGGACTTGGCATAGATAACGAAACTTTCTTAAAAGGTCTTGCTGAGATGAAAGAAGTTTTAGAGAACATCAAGTTATTTAAAGTGGATGAAAATAATTACAAGTTCACTCTTAAATTACAAAGAGGACTTGATTACTACACATCAACTGTAATCGAAACTGTTCTTGATGACTACAAGGAGCTTGGTAGCGTTGCTGGCGGCGGTAGCTACGAAAATCTTACTCAGTACTACTCAAAGAGAGAGCTTCCTGGCGTTGGCATATCCATCGGCTTAACAAGATTGTTCTTCCAATTGAGTGAAAAGAATATACTTCCTAAATTTGATAGCGAAGAAAAATCATTCTTAGTCGCTCCACTTGATATAGATATGAGCTATGCCATAAGCGTGTTGAATGAATTACACGAGCTAGGCGTTCACTCTGAAGTGCTTTACTCTAAGATGAAGATGAAGAAGATATTTGATTTTGCAGAAAGCTATAGCTTTGATTACATCATCTTCCTAGGACAAGAGGAGCTTGATAATAAGAAATTATCAGTGAGAGACCTTAAGAGCAAAGAGAATTTAACTTTGAGTATAGACGAATTGAAAACTTTAATAAAATAAATCTATCCCTATACGCATATGTATAGGGATTTTTTACATTTGTTAAAGTACTACTTGAATGTAGCTTGTCTTTTGTGGTATAATATTTTAGAGGTGGTATGATGAAAAAGCTTTTATTAATACTTTTATCTGCTCTAATGTTTTTGATGAGTTTTACTTCTTATGCAAAAAACATTGAAGAATCAAAAATAAATAAAATATCAGGCCTTGTTAACTCAGATTTAGAAGATAAAGTTCTAGAAGTAGAGGGCAAGAAGGGCGCAGCAAAGGCTTTATACATACCGGCAAGAGAGGTATTTACAAAGCTAAACTTCGACATCTATTGGAACGGCGAGGACAAGTCTTGCTACTTCAAAAAAGGTATCAAGAACATAAAGGTAAAGCTTGGTTCGAAGATCTATACAACGTCAAATAAGAACAGAATTGAGCTTGACTATGCACCTATGCTTATAGATATGAATATGTATTTACCTATAGACGTTCTGTACTATCTACTTGACTACGATACATTTATCGTTGCTGACACTATATATATAAGAAACGCCATAGATGGCATAAAGACTGGTATAGTGAACGAAGCGAAGTATAGTCTTGCTTATCCAGTATTTTTCAGTACTGAAGACGTTAAGAGAGCTTATAGAAATAATATTAACGAGCAAATCAAGAAATTTGTTGACGAGCAAGTTGAAAAGGCAAAGAACGATGCTAAGCTTAAGAAAATGTATTTCACATACGACATTGCTAGATCGGACGATAGCTTGGTATCATTATGCTTCTACATCAATAACGTCTACAATGATGATAGTACTTCGAGCAAATTCTACACAAAGACCTTCAATTTTAATAGCGCTGAAGAGATTAGCTTCGAAGACTTAATCAAGAAAGAACAAAATGTTAGAGAAACGATACTTGAGGATTTAACTAAGACTGAAGAAGAAAAGAACAGTATTAGAAATAATATCAAAAATTATTACATCGTGGATAATTCCATAATCTTGTATTATTACAAGGATGAGGTGGGCAGTTCCAATATAGGATCTCACTACGTTAGAAGCGAGGACCTAAAATTTTATATAAATGAGGAATATTTAAAATATTTTAATTAAAGGAGTGTTATTATATGAAAGTTGCATTAGTAATGGGCAGCATCTCTGATAAAGAGGTTGTTGAAAAATCACAAAAGGTACTTGATGATTTTGGGGTTGAGTATGAGACAAGAGTTATCTCAGCTCACAGAACACCAGAAGTAGCATTTGACTTTGCTAAAAACGCAAAAGCCAATGGTATCGAGGCAATCATAACATTTGCAGGTAAGGCTGCACACTTAGGAGGAGTCATAGCAGGACTTAGTACTCTACCAGTTATAGGAGTTCCGGTAAAGAGCTCTTTAATGGATGGACTTGATTCACTTCTTTCAATAGTTCAAATGCCTAAGGGCGTTCCAGTAGCTACAGTTGCTGTTAATGGCGCTGAAAATGCTGCAATACTAGCTGTACAAATCTTAGCTATCAAATACGATGAACTTGCTAAGAAACTTGAAGACTACAAGGTACAAATGAGAGATGACATCGTTAAGATCGATGCAGAGCTTAATAAGTAGGTAGAGCTATGGGATTAACATACAAAGACGCTGGTGTAGATAAGACTATGGGTTATGAAGAGGTAAAACTTATCAAGAACCTAATCAAATCTACAAACAGAGACGGAGTTTTAAACGATATAGGAAACTTTTCAGGTTTATTTAAATTAGACTTAAATAAGTACGATAAACCAGTACTAGTAAGCGGTACAGATGGCGTAGGAACTAAGCTTAAGCTAGCATTTATCCTAGATAAGCACGACACCATCGGTATAGATGCTGTGGCAATGTGTGTCAATGACATCATTTGCCAAGGCGCTGAGCCACTTTTTTTCCTAGACTATATCGCTTCATCAAAGCTTATCCCTGAAAAGATGGCTGAGATAGTATCAGGCGTTGCTGAGGGATGCAAGATGAGTCACGCTGCACTTATAGGCGGAGAAACAGCTGAGATGCCAGGCTTCTACGCAGAAGGCGAGTACGATATAGCAGGTTTTGCTGTTGGCGTAGTTAATGAAGACAAGATTATAGATGGCTCAAAGATTGAAGACGGCGACGTTATCATCGGTCTAAGATCAAGCGGCGTTCACTCGAATGGTTTTTCGTTAGTAAGAAAAATTATTTTTGATAATGATAAAGTTGATGTAAACAAAAAGTACGAGGGACTTGATGATACTTTACTAAATGTTTTACTTACACCAACAAGAATTTATTACGATCCAATGATGGATATCATCGAACACATCAATGTTAAGGCGATTTCACATATCACAGGTGGCGGCTTCTACGAAAACATTCCTAGAATGATTAAAGACGGCTACACAGCTGTTATCGATCTAAAAGATTATGAAATACCAGTAATATTTAAATACCTAATGGATTGGGCAGACGTACACATCGAAGAGATGTTTGGAACATTCAATATGGGCATAGGCATGGTATTTGCAGTATCTAAAGACGATTTAGCAAAAACTGAAGAGCTTCTTAAGAAGCACGGCGAAGACTATGTAATCTTAGGTCATATAGAAGAAAAAGAAACTAAGGAAAAGATATGTCTAAATTTAAAATAGCCGTTCTAGCATCTGGTTCTGGCACTAATTTTCAAGCCATAATCGATGCAGTTAATGAAAAGAGGCTTGATGCTGAGATAGTTTGCCTTATAAGTGATAGAAAAGCAGCCTATGCATTAGAAAGAGCCAAGGACAATGGTATTGACTCCTACTACTTTAGTATTAAAAAATATGCTGATAGCGATGAATTTAATCACGCTATAGTAGAGGTTCTAGATAAGTACGAGCCAGATTTAATCGTGCTTGCAGGATACTTAAAGATTCTATCGCATGAATTTATAGAAAAGTATAGAGGTAAAATAATCAACATACATCCTTCACTAATACCAAAGCATTGCGGCGATGGTTTTTGGGGTATTAAGGTTCATGAGAGCGTTATAAAATCAGGAGACGAATACTCTGGCGCGACCGTGCACTTCGTTGATGAAGGTACTGATACAGGCAAAATAATTATACAAAGAAAAATCAAGCTGGATGAAGACGAAACGGCAGAATCTTTGCAGAAGAAGATTTTAAATGAGATAGAGCACAAAATTTTGATTGAAGCGATAGATAAAATTATAGGAGGCAAAATTGATGAAAAAAGCATTGATTAGTGTTTATGACAAAACAGGCATAGTTGAATTTGCAAAAGAACTAGAAAATCTAGGCTACGGAATAATTTCAACTGGTGGAACATATAAAAAGCTCATTGACGCTGGCTTAAAAGTAGAAGAAGTTACTGAAGTAACTAATTTTCCAGAATGTTTAGATGGCAGGGTAAAGACACTTAACCCATATATCCACTGTGGTATTCTTTATAGAAGAGACCTTGAAGAAGATAAAGAATTTATCAAAAAGATGGATATATCAGACATCGACATCATAGTTAACAATCTATATCCATTCGAAGAATATGTTAATGATCCAAGTAAAACACACGAAGAGATTATCGAAAAGATAGATATAGGTGGACCATCTATGATTAGAGCGGCTGCTAAAAACTATAAGTTTGTGACAGTTATTATGGATCCAAGCGATTTTGATTTAGTACTTAAAGAGCTAAAAGAAAATAAAGAAACATCTCTTAAGACAAGAGAGTATCTAGCTGGAAAGGTATTTAACTACACAGCTTATTACGATTCACTAATTGCTGAGTACTTCAATAAGAAACAAGAAATTGAATTTCCTGAGTACTATACAAAGGGCTATAAGAAGATTAGCTCACTTAGATATGGTGAAAACCCTCATCAAAACGCGGCTTTCTATAAGGAATCTAAAGTTGAAGAAGGCTCTTTAGTATCAGCTAAGCAATTACATGGCAAGGAATTATCATTTAACAATATTAACGATGCCAATGGCGCACTTGAAACACTAAAGATGTTTACAGAAAAACCTACAATAGTTGCAGTTAAACACACTAACCCATGTGGCGTTGGCTCAGCAGATACTATAGCAGAAGCATTTAGAAAGGCTCGCGACTGCGACGATGAATCAATCTTTGGCGGCATCATAGCATCCAATAGAGAGATAGACGCCGAAACAGCTGAAGAGATGAGAAACATCTTCCTAGAAGTAATCATGGCTCCATCATATTCAGAAGAAGCTTTTAAGATACTAACAGATAAGAAGAAAAACAGAAGAATATTAACAATAGATAATATTACTAATAACGAATACACATCGAAAGACATGAAGAAAGTTCTATCCGGAATGATACTTCAAGACAGAGACACAGAACTTTTCGAAGACTTTGAATGCGTTACAGATAGAAAACCAACAGAAAAAGAAATAGAAGACCTTAAATTTGGCTGGAAAGTTGTTAAGAACTGCAAGTCAAACGCAACACTACTTGCAAAAGACTCAGCTACAGTTGGCATAGGTCTAGGCAGCGTCAATAGATTCTTCACAGTAGAAAGATCAGTTAAGATGGCAGGAGACAAAGCAAAGGGAGCAGTGCTTGCATCAGATGCTTTCTTCCCATTCACAGATTCAGTTGAATTACTAGCTAAACAAGGCGTTACAGCCATCATTCAACCAGGAGGATCAGTAGCTGATGAAGACGTTATAAAGTGCTGCAACGAACACAATATAGCAATGATATTCACTCATATGAGACATTTTAGACATTAGGAGGTAAAAGAAATGGAGAAGTTTTTTGAACTAAAAAAACATGGCACTAACACAAGAACCGAAATAATTGCCGGTATTACTACATTTATGACTATGGCATATATCCTAGTAGTAAACCCAATTATTTTAAGTTCAACAGGCATGGATCAAAACGCAGTATTTACAGCAACAGCATTATCAGCTGCAATTGCTACCTTAATCATGGCACTATACGCTAAGTATCCATTTGCCTTAGCACCAGGCATGGGACTAAATGCATATTTTGCTTATACAGTAGTAGCTAATCAAGGACTTTCTTGGGAATTCGCTCTAACTGCAGTATTGATAGAAGGTATTATATTTATCGCTCTATCATTATTTAAGGGAAGAGAAGTAATTTTCGATGCTATACCATTAACATTAAAGAAAGCAGTTTCAGTAGGTATAGGTTTATTCATATCATTAATAGGTCTATCAGGATCAGGCATTATAGTTCATCCTGAAGGAACAATTCTAGGACTTGGAAATATCACAGAAGGCACAGCACTACTAGCACTTATCGGCTTAGTAATAACATTTATACTAGTAATAAGAAAAGTTAAAGGTGCATTATTATTAGGAATCATAATTACAACAATCATAGGCATCCCAATGGGTATAACAACAATACCAGAAGGATTCAAAATATTCTCACTACCACCATCAGTTGAACCAATAGCATTTAAATTTGATTTTTCTCAAATATTCACTACACAAATGTTTATGGCAGTACTAACATTCTTATTCGTAGATATGTTCGATACAGTTGGTACACTAGCAGGTGTTGCATCAAAATCAAATATGCTTGATAAAGATGGTAAACTTCCTAGAGTTAGCAAGGCTTTCTTCGCTGACTCAATAGGTACAGTAGTTGGCTCAATGCTAGGTACTTCAACAGTAACAACATTTGTTGAATCATCAGCAGGTGTAGCTGAAGGCGGAAGAACTGGATTAACATCATTAACAACAGCAGTTATGTTCTTACTAGCATTATTCATCGCACCAATATTTACACTAGTACCAGCAGCAGCAACAGCACCAGCACTTATCACAGTTGGTATGTTTATGATGGAACCTATCATGGACATAGACTTTAGAGATTATACAGAAGCAATCCCAGCATTCTTAACAATAGCTATGATGCCATTTGCATATAGCATTGCTGAAGGTATCTTCTTCGGTATGATCAGCTATACTTTATTAAAAACAGTTGCTGGTAAAACAAAAGAAGTTTCTCCACTTATGTGGGTGCTTTCAATACTATTTGTATTAAGATATATATTTATAGTATAAATTAGTTTATTAAATCATTAAATGTGGTATATATAATACTGTAGAGTATAAAATTATATCTACGTTTCATATAAGGTTTATAAAGGGAGGTACAAATGAAAACAGACGTACAAATTGCTCAAGAAGCAAAAATGAAAGACATAACAGAAATAGCAGCTAATTTAAATATTGATGATGAGGACTTAATACAATATGGTCATTACAAAGCTAAGGTAGACCTAAGAGTTTTTGACAAGTTAAAAGATAAAAAAGATGGTAAACTTATCTTAGTTACAGCTATCAACCCAACACCAGCAGGTGAAGGTAAGACAACTGTTAACATCGGTTTATCTATGGCTTTAAACAAATTAGGCAAAAAAGCTATCTCAGCTCTAAGAGAACCATCATTAGGACCATCATTTGGAGTTAAGGGTGGAGCAGCAGGCGGCGGCTACGCACAAGTAGTTCCTATGGCTGATATCAACCTACACTTCACAGGAGACTTCCACGCAATAACATCAGCAAATAACTTAATCTCAGCTATGCTTGATAACCACATCCACCAAGGAAATGAACAAGGTATAGACGCTAGAAGAGTTGTTTGGAAGAGATGTGTTGATTTAAACGACAGAGCTTTAAGAAACGTAATAGTTGGTCTAGGTGGAAAACCTAATGGTTACCCTAGAGAAGACGGTTTCGACATAACAGTAGCTTCAGAAATCATGGCTATACTATGTCTATCAACTAGTCTTGAAAACTTCAAAGAAAGAGTATCAAGAGTTATAATCGCTTACAGACGTGACGGATCACCAGTTTACGTTAAGGACATAAATGCACAAGGCGCAGTAACATTATTAATGAAAGATGCTATCATGCCAAACCTTGTTCAAACACTTGAAAATACTCCAGCACTTATCCACGGCGGACCATTTGCTAATATCGCTCATGGATGTAACTCGATCATGGCAACTAAACTTGGTATGAAACTAGCTGATTACACAGTTACTGAAGCAGGTTTCGGCGCTGACCTTGGTGCAGAAAAGTTCCTAGATATCAAATGTAGATTTGGAGAACTAAAACCATCAGCAGCAGTTATCGTTGCAACAATCAGAGCTCTAAAACATCACGGTGGAGCTAATAAGGAAGATTACGATAAAGAAGATTTACAAGCACTTGAAAAAGGCTTTGCAAACCTTGAAAAACACATAGAAAACATCAAGAAATTTGGTTTACCACCAGTTGTAGCAATCAATAGATTCCCAAGTGATACTGAAAATGAAATTAAGTTCATGGAAGAAAAACTTGCTGCAATGGGTGTTGAATGCGCATTAACTGAAGTATTTACAAAGGGCGGCGACGGCGCGCTTGAACTTGCTAAGAAAGTAGTTAAAGTATGCGACGAAGACAAAGCTGACTTCAAACCATTATATGATGTAAATCTATCAATCAAAGAAAAACTAGAAATCATCGCTAAAGAAGTATACGGAGCTGACGGAGTAGAATTTACTGTACCAGCAACTAAGAACATCAAGAACCTTGAAAAATTAGGTTTAGACAAGATGCCTATCTGCGTTGCTAAGACACAATATTCATTATCAGACAACCCAGACTTACTTGCAAGGCCTGAAGGCTTCCACATAGTAGTAAGAGAAGTAAAAGTATCAAACGGTGCTGGCTTCTTGATAGCACTTACTGGCAGCATAATGACTATGCCAGGTTTACCAAAGGTACCAGCAGCAGACAAGATCGACATACTACCATCAGGTGAGATAGTAGGATTATTCTAAAAAGAAATATATAGGGAGGAATGGAAATGGCTTACAGTTCAAAATTAAAAAGCGAACAAACTGATGGCTTCTTCGAAGCAATCTTATCGCTAGAAACAATGGAAGAATGCTACAGATTCTTTGAAGACATCTGTACTATCAAAGAAATTCAAGCAATAGCTCAAAGACTTGAAGTAGCAAAACAACTTAAAGAAAACAAAACTTACAACGAAATCGAAGTTGCAACAGGCGCTTCAACAGCAACTATATCAAGAATCAACAGATCACTTAACTATGGTGCTGATGGTTATAAGTTAATATTCAAAAAATTAGGTATTGAAGACTAATATAAGTGAGGCTCC
Source organism: uncultured Eubacteriales bacterium (assembly GCA_900539225.1). Lineage (GTDB taxonomy): Bacteria > Bacillota > Clostridia > Tissierellales > Peptoniphilaceae > Fenollaria. Next base: position 102,715 of record UQBO01000001.1, read on the forward strand.
TTGATTGGAGCCTTATTTATTTCTTCTGTATAGAAAAAAGCAAGTAGCGTTAAACTACTTGCTTTTATAATGACTTATATGGTGCCGAAGGCGGGGGTCAATTTATGATGGGGCTGATATTTTTTATATTTTAATCATATTCGCTACAACACTGTATATATCTAGGTTACAAGCTAATTTTGCGACTGTCTTCAAATGTCTAATCTAGTCGTTTTATCAGTAGTTTATCGTGGAATATTTATAGAATATTTTTCTATAATCTTACAATAATCTAACAGTTTTACAAAATATTAACTGTCTTGATGTCTAATTTATCAGCAATTTTATCAACTGATTCTTGCTTTGCTTTTTGTGTAATATGACTATAGATCATGGTCGTGTCTAAACTTTTATGACCTAATAAATCTTTAAGGACTGCTAGGTTGACGTTGGCTGATACCATATTTGTGGCAAATGTATGGCGTAGTGAGTGGAATGTTGATTCTATGTTGTTTTCTTTACATATTTGCTTATAACGTCTTTGTACTCTTTTTCTGTCAAATGGTTTTTCTCCATTGTCTGAAAATATATAGCCTGTGCCGTCTCTAAACTTTTCTATAATCTTTGAAGCTATATCGGGCAGTGGCACTTCTCTTATGCTTGTATCTGTTTTCGTGCATTTTATATCGAATTTTGATTTTTCTACGCGTGCGAATTGTTTATCGATGAGGACTGTACCGTTTTTGATGTCTATCCATTTAAGTGCCATGATTTCACCAAGTCTTAATCCTGTACACATAGTCATATATATAGCGAGATCTCTTTTATCGTTTAGGTCAAGGCTACCTAATATTATTTTCTGTTCTTCGTCTCTTAGGTATGATCTCGGCTTTGCTTTCTTTGGCGGTAGTGATATATCGGCGCATGGATTTTTCTCTATGGCTCCGTCGTCTGATAGTTTACGTGTTACGGCTTTGATTAACATAATCATAAAGTGTGCTATGTCTATAGATTCTGTCTTGACTAGGTCGTTTGCGTATGACTGCACTTGAGCACGTGAGATGTCTTTTATTTTCATATCGCCTAATGGTTTCGCTTTGATATATAGTCTAAATCTTGATTCATATTTTTCGTATGTTAGCTTTGATACTTTAGGCTTTTTAAAGTTTACTAAGTACTCGGCCGTCACTTCTGAAAGTGTCTTTTCTGAATCGGGTGTAAAGACTTTGTTTGAGTTTTCTCTTATCCATGCGTTAACTTCTTTAAGCTTGTATGATGATTTAGTTCTTTTGATTTGTGTGCCGTTTTGGTCATATCCTAGTGATATAACGGCTGTGTAGTACCAGCCTTTGGCTCTTTTCTGTTTGGTGATTGAGCCTAGTCCTTGAGTTTTTGACATTGCTTTTTTCTCCTTTCTGTAAATGCTTCTAATTTTAGTTTATTTTGATTTTCATGTTAAGTGTATGTATTTATACCTAATCAATAAATAAAGCATGCTACGTGGCGATTTGATGCCTTAAAATCGATTTTAGATGTATATTAAATATAAAAAAAGAGAACGCTCGTACGCACGTCCTCTTATTTAGTGATTGATGTTATAGAAGAACTACTTAATTAGCTCTTCTATTTTTTTGACTGCGTCTTCTTTGCTTTCGCTGCCTTTGATGAGTTGTACTATCAACTTTAATACAAAATTAAATTGTTCATCTGTCATTCCTTCGTTATTCATTTCTTCGTTATTCATTTTTACACCTCCATTCTTGTTAAGTTATTTTTAATATATTTTAATATATTTTTAAACTTTTTTATCTTCTCGAATAAACACCGATTAGCTTGCCTAGTATGAGGTTTTCTTTATCTGGAGATAGAACGATGGGTGAATATGATGGATTTGAAGAAAGGAGCATAATAGTATTATTTTGTTTATTGAATATCTTAAGTGTTGCTTCGCCGTCTATTAGGAAGGCGCCTATCTGACCGTTTTCTATGTATGATTGTTTTCTTAGGAAAACGATGTCGCCGTCGTAGATGCGTGAGCCTATCATGGAGTCGCCTTGTATTTGCAGGGCGAAGTCTGCGTTTATGAACTCGGATGTGTCGAAGTAGTCTTCGTGATTTTCTACTGCTAAGATGGGTGTGCCTGCTGCGATTTTACCAAGGATTGGTATTTTGCGTGGCTCTGTTTTTATTTCTACATCTTTTACATTAGACCAGCCCATAAGTTTTGCTGGTGTAGTATAAAGTGCTTTTGCTAATGGTTCTAAAATAGTAGTAGGTAAGTTTTCAATAGAACTGTTTTCATATCTGTAAATAGTAGCTCTATTTTTACCAATTTTTTCTGCTAAGTCATCAACGCTGATGCCTAGTTCTAATCTTCTTTTTTTTATATTTTCTCCTATGTTCATTTCTTTCACCTCAATTAAATTATACTACATTATTCGCAATATTGCAACTAATTTATACAAAAAAATAAAATATTTTTACAAAAATGCGAAAAAAGTCTTGACAAATTAAAAATAGGTGATATAATATAATTAATCGCAGATATGCAACAGAAAAGAGGTGATGTCATGACAAATGTTTTAAAATTAAAAGCAAAAATAACTGAAAAAGGATATACTGTAGAAACTCTTGCACGTGCAATAGGCATGAATAAATCAACATTATATCGTAAGATAAACAGGATGGAAATATTCACAATTAAAGAAGCATACAAGATAGCAATAGTATTAGATTTAACTGAAAGTGAATTAAACGAAATTTTTTTTGGCATCAAAGTCGCATAAATGCAACAAAACAACGAAAGGAGAAAAAGCATATGTATTTAATTAGATCAAGAAGAATTGACTGGCACGAAGTATCAGCTGAAAAGGCTAGGGACTACGCGAAGAAGCTGATAAAGCTCCTAGGCTATGCAGTACCTGAGGACTATCAAGAAAGGTACTTAGAAAGATTTGTAAAGGGTGTAGACCTTAACGAAGTGATTTAGGAGGAGTAAATGATTGATTTAGAAATTATTGAATTACTTATTCAATTTTTAAGACAAGCTAATGAAGATGAGAAATTAGTTCTTTATGGAATGCTTAAAGGGTTAAATAAAAAAGCCCTATAATTCGGGCTTGATTACTTCTTTAAAGTGTTTGATAAGTTCTTGTCTTACATCTTTATCAAGTGAAAAATAGGCTTTAAATATTTTGGCTTCGAGTTCGTCTGCATCTGTTAGCAGCTCATCAAGTGGGATGGTGCTTATGTTTTTAAACATTTCACCTTCTCCAGTTCTGAGCCACTGTTCGCTTACATTGTAGACTCTACAGATTGAAAGGATTGTCTGCTCAGTTAGGTTGTATTTACCTGTTTCAAGGTTTGATATTGCCATACGTGTAAGTCCTATCTGTTCGCCGAACTTTTCGCCTGATAGTCCTAAGTTTTTTCTTAGTTCTCTAATTCTATCATTGATTGTCATGTGAATACCTCCTTATTATGTATTGATTATATCATATTTGGATAAAAAAATCAATAAATAATATCGAATATTTACAAAAATGTATTGACAATGATTTGAATGTGTAGTATAAGGTAAATATAGAATACAGAAAGGAGGGAAAATGGTGAAGAAATCTAAAAAGAATGATGATAAGAATTTACTAAAATTAGCTCTTATAACTGCGATTATAACGCTAATTGAAAAAATAATAAATCTCATCATCAAACTAATAGATATTTTAGGGGCAAATAATTAAGCCCCTAGAGTACAAACTCACCATAGATTATATATGAATGATAAAAATAAGTCAATAATAATTCTACTTTATGCATCGATTGCACTAAGTATTGTATCGATTGTATTAAGTTTAATTAGTTTATTTTAAGGGGGTTTGATGTATGGCTATTTTACTGCTAGATGAAAAGGAAATGCAAGAAGCGATTAATGAGAAGAAATTTATTCATGAATTAAGCAAGGACGAAAAGCTTATTTTGCTTGGATTTTTAAATGGTTTGAATATGATAAAGGGATTGGAAAGTAAGGAGAGTAAATGATTAGCGAAAAGGATATTGATGAATTTTTAAGATTTAGAAATAAGTTCACGGCTTTAGAATGGAACACTATTAACAATTATGTAGAGCTTGTGCTCGAGAACAGAAAAAGAAATTTTGTTTTAAGCGAATCTGAACTCGAGCACGTACGTAACTTAATTAAGCAAGATAAGCTTATTTAGTTACGATTTGAATAAAGATTGGATTTATACGATAGTCAACACCTTTAAAGTAGATGTGAACGTAGTCCAATTGATAGTATGTGTGTTCTTGTTTTGAGTTTGAAGAAAATATTTCGGCATTTTCTTCATACCAAGTATTAGGCGAGAGATGATTGGGCCCAATGCCACAGTCATCGTCACTGTTTAAGCATACCCACTCGCCAGCAAGACAAGCATAAACTTCGGTCATAATATCACCTCCTAAGCTTATTATAGCACAGGAGAAGAAGAAAGGAGAAAAAGCAAATGGACAAAGAAAAGGTCATCATTGAAAAGCTTGATGACATAAAAGAAAGTATTGATTTACTTTTAAAGCTTGTAGGCTCTATTCACGAAAGCCAAATGTTTTCTTTACTCTCTCCTTTGGAGAGGTCTTTACAAAGTGAAGAATTTCAAAATTTGCTAAGTGAATGTGAACAAACTTTGTCTGACTCTTAACTATAAAGGAGATGAAAAGTTATGAACAAGATATGTAAACGCTTGGACGAACTTAGTAAGCGTATCCAAGCTCTAGAAGAGGCTATTGTGTCTCTTCAGACTGAGAAGTTAGGCGCTTCTCAAGTTGATGATCATATTGCTCAAGTACTTCAAGAAGCATTGACGAAGTTAATCTAAGTACAAACTCAGGGATTTTATTTGTACTAGCATTATTAATTTTTTCAAGTTTCTCATTAAGAACTTGATTGACAATATTTTTTACATCTATCAAATTATCACCTCCTAAGCTTATTATAGCACAGGAGGAGAAAGGAGAAAAAATGATTAACGAAAAGGATATTGATGAACTTTTAAATATTAGAAAAAAACTTAGCAATGCTGAGTGGGATTTTATAAACAGTGTTATATGTGAAACTCTCAATTCCAGAGTCCGAAACGAACTTACGGACTCGGAGATTGAGAAAATATCCAAACATTTGAAGCGTGAATTTATTTAGTTACGATTTGAATAAAGATTGGATTTATACGATAATCAACACCTTTGAAGTGTATCATCACATAATCTAATTGGTCGTAGGATTCTCCAGTCTTGTTTATAAGGGATTGGATTGGAGAACCTTCTTTTAGCCAATCGTTTGGTTTTTGAAAATCTTTACCGATTACGCAATCGGGATCTTCACTTAGATTTTCCCATTTACCAATCAGGCAAGCATATACGTATTTCAATTTATCACCTCCTAAGCTTATTATAGCATAGGAGAAGAAGAAAGGAGAAAAAGCAATGGAAAAGAACAATGATATTCAAAAGATTTTATTAACGGCGAAGGAGACTTCGCAAGCTTTGGGTTGCGGTCTTATGAAGGCTTACGAGCTAATGAAAAAAGATAGTTTCCCAAAGGTGTACAACGGCACGAGGGCTATGACGATAGCTAGTGAGCTTGACGACTGGGTTAAGGCTCATAAAGGGGGGCAGATTTAATGAAAAAATCGATGTTTAAGAAAATAGCTAAGAATGTGGCTTACTTAATAGCTTACGCGATTGACGTAGCCTTGATAGCAGCAGAAATAGCGCTAATAATATGGTGGATTTCGACGAGCTTCAACAGCATCAACGCGATTTATAGGTGATTAAGATGAGAGTATTGATACATTGTATAAGAAATAACGATTACGGCGATTATACGTCAGGCGACGCTCAAACTATAGAAGTTGAGAATTTAGAAGCGTGTTTTAGCTTGCCTGAGGATAAGCTCTTGGTTATTGACGACAATAAAAAAACAATATATGACGATTGCAAACTTATAGGCATGGAAGAAATAAAATAAGCGTTTAGGAGGATTAAAAGAATGATGGACAAAAAATTTATTGAAGAATTAAGAAAGTATGATATGCTTGTTGACTATGAAAACTACCAAGCATACAGCGGATTAGGTGAGCTAAAAACTTTTGAAGCTTACACTCTAAAGACTACTGGATTAAATAAGGTCTTATCAATTACTTATAATGGCGATGGCTGGTGCATGGACTTTTTAAAGGGTGCAACGGCTCTTAGTAACTACAGTATAAGAGTTCTATTCGAGATCATGGCGATAATCGAAAGAAAGGTCAAAGGTGAGTAGTATGGCTGAAGAAGTAAAAGTATTAAACATATATGAAAAATTAAATTATGTGCAAAGTAATTTAAAAGTACCTAAAAATAGACGTGCAAGCTTCGGCGGCAATGCTGGATATAATTACAGGTCATGCGAGGACATACTAGAAGCTGTTAAGCCGCTTACAAATGTAGCTAGGCTATGCTTAAGGCTAAATGACAATATAAGAGTTGAAAATGGCTTAACGTTCGTAGAAGCTACGGCAATACTTAATGATTGCGACAGTGAAGCCTGCATTACATCAAAAGGACTTGCTCAGATAGCTACAGATAAAAAGGGCATGGACGTTGCACAGATGACAGGCAGCGCATCAAGCTATGCAAGGAAATACGCTTTAAATGGACTATTTGCAATAGATGACAGCGAAGATATTGACAGCATGGATCACAGCGATAAGAAGACGACTACAAAAGCAGCGAAGGCTCAAGCAGCGCAAGAAGAGGTTAAGGAAGAAACAGCACCTGGAATTATAAGTACAGCTCAAGCGAAAAGAATGTACGCTATATCGGGCGGCGATGCTGAACTATGTAAAAAGGTTATAGCAAGGTATGGATACAAGTCAAGCAAGGAAGTTAAGTGGGAAGACTACGAAGCTATATGTGATGAGATCGTAGAAGCTAGAGGAGAAGAATAATGGCGTATAGAAAATATAGAGCTTTTAAGACTACTGTCGGAGGCATCACCTTTGACAGTGGCCTAGAGGCAAAAAGATACACTCAATTAAAAATACTAGAAACAGCGGGAACTATTAAAAACTTACAGATACAGCCAAAATTTAGATTGATGGATAGCTATAAGTATGACGGCAAAACGATTAGAGCGATTGATTACATTGCGGACTTTATGTACGAGGAAAACGGCAAGATCATTGTTGAAGATGTTAAAGGCATGCGTACTAAGGACTACATCATTAAGAGTAAATTATTTATCAAGAAACAGATACTAGAGCTAAAGTATGTTGATGAATTTCGCGAGATGAAAAGAGGGGATTTTTAGATGACAGAAAAATATGTTGGAGCGTTCGGCGTAATACCTAATGCAATACTTTACAATGAAGATTTAAGTCATGGCGAAAAGATACTTTATACAATGATCTCATCGTTATGTAATAAAAATGGCTATTGCTTTGCATCTAATGCTTATTTATCAAAAATATTAAAGACATCAAAAAGCACTATAGGTTTATATTTAAAACACCTAGAAGAACTTAATTATATTAGCAGAGACTTTGAAGAAAAAGAAGGACGTGTTAATGATGTTGAACGTAAAATATATCTAAATTATGACAGCTTATTTGACAAAGGGGGTACCGACCAATCGGAAGAGGGATACCAACCAGTCGGTAGGGGGGTACCGACAGATAAGGAGGGGGGTACCGATACATCGGTAGGGGGGTACCGACCAGTCGGAAGTATAATAATACAAGATAATAATACAAATATAATAAAACAAGATAATAATACTTCTAAGGGTGAATTAGAAAAAAGACGAGATAGTTTTAGAATTATAACTGATAAATTTAATGAAGCAGCTACTGAATATGACCTCAATAAAATTATTAAGTTAAGCGATAAGAGAAAAGCTAAGTTAAAGGTAAGGATTGATGAGCTAGGAGAAGATAAAATTATAGAAGCTATTGACAAGATAAAAGAGTCAAGCTTTCTACAAGGTGAAAATGATAGGCATTGGAAAGTCGATTTCGACTGGCTTATAGCGAATGATACGAACATTCTTAAGGTCTTAGAAGATAAATACAAAGACGAAAAAGAGCCTGAGGACGACGATCCATGGAAGAAAGTAGGGTATAGGTTTTGATTGATGTAAAAGCGCTATTAAGTGATATGGGCTACGATACAGGGTGCTTAAATTTAGAAAAGCCCTTTGATGTAGTCGAGAATTATAACAATTCAATAGGCAGGCTCAATGAAGAAGACGGTTATAACTGCGATAAATGCAAAAACAGGGGCGATTATATGATAAAAACAGACACAGGCGAAGCGCTTGCAGAATGCGATTGTATGCGGATTAGAAGAGCAATAAGAGAACTTAAAAAGTCGGGACTAGAAAATCAGATTGAGGGCCTAGGCTTTGATAGCTACAAGGTAGTTGATGAGTTAACGGCAAAGATTAAAAGATTAGCGATTGAAAATGTAAAAGTGAAAGAATGGTTTTTTATCGGCGGTCAAACGGGAGCAGGTAAAACACATATATCAACAGCTATAGCCGTGGAGCTACTAAGGCGAAGCGTACAAGTGAGATATAAGCGCTATATGGAGATGGTGCAGAGTTTAAAGGCTAAGAAATTCACGAGCGACGCAGATTATTTTGATGAACTACTGCCACTAGTCAATTGTGAGGTCTTATATATCGACGACTTATTCAAGGGCAAAGTGCTAGATCAAGACGTAGCGATTATATGGGAGATTATCGATGACAGATATACAAACGGCAAGAAGACGATAATATCAAGTGAGATGGACTTATCGGAGATAGCAAGGCTTGATGAGAGCTTGGCAGGCAGGATAAATCAAAGAGCAGGGAAATATGTGATAAACATAGAGAAAAATAAAGAATTTAATAGACGATTAAACGCTATAAGTTAGGAGGAGAAAAGAATGCACGTACACAAAAATCCAAACGCCACTGAGCAAGATGAACGCGAGTGGGAAATATTTTTAGTTAATTTATATGTAGAAAGCTTAATAAATGAAAATCTTAACGAGAAAAATACAAAAGAAATAACAAGAATTGCAAAAATATTAAGTGATAAATATTTAGGAGGAGAAAAGAATGAAATTATTAAATAAAGACACCCTAATACTAAGAGTAAAGGTTGGAGATATCACAGAAGATGACTCTAATATGCCTATCGATAAAATAAGCGTGACTAATAGCTATGAGCCTATTATAGAATTTAAAGACGGAAGCAAAGTAGTATTTGATTGGATTGAGTTATGCGAAGCAGCGAGAACATTTAAAATACTGGAAGAAAACAAGTAGGAGGTAAAAAAGAATGTTTAATACTGAAAGATTAAAAGAAATAAAAGAATTAAAAGACAGATTAGAAGTTGAAGAAAAAGAGATTAAGGCGGAAATGCTAGAAGAGCTTAAAAAGCTAGGCAAGGACAATTACAAAGACGAGTATGCTGAGCTAAGTGTCATAGCGCCTACTCAATCAGTATCAATCGATACAAAGGCAATTGAAAAGAAAGATGCAGAGCTTTGTGTAAAACTTATGAGCGATTATCCAAAGGTTACTAAGAGAGCTGGATATTTAAGAGTTAAGGTGCTATAGGCTATGAAGATAACAAATATTAAAGAATATAATACAGAATTAAAAAAAGTTTTAATGACAAAGGACTATAAAGAGCTGCAAAAATTCGTACAAGAACAGCAAGGCTTAAAGATGAGAGATAATGTAGCAGAAATAACATTGCATAAAATGATTTGCAACAAGACAGATTTACCAAAGAAAATGCAAAAAGAATCGAAAAAGTGGCTTAACAATAGAGGCTACTCAGAACATATATGGTAGGTGCTATATGAAAAAATACTATTTAAAAAGTCACGGACTAGTTAAAGGCTACTTAAACTACAATGGTAGGTTCTACATTAGCAGCAAGGACGAAACGCCGTGGAGCAAAACAAAATTTACAAACGAGGAAATACTACAGATTGCAGAACAATACCCTGAAGATGTAGGGAACTTAGAAATGATTGAGGTGAAATAATGAAAACAAATGAATTTATTAAAAAGTTAAATGAGTTAGGATATAACGTAAAAGAAACAGAGCATAGCATGATTGTAAGAAAAGAATATACACATTTGGCAGTAATTGACAAAGAAAATATTTATGGTTTTAAATATTTTTATCACAATGATAAAGACCTATTTAAACTTTGTGTAGATTATACATCAACGCCAATCGAAGAAAGAGAAGAAGAGAAGAAATATTATTTAAGAAAGAAAGAGCTTGAATTTTATGAAGGCACCGACAATTACTTGAATTTTCAAGTAGAAGAAAAGTTTTTTAGACTATTAGATGAATCTGAAACTGAAAATTATAAAACACAATTCACGCAAAAAGAGATTGACGAGATTAAAGAGAAATTTAATACAGATCTAGAAGAATTTAAGCAAATACCAGTTGAGGAGAATTAGGTATGAGTTTTAATAAATCGATAAAAAAAATAATAGAATTTGCCAAAGAGTGCGGCATAGTTGAAGAAGAATATGCACAAACACAACTTGAATTGATTGTTAAGAAAGCGATAGAGCTGCAAGTACACATGGATAATATGTACTGGTCTGAAAGATATAATTTATTATCGGAGGGCGAAATATGTAGCAAGAAAGAAGTAAATGAAAACTATAGAAGGCTTAAATATGCGCTTGGTGCAGTATTTATACCACTAATTATATTATCGGCGCAGCTTAATCTAGATCCTGCGGAGTGTTTTAATTTAGCGATTGATAATTTAGAAAAATGTGACATAGAGGGCTAGGGGGTAGACATGGACTTAGAATTAGTTAAAATAATTGACAAGGCAAAGACTAATGCTGTTGAAGTTGCGTTTTGGATTAAATCAAAAAAATACGTTAAAAAGCTAAGCGTTGAAACTATTGAAACGATTATGAAAGACATACAAAATCCTAAGGTGCAATTTATTACATTCGCGGACAGTGAAGACCTTAAAACGATTAACAAGGCTGATATAGTTGATATAACAATAGGCAAGAGAGATTATCTAATATTTAAAAATGCGGCAAGAGAGGAACAAAAGGAAAAAACAAAAGTGGAGAACTTAAAAGATGAGTGAGATTAACGTTAAAGACGAGCTGATGAAGATTAGAGCGATTAAGGCAGATATAGAAAGCAAGCAAAGGCAGATTGATTATCTTGACGCAAAAAAGACAGGCATTAAAAGTCCTGTAATAGATGATATGCCAAAATGTGACGGCTGCAACATATACGAAAATATCGATAAGATACTAGACCAGATCGATAAGATTAATAAGAAGATGTGTAAGAGCTTATCTGAATTATGTAAGCTACTTGATATATGGACTAACTACGTAGATATGTTAGACGAAGATGAACAGCTATTAATTAATCTAAGATATTTTGAGTGCCGCAGCTGGAGAACGGTGGCAAAAGATTTAAAATATGACGAGCGCCATGTTTATAGATTGCATGGAAGAGCGCTGGCTAATTTATCTGAAATTGTAAATAATTGCGAAAATATTAAAAGATGTCAGTAAATGTCAGTTGGTTTTATGGTATTATGATATTAGGAAAGGTTACAGTTTTTATCATTCTCTGTAGCTTTTCTGAAAAAGTAATTAAAGATTGCTTTTTCTCCTAGACGAAGAGGGGCGCTCGAGATATGGGCGTCTTTTTCTTTGCATAAAATCCTCCTTTGAGTTAAGCCTCAAGGTTTTGGGTGTGCCTTGGGGCTGGTACATAATTTTAAGAGTAAATGAGAGATTCAAAGGAAATAAATAACAATTTATGAAAGGTGTGATAGGTGTGACAAGTAAAATGCTAAAAGCAGTAAAGCTGATGGTTGTAACGAATTTAACTCAAGCTGAAATAGCAAAAGAAGTTTCCACGACACCAGGAACGCTTTCAAAGTGGAAAAAAAGAGAAGATTTCAAGGAAAAGCTAAGAGAAGAGCAGAACAATTTCTTAAGCGAGCTTACAAGACCAGCTATGAGAACTATGCTTGAACTACTAGATTCACCAAGTGACTACGTAAGATGCCAAGCTGCACAAGATATACTAGATAGAACTGGTTATAAGCCGAGCGATAGAGTAGAGATAGAAGCTGAAACTGTCATCATTAAGGACGATATAGATGAGTGATATATCCATTAGCTTAAAAGATATTATAGCTCCAAAGTTTAGAGAGGTACACAAGGCTATTAAAGAAGGCAAATACACTTACTACGTATTAAAAGGTGGACGTGGTAGTGGCAAGTCTACTACAGTTGCCATAGAGCTAATACTAGAGCTTATCAAGTACCCTATAACTATACTATGTGTTAGAAAGGTTGGTAAGACGCTTGACAAGAGCTGCTATGAGCAATTAAAAGAGGCTATATCTATGCTTAGGCTTGATAGGTATTTTAAGTTTAATCAAAGCCCTTTAAAGATAACATATACGCCAAGGGGCAATACCATCATCTTCACTGGTGCAGATAACCCTGAAAAGATAAAGTCTATCAAGGTTAGTAAGTACCCTATAACAACTTTGTGGATAGAGGAGCTGGCAGAGTTTAAGACTGAAGAAGAGGTTTCATCTATTGAGCAGTCAATCTTAAGAGCTGAGCTTATGGACGATTTAAAGTACAAGATTATCTACTCATATAATCCACCAAAGAGACGTCAGTCATGGGTTAATAAGAGGTTTGAAAGCGTTCTACTTCCAAAGAACTTATATATTCACAAATCAAGCTACTTAGACAATCCATACATATCCAAGGCTTTTATAGATGAGGCAGAGCATATAAAAAAGGTGAAGCCGCTTAAGTATAGACATGAATATCTAGGAGAGCCTATCGGTTCAGGTGTAGTGCCATTTGATAATTTAGAGTTTAAAGAACTGACAGATGCTGATATTAGAAACTTTGATAACATAAGAATGGGTCTTGACTGGGGCTATGCTACTGATCCATTAGCTTGCGTAAGACTTCACTACGACAAGACGAGAAGAAGGATATATATTTTTGATGAGATATACAGGGTCAAGATGAGCAATCGAGAAGCGGCTGAAGAGATAAAGAGAAGAGGTTGGACTGATACGAGGATTATCTGTGATAGTGCGGAGCCTAAGTCTATTGAAGAGATGAGGGGCTATGGTCTAAAGTGCGATGGAGCTAAAAAAGGACAAGGAAGCGTTGAATATGGTGAAAAATGGCTTGATGATTTAGATGCCATCATTATAGATCCTAAGAGATGTCCTAACGCTGCTATGGAGTTTGAGAATATTGACTACGATACGGACAAGGACGGCAATGTGCTTAATCGCTTAGTGGATAAGGACAATCACTTAATCGACTCTGCACGCTATGCATTAACTTTAGATATGAGGCAAAGTAAGTTTAGTTTTAATTAATGGGGGTGAATAGATGTGGATATAACGAAGCTTAAGAAAGAAGAGCTAGTTAAGTATATAGATGCAAAGATTGCTGAATTTCAGCTTAAAAAGGAAGAAATGCTTGAATCTATAAGATATTACAACTACGAACAAGATATACTTCTTAAAAAGAGATGGACTATTGGTAAAGAAGGAAAGATGCAGTCAATTGAGAATCTTCCTAATGCAAGAATTATTGACAATCAATATAAAAAGGCTGTTGACCAAAAGGTGAATTACTTATTTAGTCAACTGCCATCTATAAAGTGCGATGATGAGAAATATCAAGAACTAGTACAGGATTTATACGACAATAGATTCCTGAGGACGCTTAATAAGATAGCTCTTGAAAGTTATTTATGTGGTATATCGTGGCTATATGTAGCAAATGACAACGGGGACTTATCTATGACTAAGATGGATTCAACGGAGATCATACCTATATGGCAAGATAGAAATCACGAAAGCCTTGATGCGATAATTAGGGTCTATCAAACTGAAGAGTATAAAGACGGAAATATTAAGATGATTGACAAGGTGGCTTTATATACTAAAGATGATGTTAGGATATATCTAAGAGATAAAGATTATACAGAGATAAAAGAAGAGGGATATCTTGAAAAGGACGGGTTAAGATACAGCTTTGAAGAGATTCCTTTTATTTATTTTAAAAGCAATTCAAGCGAGATGCCATTACTTAAAAGAGTAAAGAGCTTACAGGATGCGATTAATGCAATACTTTCTAATTACTATGACAATATGCTTGAAGATCCTAGAAATACTATCATGATATTAAAGAATTATGATGGACAAGATTTAGGAGAGTTTAGGCAAAAGCTAGCACAGTATGGAGCTGTTAAGGTATCTACTGGTGTTGATGGTGCTGATGGTGATGTAAATACTCTTGAAGTTAATGTTAATAGTGAAAACTATAGACTTATACTAGATTTACTTAAGGAAAAGCTTATTGAAAATGCGATGGGATTTGACATGAAAAAGGACAAGACAAGTAACGCTCCTAATGAATTAAATATCAAGTCTATGTACTCAGATATGGAGCTTGATGCGAACCAAACGGCGCTTGAATTTACAGCAAGCCTTGAACACTTAGAAAGGTTCTTAAAGTTAATTAAGAATATCAAGGACGATAAGCTATTAACTATGACTGAATTTAAACGTAATTTAATGGTAAATGATGAGGCGACTATAAATATGATCATTCAAAGTGAGGGGCTACTATCTAAGAAGACTCTACTAAGTCATCATCCATTCGTTGATGATGTTGATGAGGAGATAAAGGCTATAGATGATGAAGATAGTATAGAGATGGGCGACTATGTAGATGAAGAAGAGTAATTACTTAAGTGAAAGGCTTGAGAGGCTTCTTAAAGGAGACATAAGAAGGTCAAAGATAACTCAGATAAGGATAAAAAGAGGGTATAAGAGAGCTTTTCAGCTTATAGAAGATGATATAGCAAAGTATGTAACTAGGATTTCAGATGATTTAAAGCTTGATTCTAAGGCTTTAAAAAGAAAGATACCTAAGGAAGAGCTACTATCAAGGGCAAAGGAATTAAAGCTTGAAGAAGAGACTATGGCTAACTACGAAAATCTTAGCTATGCTGAAGCTATAAGGCGTGAGATGGTAAAAAACGTAGAGAGCATGGCAAAAGAGAATGAAAGCCTTATCTTTGAGAATTTATTCAAGACTTATGAGCATAACTACTACAGCACTTCTTACTTACTATACAAAACTATGGACGACTTCTCATTCACTAAGAGGGTTACAAGAGAATACTTTGACTGGATGGCTAAAAAGCCTTGGACGTCTGACGGCAGGACTTTTTCTGATAGGATATGGAATGATCAAAAAACTTTAGTAGATGAGCTATACAAAGAATTCACTGTATCAGCTACGAGAGGGGCAAACCTTAAAGAAGCAGCAAGGCGAATGTCAAGAAAGATGGACGTAAGCTACAAGAAGTGCTTAAGACTTTTAAATACTGAAGATAGCTTTTTTAGCAATAAGGCTGTAATGGATGCTTATCAAAACACTACGGCTGAAGAATATATGATACTTGCAACGCTTGATAGAAGAACATGTGAAATATGTGGAGATCAAGATACAAAGCATTATAAGATAAAAGATGCTAAGGTTGGTGTGAATATGCCGCCTTTCCACCCTAATTGCAGATGCACAACAGTTGTATACTTTGGTGATGAAGATATGCCTGAGGAAAGAATGATGAGAGATGAAAATGGCAAAAGCGTAAAGACTGAGTATATGAGCTATGATGAGTGGAAAAAGAAATATGTTGATAAAGTTGATGATATGGGGTATAATATAAGTGAAGAAAAAGAAATAATAATAGAAGATTTGCCTGATACTCTTAAAAAATTTGAAGCATACAGTCAAGCTTGGGAAGATGAGGTTGTTAAGAAACAGCTATCTGAAGAAGAGATAAATTGCATAGGAGACAATATTCAAAAAATTATAAATGAAAATGAATATTCAATGAGAGTTAGGGCAGATATACTTGATAAAATCTTAGACGATGGAAGATTTAAAAATCAATTTGAGACGAATACAAGTGGCGGATTGCTTGATTTGGAAGCTAGAAAAGAAGCTAGCGAACAATTGTTTGGTAATTTCGGGCTTAAAATTGACGGTATAGATAGAGAAAAGTATGGATATCTTGGACTGAAAGATTTTATTGAAGATGACAGAACATCACTTGCTAGTCAGTATGGAAATTGCATAATACATTTTGATAAAAATAAATTAAAAAACATGGTAACATATACGATTGAAGATAGTTTAGAGCCTGCATCTGGAAAGATAATTGTGGCAGGTAATGCTGAGAACGCTCGTGCTAATGGGATACGTAACACGTGGCTAAAAAGAACTTCTAATGTGTTTAAGGAAAACAAAGATATATCTCTTAATGATTTATTATTAAATATGGACAGTGATTATTTTGAATTACAATATCATGGAGAGATACGAACAGATGCTATTAAAGAAATTTGCTTTGTTAATAAGTATGGTGACGATTTAAGTGAAATGGTAAACATTGAAACTATTGACAGACTAAAGAAAATGAATATAAAAGTATATGAAATGATTGATGATTTTGGTGGTGAAAAAATTGTTGAAATTTAAAAAATTATTGGGTTATTATAACAAAGGCGATGTTGTAGTTGAACTTGAAGATGGAAGATATACTATAGTTCCATCTCAGGCTGCAAATAAGAGGAAAGATTATGTGGTTTATCTAGGGATTTCAAGAAATAAGAACAAATATTTAAGAGGCAAACAAAAGACTGATAATTTAGAACGCTTTGAGGAAGATGTAAGAAAAGTATTAGCTAGAGATAATTTAAACATAAGAGAGACAATTTAAAGATAAGAGATACTGATATACATTTTAATAATATACATTAAGCTTAAAAAATTACTAACAGGGGAAGGATTATTATGAAAGAACAATTAGAAGAAAAAGATGATAAAATGAAATCTATTGTAAAACAAAGAGAAGAACTTGTAAAGAATATGAATGAAAAGAAATTGATAAATAATATAAGTAAAAATAAAGTAGAACTATACATTACAAACCCTCGCGGTTACACGCTTAAAACGGTTGAGACATGTAATGATGAACATAAAAAATATATATTAAACTAAGGCACAGTGATGTGTCTTTTTTATTGCCTAAAACTAGAGGGGGTGAAGAAGTGAAGATACTAACTAGTACTATTGATACTATAAATGGCAAGTTATATTCTCTTACAAATGGCAGAAGATGTTTAAAGGCTGATACTGATGTAAAGATTGAGTGCTATGAGGAGAATACTGAACTTGATGTTATGGGCATGAATAAATGCAAGATAAAGAAGTCTTTTTATAAGCTTGTAATATGTGACAATCTGCTTTGTAAGTTTGATTTAAATAGTAGCTATGAGGTGGTATGTGATTACTTGAGAGAAGATGGCATATACAAAAGGCTATATTTAAATAATATAGTGCCTATTGAGATAGAGGATAATAAGTGGACGTTTACTTGTGATAGTATAGATTTTTAAGGGGGATATATAGAAAATTAATTTTTTATTAAATCGTTCATATATTCTTGCATAGTTTAATATAATGTGATATAATTTGTTCAAAGGAGGGGTTGATATGTATAAGGCTATGGACATTGCTAATTGGTTTTTACAATATAATGATTATTTATCTAATTATGAAAACGAAGATACTGACTTAATCTCTAATTTGAAGTTACAAAAATTATTATACTATGCCCAAGGTTGTTATTTGGCAGCATATGACAAAAAGCTTTTTGATGAAGATATTGTCGCTTGGAGACATGGCCCTGTGATTGAGAGCATATATAGATATTTTAAGGAATATGGCTCTAAGGGCATTGATAAGTATGATACTGTTAAGATAGATAGTGATACTTCTTCGCTTTTGGAGGATGTATATAAAGTTTTTGGAAAGTATTCTGCGTGGGGTTTAAGACAAATGACGCACGAGGAAACTCCATGGAAATCTACTATGATAAATAATGTAATTGATATTGAACTTATAAAAGACTACTTTAAGGAAAACTATGTTACAGTTTAAAATATCTAAAGAGGAGGATAACAATAAGGTATCTATCAAAAAAGATATCGATTATCCAGTATTTTCTTTTAAACACATAACTACTAATAAAAAATACAATATAAATTATTTTAATAAGGCTCGTGATAAGGCTAAGGCTTATGGAGCTTTATTTTATATAATGGATGTCTTTCAAAATAGGTCTTGGCTTGAGAGCATGAATTTAGATAAGAAAAATGGATTTGAAACCATATCTTATAAAGAACTAAATTTTAATCCAAATAGTTTTGACTTGGCAAGGGACGACAAGTTATTGGTTGTAAGGTTTAAAAGGGGTGATTACAGAATGATTGGAATGAAAGAGGACACTATATTTCATGTGTTTGGGTTTGATTTTAATTATTCTGCGTATGATCATGGTCAATAGTATTAAGGCACAGTGGTGTGTCTTTTTTATTGCTCAAAAATAGTATAGATTAAAAAAGGGGGGGGGGGTATTATGGCAAGTAATGATTATTTTGTAGTTGTTTATTATATATTAAAATATCTTTATGAATGTATGAAGAAGGGGATTACACCTAATGAAGAGGTTCTTAATCTTTCTAAGTATAAGGTAAGGCTTAATGATGAATATGTAAAGAATATATATAAAAACATCTATAAGGATGCTTACATTGATGGCCTAGAAATAATAAGTGTCCCAAGACTTGGAAGTGATGAATCTCATGAATTTATAAGGGATTATAAGAATATCACTATAACAAGTAAGGGGATTGAGTTTTTAAGCGAGAATTCTATGATGGCTAAGGCTAAGGAATTTATAAAGGATTTTGGAGCTATATTGCCTTGGTAATATAAAATTAAATAAGTTTTATCAAGCAGTTATTGATGTATTGTCGATGGCTGCTTTTTAAATATAAATTCGAGACAAAACTCGTAAATATGTAAAGGGGTGTTAGAAATGACGAGAGAATTTTTAAAAGGACTGGGGCTATCTGATGAGGCTATTGAAAAGGTGATGGCTGAGTATGGTAGGAACATTAATCAATTGAAGTCGGAGAATGAGGAGCTAAAGGAAAAGGAAAAGAGCTTCTCTGAGCTTGAAAAGGCTAAGAAGGCTTTAGAGGAAGAGTTAAAGGGTGCTAATGAATCCATCAAAGAGCAAAAGGACAAGCTTAAAGAGGCTGAAAATGGCTTTACTAAGTATAAAAATGATGTAAGGCTTGAGAAGGCGTTAAAGGGTGCTGGTTTTAAATCTTCTGACATTGCAAAAAAGCTTATCGATCTTGACAAGCTTAAGTTTAATGATGATAAGATTGATGGTCTTGACGAGGCTATAGAGGAGCTAAAGAAGAGTAGTGATTATCTTTTTGAAAAGACTGAGTCAGCTAATGAAGACGATGGCAAAAGTGGCGCAATGATGCCACATAAGCCTGAAACAAGTACTGGCGATGCTAAATCAAAGATGGCTAGCCAAATTGATGATATTTTTAATAATTAAGGGGGTCTATTAAATGACAATTAACACAATTGAGTATTCAAAACTTATGCAAAAGAAGCTTGATCAAGCTGTTGTAATTGGAGCTACGTCAGGCTGGATGGAGGCTAATGCTGGTCAAGTAATTTATAATGGTGGGGACGAGCTTAAGATACCTACTATGACTACTGCTGGACTTGCTGACTATGACAGGGACAATGGCTTTGTTCAAGGTGGTATAACTGTTAAGTACAACACTTACAAGATGACACAAGACAGAGGTAGAACTTTCCAAATTGACAGAATGGATGTTGATGAATCTGGTTTTGTAGCTACTAGTGCAAATCTTATCAAGGTATTCCAAACTGAGCATGTAATACCTGAGATTGATGCTTATAGATATTCAACTATTGCTGATATCGCAATTAAGGCAGGCCAATCTGAGGCTATAGCACTTACTGCTGACAATGCTTTAACTAAGATTAGAGAGCATATAAGAGCGGTTCAAGATATAGTTGGTGATGATGTTCCGCTTATATTAACTATGTCTACTAAGATAAGAGCATTAATTGAAGATGATCCAAAGATTGGTAAATCAATCAATGTTTCGGACTTTAAGCAAGGGGGAATGAACTTTAAGGTTAAATCTCTTGATGAATCTGTAATAAGAATTGCTCCATCTTCAAGACTTAAGACTAAGTATGAGATATTAGATGGTACTACATCGGGACAAGAAGCGGGCGGATTAAAGGCCGCAGCTGATGCAAAGGATATCAACTGGATAATCACTCCTCAAAGAGTGCCTATAGCTATATCTAAGACTGATAAGCTAAGAGTATTTGAACCAGATACTAACCAAAAGGCTGATGCGTGGAAGATTGACTTTAGAAAGTATCATGATCTATGGATTAAGGAAGCAGATAAGAAGATTATCTTCGTATGCGTAGGTGCTTAGTATGAAGTTAGAAAAGGGTAATTTAGTCAGAATCACTGATGATGAGGTAAAAATAGCTAAGCTAAAAGAAGAAGGCTACGTTGAAGTGATTGAAGAACTTGAAGAAGTTGAAGTTGCTGAAGCTGATAAAGAAGCAAAAGAAGTTGAAGTTGCTGAAGAAAAGAAGACGACAGGAAGAGGAAGAGCTAATAATAAAAAGTAGGTGTTAGGTATGAATGAAGAGCTTATATTAGAGACTATTAAAGAGTATTTGATTGATGATGAGACGAGGTATATCAAAGATGCTGTCTTGATGGCTCATAAAAAACTTAATGGCTATGGATATGAGGGTGTAGATGTAGAGATGCTTACTCTTCATGCTTTAAGTGTGAGAGAGTTTATCCTAAACTATTGCAACATCGAGAAAATGCCTTTAGGTCTTAAGTTTACTTATGTAAATATGATTATGGCTAGCTATCTTGAGCTATATGTAGTTAAGAACTATGTTAATGGTTCAGATAATGAAAAAGAAATAGCTGCTGCTGTTGCATCTATAACTGAGGGTGATGTATCTGTTACTTATAAAGATAATCAATCTAGCGATAAAATCTTAAATGCCAAGGCTCTTATAGGCTCTTTAATGGACGGATATAGGGCTTATCTTACTAGATATAGGAGAATGGTATGGTAGACATCTTTAAACGCATTAAAGGCAGTTCTGAGAGCTTGATGGGTGCATCAGGCTCTTTATTTGCCAAGGAAGAAAGGCTTGACGATGAAGGCTATACTAGAGATGTCTACGCTGAAGTATCTAGGTTTAAATGCAGATTAAGCTTTAATAGCAATAAATATGTGCTTGATGATAAAAACGCTAGAAGTGATGTTGAAAGCACTTTATTTACTCCATATGAGGTGGTATTAAAAGAGGGCTCATTGATTAAGGTTACACAAAATGAAGTTGATTACTTCCTAATAGTGAGTAAAGTAAAGGCATACTCTTCACATCGCGAGTATAGCGTGAAAGAGGTGGATAGATGGCTATAAATATCGACTTAAAAGGCCTTAAGGATTTAGAAAATAAACTTAAAGCGAGTGACAAGACTATAGACGAGCTTATGAGTAAGGTCTTATATGATATTGCTGCAAGAGTTATTAAAAAGGCTGTAAATTTATCTCCATCAGATACTGGCTTATTGAGAAGAAGCTTTTTTTCTAGTTTTAGACAAGATGCGGATGGCTCTTATGTCTGTGAAATATATAATAACACTACTTATGCACGCTTTGTTGAAAAGGGTCATAGAATAGTTGATGGAAATGGTATAACTATCGGCTGGGTAGATGGTGTATTTATGCTTAAGATTGCTGAAGAAAGGGCAAAGAAAGAGCTTGATAAATACATTAAAAAAACTGTCGATAGATATGTTGGGGGTCTTATGAAGTGAGCTATGGTATTGATGATAAGATAGTTAAAAATGCTATCAAGAGTTTAAAAAATGATTTTGGAGATATTAAGTTTTATGAAAAGAATGTCATGAATGGCTTAGAGACTCCTTGTATATTTATAAGGATCATAGACAGCACTTTTAAAAGGCTGATTGCTAATAGATTTCAGGCTAATTTTGTAATTAGTGCGACATATATTCCTGATAAAAAGGAAGTAAAGGACAAGGGCCTAGCACATATTCAAGATGTGAAGCTAAGGCTTATGAGTGCATTAGAAAGTATTGAGACTGAAACAGGTACTTTATATGCATCAGACGTAAGTAGCGAGACTAACTATGATGACTTAGGCGTAACTATAAATATGAGTTGTAATTTTCAGGTAAATTACATTAAGATATCTGATAAATATTACATGCAAAAACTTCATAGTGAAGGAAGTGTTAAAGAGTGAAGAAAGAAAAAGATGTAGAAGTAAGACATACTAAGGCGGACATAAAAAGGGCAATTATGCTTGATTATAATGTCGATGTTTTAGATGTAGTACTTGATGATGATGGGCTTTATACTTTGAAAGAGGTTGAGAAGCTTTATAATGATTTTATTAAGAAGGGGGTTAAGTAGATGTTAGGCGGAGGAAATTTTTTAGTACAAAATAAGGTTTTGCCTGGTACTTATATAAATTTTGTATCTGTAAGAAGGCCATCGAATATATTTGGTGATAGAGGTTATGCGACTTTTACTATGCCTTTAAGCTGGGGAGATGAGTTAATTACATTATCAAAGGAAGAATTACAAAAGGATAGCTTGAAGCTATTAGGACTAAGTTTTGATGATGAACTTTTAAGACCAGTAAGAGAGGTATTATTGAATGCAAAGACGCTTTATCTATATAGACTTAATGGCAAGGGTGAAAAGGCTAAAGTTACCGTAAATGGCCTAAATATAACTGCGAAGTATGCAGGTCTTGGTGGAAATAAGATAGAAGTAACTTTTAAAGAAGATATTGATAATAAGGACAATATTGTTTTTGAAGTATACTTCTACGGTAGAAAGGTCTTAAGTGAAAAATATAAGAAGACTGATAAGATTTTATCTAATGACTATGTAGATGTATCGGGCGAAGCTAATTACACTGAATTAGGTGGAGAGTTAAAGGCTTTAGTTGGTGGAACTGATAAGGAAGTTAAGGCTGATGATTATAGCGAGTATTTAAAGACTATAGAAAGTTACTACTTCAACACTATCGGTTACGCTGGTGATGATGATAGCATAAAGAGCTTATTTGTAAGCTTTGCTAAGAGAATGAGAGATGAAGTCGGCAAGAAGTGCCAAGTAGTGTTATATAATAAGGCTGCTAATTACGAAGGCGTTATCAACGTTACAAGTAAGGCTAAGGAAGATGTGGCTGGCTTTGTGTACTACGTATTAGGTGCATCAGCTGGCTGTGATGTTAATAAAGGCCTTGATAATAGCTTATACTTAGGTGAATATACTCTTATTGATAAGCTAGCTCAAAGAGATCTTGAGAAGGCTATAATCAAAGGTGAGTTTGTCTTCCATAGGGACAATGACGATGTAAGAGTACTTGAGGATATAAACTCATTTACTGAGCTATCTAAGGATAAGAATAAGGACTTTGCACAAAATCAAGTGATTAGAGTGCTTGACCAAATAGCTATGGATATTGCGAAGATATTTAATAGTATGTATATTGGCAAGGTTCAAAATAACGAAGATGGCAGAATAAGCTTATGGGCTGATATTACTAATCACGCTAAGACTTTAGAAAAGCTTGGAGCGATTGAAGACTTTGAGCCTAGTGATGTAGTGGTTAAGGCTGGCCATGATAAGGATAGCGTTGAGGTTGATTATCTAGTTAAGCCTATCATGGTTATGAGGAAGCTTTATATGATAGTTAGGGTTAAGTAATCAACTTGCAATTTATGTGTATTAGGTGTATAATATGCATAAAGGAAGTGAGGATATGGAAAAAACTAATTTAACAATATCTGTGGATAAAAAAGATAAGGAGATGTTTCAAGATTTAGTAAATAAACTAGGTTTAAATATCTCCGTGGCTTTTAATATGTTTGTTAAGCAGTCGATAAGGAATAACTCTTTGGCTCTTGACTTAAGTATAAATGAGCTTGAGAGTGTATCTGATAGACTTATGGATAAATATGACAGGGCTTTTGAGGAATTGTCAAAATGAGATTTCTCTCTTATGATGACGTTATAAGGCTTCATGATAAGCTTATTGAAAGGTATAAAGGCTTAAATGGCATTAGAGACAATGAGATTTTGATATCTTGTCTTGAGGGTATCTTTCAAACTTTTGACGGAAACGAACTGTATCCAAGTGATATTGATAAAATTATAAATTTATCTTTCTCTTTAATTAAAAACCATCCGTTTTATGATGGCAACAAAAGAATTGCTATGATGGTCTTAGTGTATTTATTTGATATCAACAATATTGAGCATAGTCTTAGTGATGATGATCTTATAGGGCTGGGGCTTGGCTTAGCTGATGGAAGTATAAGTAAAGTGGATTATAAAGAGTTTATATTAAAAAAAATTATTAAAGGTGCGTAAAGACGCATCTTTTTTATTGGAAATGGTGATATTATGGCTGAACAAAGAATAATGCCTGCTTATGAAGCGATTGATGGTCGTCATGGAGCGGCTTATGCAACTATTAAGGGTAAAAGATACCTTTTGTTTCAACTTAAGAGTTTTGAGACTAAGACTGAAAAGAATAATATTGAGCTTCAAAGGCTTGGAACTACTGTTGCAGGTAATTTAACTAGTGGTATTAAGCTTGGCTGGGAAGCTGAGATGTACTACAACACTGATATATTTAGAGCTTTGGCTTTAGACTATATCAAAACTGGTAAGGAGACTTACTTTGACCTTCAAATAACTAATGATGATCCTAATAGCTCTGCTGGTCGTCATACTGTGATTTTAAGGGACTGTAAGCTTAACAATATAACTATGGCTCTTTTAAATGTTGATAATCAAGTATTGTCTGAAAAGATTGATGGTACTTGTGAAGATATTGATGCTCCTGAGTTATTTAAGGTATTGAAAGGAATGGAAGATTAATGAGTAAATTATCTAGCTTTTTAAAAGAAAATGTTAAGGAAGGCGAGAGAAAAAAAGAGGTCTTTGTCTCTGACAGATTCTCTGAGCCTATAACTATAAAATTACTAAGTCCAAAGGAGTTAGCAAGATGTCAAGATGCGGCGGTTTCTATTAGAAATAAGAAGCCGTTTTTTGATACTAAAGCTTATAATATGGAGTTAATCAAAATATCTATAATTGAGCCTGATTTAAAGAGCGCTGAGCTTCAAGATAGCTACAGCGTGATGAATGAAGAAGATTTAATCAATGAGATGTTTACGGGAGCTGAATTTACTAAGATTTCAACTGAAGTAAATGAGTTTAACTCTCTTGATGAAAATATCAATGACAAAATAAATGAAGCAAAAAACTAATTAGGACAGATGATGATGCCATGCTTTGCTATCATCTGTTTATTATGACTAAGGGTAATATGAAGCCCTCTGATGTCATTAATATGAGCATTGAGGAGAAGGCTTTATACTGGGCGATGATGGCAGAGTATGGGAAAGAGATGAAGGAGGCTAGTAAGAAATGATTAATACTGAAATTAAATTATTTGATTCTATGTCACCTGTTTTGAAAAATATTATTTCATCTGTCGACGCGATGATTAAATCATTGGAGAATTGCGAAAAGGCTTCTGAAGGCATGATTGATAAGGGAGCTTTAGATAAAGCAAATGAAGCTTTTAGACAAGCAGTTGAGGGTGTTCACAGTCTTGATGAAGCGCTGATTGAAGCTAAGGTTAACAGTGAGAGTGCTGGAAGCTCTATTGAGGGGCTCTCAAGCTCTGTGGCTAATAGTGAGGGACTTATGCATAAGGCGGCTTCTGCTGCTAAGAAGCTTGCACTTGGCTATTTATCTTTTCAAGGTATAAAGAATTTTATACAGGGTGCTGATGAATTCCAAAATGTATCTACTAGGCTTAATATGGTTGCTGATAGCTTTAAAAAGACTGAAACAGAGCTTAGTGGCGTAGAGCTTATGGCAAGGATAAGAAAGAGTGCTAGCGAGTCAAGGGGCGAGTTTATGATGACAGCTGATGTCATTGGTAAGCTTGGTATGCAGGCAAGAAACGCTTTTGAATCGTCTGATGACCTTATTACCTTTGCTGAACAGCTAAACAAGAACTTTAAGATTGCAGGAACTGATGCAGAGGGTATTCGCTCTGTTATGTATAACTTAACGCAAGCCTTGGCAAGTGGTGTGCTTCGTGGTCAGGACTTAAACTCTGTTATGAGTAATACGCCTATCATCTTAGAGAAGGTTGCGAAGTACATGGACTCTGATATAAGCCAGATAAGAAAGCTGGCTGAAGAGGGTAAGCTTTCAAGTAGCGTAATTGTAAGTGCTATGCTTGATAGTGCTGAAAAGACTGATGAGGCTTTTAGGAATATGCCTATGAACTTCCACGATATTATGACTAAAATTAAAAATAGTATACAGGCTTCACTAAGTGGTGCTTTTATTAAGTGGAACGAGCTTTTAAATTCAGAGAATATGCAAAAGACTATTGAGTTTTTAATTAATCTTGTATCTGGCTTTGTAAATGTAGTTTCTGAGGTTTTTGGAGTATTGATTGATATATTCGGGCCTATACTTGGGTTTTTTAATGAATTTAGTGGAGTAATTGAGATTGCTGTTGGTGCGCTCATGGCTTATCAATTGGCTGTGTGGGCTGTTAATACGGCTATGACGGCCTTTAATATTACATGTAATGCTAATCCTATAATCTTAATAATAACAGCTGTGCTTACTCTTATTATGCTTCTTTTTAAATGGATACAGTCTTTAGGTGGTTTAACGCTTGCGTGGCTTAAGTTTAAGCTTGTTGTGCTTAATATCTTTGGTGCTTTGGGCATGGCTATAGGTGGCTTTATCGGCGTTGTAGCTAGTGCTATACTAGGGATTATACAAGTGATACTGCATGCGGTTCAATTTATGCTTAATGTTTTGATTAAGGGCATAAATCTAGTTATTAAAGGGCTTAATTTAATACCGGGTGTCAACATTGGTGAACTTGGAGAAGTAAAGTTTGCTAACGGCTTTGATGACTTTGCAAAAGGTCTTAGAGATGGCATGGGCGATATGCTTGTCAATAGTGGCAAGAGTATTGATAGCGCCTCTCAAGGTATATCAAATGAGATTAAGCTTAAAGAAGCTGAGATTGCTAGACAAAAAGAGGCTGAAAAGGCTGACCCGCTTAAGGACTTAAAAATTCCTCCATATGAAAAGGACTTAGGTTCTATTGATAAGGGTATGGGTAAGGCGGCAGGTCATGCTGGAAGCATAGATAAGAAGCTTGATGATGATTTAGAGGTCAATTCTGACGATTTAAAGGCTATACGCGATGTAATGTTTCAAAGAGCTATACAGAATTTATCGTGGGATAAAATTGATGTTCATGTGGATAACTCCTTTGGTGATGTTCATGAAACGGCTGATACGGACTCTATAATTAAATCAATTGAAGATGGATTATATGAAGCGGTTGAAAGGGTAGGTGTGATGGCATAATGAGGGCACATGATTTTTATATTGATAGCTTTAAATTGCCTATCACTCCTGAGGATATAGAAGTAAATTACAAGGGCAAGAACAAGTCTATTGACCTACTAAATGGCGATGAGCTTAATGTTTTAAATAAGCCTAGCTTAACAACTTTTAAGTTTGATTTCTTCTTGCCTAGGGATTACGCTCCTATAGTTGGTGAATATATTGAGCCTTTTACAGTTGCCCATGGCGTTGAAAAGATGATGAAGGAAAAGAAGATCATTCCTTTTATCATTATCAGGCATGATAGAGGGCTTAAGAACTCCATAATCAAGAAAGCAACTGTTGAGGACTTCTCTTATGAAGAATCGGTAGAAAATGCTCCTGGACTTATGGCATCAATCACTTTAAAGGTGTATATACCACTTAAAACGAAGGTTTTAACTGCGAAGAGTGATGGAGAGAAGACGACTTTATCTGAAGTAAATACTGCTGATAGAGAGCCTAAAGCTTCTGTCAAGGTTCGTGAAAATGAGCCGATAAATGTTGCAATTCGCAGAGGTGGTGGCAATATCAAAAACTATAAGAGAATTAAGGATAAGAATAGAATTACAAGTGTTACCCGTGATTATACAGGTAAGACGTTAGAATTAAATTAGAAAAGGGGCTTAGTGCCTCTTTTTGTACATATAAAAAGGGGGTGCTCTTGTGTATAGGATAATTATTACATCAAGGGGTGTTACTTATGAGCCTATAGTTAAAGATAGCTTTACTATTAAGAGGTCAATGGGCTTTGAGCCGTCTACGCTTGAGTTTGAACTAGTTAAGGATGAAGTAATTGATTATCAAGAAGGTGGCAATGTCAAGGTATATAATGAAGATGGCAAGATGATATTTACTGGATATATAGTGTCTAAATCAAGGGATAAGAATCAGATAATAAAAAATACTTGCTATGACAGCATGTGGTACTTTAAGAATAAGGATACGCTTAAGTTTGAGGATATGACTTATAGCGATATCATAAAAGAGGTATGCTCGCGTCAAGGTATGATTACTGGTGATATTGAAGATACTGGATATAAAATTAAAGGTGCTATACACAGAAATAAGGAGTATTTTACGATATTTAAAGATGCTTATGACATGACCTTAGCTCACAATGGAGTTATATTTACTCTTTTTGATGATAATGGCAAGATCTCTTTGAAAAAGCCGTCTTCTATGATGATAGAAAAGGCTATAACTTTTGATAATTCGTGTAATTTTAGTTACAAGACAAGTATTGAGAATAGCTATAACAGAATTAAATTATCTCACAATGATGATGAGAAGAAAGAGATGAAGTATCACATCAAGGAAGATATGAATCATATAAAAGAGTGGGGCTTAAGGCAGTATATGGCTGAAAGCTCTAAGAGTGAAGATATGGACGCGAAGGCTAGTAGATTATTAGAGCTTTTAAATAGAAAGGAGCGTACGCTTGAGATTAAGGATATTATCGGAGATTGGGACGTAAGAGGCGGCTCACTCGTTCCTGTTGTGCTTGGTGCGATTGGCGATATTGCTGTTAATAGTATGATGTTTGTCTCAAGTGTAACGCATAAGGTAAAGGATGGCATACACTTGATGACGGTAAAGGTTTACAATAAGGATATAATGCCATTAGGGGGCAAGTAATGAGTAGTAATTTAAAGACGGTAATTGAAAAGATTGCGGGCGGCGTGATTGATGAGAAGAATATGGCAAGAAAGGTATTTGCTAAGCTTATCAAGACAAGCCCGCCTACTTTTAAGCTATATGATGGAGATCTTGAGGTATCGGGTGCATTCGTTGTTACTCCTAAGTACAGGGTCTTTACGACTAAGGATATAGGAAAGGATTTTGTTCTTGAAGAGGATTTAGGTGGACAGAGATATTTTTATTGTTATCAAGCGGCCGAGGTCGGACAAAATGGACAAGAATATAGCTTTAAGGGAAGAATTGATAAGTGTAAGCTCATTGGCAAGTGTCCACATGGTGATGTAGAGGTTACGAGTGGAATTATCTATGATATGACTCATGAGGAGGGGATATAATGATACCTACGATTGATAAGGAAATTAATGAACTCTTAGAAGATAGGCTTGAGCTTGAGAGGGTAAAGCCTAGTAAGACTTACAAGATGGATATTGAAAGGGAGAGAATACGCGGCTATTGCGATGAGATTGAGGCCTTAAAACAGGCTATATATAAGGAACTTAATACTGAAAAGGGTGAGTATGTTATATATGGTAATTATGGATTAAAAAAGAAAGACCTTTTCGGAAAGGAAAAGAGATGGGCTTATATGATATTAACTGATAGGATAAGGGATGCACTAATTGATGATGATAGGATAAATGATGTGCATAATTTTTTATATATTGATGAGATGAGCAAGAAGGATAATTTGTGTTTGAGTTTTGTAGTTGAT
Organism: uncultured Eubacteriales bacterium; assembly: GCA_900539225.1. Taxonomy (GTDB): domain Bacteria; phylum Bacillota; class Clostridia; order Tissierellales; family Peptoniphilaceae; genus Fenollaria. The sequence continues at coordinate 132,717 of UQBO01000001.1, forward strand.
AGTATATATGGTGAATTTGAAGTAAGTGAGGTGATTAGGCTTGCCTAAGTATTATGCTGAGGACATACTTAAAAGATGTATGTCGAGGATATCGGATGAGATGGATAAGAGAGAAGGCTCTGTTATATATGATGCTTTAATGCCTGCTTGTATGGAACTTGAAGCTTTATATTTTGAACTTGATGAGCTATACGCAAACGCCTTTGCTGATACGGCTAATTTTGATTATCTTAAGAGATTAGGTAAAGAAAGAGGTATTGAAGCGTATAAGGCTACTAAGGCGATAATTCGAGGGGAATTCTCGGATAAGGTTAAAATAGGAGATATATTTTTCATAAACAAGCTAAGGTATATAGTAAGTAGTGAGTGTGAACAGAGAGGTTCTTTTTATGAAGCTGATTTAATCTCTGAACAGGCTGGCAGTGAATATAATTTACAAAGTGGCAATTTAAGTCCTTTGTTTGGATATTATGAAGTGGCAAGAATAAAGGAACTCTTAAAGCCTGCTAAAGATGATGAAACGCTAGAAGAGTTTAGAGAAAGATATTTTAAGGAAGTAAGAAAGAAGAACTTCGGAGGAAATATTGAAGACTATGAACGCTGGACTATGGCTCTTGATGGCGTTGGTGCTGTTAAGGTCTTTCCTATATGGCAAGGCGGGGGAACTGTTAAGGTGGTTATAACGGGTTCTGATGGCCTTACTCCATCGTCCAAACTGATTGATGATGTTCAGACGGCTCTTGATCCTGTTAAGAATCATGGAAAAGGTGTTGGTATTGCGCCTATTGGCCACACTGTCACTGTTGTAGGTGCTACACCTAAAAAGGTTGATGTCAAGGTCAAGATGGTGTTTCAAGCTGGTTATGGCAAGGACAATACTTTAGAAGTAGTTAAGAAGGTAGTCAGTGAGTATATCAAGGAAGTAAGAGATGGCTGGGGCAAGCGTCCTCTTGTTTTAAGAAGCTCTAATTTAATAAGTAAATTTCTTGAGTATGACAAGTATTTTGTCGATTGCGAGTATGTATCTTTTAATGATGAGAATATAAGGCTTACGTTTGAAGAGGAAGAAGTGCCTGTAATTGGTGAGGTAAGCTTTTTAGATAAAGTGCCTGATGGTGTATGTAGGGCTTGATTAGTTTTTCCTAGGGTGATATAATATGGGTGGAAGAGGTTCAAGAAGTGGTATAAAGAGTTATACTTATGGGACTGAATATTATTCTGTTGGTCAGATAGATAATGTTAAGTTTATTAGGCAAAGAACAATAGCTATTAAGCTTCCATTAGAGACAAGAAGTAACAATAGAATTTACTTTTTGCTAGATCGTGACAATAGGCTTAAGAAGGTTGGATTTTATAATGAGGAAGGTAAGCAAACTATAAGAATTGATGTGTTAGGTAAGGCTCACAAAGGGATTGATACACCTCACGCACATGATGCTCATTATGATGACAAGGGCTATGTTAAGTTTGACGATGCAAGGGTTTTATCAAAAAATGAAATTGATATTTTAAATAAATATAGAAAGGAAGGATTGAAATATGGCTTTATCAGAAAGACATAATTCCAGTGAATATCTAGATACTACAAGGTATACTGGTTGGGAACTGGCAGGTAAGGTTGATAACTATGATGATTTAATCGAGGAGTTAGTTTATTGTCAAGAACTGGGTCTTTATTTTAGAGGATATGAGTATTATTTTGAACCATACACTTACTATGCTGGCGATGATGGAGTTGGTTACTTAGTAGGTGGAAAGCTTAATATGGACGGAGACTATGTTGAGTTCTTCGATGTTATGAATGTTGAGGAGCTTGCAGAGGCAAGGATATTTGATGGGCTTAAATTGATTGATGCGTATAAGGAAATGATGTATATTAATTATTGATATATGGAGGGATTTTAACAATGGAGATTAAACTTAATTTAGATATGGTAAAGGTCATCAAAAATATTGTTTCTACTTCTGCATGTGCTCCATATGAAACAAGAACTAAGGATAGAATTTATGCTTATGTAGGACATGACGACAGAATGAGGTCTATTAACTTTTATGACGATTATAAAAGAAGTGCAAGGATAATGATTTATGGCAATAAAAGGTATTTAGCTGACAGGGTTTACAAAGTTCCATATATTGAATATGGAGACGGCAGCTGCGATTATATTGATAATCTTGACATACCTATGATGAATTTTTTAGCTGAGCTTAATGAAGTGTTTAGCTTCAATTGTAATTGCAAGGATAAAATTGACTATATGAAGCATCGTTTTGTTTTTAAAAGTTTTGATGACTGGGTAGAAAACAATTTGTGTACTTTAGATGTTTCTTCTTTTATCTATGCTGATAAAGTTTATACTCTTAGTTTTGTACCATATGACATTGAAATGAAATTAAGGGAGAATGAAGGCAAACCAGAGAGGGCAAAGAGTAATATCGTTTATGATTATAATATGGAGCAGTATTATTATTTGTGTGAAAATGATAGGCTTATTTATACTGGTTCTTTGATTGACATACTTAATGAGCCTTTGCTCGATGGTATGTCTGTCAAGGATAGATATGACGAGCTTATAACTCTTGATGTGTAGGTTTTCCTTATGGCATACAAACGATTTACTAATAATTTAGACAAATTACATTATACTGACAAAGGGGCTTTCGATATTCCAAGATTAGCTCCTTTTATTATGAGTAAAATTCCTGAAAAGTGGATAGGTTTTAATGAGGTGAATTCTTTTAAGGGCGATAGGTCTTTAACTGGGGTTCACTTTTTTATTGATGATTATCAATTTGAAAGGGTTTGGAACTGTCCATCTAAATATATTTCTATGCTTAAAGAGTATGCTTGTGTTATTGCTCCTGACTTTTCTATGTATGAGGATATGCCTTTTACTATGCAGCTATGGAATCTATATAGATCTATGTACTTGGCAAAGCTATTTGAGGTTAATGGTGTAAAGGTTATAGCTAATCTTATGTGGTCTAGTAAGATTTTCATAAGCGATATATATGCTAAGAATTCTACGGCTGCTGTTTGTAGTATTGGTATTAGGGACAAGATGAAATTTAAGGATGAATTAATGAAGATGGTTGATATAATTAAGCCTAAGAAGCTTATATATTTTGGATCTAAGATAGATGGCTTAGATGCAGATTATTATTTTGATATAAACAATGAACGCTTTGGGGGTGATTAAAATTAGTGTTAGAATTGCTAGAAGGGTTGAGCTTTTAGATTACACGGATTACGATGTGATTGGAAAGGCGAGAGAATTTTATGCGAGGGTTAAGGCGGAAAATCCTGAGTTCAATCTGATGTGGGATGAGTTTTACAGGACTTTGAGAAATACTTTAATCTTGGAAGCTGACGAGGAAGGAATAAGGCGCTGGGAAGAGATGCTCGGGATTATACCAAGTGGGAGTCTTGAGGATAGAAGATTAAAAGTGTATATTGAGTGGAATTCTACTGTTATATGGACGGATAGGACGCTTAGACAGTTTTTAGATTTATTTTTAGGTAAAGGCACTTATGAGATGGAGCTTATTTATGATAAGTATGCGCTGAAAATTAAATTACGTCTTGGGAAAACAAAGGTAGGTTACAATGCTTTACTAAATGAGCTAAGGAAGATAATACCTGCAAATATTGAGATGTTTACGACTATAGAAATAAGTAGTGATTTATTCGTAGCAGGATTAAGACGTAGGCATATGCACATGACGTACAAGCCATATGAGCCAACGGAAATAAATAGCAAGCTGGACGCATATGTTGCGGGCTACTTGATAAATACTGTGATAGAATCGTGGCCAATACAAGCACATGGTAATTTAGTATCCAAGGGCGAGGACGGCTACTTGGCTAGTGATATAGGATATATAAGGGGTGAAATGATTGAGTGATTTAAAAAAGATTAGGGTGCAGCATGTGGATAGGGACGCAAAAGGTGTAGAAATTAAAACTGACGTGGACGTAATAACTGATGCGGACTGTATCACGATGGACGATGGAGACTTACGAAGTGGCGTAAAGAAGATGATTGATGACAGGATAGGCGAAGTGATTGACGGAGCGCCTGAAGAGCTTGATACGCTTAAAGAAATAGCGACGGAGCTGGAGAAGAATCAATCGGGTGTGAGTACTATTTTAAAGAAGCTTGAGGCTAAGCTTGATAAGTCTGTTTTTGATGAAGAGGTGAAAGTCTTTAATGGTGGCATTGTTGATTTAGGAAGCGCTATGGAGCATAATCAAGACGTAATCGAAGAAGCGGTTAATAGTTTTTATGAAGAATATGAGAAAGCAATAGAGTTAAAAGTCGACAAAGTAGAAGGAAAAGGCTTATCTACTAATGATTTTACTAATGAGTATAAAAATAAGATTGACACTATAGAAGCTGGGAATGTGGACTTATCGGGATACGTTAAGACGACTGATATAGCTGACTTTAAAAGATGTATAGTGATTAGTGGGTCTGATTACGCTGCTTTATCGGACGCTGAAAAGAATAGGGCTGATACTTTGTATTTCTTACTATAGGGGTTGCTTATGATTGTTAATGCAAATCTTAAAAAAATAAGGTATATGGGCAAGGAAATAAGCGAGGCTAAATATAATGATAGTACTGTATGGAAGAATTTAGAAATAAAGCCTCCACCACCTAAGCCTTGTACAACTTGCCAGACTAGATGTGAGAGGTCTGCTCAATGCAGCTGTCAAAGTAGTGGTCAAAGCTGTACTGCATGTCTAAAAAATCAATCAACAGAGACAGCATAATTTTTCATTTATTTTATAAAAAGTACTTGACAAATAGTATCTTATATAGTATCATTTACTTAGGAGGTACTCATGAGTAAGAAAGATAAGCTTATCAAAAAGTTGAGAAATCAGCCTAATGGGATGAGACCTGAAGAGATAGAGCAAATCCTTATCAATTTAGGTTATAAGTTTAGAAATCAAGAGGGTTCTCATAAACATTTTTTAAAGGAATTTAAAGATGGCAGAACTCATAGATTTGATTTAATAATGAATAAAAATCCTGTTAAAAGATATTTGGTTGATGACCTCTTGGAGATTATAGATGGGGAGTAATTCCCATCTTCTCCTAAAACTTATAAGGAGGGGTATTTTATGAAACTTGAGGACTATTTAAAATTACCTTACAACTATGTAATTAAAAAGGTTGTAGATGATACTGGAGAGTATTATGCTGGATATATCGAAGAAATATATGAGGCTAAAACTGTTGGCGATACTATTGATGAACTTTATAATAATTTAAGAGAGTGCTTAATATTAGGTATTAAGGAAAGGCTAAGAGATGGCGAGAAAGTTCCTGTGCCTGTAAATAATGAGTACAGTGGAAAGTTTATTGTAAGACTTCCTAAGAGTCTTCACAAGTCTTTGGCTGAGAGTGCAAAAAATGAGGGTGTATCTTTAAATCAATATGCTTTGTATAAGCTAAGCAAATAAGAACAAGTAAATAACTATTACAAGCACGCTTAGTCGTGCTTTTTTTATGCAAAAATATAGAAAGGATGTGGTGAGGATGTTTTTTAACGAAATGCACACAACGAATTTAGGCGACCACTTATCGACTAGTTTAATAGCAGGCGAAACGCTTACGTTTACTAAGATAGGGATAGGCGCTGGAGACCCTATCAGTAGGGAACAGGTAAAGGAGATGACGACGCTTATAGACCCGAGGGCGTACTTCCCTATAAACGAGGTTATCGACAAGAAAGACGGAACTGTGGTGGTGCGCAGCACTCTTATCAATGAAAACATTGAGGAGCGCTTTTATATCAAGGAGATTGGGATTTATGCAAATGATCCAAACCGTGGCGAAATTTTATATGGTGTAATTGCCTGCGGTGATGCTGCTGATTTATTTAGTGCAAAGACTGACAAGCTACTAAGTATCACGAATGACATACTAGTTAAGGTTACTGATGCTAGAAATGTGACGTTCGTGATTGATGATAGCTTGGTATGGGCGACTAAACAGGATTTGCTCAATCTAGCTGGAACTGGCAGGAGTGATGAGACTGTAAAGAAGAACGCGGACGACATAAAGGCCTTGGATTTAAAAATAATGATGCTAGGAACGCAAGGCGGAATGGGCGGACTAGATGAAAATACTGGACTGATAACGTTTGAGAAGCTAGCTGAAAATGAAGAGTTTTGGGGCTACTATGATGAAGATAAAAGAAGGCTGGTGGGATAATGGCGGAAGAAATTAAATTGCCACTTATCTCGTCGGCTTTTTTAAATGTAACGCAAAAGTGTAATTTAAAATGCAAATACTGCTTCGTATGTCAGCAGCCTAAAGAGATTACTTACGAAGTAGCTCAAGATGCGGCTAAGTTCTTGGCACGTAACGCACTAGAAAGTGGTGTAACGCCATCTATTAACTTCTTCGGGGGCGAGCCTATGCTTAGGTATAAAGACATAATAAAGCCGCTTACAGAATGGATTAGAGACGTCTACGGCGATAAGTTCGAGCTAAGCCTAACTACTAATGGCACGCTGCTTACTGAGGAGATAATGGAGTTTTTCGATAAAAACAATATCGGCATGCTCTTTAGTATTGATGGCGACAAAACAACGCAAGATATAAATAGACCTTATCATAGCGGCAAGGGTAGTTTTGAGAGCTTAGAGCCTATTATTGATTTAGTGCTTAAATACCATCCTAATATGACTTTCAGGGCGACGATAGACCCGCCAACTCATACGGAGCTTTTTAATAATTACATGTTCGCTGTTAGAAAAGGCTACACTAACAGCTTTTTTATACCTAACAGCTTTAGTGATTGGAGCGATAAAGAGCTTGAGGAACTTGACAAAGAGCTTGACAAGATTTGCGATTATTATATAGCTGAATTAAAGGCTGGACGTAAGCCTATGAGTTTTAGTCACTTTGATAGGGCAAGGGCTGATATTAAGAGAATTGCTAAGCTTAAAGATGATGATTATCGTGAAGATGGTAAAGGCCTTCCTGCATGTGGACGTTGCGGTTTAGGCGCTAGCAGATTTGCAGCGATTGGCATTACTGGAAATATTTATAGCTGTCAAGAAATGGTTGAAAATCCAGAGGTTGGCGACAAGTTTAAGATAGGCTCAATATATAGCGGTGTTGATAATGCTAGGCGTTATGAACTTGCTAATAGTTTTGATACTATGAATGTTTATTGTTCTAAGAAAGAGTACTGTGATAGCTGTATCAAGCGTAGGATATGCGATGGGGGTTGCTCGATTAATAACTACTTTAAAAATAAGGATTTACACGTTCAAGACTACGTAATTTGTTGGTATGAGCGTAAATGTATAGAAAAGGCATATAAGATTATGAAGTTAGAAAAGGAAGGTGAATTGAAATGGCACTAAAAGAGGACGATATAAAAGATTTAGGGCTTGAGATTGGAGAAGAAGTGAAGCCGATGGCGGTCAGATGCAGCGTGTGCGAGGCTTCGAATTGCTTAGACAGATGCGAACATAGCTGTCAAGCATGTGAATGGTGTCAAAGTTCATGTGAGAAATCAGCTCAATGCAGTAAATGTGAGAATGTTTTTCAGGGATGCCAAGATATATGTGAAGATAACTGTCAAACAGGCTGTGAGCGCAGCTGTCAATCGACTTGTGAGAAAGGCTGCGAGACGGCAGCACAAAAGAATAGTGCACCAAATGCATCATCATCGATTAGCGTGCCATCAAGCGTAAAGGGCGGCGAAACTATAACAGTGATGTGGGGCGCTGCTAGTGATCCAGACGGTAACTTGTCGGGCTATATACTAGAGAAAAAGACTGACAATGCAGGCTTTAGTCAAATATACAAAGGTTCGTCAAGAAGCCTATCAGATACCATTGTCGTGGGTTCAAATACTGTACAATATAGAGTTAGAGCGTACGATAGTTATGGCAAGGTAAGTAGCTACAAAACGTCAAATATTATCACGGTTACAAATAATAGCGCACCAGAAATATCGGGTAGAGATGAAGACTTAGGCGGCAAAAAAGCGCCATTTAAAATCAATCTAAGCGTGAGTGATAAAGATAGCGATACTGTAAATGTTGTAGCTAAGCTTAACGGCTCTATAGTCAAAACTATTAACAATATTAAATTAAATACTAACTACGAGATCGAGATTGATGCGGCAAGATTTAATGCGCTTATACTTAATGCACGTAATGAGATTGAGATAAGTGCGACTGACAGCAAGGCGACATCATATAGACGTTACACATTCGCAAGGGTAAACAGTGCGCCTGAAATAACGCTAGAAAAAGCTATATTCGGTGAACAAGATAAGCCATTTAGCTTTAAATACAAAGTTACAGATGCAGAAAACGACGCGTGCTCGGTAAGGATTTTATTCGGCTCTAAGGTTTTGGATTATAAAAAAGACGTAGAGCTAGGCAAGGAGCAAACATATACATTCAGCAAGCTTGATTTTGCAAAGATACCAGCTGGAGAAATATCTATTAAAATAGAAGCGACTGATGCAAATGATGGTGTGTCGTCTAAACTAGTAACGTTTAATAAGGCTATAAACGGCTGCGGCTATGTATTTAAGAAAGATACGGCAGCAAAGGCTAGTCAAGCGATTGTATCAGTATCACGCAAGATTGATGAAAAATCAACGTTTAAGGCGTATGTATGTAACAACGCGAACGATGCCAATCCAACATGGGAAGAGGTTACGGATATGATGGAAAAAATATACACTCTTAAAAATGACAAAAAGACTGCATCAAAGTGGGCGTTCGGATTAAAGGTTGAGGTAGTAAGAGGCAAGGACGCGGGCGATAGTTACTTAAACGCTATCGGTTATAGCTATAGATAAGGGGTGATTAGATGATAACAATACTTAAAGAAGCAGAAGTAAAGGGCGCGGTGGAGTTTATACCATCGGCGGAGAACTTGAAAGAATTAAGCGATGCAGCGCTTGAGATGACGATGGACAACGCGGACAGGCTAGACGAGATCAAGGCGTCAATTGACGTGATAATGATGTCGATTGCAGAATTACAGGAAACACACGATGCGAGTGATGAGCCTGCGCCAAATGAAGAAGCAAAGTAGAAAGGAGACGGTGAAGATGTCGAAAACAAGAATTAAGGTGTATGCGTACTTAGTGTTTAATGAGTTAAGAACTATTGACGAAGTACCAAAGAGATTTAGAAAAGAAGTGGAAGCAGAAGTAGAGAAGATGAAACAAGGCATATTTTTTGATTAGTAGGTGGACAACATGGACGACAAACAATGCGAAGTATACAGAGACAGGGTAGACGAAAAGCTTGAACAGCATGATAAAAGGCTTGATTCTCACTCGTCAAGGCTAGATGAACTTGAACACTATAGATATACCATTGATGAGAGGATAAGTAACCTCACACAAAAAGTTGACGAAATAGCTCAAAGTGTAAAGCACTTTACAGGCTTAGTCATAGGCGGCTGGATAGGCCTTATAATCTTTTTAATACAACAAGCAATGACGAAGTAGGTGCTTATATGGAAAGAAGAATAATTAAGAGAATGAGCCACAACCATTTCAATGGACGCGGTGGAGAAATACCAATAATGATTGTAAACCACATAACTGAGGGCGCTGCACTAGGCGCTGTCAGTTGGCTGTGTAACAAGGATTCGGCGGCGAGTGCGCACTATGTGGTCGCTAGGAATGGCGATATATATCAATTAGTGGACTTAAGAAATGGCGCTTGGTGCAATGGCACGGCCATCTACAATAAAGGCAAGTACTATTATAAAAATAGCACGAACTCTATAGTCAGGGGTAAGGCTGTCAATGCAAACCTCTTTACAGTCTCAATAGAGCATGAGGGATACTATAGAGATGGACAAGGAGCTTTAAGCGAGGAACAGTACCAAGCAACTCTGTGGCTGCATAAGCATATCATCAACGAGGTTAAAAGTATATACGGTCATGATATAGTTGTGGATCGTGAGCATATCATCGGACACTATGAGGTAGCGCCTAAGGAAAAGCCAAACTGTCCTGGAAAGCTATTTCCATGGGAGAGACTGATGCGTGATTTACAAAATAAAGGGGGTAAGGCTGTGGATAAAGATAGAGTAAAATTTGATTTTAATAGTAAAAAGTTTACAGTAGATGGCAAGTTGATAGACGGTCATAACTATGTACAAGCGCGCGAACTATTGGAAAAGCTGGGCTACACTGTCGGCTGGGATAATGCGCTTAAGGAAATAAAAGTAAAATGAGATTTAGTAAATGGATTGTTGCAATGATTATCGCGATGAATGCGCTGTTTTGCATAGCTGTGCTATATATCAACTATATAGGCTTTTATGTGTCAGATGCGTTAATAGCTGCGTGGTTCGGCTTCACGACGGCTGAATTATGGGGCTTAGCTTTTATCAAGGGCAAAGAGATAAAGCATGCAGATAGCGATTGCGATATTGAAATTGACGAAGATTTGAAAGGGGACGATATTGATGGATAAGGAAATAGTAGTAAATATAATATTAGCGTTGATAGCTTTTTTAGGCTCAATAATAACAGGTGTATTAGTACCATACATTAAAAAATCAAAGAATAAAAACAACTTGATGATTACAAAGATGATAGTAGATATGCTTGTAACAGCAGCTGAAGAGATATTCGTAGGTAAAGGTAAAGGCGATGAAAAATATAAATGGGTATATGATGAATTAGTTAAGAGGTATCCAAAGATTGATGAAAAAGAAGCAAAGATACTTATTGAAAGCGCCGTGAACGAACTTCATAACGTGCAAAATAGCTTGAAGTAAATAGAGTAATTGAGGGGTGCGTGATGCACCTCTTTTTTTATTGCGTTGAGAAAAAAATATTAAAAAATTGAAAAAATTTTAAAAAAGTACTTGACATTATATAACAAAAGTGTTATAATATATTCAGGAGGTGAGGAAATGGACGATATAATAAAAATAGTGGTATTAGCCACAACAATTATAAACTTCGCAAAAGCAATTGTTGAGCTAATAACCACTGTTAAAAACGGGGGCAAATAAAAAAGCCCCTCCCCCTATATGGGGATTGAATTTATTATATCACGTCCATGAAAAAAATGCAAGACACTTTATTATACGTAATTATTGCAATACAAATAATTACGTCAGCAATCCAAAGTTACCACATAAGACTGTTAAAAAAGGAGCTTGAAAATGCAAGAAAAAAAGACAAGTAAAGCTCAAGTAAGCGCTTCAAGACGCTGGGAAAAAGCAAATCCCGAAAGAACACGCTACATTAGATACAGAACAGGGGCAAGATGCTTTTTAAGGAACCACGCAACACTTGAAGACTTAGAAGAGGTAGAAGAGCTTGTAAAAGAGAGAAGAGAAAATCTTCAAAAAGAAGAAAAGTAGGGGAGAAATCCTCTACTTTTTTTATGGAATATATTTTATTAATCTAACAATAATCTAACAAAATAGCTTTAAACGTTGGAAAATACAGGCTTGGTGCCGAAGGCGGGGGTCGAACCCGCACGGTATTGCTACCGCAGGATTTTGAGTCCTGTACGTCTGCCAATTCCATCACTTCGGCTTACCAATATATATTAACATACTTTTTACAAAATTGCAAGATAAATTTTACTTAATTAATCTTTAAAAAAGTTATAATCAATCTAAAACCTATAAGCAATATAAAAGAGCTCTCGTTAGCGAGAGCTCATCTTATATCCATAAAACTATTTATCTAAAAATTCTTCGTATAATCTTTGTGCTGTTTCTGTTCCAGCTATACCGCCTATAGCTGTTTCTTTTAATGAAACTGGTAGTTCCTTACCAACATTACCCATGGCTCCGACTGTTTCGTCGAATGGTATTAGTGCTTCAACGCCAGCTAGTGTTAAGTCTGCTGATATGATTGCGTTAACAACGCCCGATGCATTTCTTAGATTGCAAGGGTACTCAACAAGACCACAAACTGGGTCGCATATAAGTCCCATAACGTTTTTTAGAGCAAAGCTTGCAGCTGTAAATACATCTTCCATAGTTCCGCCTCTTAGCTCTATGATGGCAGCGGCAGCCATAGCAGCGGCAGCACCGCACTCTGCTTGACATCCGCCCTCAGCGCCTGAGATAGTTGCATTGACTGCAATTATTTCACCAACTGCTGAAGCTGTTAGTAGAGCGTTTAATATTTCTTCATCACTATAGTCAAATTCATCTTGCATAGTAACAAGCGTTGCAGGAAGTATACCTGAAGCGCCTGCTGTAGGTGCAGCAACTATCTTACCCATAGAAGCGTTTATTTCTGATGTAGATAGTGCTCTTGCCATAGCCTTAGTTATTAACGGACCAGAGATTGTCTTACTATTGATTGAGTATTCATTAACTTTAAAAGCGTTTTTGCCTGTCATGCCACTCATAGAAGTGATAGGAGTTTCAAGTCCTGCTGTAGCTGATTTTTTCATGATTTCATATGTTTTTCTTAAATAATTATATACATCGTCTCTACTTAATTCATTTGCTTCCATTTCTTCTTGAACTTGTAATTCATATAGCGTTTTATTTTGTTCTTTGCATGCATCCATCATGCTTTTTGCACTTGTATACATATTAGTTATCCTCCTTAACAGGGTTTAAATACTTAACGAATAAGAAGTCATCTATCCTTCCAATGTCTTTTATAGTTGCATCATCAAAGTCAGAGTCAAGCTCGCATATAAGTGTAGCGACTTTACCGGTTCTGTCTACATGCATATCGGCGATATTCATTCCTGATATTGCAAATGTTGCAGTTATTCTTGATAGTATTCCTTTCTTATCAATATACTTAGCTACTAAAGTAGGCTTTTCACCAGAGAATTCAACGTCAGCACCATTGATATCTTTTATAAGTATACTACCTCCGCCTATAGAGCTGCCTTGAACGTAGAAGTCATCTTGATCATCGTAGTGAAAGACCATCTTAACAGTATTTGGGTGAACGTAGCCAAGGTCTGACTTGATAAATTCGTACTCAAGACCTCTTTCATCAGCAATCTCAAATGAGTTTTTGATCTCTTCGCTGTCAGGGAAGAAGTCCATAACCCCAGCTAGTAGCGCTTTGTCAGTGCCGTGGCCTTTGTATGTTTCTCTAAAAGAGCCGTGTAAGTAAAAAGATACTTTATTGAAGCCCTTTGGTGCTAGCTTCATTGCTATCCTTCCAAGTCTTGCAGCTCCTGCAGTGTGTGAGCTTGATGGGCCTATCATTATCGGTCCTAAAATAGATTTTAAATTATAGTTTTCCATTTTTTCTCCTCTTTTTTCTCTTTAATGAATTTAACAAGAAGGCTACAACCAAGGCTGAAAATATATAGGACATGATTATGTAGCTCGATTTGATTATCAGCGGTGTGCTTTCTTTCTTCTCAACTGAATCATTTGTGTCAAGCATCTTTGAGTTATTGCTTGACTTTATGCTTATGTGATCTTCACTTACTTCACATTTAAAATAGTTTTGAAACAATTTACTTAAATCTTCCAATGGTATCATAAGCGAGTCATTATAAGTAATTACTTCCTTTGTAAGATGAACCTTTTCGGCACCTAGGCTTGCATCACTAGTACCAAGCTCGACGTTGATAAGATTGCCTATAGTATACTTACCGTTAGCTTCATTATTATAAACAAGGTTTAGCGGCTCTATTAATTCTTCTAAGCTTATATACTTGATACCATCAATGATGTAGGCGTGCTCAAGAGCAGTGCTTTTTGAGACCTCTGTTTCATAAGTGATATCAAATTTTTTGACATCGTCATTTCTTTCTAAATTATTAATGATGAAGGATCTAGCTCCATTTTGATTGTATTGATTATGGTTAAAGGTAACTATGCCATTGTGAACAAGATATTTTACGCCCAAGCTTGGCTTAACGTTCTGAATATTTGAGTTGATGCCGATGTTTTTTGAATTGATAGTTAAGAACGAAGCGTTTTGACCCACTTCAATGGTCGATGCGTTCATATATCTATCCAAATTAAGCACTTTGTATGGCAGATACGTTAGTTTTCTCGCTATCTCTATACTGTCTATGCCTAAGCCATTGGCCAGTCTAATGTATTCTAAAAATGAATTTACATTGACAGGGTAGAGCTTAGTCGATGTATTTGCAAGATTCGGGTTGCTTGCTATAAGCGAGTACTTTGATCTTATCATTATGCTTATATCCGTGTCATTGAGCGCATCATGAATAATAACGTCTTCCTTAGTATTGATTATGTCTTTGTACTGATGAATTTGGTAGAAGTTATTTGAGCTCGCAAGCTGAAGCTTTGACGTGTTGTTATTATATTTTTTAACAATATCAATATTGTCCTTTAAGTTTGTCAGAACAATATATTTGAACGGGTTAAATGTGTAGTAAAGATTCTCGTTCTCTTCGTTATGCTTGTCAATCAAAGAATTTATAGCTTTGATCTTATCCGGGCCTCCAAAGTCATTCATATCACATAAAACAAAGTTATTCTTGCTGTCTTTGATAATATCAGAAATTTGATTTATCGTTTGAATGATGTTCTCATGCTTAAGCTTACTTAGCTTGATATAGTAGACAAAGTTATCGTCGTCAATCGCTTTGATTGTATTGATTAATAGATTAAGGTCATTTGCTTCTTCGATTGAAATTTTAACGCCAGCAGACTTTGCTTCCTTCTCTTTTAATATAGCCTCAACTATTTGCTTAATGGCCGCGTTGTCATACTTCATCTCATTTTCTTTAATTACAGCGTTTTTAATACTTTCAGAGTCCGTAATCGATAAGTAGTCAATAGTTGATAAGGAGCTCTCAACGCTTTTGGACCAAGCATCAATATCGGCAGTTGTAGTTCTAACGCTCTTACCAATACCGTCAGCAGTTTTAAGTAAGTCAATCTCCCTGGAAACATTGGTGCTGTCCATGTCGATAAACTCTCTAAGCAGCATAGCTCCTTCGCCATCTATCACTCTATTGGCCTTGATATCGCCCTTAGTGATCTGTTTAATCTTGCCACCGCTGATGGCGATGTTATACTTATATAAAATTTCGTTTCTCGCTGGGTTGACTATATTAACATTTTTAATTGCAAGATCATAATTAAAAGCAAAGCTAGCCGTCTGATTAGGATCTTCCTCTTGATTTGTCACTTCACTCGCATATACATTGACATTTGTCAATAGTATACAAACGAGCAATAAAAAAGAGAATAATTTTTTTGACAAATTAATCACCTCTGATATATTATATACTAAATAATAGTATAAATAAAGCTTTTTTTACAATTTATGAAGAAATATTTTCGAATATGTTGTATAATATAAATAGAAGAGGAGGCAGAGAGATGATTTTATTATTAAACACTGATTTGATTAGATATAAAGCCTTGGGCTTAGACAAGCTTTACCTTGCATCTAAGAACTCAGCTGAGATACTTAATGATTCGTTCTATGGTTCAAACTTTCTTGCGAGTGAAATCTTTCACAGCTTAAAAGAAGATTACAAAGTGCTTTCATACGCAGGCGGCTATACAGCTATGAAGTATAGAAACTACCTAGAGAGCTACCTAGCTGATTACTACTTAATTACTATTAAGGATGAGGCGAGAGCCGTTATTGATATTAAAGAAAACACAAGAACTACTAGAATCATCGAGAACGCTCCTCGTATAACTAGAGACGATGAACTTAACTTTGTTGATAGATTTGATGACATCGTCTATGACACAAGAGTCACACTACTTATGGAGGACTTTGATAACAATATCAGTCCAGACTTTTATCAAGGACTTATAGACGTTTCCAATAGATACATGAAAAAACTTTTCGTATCTGCCTCAAAGAGCACGATGAAATTATGTATCGACTCAAACGTCTTCGCCATGTCCATGGATTATAAAGACTTAAGCGACATACTTAATCTTAGACTAAGTACGCTTGATGACATAATTAGCGTCGTTAAGTTTATGGCCATCGACAAGGACAGAATTATTCTTATTAAATTTAATGACAATTTGATTATATTTACAAAGGATTGCTACTACTTATTTGACTACGAGAAGAAGCCTTATATAAAGATTGACAAGAACATGGCACTTCTTGGCCTTGCCATAGGCTTTGAGAGGAAGTACGATTTAGAGACTTCACTAAAGATAGCATGTAGCTTTTCCATCTTTAACAAAAAAGACAGCGAGAATTTTGATTTTTCACTTATAAAAAAGATTATGTCTGAAAGTGATTTAATTAGGTATAGCTATGTTTATTAATAAATTTATTCACGCAGCAGACCTGCATCTAGGCTTTAAATATAAAAGTAAAACGCTTGGCGCTAGGTCTGAGGATAGAAAAAATGAGCTTTTCATAACGTTTGAAAGGCTTATTAATTATGCAAATGAGAATAAAATTGATCTTATAGTCATTAGCGGCGACCTATTTGAAAGGGACGCGCTTACATATACCGAGACTAAGCACATGATGAGCATCATCGACAGCTACTATGGAAACATCGTTCTTTCATGCGGCAATCATGATTATTATACAGATGATTATTTATTTAACAATTTCACAGAAAATCTACATGTCTTTAAAACTAATACACTTGAGCGCATGGATATAGCTGATAACGTATCAATATACGGCGCTTCATGGCTTAATAGCCTAGAGAATGGTTTTGCTCTCCAAAAAGTAAATCTTGATAAAGATAGATTCAATATCGCAAGCCTTCATGGCGACCTAGCTGATGGCAAGTACAAGATTTATATAGAGCCTCTTTTAGCATCGGGCTTTGACTACATCGCTTTAGGTCATAAACATAAGCGTGGGAAAGTGGCTGAAAAGGCTTACTATCCTGGCTCACTTGAGCCGCTTGACTTTGGTGAGCTTGCCGAACATGGTTTTTACGAGGTCGATACACTTAGTGGCAGCGTAAAATTTATTTCATTTTCCCTAAGGGAATTTATTATAAAAGAAATAATTATAAACGAAGAAGATGAATTTCAAGATATAATTAATAAATTTGAAGAGCTTAATGATAAGGATAAGAATTTCTATAGAATAATACTAAAGGGAAGCATTAATAAGGATTTAAATATCAATAGAATCATTAGCTTAGTTAAAAATAAATTTTATTATTTAGAAGTAATCAATAACTTAGAAGAAAGTTTTAGTATCTCAGCTGATATTTATGAAAAAATTCTTGCAAAGGCAGAAAACTATCCAGATGAAATAAGGCAAGATGCGATAAAGATCGCGCTTAAGGCAATGCAAAGTAGGGAGCACTACTATGAAGATTAAGAGCCTAGATTTAATTAATTTTGGCAAATTTAATAATTATCACCTTGACTTTGACGACTCATTCAATCTTATCTATGGGCTTAATGAGAGCGGCAAGTCTACTATACATGCCTTTATCTCTTTTATGCTCTTTGGCGTGAACAAAGCGAATACCAAGAGAAAGATCAAGATAAAGGACTATCTCAGCTACAAGCCCATAAACAAAAATGAGTACAGTGGAAGGATGTCTTTCGAAAATAATGGCTTTATTTATGAAATATACAGAGATTTTTTAAATGATACTTACTTTGTCAGCAAAAACGGCCTTGACATTACTGACGAGATTAAGAGAGAAAACTCTATAAATAATAAATCTATTGGTGAGATCATTTTAGACCTTTCACGCAATGTCTTTAATGCGAGCACTTACATTAGCCAATCAAAAGACATATACTTTGATGACTTTGATGATATTAAGGAGCTTTTACTTAAGCTTAAGACGAATGATGATGGCGAATATAATTTAAGTGAAGCGAAAAACAGTATTGACGACGAAATTGCAAGTATAGGCACAGAGAATGCCAAGACCAAGGAACTATACAGTCTTAAGAAGGAGATAGCAAGTCTAGATAGGGATATAGCTGGACTAGAAGCATCACTTGAAGACACAATGACCATGCTTAATAAAAAAGACGAGCTAAATAAAAATAAAGAAAATTTGATTTTAAAGAAGAAAGACTTTTTAGCAGAGTACAATAAGGCGAAAGAATATTATAAAAAGGAAAATTTATTAAAGATAGAAGAGCTTAAAGAAAAGAAGAAGGATTTTTTAAATAAGAATAAAAATATTACTAGTGATGACTACGAAGCCTTCAATGAACTTAAAAAGAGACTTGAAGCAAATAATTCTAGCGAGGCTAGAAGACGTAGCTTAAGAAGCTTTTCGTACATTTTTGCCTTGCTTAGCATTTTTGCCTTGCTTTATTATTTTATTAGGTCAAGTAGAATTGCTTTATATACTAGCTTTGCCATGGCTATAGTTTTTCTTATATCATTCATTTTTACTAAGCCTAGGACGAGTGATGAGTCTAGCAATCAGCTTATAGATGATAAAAATGCTATATTAGATAAATATAATATAACAAGTGATGAGGACTTCATTAGCGAATATACTAAGCAAAGATCAAGTGAGATGAGTCAAAACTATTTGCATAGCTTTGATGATTTTTTAAAGACATACAGCGAAAAAAACTTTGACGAGCTTAGTGAAGAGAAGGTCCTTGACTACTTAGCAAAAAGAGATGAGGCGGCCTTTGATAAGTATAAGGGCTACTCCATAAGCATGGCTGAAGACGAAATCACTAAAATGGATTTAGAGCTAAATTCACTTGAGACAAAACTTAATTATAACGACAGACTTATGGAGAGGGCATACGAACTTGGCCTAAGACGTGACGCGCTCGATGCGAGATTTGCGGAGCTAGAAAGAAGGAGAAAGGCTTTAAGCGCTGCAAGTGAAATCATCTCTAGCCTTATTACTGAGATTAATACTAGCTATATGCCGAAGATTATTGCCGCGGCAAATAAATACTTAGAAATGTTTTCTGATAATAAATATAATTTCTTCTTGCTTGATGAAAGCTTTACCATAATGCTAAGAGACAAACGAACTAGCCTTGTATATGAGGAGGAAAAACTTAGTAGGCAGGTTTTATCAATGTCATACCTTAGTTTAAGGCTTGCACTAGTCCGTGTCTTGGATATCGATTTAGCACTTATCTTCGACGAGAACCTTGCCTTTTTTGATGAAGAGCGTATGGCAGCTGCGCTAAAAGTATTTACTTTCTTAGCAAAAGAAAAGCAAGTATTATTATTTACGAGCAGTAAAGTCGAAAAAAGTGTTCTCTCAGAGCTTAATCTGTGTTATAATTATATACAGTTATAGAGGTGAAAAAATGATTTATGCTATAGGCGACTTACATTTAGATTCGACAGACTTAAAACCTATGGGCGTCTTTGGAGGTAACTGGCAAGATCACGACAAGAAGATTAAGACGAGCTGGCTAGAGAAGGTTAAGGACGACGACCTAGTATTGCTGCCTGGAGATATATCCTGGGCGATGAGGTTCAGTGAAGCTATAGACGATTTAAAATTCATAGACGAATTGCCGGGCAAGAAACTTATTAGCAAGGGCAATCATGATTATTGGTGGACAAGCATATCCAAGATGAATGGCTTTGGCTTTAAGTCCATTTACTTCATGCAAAATGACTCATACACGTATAAGGACTACGCTATCTGCGCAACAAGAGGCTGGATGCAAGAGGACAATGACAAGTATGACGAAGAAAATGACAAGAAGATAACAGCTAGAGAGCTAATTAGACTATCACTATCGCTTGAAAAGGCTGATAAGGATAAGAAGATTATAGTTATGCTTCACTACCCGCCATTTAACATGGACTTAGAAGCTAATCAATTCCATGAGCTTATGAAAGAGCATGGTGTATACAAATGTGTTTATGGTCACTTGCACGCAGCTGGCCATAGATTTAGAAGAGAAGGCTTGATTGATGGCATAGATTATTCATTAGTCTCAAGCGATTACTTAAATTTTAAACTTAAATTAATAGAGAGGTGTTAGTATGAAGGTTATAGTTTGCAAAGATTATGACGAGATGAGCAAGGAAGCAGCTCAAATATTTATTAAACAAATTCAAGAAAAGCATGACAGCGTATTAGGTTTGGCGACAGGATCAAGCCCTATTGGCATGTATAAAGAGCTTATCAAGGCTAATAATGATGGCGCTATTGATTTTAAGGACGTAATTACATTTAACTTAGATGAATACGTTGGCTTAAGTAAGGACCATCCAGCAAGTTATTATTACTTTATGAATGAGAATTTATTTAATCATATTAACATAGATAAGAAAAATACACATATACCACACGCTGAGGGAGCTGACTTAGAAAAGGCGGCTAAGGAGTACGAAGAAAGCCTTTCTCATTATGAGATCGATTTACAAGTGCTTGGCGTTGGCAAAAACGGTCACATAGGCTTTAATGAGCCAGGCGACGATTTAAGCTCGGTAACATATGTGCAAGAGCTATCTGAGTCAACAAGAGTAGCAAACTCAAGATTCTTTGACGATATTGATGACGTGCCAAAATTTGCCATAACTATGGGGGTTGGCTCTATATTTAAAGCGAAGAAGATAGTTTTAATTGCAAGCGGCAATCAAAAGAGCTTTGCAATAGATTATTTATTAAATTCTAAAAAGATATCATCTAAGGTGCCAGTATCACTACTAAATTTACATCCAGACGTAACTGTAATCATAGATGAAAAATTAGCAAGTCTTGTTATAAAATAATGATAGAGAGAGAAAAAGAAGTAAAAGTTTTTAATCTTGACTTAGACGTGCTTAAAGAGGAGCTTCTATTAAAGGGAGCAGAGCACTTAGGTGAAGAAAAACAAGTGAATTATATATTGAAATGCGATATAGACGCTAAGACAAATTTATTAAAATCTCTATTAAGACTTAGAGAAGTGGATAAAGATGGTAAGAAGACTTTTTACTTGACATATAAGATAAGAGGAAAGGACAGCGGCGGGATACGCAACTCAAAAGAGATTACAAGTGAAGTTAAAGATAAGGACGCAATTTTAGAAATTTTCGAAATGCTTGGAATTATTCCTGAAAAAGTTGATTATAAGGATAGAGATTCATATCTATATAAGGACGCCCGCTTTGATTTTGATGAATATGAAAAAGAAACTTTTGACAGGCCTTATCTTGAAATTGAAGTAAAGAACGATGAAAAACTTGAAGAGCTGATAAAAGAATTTAATATAGAGAGAAAAAATATTACAACGAAAAATATAAATGAACTAAGGAAAGATCATAATGAAATTTATTAAAGATAATGCTATAGATATAATTTTTGCTTTTATACTGATAGCTTTGAGTCTAGCGATGAACTTTGCTTTAATAAAGCTAGACAAAGGCTTTAATGAGTACTTAGCAATACTGCTATTTACTTACATAGCTGTATTTACACTAGATATAAAATTTTCTATACCAAGCGTAATTTTGATATTTATACTAAATTTATTATATAGAAAGAGCTTAAACGCAGATATAAGAACGCTTATGCTAGCAATTGAAGTAGTATTTGGCTTTGCTATAGGCTACATAAGCCACAAGAAGTTTAATATATCATATATATTCTCGCTTTTTATTTCGATACTTATATCGAAGATGCTCAGCTATATAATTGCGCTTTTAATTGCAAATGCTGCGAATATATACAATATAGGCAGAATCATAAAAGTTAATCTAGTAGCATCACTATTAAGTATCACAGCATGCCTAGTCATAGTGCCACTAGTTGTTTATACAAAAGAGAATTTCACATATCTATAGGAGGTTAAGATGATAGTAATTAAAAATGTTAAGTATATTGACGTAGATAAATCAATCATTAATGGCCCATGCGATGTATTAATCGATGGCAATAGAGTTAAGAAAATTGCTGATAAGATTGACGAAGCTGGTGCCTATACTATTGACGGTAGTGATAAATTACTTATGCCAGGCCTATTTAACACGCATAACCACATAGCCATGAGCGTATTTAGGAACTACGCTGATGATATGGAGCTAATGGATTGGCTGCAAAATAAAATTTGGCCCCTTGAGTCAAAACTTACAGCTGAAGATATTTATTGGGCAAGTCTATTAACATTTATAGAGCTAGTTAAGACTGGTACAACAGCCTTTAATGATATGTACATGTTCTGTGAAAGAGTTTTTGACGCAGCTAGTGAAGTGGGTATGAGAGGCCTTATTGCTAGAGGCATGACAAATGATGCCTTTAATAAAGAGAGAGAAGCTAATATTCGTGATATGTATGAAAAATACCATCAAAAGGATGGCCTGTTAAGGCTAGCCATCGCGCCTCACGCTATATACACAACTGGACTTGATTACTTAAAGAGTTGCATAGACCTTGCGAAAGAGATAGATCTAATCATTCACACGCATGCGAATGAAACATTAACTGAAGTAAATAACTCTTACAAGGAGTATAAGAAGAGTCCTATAAAAATATTTAAGGAGCTCGGCATGTTTGATCAAAAGACAATACTAGCGCACTGCGTTCATCTATCTGAAGAAGATATGGACATCATAGCAAAAAGTAATGCACTAGTAAGTTTAAATGTATCATCAAATATGAAGCTAGCAAGCGGCATACCAGATATAAAGAATATGTTTGTGCGCGGTGATAAGCTGTCTATAGGTACTGACGGAGCTAGTTCAAATAATATGCAAAACATGTTTACTGAGATGAGAGCGGTATCGCTTGCGGCTAAGGCTCGTTCACTTGATCCAAAGGTGATGAGTGCGGGAGAAGTACTTAAGCTCGCGACTATTAATCCATATAAATATATATTTGATGAAGATGTAAATATAAGCGAAGGATCACTAGCAGATTTAATTTTAATTGATTTAGATAATACAAATTTAAAACCACAAAACAATTTGATTAGTGCTATGGTTTACTCAATGAACGGAAGTGAAGTTGATACGACTATAATCAACGGTAAGATAATTATGGAAAATAAAGAAATAAAGTGCATAGATGAAGACTTAGTAGTAAATAAAGTCGAAGAAATTATTAAAAATATTTAGGGGTGATGAAATGAAGTGGAGAGGAAGACAAGGATCTTCAAATGTAAACGATAGAAGAGGACAATCAGGCGGAGGCGGTATGCCAAACTTTGGCGGCTTCAAGATGGGAACTGGAGGTATGATACTGCTTCTAGTACTATACTTAGTTTTTGGTAGAGGCCTAATAGGTGGACCAAGCGGTCCTGGCGCAGGCATACAAAACGGCCAAGGCACACCTATTACAAGTGAAAGAGAAGAAGAGTACAAACAATTTATCTCGGTCGTCTTAAAGGACACTGAAGATGTTTGGCATGAAATATTTGAGGAAAATGGTATAGAATACGAAGAACCACAATTAAATCTATTTACAGGTAGCATAAATTCTGGCTGCGGCTTTGCATCAGAACAAATGGGTCCTTTCTATTGTTCAGTGGATAAGGACATCTACATCGATTTGTCCTTCTTTGATCAGCTTAAGAATGAGTTTGGAGCAAAGGGTGACTTTGCCATGGCCTATGTATTAGCTCATGAAGTTGGTCATCACGTACAAAAACAATTAGGTATCTTAGATAAAGTTCATTCATTACAAGGAAAGGTATCTGAAAAAGAATATAATCAATACTCGGTTAGACTTGAATTGCAAGCAGATTACTTCGCAGGAGTATTCGCAAAGCACATACAAGATAGAGACATCTTAGAAGAAGGCGACTTTGAAGAAGCGATTAATGCCGCATCAAAGATAGGTGACGATACACTTCAAGAAAAGTATCAAGGAAGAGTAGTTCCAGATAGCTTTACTCATGGAACGAGCGAACAAAGGATGGAGTGGTTCACGAAAGGCTTTGAAAAAGGCACAATTCAAGACGGAGACACATTTAGTGGCGATATTTAGTAAGTAATAAAGGAGATATACAATGGATAAGAAAACAGCATTTAGCGCTATACAGCCCTCAGGTGATTTAACCATAGGTAATTACCTAGGAGCTTTAAAGAATTTAGCTAAACTACAAGATGATTACAATTGTTTATATGCAGTTGCTGACCTTCATAGCATCACAGTACCAAAGGTGCCCAAGGAATTAAGGAAGAAGACCTATGAGATATTTGCGATGATGTTAGTGAGCGGTGTTGATCCAGAAAAAAGCGTTTTATTCGTTCAATCGCATGTACCAGAACATGCTATGCTAGGCTGGATACTTGATACAATTGCCTATATTGGTCAGCTTAACAGAATGACTCAATATAAAGACAAGTCCAAAAAGTCTCCAGAAAACTGTAACGCAGGTCTATTAACATATCCAGTACTAATGGCGGGCGACATACTTTTATATCAAACAGATTTAGTACCTGTCGGCGAAGACCAAACTCAGCACATGGAGTTAGCAAGAGACTTAGCAATTAGATTCAACAGCAAGTACTCAGATACATTTAAAGTGCCTGAAGCTTACATTGCCAAGACAGGAAAGAGAATCATGTCACTACAAGATCCAAGTAAAAAGATGAGTAAGTCAGACGAAGATCAAAACAGCTTCATCTATATCATGGACAGCAAAGATAGAATTTACTCAAAGATTAGAAAGGCTGTTACAGATAGCGAGCCAAACTTTGCTTACGACCCAAATAGAGCTGGTTTATATAATCTAATAAATATATACAGTTCATTCACTGGTCTAAGCCCTGAAGATATTGTAAAGAAGTATGATTCACTTGGATATAAAGAGTTTAAAGAAGATTTAGCAGATATCATATATGAAGATTTAAAAGACTTTCAATATAATTTCAATGAAGTTATTCAAGACAAAGAAGGACTGGAAAAGCTTATGGCAGAAGGTAGAGATAAAGCGAGATACCTTGCTAATAAGACTTTAAGAAAAGTAATGAAAAAAGTTGGCTTTGTACAAATATAAGGAGTTATCTATGAAGATATTAATTATAGGTAGTGGTGGCCGTGAGTACGCCATCGCTTCAAAAATTAAAGAACAAGACAGCTCAGTAGAGATTGTTTTTGCACCTGGTAATGGCAAGACTGAGAGCGAATTCAAAAATATTGATATAAAAGTTATGGATTTTGACAAGTTAATTGCTTATGCTAAGGCTAATGCTATTGACTATACCATAGTTGGACCAGAAGATCCACTATGCTATGGCATTGTTGATGAGTTCGAAGCAGAAGGACTTAAAATCTTTGGACCGAAGAAAGAAGCAGCAATATTTGAAAAGAGCAAAGCATTTTCAAAGAAGTTCATGGAGAAGTATCACATAGATACAGCTAAGTACCTTGAGACAGACAGCATTGACGAAGCGAAGGAATATGCTAGCAAACTACTTAATGAATCAAAGGTGAATAAAGTAGCACTTAAGTATGATGGACTTGCTCAAGGCAAGGGCGTCATCATAGCTTCAAGTGAAAAAGGAATAGATGAAGCACTTAATGAACTACTCCTAGATAAAAAATTTGGCGATGATAAGATCATAGTCGAAGAATATATCGATGGCTTTGAGACATCTGTTCACGTGCTTATATCAAATGGAGAGTATATAATGCTACCAAGCGCTAAGGACCATAAAAAGGTTTTTGAAGGCGAAACAGGTGAAAACACTGGTGGCATGGGCTCATACTCACCAAACCTTATGGCACTACCATATTTAAAGGACATAGAAGAAGAGCTTGTAAAGCCATTCATAAAAGGCCTTGAAGCTGAAGGCATTGACTATAGAGGGATTTTATTCGCAGGACTTATGATAAACTCAGACGGAATAAAAGTTTTAGAGTTTAACACAAGATTTGGCGATCCAGAGACTGAAGTCATCTTAGAAAGAATTGATTCATCTTTATTAGATGCACTTATCAAGACAAGCGAAGCAAAGCTTGATGATTATAAATTAGAAGTAAATGATAAAAAGATAGTTAACGTCGTATTAGCATCTGGTGGCTATCCAGTAAAGTATGACAAAGGCTATGAAATAAAAGGCTTAGATAAATTATCAGAAGGCGTTAAAGTTAATTATGCAGGCGTTAAGGCTGATGGCACTAAGCTACTTACTAATGGCGGCAGGGTATTAAATATACTTTCTAAAGCCGATACATTTGAAGAAGCATATAAGAAAGTTTATGATGAGATCCAAAAGATTTCATTTGATAAAATGCATTATAGGAGGGATATTGGTCCAGTGGTTAAGAGAGTTTATGTTTGTAAAAAAGATGAATTTGATGCGGAGTCAAACGGTTTAACACAAGAGATTAAAGAATTTCTTAAGATAAATATCGACTCAATCAAAGTTTATAACAGATACGATATTGAATTACTTTCTGATGAAGAAATTAATAAGATATCGAATACCATTTTATGCGAAAAACCGGTAGATAATATATATTTAGCGGATGATGCTTTAGAAATGGAAAAGAATTTAAAGAATGCCTTTGTTGTTAGATACAAAAAGGGCCAATTCGATCAAAGGGAGCAAGGCTTAAAGGATACAATCAAGGTTACTCTTGGCAAGGATGAAGTTTTAGCAAGATGCGAAAAAGTTTATGAGATTAAAGGCGATGTAAGCGAAGACGACATTAAGAAGATTAAAAAACATCTTATAAATACAGTTGACCAAGCAGAAGGCGTATTGATTGGTATACCAACAACACTTAAGGAAAGCGTTGATACTAAGATCGAGTCTATAGTTTATGACGGCTTTATTAAACTTGATGACGAAGGACTAAAGGACTTCCACGACAAGGAAGCACTTGCTATGTCTATAGAAGATTTAAAAGTTTTCCAAGACTACTTTATAAAAGAAGATAGAGATCCAAGCCAAACAGAGCTTAAGTTAATCGACACATATTGGTCAGACCACTGTAGACACACTACATTTAATACACAATTAACAAATATTAACTTCGAAGGCGAAAGTGAATTTATCGAAGTAATTAGAAATACACTTAATGAATACTTAAAGGCGAGAAAACAATTCTCAAAGAAAGATCTTACACTTATGGACCTAGCAACTATAGTTACTAAGAAGCTTAGAAGCTTAGGTAAGCTTAGTGATTTAGAATTAAGTGAAGAGATAAACGCTTGCTCGGTTAAGATTAAGGTTAGCGTAGACGGAAGACTTAAAGACTACCTACTAATGTTTAAGAATGAAACACATAATCACCCAACTGAGATAGAACCATTCGGTGGCGCTCAAACATGCCTTGGTGGAGCTATAAGAGACCCGCTATCAGGAAGAAGCTATGTTTACCAAGCTATGAGAATAACAGGAGCAGCAGACCCTAGAGAAGCTATTGAAGATACACTTGAAGGAAAGCTTCCTCAAAGAAAGATAGTTTTAGATGCAGCTAGAGGATACTCTTCATACGGTAATCAAATTGGCTTAGCAACAGGCTATGTTGACGAAGTTTACCATCCAGGCTACAAAGCAAAGAGGATGGAAGTAGGTGCAGTTATTGCTGCAGCACCTATGGAAAATGTATACAGAGGCGTACCTGCTAATGGCGATATAATCATTTTACTTGGCGGAAAGACTGGTAGAGACGGTATTGGCGGTGCAACAGGAAGCTCTAAGATACAAACAGATAAATCAGTTGAAGACTCAGCTGCTGAAGTACAAAAGGGTAATGCACCAACAGAGAGAAAGATACAAAGGCTATTTAGAATACCTGAATTAGCTAAAATGATAAAGAGATGTAATGACTTTGGCGCAGGCGGAGTCAGCGTAGCTATAGGTGAATTAGCAGATTCATTATTAATTCACTTAGACAAGGTGCCACTAAAGTATCAAGGACTAAGCCCTATGGAGATAGCTATATCAGAATCACAAGAGAGAATGGCTGTAGTCATCGCTAAAGAAAATTATGAAAAGTTTAAAGAATATGCAAATTCTGAAAATCTTGAAGCAACAATAGTTGCCGAAGTTACTGATTCTGAAAGACTTATCATGATGTATAATGATATAGAAGTATGTAATTTAAAGAGAGAGTTCTTAAACTCAACTGGCGCGCCAAGAAAACAAGATGTTATCTTTAAGCCGAAAGAAGTAGAACTATTTAACGAAGATTTGGCAGATGACTTTACAGTAGAATTAAAGAAGAGACTAGAAGACATCAATGTCGCTTCTAAAAAATCACTTATAGAAAGATTTGACTCATCAGTTGGTAGAGGCAGCATCGTTCAACCATTAGGCGGCAAGAACCAATTATCACCAGAACAAGCTATGATAGCAAGAATACCAACAACTCAAGGAGAATCTTCAACAGCGAGCATCATGACATATGGCTTTGATCCATATCTATCAGAAAAGAGTCCATTCTTCGGAGCTTACTATGCAGTAGTTGAGTCACTTGCGAAAATTGCTTCACATGGAGCAAGCCCATTTAAAGCAAGATTAACATTCCAAGAGTACTTTGAAAAATTAAATGACGACCCATATAAGTGGTCAAAACCATTCGAGGCATTGCTAGGCGCATTTAAGATCTGTAATGATTTACAAATCCCATCAATTGGTGGAAAGGATTCAATGAGCGGAACATTTAATGATTTAAACGTACCACCAACATTGATTTCATTTGCAGTAACATCTATGAACATAGAAGACGTCGTAACACCTGAACTTAAGGGCAATATGAAGCTTGGTTTAATAAGAACAAGTATTAACGATGACAATACACTTGATTTAAATGAATTTAAGAAGAATAGCGTTGAGCTTGTTAGCTTAATCTCAAGAAAGAAAGTTAGAAGCGCAATTGCAATCAATAGAGATACAACTCTTCCTCTTCTTATGAAGATGGCCTTTGGTAACGATATCGGCTTCAACATTAACATGGACGCTGACATCATGTTTAAGGAGCTATACGGTTCATACATCGTTGAATACACTGAAGACCTTCCAGGAATTGAATACCTTGGTACAACTAATACAGATGCAAGCATAATTATCAATGGTAGACGTTTAGACCTTGAAGAATATAAAGAAGCTTATGAAAAACCATTACTAGAAATATTTGGCGAAGAAAAAAGAGTATCTAAGAGTGAAAATAATTTTACAGAAAAAGAATTTAGAGCTAAATCAAATAAGCCAGTTGATGAAGTTAAGGTTATAATACCAGTATTCCCAGGAACAAACTCTGAATTTGATTCAAAATATGCTTTTGAAAAAGAAGGGGCTAAGGTTGATGTATTTGTATTCAATAACTTAGATAACGAACACATTGACAAGTCAATCGATGATCTAGCAAAGAAAATTAAAGAAAGTCAAATTTTATTTATACCAGGTGGATTCTCATTATCTGACGAACCAGACGGATCAGGTAAATTCATTGCTAATGTATTAAGAAATCCAAAGGTAAAAGAAGCTGTAGAGTATCTTATTGAAGAAAATGACGGCTTGATATTAGGTATTTGTAACGGCTTTCAAGCATTAATCAAGACTGGTCTACTACCATATGGCAAGATTAAAGACATTGACGAAGACGACCCAACATTAACATATAACAATATATCTAGACACATTGCAAGAATCGTTAAGACTAAGGCTCTAACAACATCATCACCATGGCTTAAATACATCGATAAGGACAAGACTTATAGAGTACCTATCTCGCATGGCGAAGGAAGATTATTAATCAACAAGGAGCTTTACGAAAAACTTAGCGATAATGCTCAATTAGCTTTTGAATATATAGACAACCCTAATGGATCAAACTTTGATATCGAGTCAATGCTATCACCAGATGGAAAGATACTTGGCAAGATGGCTCACTCAGAAAGAGTTGAAACAGATACATTTAAGAACGTTGCTGACATTGAAATACAAAACTTATTCAAGGCGGGCGTAGAATTTTTTAAGAAAGATTAATAAAAGTATTAATATATTGTAAGTTATTGAATAATACTTTTCGTTGTGGTATAATTTAGGTGGTGATTTTCTATGGATGTAAATAAATCTTTTGCTTATGCAATTGACAATGATGACGGCAAAACATTTGACAATATATCAAGTGCAGATGTTATTATCTTAGGACCATCGAGGTCAGGTAAGACACCTCTTTGTTATTATCTTGCTTCTTTAGGATTAAACGCGATAAATATACCACTTGTACCAGAGGTTGATCAATTTGATGTGATTAAGGACTTAGACAAGTCAAAAATGATTGGTCTAATACAAGATGAGGAGTATTTATCCAAGATAAGGAAGGAAAGAGACAAAGACCTAGGCATAACAGGTGTATCTAATTACTCATCGCTTGAGAGAGTATTTTATGAAAATGAATATGCTCGCGAGATCTATAGTAAATTAGGCATATTTGTTATATCTATGTATGGAAAATCTATAGAAGAAGTATCTAGCACTATAGTTAGATATCTTCAAAATTAAATAAGCAATAGGAGGATACAGATGGAAAAGTATGTTTATAGCTTTAAAGAAGGCAATAAAGATATGAGGGATTTGTTAGGAGGCAAGGGAGCTAACTTAGCTGAAATGACTAATTTAGGCCTACCAGTACCTAACGGATTTACAATTACAACTGAAGCGTGCAACAGGTTTTACGAAGAAAATGAAGAACTATGGCAAGATTTAAAGGAAGAAATTAGAAATGGTATTGCAAATGTTGAAAAGATCACTAATAAGGGCTTTTCAGACAAAGAAAATCCGCTACTATTCTCAGTAAGAAGTGGAGCGAAGATATCAATGCCAGGCATGATGGATACTATATTAAATCTTGGTTTAAACGATGTGACAGTTGAAGGACTAGCAAAGAAGACTAATAACGAAAGATTTGCCTATGACAGTTACAGAAGATTTATTCAAATGTTTTCAGATGTTGCCATGGGTATCCCAAAAGCTGAATTTGAAAAAATATTAAATAAACAAAAAGAAAAAAGAAATATCGAAGCAGATATCGATCTAGATACTGACGACTTAAAAGAAATTGTAAAAGAATATAAGACAATTTACAAAAAATACATTGGAGAAGACTTCCCACAAGATCCAAACGTTCAATTATTTAACGCAGTTAAAGCCGTATTCATGTCTTGGAACACACCAAGAGCTAAGACATACAGAAAGCTTAATGAAATTTCTGATACACTTGGCACAGCTGTTAACGTTCAAGAGATGGTATTTGGTAACATGGGCATGAACTCTGGTACTGGCGTTGCTTTCACAAGAAACCCAGCTACAGGTGAAAACGTTTTATTCGGTGAATTCTTAATCGATGCTCAAGGCGAAGACGTTGTTGCAGGCGTTAGAACACCAGAACCTATTGCTAGACTTGAAAATGAATTGCCAAGCGTTTATAAAGAGTTCAAAGAAACTGTTGAAAAGCTAGAAAAACACTATAAAGATATGCAAGACATTGAATTTACAGTTGAAAATGGCAAACTTTTTATGCTTCAATGTAGAAATGGTAAGAGAACTACAAAGGCAGCTATAAATATAGCTGTTGATCAAGTGAATGAAGGTTTAATAAGCAAAGAAGAAGCAATCTTAAGAATTGAACCAAAATCAATTGATCAAATTCTTCACCCAACATTTGAAGAAAAAGACGTTTTAAGTAAAACAGAAATTACAAAAGGCCTTCCAGCTTCACCAGGAGCTGCATCAGGCGTTGTAGTGTTCTCACCGGATAAGGTTGTTGAATATCATAATAATAACGTTAAGACTATCTTAGTAAGAGAAGAAACATCTCCAGAAGATATTGATGGTATGGCTTATGCAGAAGGCATACTAACAGCTAGAGGCGGTATGACATCACACGCTGCTGTAGTTGCTAGAGGTATGGGTAAGTGCTGTGTTGCAGGCTGCTCTGAACTAAGAGTTGATGAAGATGATAAAGTTATAAGATACAATGGCGGCGAAATCAAAGAAGGAGACACTATCTCTATAGACGGTTCAACAGGTTATGTATACCTAGGAGAAATTAAAAAAGTTACACCTGAACTAAGCGGTAATTTTGCTAAGTTTATGGAATGGGCTGATGAATTTAGAACTCTAGAAGTAAAAGCAAATGCAGATAACCCAAGAGATGCAAAGCAAGCTCTTGATTTTGGCGCACAAGGCATAGGTCTTTGCAGAACAGAACACATGTTCTTCGATGACAAGAGAATCTTCCAAGTTAGAAAGATGATACTTTCTAAAACAATTGAAGAAAGAGAAAAAGCACTTGAAAAACTTCTTCCTTATCAAAGAGGCGACTTCGAAGGCATATTCAAGGTTATGGAAGATAAAGGAGTAGTAATAAGATTACTTGACCCACCTCTACATGAGTTCCTTCCAAAGACTGAAGAAGATATCGAAAGCCTAGCTAAAGACATGGGTATTACAACTCAAGTCATTGAAGACAGAATCGAAGATATGAAAGAGTTTAACCCAATGCTTGGTCACAGAGGATGTAGACTATGTGTAACATGGCCAGAAATCTATAGAATGCAAGTTAGAGCTATCATAGAAGCAGCTATAAACGTAAGCGAAGAGATCAAAAAAGATATCAAACCTATGATTATGATTCCATTAATAGGCGAGTTAAAAGAACTTCAATTTGTTAAAGAAGAATTAGTAGAAGAAATAAATAAAGTATTCGAAGAAAAGAACAAGAAGCTTGATTACGAAATCGGTACTATGGTTGAAGTGCCAAGAGCAGCACTACTTGCTGATGAAATCGCAAAAGAAGCAGAATTCTTCAGCTTTGGTACAAACGATATGACTCAAATGACTTGGGGCTACTCAAGAGACGACTATGGTAAGTTTGTTAACGCATATCTTGATCATGGTATCTACGAAAGAAGTCCATTCGACTCATTAGATACAGAAGGCGTTGGTAAATTACTTGATATGGGAACTAAGCTTGGTAGACAAACAAGACCTGATATACACGTAGGTATATGCGGTGAACACGGTGGAGATCCTAGATCAATCGAGTTCTGCGACGCAATCGGACTTGACTACGTAAGTTGCTCACCATATAGAGTGCCAATCGCAAGACTAGCAGCAGCTCAAGCAAGCATCAAGAGAAAAAATAAATAATTAAGAATAATAATTTATGATAAGGCGGGTTAATACTCGCCTTATTTTATGTTTATAAGTATATTTCGACTCAAGTAGCTAGGTCTTATTAAGATACTATTTACTTTTGCAAATAAAATTAATAAATTTATCTAGTTTTCATTATTAGATATTGACAGAGCATATATAATGTAATATAATTGTACTCGGGAGATGATAAGATGATCACGAACTATTTCGATAAAAATAAAACATATTACATACATCATTTTGAAACACCTCTTGGCGAGATGACTGCAGCTGCCGAAGAGGATGCGCTCGTATACTTACGCTTTGGACATCAAGGCATATATGGTAGCAAAAAAGAGAAGAACGAGATTATAGATAGAACCGTTAAACAGCTTGATGAGTACTTTAAAGGCGAGAGAAAAGACTTCGACATACCTATAAGAGTGAAGGCAAAAGAGTTCCAAGAGAGAGCTTTGAAAGAAATCAAAAACATAGGCTATGGAGAAAGATGTACATATGGAGACATTGCACTTAAGCTTGGCAAGAAAACATATTCGCGTGGCGTTGGCGCAACATGCAGAGGCAACACTATAGTTATAATTATACCTTGTCACAGAGTCGTTATGATGAATGAAGCTGGTTATTATAATTATTCGGATGGTAACGATATAAAGAAGGCACTTCTTGAACTAGAAGAAAAGTACAAATAATAATATTTGAAATATACAATAACAGGCGTTTTGCTTGTTATTTTTTTGCTTAAATGGGTAAGAATCAATAAAGGAGTGATTTTATGAAAGATATCTTAGTAGATCGTTTTATTAAATACGCAAAGATTGATACTAAATCAGACGAGGAGTCTCCAAATTGCCCAAGCAGTCCGAAGATTATGGAATTTGCAAAGAAATTAAGAGATGAACTTATTGAATTAGGTTTGGAAGATGTTGAATTAGATGAACACGCTTATCTATACGCTACACTTCCAGCAAACACAGATGAAGAGAAGGACGTACTAGGCCTTATAGCGCACATGGATACTTCACCTGATATGAGCGGGGAGAATGTTAAGCCAAGAATCGTTGAAAAATACGATGGTAAAGACATAGTTCTTAATGAAGAAGAAAATATCATCCTAAGCCCAAATGACTTCCCTGAGCTAAATGATTATGTTGGCGACGACCTAATAGTAACTGACGGAACAACATTGTTAGGCGCTGACGATAAGGCAGGTGTTGCTGAAATCGTTACAGCAATGGAATACTTCATCAAAAATCCAGATATAAAGCACGGCAAGATTAGAATTGCTTTTACACCAGATGAAGAAATTGGTAGAGGAGCAGACCTTTTTGATGTTAAGAAATTTGGAGCAGACTATGCCTTCACTATTGACGGTGGACCACTTGGAGAGATAGAATACGAAAACTTCAACGCAGCATCTGCTAAGATTACTATAAAGGGTAGAAACGTTCATCCAGGTTCAGCAAAGAACAAGATGATTAACTCGCAATTAGTAGCTATGGAGTATAACGCCATGCTTCCGGTTAACGAAAGACCAGAGTATACAGAAGGCTACGAAGGTTTTATACTATTAACAAGTATAAAGGGCACAGTAGAAGAAACACAAATGCACTACATCATCAGAGACTTCACTAAAGAAGGCTTTGCATCAAAGAAGTGCTTAATGAAAGACGCTCAAGACTACATTAACTATAAATATAATGAATCCATGGAACTAGACATCAAAGACTCTTATTACAATATGTATGAAAAGATAGAGCCAAGACTAGAAATAGTTGAACTAGCTAAAAAAGCTATGGTAAACGCAGGCGTTGAGCCGATGGTTACACAAGTAAGAGGCGGAACAGATGGCGCAAGACTTTCATTTATGGATCTTCCTTGTCCAAACATCTTCACAGGCGGTATGAACTACCACGGTAGATATGAGTACGTTTCTATACAATCAATGGAAAAAGCTTTTAAAACAGTAGTTGAACTTGTTAAGCTTGTATGATAATTAATTCTTGCGAAGTACAAGCCATTTATAAAGATATATTTGATCTAGATGTAGAATGCATAGTGAATCCCGCGAACAACTCCTTATTAGGAGGTGGCGGGTTAGATGGACTGATACACCAAAATGATGGCGAAGATCTTTTAGATGACACAGTGAAGCTCGCTGGCACATACACAAGCGGAGCCAAAATTACACGGGCGCACAAGCTTAAAAATGATTACATCATACATGTAGTTGGCCCTATGGACTCAAATAAGAAAAAGAATAAGCTTTTAGAAAAGACTTACCTTAATTTACTAAGCCTTGCTGATGAGTACAAGATCAAAACAATCGCCATACCAGCAATTTCATGTGGCGCCTTTGCCATGGATATTAAAGAAGCGAGTAAAATTGCCGTTAGCGCAATAAAGTCATATCTTCAAAATAATGACTCTACTATAGAAAAAATTTATATAAGCCTTAATAATTATAAATTTTTTGAAGAATATCAAAATTTATTAAATGAGTAGAAGAAAATTAAAAGTTTTTAATCAAGTACACATCAAGCCTATGTTAATTGTTAAATTTTCGACATAACTTAATTATTTTTTCTTAATATATTTTCACTCGAAAATGTAGTATAATTGAAATAAGATTAATGGAGGTAAGAAAATGCAAGTTGAGATTTCTAAATCTCATATCTGTGTTGGATTAAAACGCAATTTTCTTTATAGAGGTGACATAGATTCGCTTAAGTCCTTAATGAGCTTCTACGATATCAACATGGGCGTGCAAAATATATTTCCAAAGTATGTTTCAATGGGTATACTAAGAAATAAAATTGCAAAAGCCATAGCCTACAGATCAGATGCTCACTGCATATCCAGATCATTGTCTTTGCAAATACACGAAGACATCAATAGATTGGAGCTCTACATCTACCTAGATGGATATATCCAAGGCTTCAACAACGCTAAGTTAGCAAACGCTTTAGAAAAAGAAGCGCTTAAGTTTTACAAGAGCAGCGATTTGGCAAATAAAAAGTATTTGTTTCAATTCAAGAACGTAAACAGAGACGTAAGGAATTTTAAGAAGAGACTAAGAAGTGAATTAATAAAAGAAGAGAAAAAGAGAGGAAAAGTTCTAGCTACTGTCTATGAATTCTCAAACAAAGTGATCAAAGACAAAACTTATTCCTTGAACAAATATGTAGATAGGCAATTAGAGCTTGACAGAGATGGAATCAATCCTGCAAGCATCATGATTCCTAAAGAAGATTTAAAGATAATTTATAAAGAAACATTTAAATTTATTTTAAATACATGTACCAATTTGTATACAGATGCATATTGGAACGGATTAAATGAAAGAGTTTTAAAAAGATACAGATAGGGGGTAGTATTATGTACGTAAGGAACTATATGATTCCTAAGGAAAAACTTACAACAGTAAAATCAAGCGAAACTATAGCTGAAGCTATCAAAAAGTTTGAAGAAGGAGACTTTTTGAGTTTGCCAGTTGTTGATGGTGACAAGCTAATCGGTATTTTACACAAAGAAACAATATTTAGAACTTATTATGAATGGTCTTGCACAGACAAAGATAAGTTTTTACAAAAATTAGTTTCTGATTTTAATGAACAAAGATACGAAAAGATATCCATCACATCAAATATCGAGCAAGCATCATATGCGCTTGGAAAGCTATCTATACCATTTTTAGCTGTTTTTGATGAACAAGATAATTTTGCTGGTATACTAACACACAAGGCTATATTTGATGCTTTCAGTGAAGTATTCGGCATTAACAAAGGCAAGAGAATAGTTGTTCACATATTTGATATGCCAGGACAAATCTCAAGACTTGCTGGAATTATAAGAGATCAAAACATCAACATATTAAGTATGGTTGTAACAAGTGCTAAGGTTATGGGACTACTTAAAGTAATCTTAAGAGTTGAAGTTGAAGATGATACAAACATTACAAAAGTATTGTCTGAAGCTGGCTTAAGAGTTGGTGAATGGTAGAATAAATTAAATATCATTGAAGCCGCCTTATTAGGTGGCTTTTTTAATTGCTTAGTGGGACCTGTCTTGCTAAGCATTTTTATTAACTTATGTATTTTTTAATCTTTGTTGATTTACTTTTTTCTCTCTCAAATGAACTCAGTTTATTATATGATTTTATTTTAACGAAGTATAATAAAATTTATAAAAAAGCTTGTATTTTTTTTTTTTTTTGAATTATAATAAAGTTAAGCAATAAAAAACAGGGGAGGCTTTATTATGAAAAAGAATTTTAGGAAAATTTTAACTTTGACACTGGCAATAATTATGCTACTAATGCCAGCAGATGCTTTGGCTAAAAGGCATCAAAAGAGGGACATACCATTAAATGGTATTATCGTTAACGACCACATAGTTTTTAGCGATGTTGCGCCTTATATTAAAAATAGTAGGACATATGTACCAATTAGGTTCATTGCAGAAGAATTAGGCTTTGATGTCAAATGGGATGCTAAAACAAAAAAAGTAAGTATGAGTGATGGCAAATCAACAGTAGAACTTACAATTGGATCGAAAACTATGCTGGTTAATGGCAAAAAAGTTAAATTAGATGCTCCAGCTGAAATAAAAGATCAAAGAACCTTTGTTCCACTTAGAGCTATAGCAGAAGCTTTTGGCAAGAAAGTAGAATACTCAAATGATTACAGAGCAGTATGTATAGGCGACGATGTGAGATTCAATAAGAACTACAGGGTTGTTTATTACTATGATACTATTGATCCAGTTATAACAGATTATGAAATAAATATAGTAACTTATAGGATGATAGTTAATGGTGAAGAAAAGAGATTTGAAACTGTCGAAGAACTTATTGACGTAATACTAGATGACTTTGAGCAATATAAATTAACAGGCAAGTCACAATATGGATTAAAAGTGTATAAAGAGTCTGTTCAATTAGTTGATGCAGACACATATAATAATAAATATATTGTACAAAAAAAGTCAACAAAAAGAATTGCAACTCGAGAAGATGAAATGAGATGGGCTGAAGAGAGGAAGAAAAATGAAGTAGTGTATACAACAGAAGTTCCAGAAGAAAAACAATTAAGAGATGAGTATTATGTTCAAAGTTCAGAAGATATCTTAGTAGGCTCTTGGTATGGTCCAAGTTCTGCTGGCCCATATAATGGAAGATCATATGATACTGATGAGTACATTTATATTGAAAGCTTGGGTGGCAATAAATATAAACTAACAAAAAGAACAATATTGGCTAGTGATAAAAGTTCAGAAATTTTTTGTGAACAATATGGTTACTTTGATAAAGCAACAAATGCTTTAAATGTTGAAGAATCTTATATAACTTACGGAGAGTCTGGATTTTTTAGTGATGGAGGTTGGCACGCAAATGAAGGTACATATTATCTTGATAAAGAAAATATGAGACTTTATTGGCACAATTATGGAAATAATCTTTATGCTGATAAGTATTAAATTTATTGTTAAATAAATATCAGTATTTAATTGCTAAAGTCAAGGAGGAAAATCATGGAAAGAAATATAATATACAAGAAAAAAAATATTATAGATAAAATATTATTTTATAGTTCAATCGGAGCAATAGTAGGATACGTATTTTATTTAATCACATTGATTTGTGCTGGCATTCAAACTATAGTTTTACCTATTAAAGCTTTTGCCATAAGCTTAGTCGAAGGTGGAGGTTCAAATTACTTCCAAAAAATGCTAGGCATGATAGACGGGATAACTGGTGGAATCAACAATTTTATGTCAGATTTAACAAAGGCTCTTAAAGCAGTAGCCCTTATAAAAGTCTCTGGGATAATAATGTTAACACTTTCAATAGTGTTTGTAATAATATTTATAATTAGCATAGTTAAAAAATCTACAGAAGGTAAAAATATCATTACATTTTCAAACATTATATTTGCTGGTGCAAGCTTAAGCTTTATAATAAGCTCGATTCTACTTTCTAAACTTTTAAAGATATCATCATTAGTTGCTTCGGCCGATTACACAAGACTTATGTCAGACGGTTACTCATCTTCTGATTCATATTATATGACTATGTTTAAGACCGAGCTTATGAAACTAAATATAGCCAACTATAATCCGACTTTTGGAGTTATTTTGCTTATCCTTTCTTTTGTTTTATTGATAATAGGAGCAACTGCTATTTATAATAAAGCATATAAAAAAGTTAAAATCATAAAGAAAAGACCAGTAGAAGAAAAAATTATAAATAGAGAAAATCCTGTACAAAAGCAAAAAGTTGTTCAAAAAAAATCAAAGGAAGATATGGATATTGTTGAAGAAAATTTTGAAGAAGATGATGTATAAAACATATTTATAGAAAAGGTGCAAATATGGGAAAAGATCATAATTATGATAATAATCAATATGATGACAGTTTTGATGAAGAAGTGATTTACTATGTAGAAGATGAAAATGATGATATTGATGATGATATGATTTATTATGAAGAAAGTAATGAGGAAGATCTTGAAAAGAAAGTAAAACTATCTAAAAAAAGCAAAATATTAATCTTTTCAAGCCTTGCTTTCATTATATTACTTATAGCATCATATTTTATCTACAAAAAAATTGCTTATAACAAAAAACCAGATGCTGTAGTCTCAACTTCAGACATAGGCATTAACATTACTGTCGAGGGTTACGATGGTTATGCGAGTGCTATTGCGGAAAAATTTGGCGATGTAAAGTTTCTAGATGTAAAAGATATAATGATGACAGATTTTATAAAAGATAGTATACAGATTTCTGATATTAGTTTTAATAAAAACAATAAACTGAAAAATGGTGACACTGTTGTAGCGAGATGCAAACTTAGCTCAGAGAACTTTAATATAGTTTTTGATAATGATATTATAGAAAAAGAGTATACAGTTATTGGACTTAAAGAGATAGTAAATGATTATACAGATGTTAGAAAAGATCTTTTATCAAAAATTAATGTCAAGATAAACGACGACATGGCATACGAAGTAAGCGGTCTCCAAAATTTAGATATAATAAGATATGGGATTTTTCAGCACAAGATGAATGAGGAAGAAATACAAAATTATATTGGTGGATCTCTTGATAATAGTTTTTCCATATTAATAGTAGAAAAAGTTAATTATTTGGAAGATTATTTTGAAGATCAAAATTACAAAACTATGTATTTCGTATATGAACTGTCAAATTTTGAGACCGATGGTGATTCAATGAAGTGTAGCTTTAAAAGAGTGAGCATGTATGACTATATTTCTGATTCAGAAATTGACGACATGATTATGAATTGGGGTTACAAAAAGATTTGACACTAAGAAGATAAAGTATAGTTTAATGACTTAAGCTATACTTTATCTAGTTTTAAAGCTTCAAGGAGGAAGATATGAAAAAGTTTGTACTTGTTATTTTGATAATTGCTTTATCAATTACACAATTGAATATAATAAACTTTGCAGCTGCTTCACAAAAAGAAAAACTAGGGAATAAAGCTGGTGGACATTTTTATTCTTCAGAATGTAGTGTTGAACAGCTTAAAAAATTAACTGGCGTAGCTGACTATGAAGGAATAAAAAAGGCAATAGAAGACATAAATAAGAATTATGTGTATAAAGAAAGTAAAAGTGGGACCTATGATTCTACTGAGTGGTACGGAAGAAATGACGAGCCAGCTGATGATAAATTTATATATAAAGTTAAGATTTATTTTACTAAGGATTTAAATCAATCAACAATTATATTGTGCTCTGGGAAAGCAAAAACTGTTTTATATGCTTGTAATGGTGATTCATTTAATAAGATAGTAAAAGA
Source organism: uncultured Eubacteriales bacterium (assembly GCA_900539225.1). Lineage (GTDB taxonomy): Bacteria > Bacillota > Clostridia > Tissierellales > Peptoniphilaceae > Fenollaria. The sequence continues at coordinate 173,502 of UQBO01000001.1, forward strand.
TAATTTTTCTGACTATGATATAATGTGGCAATCAGTAACTTATGGTGCATTTATTGAAAATGTGTTTTATTATTATAATTCTTGTGATGTTTCTATGCCATTTACAGGAACTGATGAAAATGGGGAAGAATATACTGAATCTCATATAGGAGGCGATACAAGTGTATATAAGTTAGAAAATGGGAAACTTGTGAATATTGAATATAATGAGAAAATAATAGGCGACATAGAAATGGGCGATACAATGCCCTATTTGGAGTATTCTTATACAATAGATCCAAGAAAGTATATATCAGCACAAGAAAACGAAAAGATAAAGAATAAAAATATAGAAGAAATTAAGAAGCTATTTTCAAACGATGATATATATGAAAAATCTGATTTTTTTAAGAATGTAAGTAAAGACGAGTTTGAGAAGATTGTTTTTATAGGCACAACATTAAGAAATTTTATTGATACTCCTTTTGGAATCATTGACGACAATATTATAGGAGATTGGGTACATTGGTCGGTTTTATATGATGATTCGTGGGGAACATCTACCGTTATTCTACCAAAGACATATAAAGCTATGGTAGAAAATTTTGCAAATAAAAGTAAAGATTATTCTTTTGATAATTGGACAGCTATAGATATTTTAAATAATTATACAAACGCATTCTTTGGTAAAAACTTAGAGCCAAGAGACTATGGATATGATTATGATGGACTTTTAGTTAGAAATGACTCATTTAAAAATATTTTAATAGAAACTGAGTGGTACGCTGATTGGGGAAGAGGTGTTACTGCATCAGATATACAATCTTTATATAATTATGCAATAGTAAGGATAGATGTTTTAAATTATGGCTATATGTATTCTAAATATATACTTGTTGAAAGAAAAAATGTTGATGGAGAAAATAAATTATTTCCTATATACATTAAAGAAGAGCCATTTACATTTGAAGAAGCTGAGAAAGCTTTAGGTCATAGTTTGCAGCCAGACTTTTTGTCGGGCTTTGATAAAGAAGAGGCTTTAAAGAAAAATTCATCACAAGAACTTATTTCTTATATCGATTCTATTCTAAAAGAAAATGAATATACAAAAGAAATTGGCCTTTTAAGCGACAGACAAGATGAATTGATTCAAGTTTTTAATAACTTTATACAGACTAAGTTATCTTACAATATAAATGGAGCGATAGAGTTTAATCAAGACTTTTACGAAAGCCAAAAAATAGACATAGAAGATGTGGTAAATTTACAAAATTATTTCTCAAACTTAGACATCAAAGATTTTAATAAATATAAACCAGTAGTTCAAATAAAAATGAAGCCAAACGAGGTGGGTAGATATATATTTAGTTTTAAAGATGAGCTTAAAGACGATATAATGTATAATTTCTACTTAGATGGATTAGATATTAATGTAATTTTGACTAAGGATGATATCAATAAACTAAAAGAAAAAAATACTGTTTTTGCTATAGAAAAGCTTGATGGCAATGTTTTTATAACGCCGCTTTCAAAAAAGAGAACAACATTACCTATAAATTTAACTATTAATTTTAATGAATTTAATGAAGAAAAATATATAATTAAAGTACCAACTCTATATTATCTTATGAATAGTGATCCTAAGTATTGTATAGTTTATACAAATCACTATGGCCCAATAAAATTTGAAAATTATGAGTCTTTAAATTTAGAAGATTTAGGTTTGGACAGCTTCAAAACGATAGCTTATAAAAATATTTTGTCATCGAAGATATTAAGCGAAGCATCTGATAGTTTGGATTTAGATCAGCCTTTGACTAAAGGCGAGCTTGCTAGAGCTGTAGGATTTTTGCTTGGTGACTACGATGATGATAAGGATATAAAACTTGATGATGTAAACGATTTAGATAAAATATATATAAAGTCTGCTATAAAGCATAAAATTTTCAATCATGAAGGAAACAGTTTTTATCCAAATGAAAAAGTAAAAAGAGCTCAGCTAATTTATGCTTTAACAGAAGTTTTAAAGCTTAATGGTTTTGATTTAGAAGATGAAGAGTTAAGTGAAGCGAAAAGTTTTTCTGATTTTGACAAGTTTAAATCGATAGAAAGAAATGTTGAACTTGCTCTGGAATGTGGTCTAATATCTAACGAAGGTGAAGATTTTAATGCTGATGAGATAGTAAATAGAGATGAAGCAATACTTCTACTATATAGAACTTTAGCTTTTATTTCTAAAAAAACTGTAATAGCAAATACACATTTAGAAGACTTTGAAGCTGAAAAGGATTTACTGTCTAATGTAACAAATAGACTTAGAGAACCAAAAATCGAAGAGATGAATAATTTAAATTCATTCATCTTCATTGAGAGTGAAAGCTTATTAGATAAATTGGAAGATTTATTTGAAAATAAAATAATTTCGATACTTACAATAATAATTGTTATAATTATCATCGCTTTAATAATATTCTTGATATTGAAGAAAAAGAAAAATAAGAAAACTATTAAAGATGATAAAATTAAAAATGCTGTTGAAGAGAAATTTATTGAAGCGGAAGACGAGGAAGTAGAAGAAGATAATTATATTGAATTAGATAATGAAAATGATGAAGACACAATAAAATTCTGTCCAAATTGCGGAGCCGAATATAATGGCGAAAACTTCTGCTCAAAGTGCGGATATGATTTTAGAAAGAAGAAATAAATAAAACAAATAAAATAGCATTACAAATACCCTTCTTATGAACAAATACTAAGAAGGGTATTGTTATGTGTTTAATAAAAAAATTAATATTTTGATATAATAATTTTTAATTGCTTAGTAAGACCTGTCTTGCTAAGCATTTTTTATTGGATGGCCACGAGGGAGAAACGATTTTCGCCTTAATCAAGATGGGCGCAATATAAAAACGCATCAAGTGCTTGAACTTATGCCTCTTTTGTAGTATAATATAAATTATAATGGAGAAGTAGGAGGCAAAATGAGAATTTTAGGTATAGACCCAGGCATCGCTATAGTAGGTGTGGGCATCATTGATTATGACGGCAACAAGGCTCACGATGTGTTCTACGACGCGATCACAACGCACAAGGACCTTAGCCTAGATAAAAGACTTGAGAAGATTTACTTTGAGCTTGGAGCTATAATCGACAAGTACGATCCAGATGAAGCAGCTATTGAAGAACTCTTTTATTTTAAAAATCAAAAAACAGTTATACAAGTTGCTGAAGCAAGAGGAGTTACGCTTCTTTGCTTAAAGCACAAGAATCTTGCTACATATGAGTACACTCCACTTCAAATTAAACAAGCTGTTACTGGTTATGGTAGGGCTGAGAAAAAGCAAATGCAAGAGATGGTTAAAACTTTTCTTCACTTAGAAAAGATTCCAAAGCCAGACGACGTTGCTGATGCTTTGGCTGTTGCTCTAACTCATAGCGCAAGTATTAATTTTAAAGATCAATTTTTATTGAGGTAAATATGTTTGAATATATGATAGGTGAGGTTGTAGATAAGAAGAAGGACTACATAGTTTTGCTCGTAAATAACATTGCTTACAAAGTTTTTACATCGAAAGAAACTATGGAGAGCGACATCTACGACGGCGAAGTAAAAATTTATATGAATTTAGTAGTTAGGGAAGATGACATGAGTCTATATGGCTTTGCCAATAGATACGAAGTCGATTTTTTTAATCTGATTACAACAGTTAATGGCGTTGGACCAAAGACTGCCATAGGTATTTTGTCTGAACAAAAGGTAGTTGATCTACAAAAGGCCATCGTCACAAATGATGAAAAAGCCTTGATGAAGGCGCCTGGCATAGGCAAGAAAACTGCTCAAAGAATCATTCTTGAGCTTAAGGACAATGTTAGCAAGGGAAGCGAATTTGAAGATCTTGCAAATGTTGTAAGTGTTGGCAGCAACCTAAACGAAGCTATAGAAGCGCTTACTTCACTTGGCTATAACAAATATGAAATCACAAGCATTGCAAAAGGTTTAGACGAGACTATGGAAGTAGAAGATTTAATTAAAGAGCTATTGAAAAGGCTTTCAAAGTAGGTGTTTAAGTGGAAGAAGATAGATTAATAACAACTGATTTGAGGTCAGGCGAAGAAAATTTTGACAATTCACTCAGACCAAAGTGGTTTAACGACTACATTGGACAAGACAGCGTTAAGGAAAAGCTTAAAATCTTTGTTAATGCTGCGAAGATGAGAGGTGAGCCACTTGACCATGTGCTTCTATATGGACCACCAGGACTTGGTAAAACTACTCTTGCGAACATCATTGCGAATGAGATGGGTGTTAATATTAAGATAACATCAGGTCCTGCGATTGAAAGACCAGGTGATTTGGCCTCAGTACTAACGAATTTAAAAGATGACGATGTATTATTCATTGACGAGATACATAGAATATCACGTTCTGTCGAAGAAATACTTTATCCAGCGATGGAGGACTATTCTCTAGACTTAATCATAGGCAAGGGCCCATCGGCAAGGTCGGTTAGGATAGACCTTTCAAGATTTACGCTAATAGGCGCAACTACTAGAGCAGGGCTATTATCCTCACCATTAAGAGATAGATTTGGTGTTATATTAAATCTAGACTTATACGATGAAGATTCACTTTGTGAGATAGTTACTAGATCTGCCGGCATTTTAGATGTAGATATTGATGATGCAGGTGCAAGAGAGATAGCTAGAAGATCAAGAGGAACTCCAAGAATTGCCAATAGGCTACTAAAGAGGGTTAGAGACTACTCTTTAGTGCTTGAAGATGGTTCTATAAGTGGCAAAATTGCTAAAAAAGGCCTAGATATACTAGAAATAGACCACTATGGCCTTGATAAAACTGACAGAAAGATACTTGATGTTATGATAAATACTTATGGTGGCAGACCAGTCGGCTTAGATACGCTTGCAGCATCATCGAATGAAGAGAGAACTACGATAGAAGATGTTTACGAGCCATATCTAATTCAGCTTGGTTTTATCGCAAGAACGCCAAGAGGTAGAGTAGCAACCAAACTTGCTTATGACCACATGGGCTACAAGTATAACGAAGGAGAGAATTATGAAGAATAAAATATTAATTATATTGACAATATTTTTGCTAGCATTTTCTATAAACAGTGCTAAAGCAGAGACTGGATATGAGCATATAAGTAATGTTGATGTAAAGCTTGGTATAAGCGCGCAAAACATGAATGAATTAAAACTATACAGTGACGATGGTTTTGAAGTGAGAGATATGTACTCTAACTTAAGCCTATTCCAAAGCTTTGAAAAGAATATTGTTTTAAAATTAAATGGACAAAATTATGATATTTATGACTCTTTAGGTAATTATTTATCAAGTATGGCGACAAACAAGTCTATGAAGATTCAATCTCCTAGTTCGAGTCCTATCAAGATAAATAATAAAAGATACAGAGGCTACTTAACATTTGATACAGTTGACAAGCAATTGGCTGCTATTAACAATGTCGGTCTTGAAGAGTACCTTTATGGCGTCGTTCCAAGAGAGATGCCAAGCACTTTCTCATACGAAGCGCTTAAGGCACAAGCGGTAGCTGCTAGGTCTTATGCAGTTTGTAGCGTTACAAGAAATAAGGATAAATCATTTGATTTATATGATACCGTATCTAGCCAAGTTTATGGCGGTTTTGACGCTGAAAGAGATAATGTGAGAAAAGCGGTCGATGAAACTAGAGGACAAATCTTATTGTCTGAAGGCAAGGTTGTTAACGCGACTTATTCATCATCCAATGGTGGCTATACAGCGGATGCTAACGATGTTTGGGGCGCTAAGTATAAGTATTTAATCTCAAAAGAAGATAAATATTCTATAAATGAGCCAAATTATAATTGGAATTTTCAAATTAATGCAAACGATTTAATCAATGGACTTAAAAAGCAAGGCATTAATGTAAATTCGATTAATCAAATTTATGTAAAAGAAAATAATAATAGCAAGAGAGTTAAGACTGTTGCTATAATGGACGGCGCTAAAGAAGTGCTTGTCGATAACAATAAATTTAAGAACGCTATCGGTGCGAATAAATTTAAGAGCAGTATGTATACAATTGAGGCGAGTGGTGTAAGCGCTGCAACGCAAGCGCCAGAGAACGATAGTGATGGCGAAGTAACTGTTTTATTTGAAGATGGCGTCGCTATATTTATAAGTAGTGAAGCTAGTGAAAAAGCTAGTCCAAGCCCAGCTATAAGCGCTGATGCAAAAATTAAGATAGCTGGTCACGGCTGGGGCCACGGTGTTGGACTAAGCCAATGGGGCGCAAACAACATGGCTAAGGCCGGACTAAAATATGATGAAATACTAAAATTCTACTATGACGGAGCTGAAATAAGTAATGGAAACTAAAGATTTTTACTATGATCTACCTGAGGAGCTAATTGCACAGCACCCCATAGACAAAAGAGATGAATCAAGACTTATGGTCTTGGACAGAAAAACTGGCAAGGTCGAACACATGATTTTTCATGACATAATAAACCTTCTTCATGAAGGAGACGTGCTAGTTGCAAACGATAGCAAGGTAATACCTGCAAGACTCTTTGGCAATAGGCCTGGAAAAGAAGAAAAGATAGAAGTTCTTCTAATTTCACAAACAGAAGAAGACACTTGGAAGACTCTTGTTAAGCCAGGCAAGAAGATGAAGATAGGCAGTGAAATTGAATTTGGTCACGGTCTCCTTAGAGCTGAAGTAGTCGATATTGATGACGATGGCGTCAGATATATAAAATTTAAATACGATGGAATTTTCCTAGAGATATTAAATGAACTTGGCGAGATGCCTCTACCACCATATATCAAGGAAAGACTTGAAGACAAGGACAGATACCAAACTGTTTACGCTAAGAACCTTGGTTCGGCAGCTGCACCTACAGCGGGTCTACACTTTACTAAAGAGCTACTAAAAGAACTAGAAGACAAGGGCGTGAAGATAGTTTATCTAACACTTCATGTTGGTCTTGGCACTTTTAGACCTGTCAAGGTAACAGATGTTGAGAAACACAAGATGCACAGCGAGTTCTACAACCTTTCTGAAGAGGCGAGCGAGACCATAAACATAGCAAAAAAAGAAGGCAGAAGAGTTATAGCCGTTGGAACTACTACAGTTAGAACGCTTGAAACGATAGCTGCAAAGGGCGAGATTAGGGCTAGTCACGGATGGACTGATATATTCATATATCCGGGCTTTGAATATAGGGCAGTTGACGCACTAATCACGAACTTCCACTTACCAGAGTCAACGCTAATTATGCTAGTAAGTGCCTTTGCATCAAAAGAGATGATACTTAACGCATATGCAGAAGCTGTTAAAGAAAGATACAGATTCTTCAGCTTTGGCGATGCAATGTTTATATTGGATAGATAATATGGAATTTGAATTAATTAAAACAGATAGTAAAACTAAAGCAAGAGCTGGTCTAATGAAGCTAAAACATGGTGTTGTTGAGACGCCTATCTTCATGCCAGTGGGAACGAGAGCAACAGTTAAGACCATGACGCCTGATGAGCTTAAGGACTTAGGCGCTCAAATCATTCTTTCAAACACATATCACTTGCATTTAAGACCTGGTGAAGACATAGTTCACAAGGCAGGTGGACTTCACAAGTTTATGAACTGGGATAAGCCTATATTAACAGATAGCGGCGGATTTCAAGTCTTTAGTTTGGGCGGCATGAGAAAGATAAGTGAAGAAGGAGTTGAGTTTCGCTCACATATAGATGGCTCAAAGTTATTTATATCTCCAGAGAAATCAATTGAGATACAAACAAAGCTTGGTAGCGACATCATGATGGCCTTTGACGAGTGCGCTCCTTATCCTGCGTCTAGAGAATACATTATAAACTCAATGCACAGAACGACTAGGTGGCTTGAAAGATGTAAGGACGCTTGGACCGATAGAGGGAATCAAAATCTATTCGGCATTATTCAAGGCGGTCTTTACAAGGACCTTCGTGAAGAGCATGCGAAAGAAATTTGCTCTATTGACTTGCCTGGTTATGCTGTTGGCGGCCTCTCAGTAGGTGAGCCAGTTGATTTGATGAATGAAGTCTTAGACCATGTAACTGACTATATGCCTGAAGATAAGCCAAGATACAATATGGGAGTAGGTACGCCACTATATTTATTTGAGTCAGTTGAAAGAGGTATAGACATGGCGGACTGCGTTCTACCAACAAGAATCTCGAGAAATGGAACGCTTATGACATCACACGGAAGACTTGTAATAAAGAACGCTAAGTACAAGGAAGACTTTACTAAGCCAGACCCTGAGTGTGATTGCTACACTTGTAGTCATTACTCAAGAGCTTATTTAAGACATCTTTTCAATGTTGACGAGATACTTGCTTATAGATTAGCTACTATTCATAATTTAACTTTCTTACTAAAGATGATGAAGAATATTAGAGAATCAATTTTAGGCGATTATTTCTTAGAGTATAAACACGAATTTTATAAAAAATATGGATATTTAAAGTAATATAGTGTATAATAGTATTAACAATATAGGGAGGTTATATGATGATATTAAGTTTTTTAACAGGAGCTACACAAGCAAACGCAAGCGGATCATTACTTAGCATGATAATTCCATTTGTATTATTTGGTGCATTCGCATACTTCTTTTTAATCAGACCACAAAAGAAACAAGCACAAAAGTTACAAGAACTAAGAGACTCACTTAAGATAGGTGATCAAATCGTAACTATTGGCGGTATCTTAGGCAAGATTGTTCAAATTAAAGAAGATGTTTACGTAATCGAAATAAATCAAGGATGCAATATGGAGATAGCTAAGTGGGCATTCAGAGACAAGGCATCTAGAAAAGAGATTAAGAACGTAGAAAAATCAGAAGATTTATAAAAAGCAAAGGCTGGTCATAGTGGTCAGCCTTGATTTTTTTGATTAAAGATGAGTGTTTTGGGTAAATATACTTAGGTGGTGATTTAATGCAAAATATATTTTTAGTGGCAAATACAGATGTTTTTTTATTGACCGATATAGCGGCATTTTTATTAGTAATCATAGGCACACTCTTTTTAAGTCTTGCTTTAATAAAGAAGAAGCAAAGTGCTTACATAAGTTTATTTTTCTTAACACATCTTCTTTTGTTTGGATCTAGAATTGTATGTCAAACAAATAATTTTTATCCACTCGGATTATTCATATTTGCTTGTATTTTTGTAGTTTTGGAAATATTTATTCCTGGCTTCACTATAACAGGTGTACTTGGCTTACTAGCATATTTCACATCTGTAGTTTTAGCTTTTACTGACTATAGATATGGCTTAATGACTGTATTTATATTGATAAATTGCAATATAGGTTTCCTTAAGTACATGCTTAGTAAGGGTTATTCATTTAAAGGATTAACTCATCTTGTTTTAAGCACCGAATCAAATTTAAAAGAGAATAAAGAAGAAGTAAATGAGCTAGAAAAGCTCGTAGGAAGTAAGGCGAAATCAATCAGCTCTTTAGGACCAACAGGTTTTATTTTGATTGATGGAGTCAAATATAACGCTATAAGCTACGATGGCTACCTAGATAATGGTCTTGATCTAAAGGTTATAGCAGTTAAAGGAAAATATCTAATAGTTGACAGGGAGGTTAAGTAATTATGTTTTTAGCAGGTTTTATTAATGCTTTATTATCAGGTAAATTAATTTTTGTAATACTTGGGATTATAGTCTTAAGTATGTTCTTTTCATTTGTGCCAATAGGTTTATGGATAACAGCATTCTTCTCAGGAGTTAAGGTTAGCATGGCTACACTTACAGGTATGAGACTTAGAAGAGTTGCTCCAAGCAAGATTATCAATCCAATGATTAAGGCTACAAAGGCTGGACTTGATATAAAGGTTAACGAACTAGAAGCTCACTACCTAGCTGGTGGTAATGTAGATACACTTGTTGACGCACTTATCGCAGCGCAAAGAGCTGATATACCACTAGACTTTACTAGAGCAGCAGCTATTGACCTAGCTGGTCGTAACGTACTTGAAGCTGTTCAAGTAAGCGTAAACCCTAAGGTTATAGAAACTCCTTCCATATCCGCGGTTGCTATGAACGGTATCGAAGTCGTTGTAAAAGCAAGAGTAACTGTTAGAGCAAATATCGAGAGATTAGTTGGTGGTGCTGGTGAAGAAACTATCATCGCAAGAGTTGGTGAAGGTATTGTAACTACAGTTGGTAGCGCGGAAACACATAAGGCCGTGCTTGAAAATCCTGATAGCATTTCAAAGACAGTTCTTAAAAAAGGTCTTGATTCAGGAACAGCATTTGAAATACTTTCTATAGACATAGCTGATATCGACGTTGGTAGAAACATCGGAGCTAAACTACTTATGGATCAAGCAGACGCTGATAAGAAGATAGCTCAAGCTAAGGCAGAAGAAAGACGTGCCATGGCCGTTGCTAGCGAACAAGAAATGAAGGCTGAAGTTCAAAAGATGAAGTCAAAAGTTGTTGAAGCTGAAAGAGAAGTTCCTCTAGCTATAGCTGAAGCACTAAAAAATGGTAACTTAGGAGTTATGGATTATTACAAGATGAATAATATCAACTCAGATACTGATATGAGAAAGTCCATATCTGACACACAAAAGCTAGATAAGTAGGATACTATGGATGGATTATTTGTATTAGCGTTTTTATTTATGCTAATATCATCTATCGTCACTATTGTAAATGAGGCTAATAAGAAGAAAAAGCAAAGAGATACTTTAGATAAAAAGCTTGATGAAATTTACACTAGAACGATGAAAGATGCTAATAAAGCAAATGATAGAGAAAATAAAAAACGTGAAAAGGTTAAAAAGATAGGCAATTTAGAAAAGCATTATGACGAAGCAATCAGGGATGATTACAAAGAAAGAGCCGATGACTACTTTTCTGAAAAGAGTAAAAAGCTTGATGAATACCTTTCTAGAGATGTTAAAGATAGGCTTCGTAATTATAAAGCAGAAAAAGAAGAAAAGCTTAGAGAAGAAAATAATGAAATAATTGCAGCTCAAAATAACGCGTATAATGAAATTGAGTCTGAAGAGATCGATGGTATTATTTTTACGAAGGAAAATTTAGCTAAATCTATAGTAATAAAAGAAATTTTAGACAAACCACTTGCCTTAAGGAGGATTAATGAGTAGGGAACTTAATTTTGACAGCAATAAGCAAGAAGCACTGGCTGGTAATTTAGATACAAATATCAAAATAATTGAAAAAGAACTAGACGTGAAGCTTGATATCAAATCGGATAAGATTGTGATAGCTTCAGGCGATGAAGAGAAAGAGGCTATGGCTGAGAGACTTATAAAAGCCTTGTCAAGCCTTATCGACACACAAAAATCACTTAGTAAAGAGGACATATACTACTCCATCAATCTAGTGAAAAAGTCTAAGGAAAATCAATTATATGATATACAGAAGGACGTAGTTGCAATTACTAGCGAGGGCAAAACCATCAGACCAAAGACTATTGGCCAAAAAAGATATGTAGATATGATTAGAAAGTCAGGAATTACTTTTGGTATAGGACCTGCAGGTACTGGAAAGACTTATCTTGCCATTGCCATGGCGGTTAATGCTTTCAAAAATAAAGAAGTATCTAAGATTATATTGACTAGACCAGCTGTAGAAGCAGGCGAAAACCTTGGCTTCTTGCCGGGTGACCTAAAGGAAAAGGTAGACCCATATCTAAGGCCAGTTTATGACGCCTTATATGAAATTATGGGCAAGGAGCAATATGAGAAGAACGCCGAGAGAGGACTTATCGAGGTTGCCCCACTTGCTTACATGAGAGGAAGAACTTTGGACAAGGCTTTCATAATTCTTGATGAAGCGCAAAACACTACTGAAGAGCAAATGAAGATGTTCTTGACTAGGATGGGATTTAATTCTAAGGTCATAGTTACTGGAGACATTACTCAAAGGGACTTGCCTAAGGGAAAGAAGTCAGGTCTGATAGCTGCTAGCCATATCTTAAGAAATATAAATGGAATTAGCTTTATCGAACTTACTCAAACTGACGTTGTTAGAAATATACTTGTACAAAGAATTATCGAAGCATATAATGCATATGAGAGCAAAAAGCTTGATAAAGAAAGTAAAGAGAGAGAAGAAAAAGATGGACATAGTGATAAATAACGAAAATAATTATCCGATAGAGGCTTCTTACGAAGATACTATGAAGAGGATCGTTTCACTTGCTTTAAAGATGGAAGGTCTTGAAGATCACTACGAGGTAGGTCTTACTTATGTATCGAAGGACGAGATAAAGGATTTAAATAGAGAGTACAGAGACATTGATAAAGTGACTGACGTTTTATCTTTTCCTCTTATAGAAGATTTTTCATCTGATGAGACTCTCTTAGGTGATGTAGTTATCTCATACGAAGTAGCCGAGGAGCAAGCGAAGGAATATGGACACAGCCTTGAAAGAGAAATCATGTTTCTCTTCACTCATAGCATACTGCACTTACTTGGCTACGACCACATCGAGGAAGAAGACAGAGTCATTATGGAAGAAAGACAAAGAGAAATACTTGATGAGCTTAAAATCACGCGTTAAGTATTGAATTTATCACTAATTTATTGTATAATAAAGATTCGAGGGATGATATGGAATATAAAGAACTAGTTGAATCAGCCTTAAGCGTTTTAGATAGATCATATTCAGTTTATTCTAAATATAAAGTTGCTGCAGCCGTTGAAATGGACGACGGCAGTGTTTATAATGGTGTAAACATTGAGAATGCATCTTACGGTTTAACAATTTGCGCTGAGCAAAGTGCTATAGCAAATGCCATTACGAATGGCGATTCAAGAAAGATAAGTAAGATTGCAATAGTTAATCCAGATTCATATCCGTTCCCGTGTGGGGCGTGCAGACAATTTATTAGTGAGTTTACAAAAGATGCTAAGGTAATTGTTGCAAGGAACACGGGCGATTACAAAGTATATAATATAAAAGATCTGCTTCCAGCATCTTTTTCATTAGATGACAAATAGAGGTGAGACGATGGAATTTAAATCAGGCTATGTAGCCGTTGTCGGTAGGCCAAACGCTGGCAAATCGACGCTACTAAATAAATTAGTAAAATTTAATATATCGATAATTTCTGACAAACCGCAAACTACAAGAGATATAATCAATTTTATATATACAGACGATGATGCACAAATCATTTTCATGGATACACCTGGCTATCAAATCGCTAGAAATAAGCTTGGCGACTACATGGATAAGGCAATGAGAGCTGCATTAGAAGATGCTGACATGATACTATATATTATAGATGGCTCTGTAGCATTTAAAGCTGGAGAAAAAGAACTTATGGATATAGTTATGAGCTCAAATAAGGACGTCGTCATCGCAATAAATAAGATTGATAAAAAGGAATCATACTTAGACGAAATTATCGCAGAGATAAATGCGCGCAATTTGAAAGCTATTACTGTGCCAATAAGTGCTGCTAATGACGAGAACTTAGATAAATTATTAGATGAGATTAAAAACACATTAAAACCTGGGCCAATGTACTACGACGGAGAGTATTTAACTGATAAGCCGATGAAGTTTATAGTCTCAGAGGTGATTAGACAAAAGTGCCTGTTGTACTTATCTGAAGAAATACCTCACGGCATCAACGTTGAAATTACTAAATACGAGGAACTTGAAGACAAGGTAAATATCGAAGCGATTATATACTGCGAAAGAGAAAGTCATAAGGGCATAGTCATTGGCAAGGACGCTTCTATGATTAAAAAGATTAGACTTGCCGCTAAAAAGGATATTAAGGAAATGCTTGACACGGATATTAATCTTAGCCTAAATGTAAAGGTTGCCAAAAACTGGAGAAAGAACGAAGACAAGGTGAAATTCTTTGGATACAAGTAAATCCGAAAAGTTTAGAGGAATAGTAATTGCAAGCAAAAGTGATCAGAAGAATGGTAAGATACTTGAGATATATACAGTAGAATTAGGACGTATCAAGGCTTACGTAAGAAGCGCATATGATTTAAGAGATAATGTTGCGAGGAGCTCTTTTGTATTTACTGAATCAGAATTTACTCTATCGCAATACAAAGAGATATTCATGGTGAATGACTCAAAAGTTTTATATGCACCAAAGCTTTTAGATACAGATATGAAAAAGCTACATGATTTTGCCTTTTTATCAGAGCTGCTTGTGACACTTCTTAATACACAAGAAGGTGATGAGTACATCTACAGCATGATACTAACTATGCTAAACATTATGGACATATATCCAGAAAAAGCAGAGCTAATAATTCTAGCCTTTATTTTGAAACTTATATACATACTAGGCTATTTCCCTAGGATACAAATAAAGGAAGGGCTTAATAGCTACAGTTTTAATTATGAAGATGGCGTGATTATTCCGAGAGATAAAGATTACTCAAACAAGGCCATAACGATAAAAGAACTTAGCTTTATGAAACACTTATTAAATAGCAAATTTACGGACTTAATTGCTATAGACTGCGAAGAAAAATCTATAGCAAATTTAAAAAGATTATTTATAAATTATATTTTATATATATTTGATAAAGATGAATTTAAGACTCTTAAAGTCAAATATTGAGGAGGACAAAATGTATTTTCAAGATTTAATGATGAATCTACTAAACTTTTGGAAGGACAAAGGCTGCTTAGTTATGGAGCCTTACGACGTTGAAAAAGGCGCTGGAACTATGAATCCACATACTTTTCTTAGGTCACTTGGACCTGAACCATGGAGGGTTGTTTATGTAGAACCATCTAGAAGACCAGCGGACGCAAGATATGGTGAGAACCCAAACAGAGTTTATCAACACCATCAATTACAAGTAATATTAAAACCATCGCCATATGATGTACAAGACCTATACCTAGATAGCTTAAAAGCTATAGGCATAGACCCATTGAAGCACGATATAAGATTCGTTGAAGACAACTGGGAATCGCCTACACTAGGAGCTTGGGGTTTAGGCTGGGAAGTTTGGCTTGACGGCATGGAAATAACTCAATTCACATATTTCCAACAAGTTGGTGGACTTAATCTAGATTTAGAATCCTCTGAATTAACTTACGGACTTGAAAGAATAGCTATGTATTTACAAGACGTTGACAATGTTTACGATATACAATGGAACGAGCACTTTACTTATGGAGACATATTTAAAAAGGCTGAGTACGAACACTCTGTATACAGCTTTGAACTAGCTGACAAAGACTTGCTTCAAGAGATGTTTGAAAGATATGAAGCTGAGTGCAAGAGAGTTATCGAGGAAGGACTAGTACTTCCAGCTTATGACTATGTACTTAAGTGCTCACACACATTTAACGTACTAGATGCGCTAGGAGCTATATCCGTTTCACAAAGAGCAAACTATATACTTAAGGTAAGGAGCTTAGCTAAGCTTATCGCAAGTAAATATGTAGAACAAAGGGAAGAGATGGGATTTCCTTTTACTAAGAAAGTAGGTTTTAACGATGGCAAATAGATACTTATTAGAAGTAGGTATGGAAGAATTACCTGCTAGTTACTCAAAATTAGCTATAGAACAATTTAAAAATGCTTTTGAAAAATTATTAAGTGAAAACTCATACGAAGACTTCGAAGTGAACGTATATACAACACCTAGAAGAATCACTACTATAGTTGACAATATTATTGAAAACGAAAGCATAGAAAAAGAAGAGATAAAGGGACCATCAAAGGCAATAAGCTTTGACCAAGATGGCAATCCAAGTAAGGCTCTTCAAGGCTTTTTAAAGTCAAAGGGCTTAAGCCTTGACGATATCTTTTATAAAGACATGGGCGGAACAGAATATGTTTTTGCATCTATTGAGCACAAGAGCCTAAGCTTTACTGAACTTATTGAAGCTAATGCAGAAAGCATTATTAGAAAGATAGTTTTCCCTAAATCAATGAAGTGGGGCGGAAGAGATCTTAGATTTGCTAGACCTATCAGATGGATAGTATCTCTTTATAATGACAAAGTAGTTAAATTTAATTTAGAAAATATAAGAGTTTCTAACTTGACTAATGGCCATAGATTTTTATCTAAAAAGGATATAGAAATACCTGATGCTCATGACTATATGAAGCTTATGGAAGATAATTATGTAATCGTAGACAATGAAGAGAGAAAAGCTAAGATTAGACTTGAATCGGAAAGACTAGCTAAGTCTGTTGGCGGAAGTTTACAAGATGATGAGGCTATCATAGATCAAGTTACTAACTTAGTTGAGTATCCTACTCCACTACTTGGAACAATCAAGGATCAATACTTAGAACTACCTGATGAAGTAGTTATAACACCTATGAAAGATCACTTAAGATACTTCCCAGTAGTTGATTCAAAGAATAGACTTATGAATCACTTCATCACTGTTAGAAATGGTGACGATAAACATCTAGACATAGTTAGAAAAGGTAATGAAAAAGTGCTTGCCGCTAGACTTGAAGACGCAAAATTCTTCTTCAATGAAGACAGAAAGAAAGATCTTGAAGAATATGTTAATGATTTAAAAACTATAGTCTTCCAAGATAAGTTAGGAACACTATATGATAAAACATTAAGAAATATTAAGCTTGCAGAAAAGATATGCGACGACTTAAACGTTGGAGATGAAACGCTAGAAACTACTAAGAGAGCAGCCTATCTTTCAAAAGCAGACCTTGCTACTAAACTTGTTGTTGAATTTACTGAACTACAAGGCGTTATGGGCAAGATATATGCCAATCTATCAGGCGAGCCTATAGGCGTTCAAGAAGCAATTTACGAACACTATCTACCAAGATTTGCTCAAGACTCACTACCAACAACTACAGCAGGCGTTGTACTTGCAATGGCAGATAAACTTGATACTATATCAGGACTATTCGCAATTGGTACAAAACCAAGTGGCTCACAAGACCCATTTGGTATAAGAAGAGCAAGTTTGGGTATCATTAATATAGTATTAGAAAAGTCTTTAGACATATCTATCGATTCACTTGTAGAAGAAACATTATATAATTATGTTAAAATAAATGAACTAAAGTTTGATTACGATGAAGTTAAAAAGACTGTGCTAGACTATATAGAAACAAGATTTGTAGGTATATTACAAGACAGTAAATACAATGCAAACTTAATCAGAGCGGTTATTAACAAGCATAAAGATTTAAATTTATTAAGCATCAAACAAATTCTATCTAAGCTAGACGGCATTAAAGATGGCGAGGACTTTGAGGATGCAGTAGCTGCTTTTAGAAGAATATATCAAATATCTAAGGGTAAAGAATTCGAAAAAGTTGAGCCTAATCAAGATATCATGGAAGAAAGCGAAAGAGAATTATTTAATCTATATACTGAATTAAAAGCAAAAGATGAAAATATCAAAAACATGGACATAGTTGATGCGATAAAAGTTCTAGCTACTTATAAAGGCAGTATAGATAAGTTCTTAGACACAACTATGGTTTTAGTTGATAACAAGCTTATAAAGAACAACAGACTTTCACTTATATCACTAATTATTGATGAATTTAACTCCGTATTAGAGTTTAAAGAAATAGAGGAGATTTAATTGAACGATATAACTATATTTGTAATTTCAGACTCAATAGGTGAAACAGCTGGTAAGATTGCTAGATCATGTATCAAGCAATTCTCGCCAGATGCATATGAGATTAAAAGGTTTCCATATGTCGATAGCAAGGACAAGATCTTTAATGTCTTTGAAAAGGCAAAGCTTGTTCCATCTGTAGTTATATTTACTACAGTGCTTGAAGAACATGCCCAATACATTGAAAGCTTAGGTAAAAAATACAATATACCTACAGTTAATGTAATGAGCAAAGTTTTGGATTCCATCGAATCAGTATTGCATCAAGCACCTATTAGAGAAGCAGGATTAATTAGAAGGCTCGATCAAGAGTACTTCGATAAAGTTTCTGCAATAGAATTTGCTGTTAAGTACGATGATGGTAAGGACCCGAGAGGAATTATCTTAGCGGATGTTGTTTTGCTAGGCATATCAAGAACGTCCAAGACACCGCTTTCTATGTATTTAGCAAATAAAAATTACAAAGTAGCTAACGTACCACTACTTCCTGAGATAGAGCCGAGCGAATTTCTTTTTGAAAAAGATAAGAGAAGGATATTCGGCCTCATCGCATCTGATAGAAAGATAAACGAAATCAGAATTGAAAGGATGAGATCCTTAGGTATAGAAGACATAGGCAACTACGCTTGTACCGATAGAATCAACGAAGAGCTTTTATATTCTAAGGAAATAATGGGCAAGATTGGCTGCCAAGTAATTGATGTTACAAATAAAGCTATAGAAGAAACCGCGTCGATAATAATCGAAAGTTTAAATAGAGATTTTGGTGAGATGAATGACTAATTTTAGAGAAAATTATGAAGCATTTCAAAATTCCTACCTGTCAGAATACGCTTGCAGATGCTCAGATACAAAGGGAAGAAAGATTGAAGAAGAAAAGTGTACTATAAGAACTGACTTTCAAAGAGATAGAGACAGAATACTTCACTCAAAAGCGTTTAGGAGGCTTAAACATAAGACACAAGTCTTCTTAGCACCACAAGGTGACCACTTTAGAACTAGACTTACTCATACCTTAGAAGTTAGCCAGATAGCTAGAACTATAGCCAGAGCCTTAAGACTAAATGAAGATTTGGTTGAGGCCATATCCTTAGGTCACGACTTAGGACACACACCATTTGGTCACGCTGGTGAGAGCGCATTAAATGAAAAATGTAAGGACTTTGGCGGATTCAAGCACTATAAACAAAGTTTAAGAGTTGTTGATGTACTTGAAAAGAGAAATGGTCGCTTCGGTCTAAATCTTTGTGAAGAGGTTAGAGATGGTATACTTAATCATAGCGGACAAAATGAAGCCTTTACTCTTGAAGGAAAGTTAGTAAAGTTCGCAGATAGGATTGCTTATATCAATCATGATATAGACGATGCCATCAGAGCGGGTATATTATCAGAAAAGGATATACCAAAAGATTTGATAGAAATATTAGGGGATTCTCACTCAAAGAGAATAAATACCTTAATCACAGACATATTAAATGAAAGCTACGGACAAAATTATATAGCCATGTCGAAGGAGATTGGCGAAGCAATGGAGGCTTTAAGAGCATTCATGTTTAAGGAAGTTTACTTTAATCCAATAACAACCAAAGAACATGATAAGGCGAAAAACATAATATCAATGCTATATGATTATTATGTAGAGCATCCTGAAAAATTACCTGAGAATATTAAAGAGATAGATGCAAGTCTTAATCAACAAATATGTGACTACATCGCGGGTATGTCTGATATATATGCAATAAACGAATTTAACAAGATATATGTACCACAAACGTGGAAAAATGAGGTTATACTATGAAAGTAATTAATGCAGCAGTCATTGATAAAATTAAAGAATTTAATAATATTGAAGATGTGATTGGAGAAAATATTAAGCTTGAGAAAAAAGGCACATCTTATACTGGTCTGTGCCCATTTCATAAAGAAAAGACTCCATCCTTCCACGTTAATAGCAAGGACGGTTACTACAAGTGCTTTGGCTGCGGCGAAGCAGGCGACGTTATTACTTTTATAGAAAAGTATAAAAACTACTCTTTCCAAGAAGCAGTTGAGTACCTTGCAGATAGAGCAAATATAACGCTTCAAGAAGCAACAGCTAAAAAAAAACTGAAAATGATCTCATAGAGAAATTTTATGATATCAATAAAACAGCTCTTGACTTCTTCCAAAATCAAATACTAAAGTCAAAAATTGCTATTGATTATTTGATGAAGAGGAAGCTAAATAAAGACACTGTATTAAAATATCAATTAGGCTATGCACCAAACGAGTGGACAGCGCTTAAAGACTATTTACTAGGCAAAGGATATAATGAAGACTTTATTATAAGAGCAGGACTTGCGAAGAGAAAAGAAGGAAAAGACAGTTCATATGACACTTTTAGAAACAGGTTAGTCTTTCCTATAGTGGACTCACGTAACCATGTTCTTGGTTTTAGCGCTAGAAGCTTGGATAATAGTATGCCTAAGTACTTAAACACTAGCGAAAATATAGTTTTTAAGAAGAGAGAATTATTATTTGGCTACAATATATATAAAAAAGAAGCTGATAGAGATAAAATACTATTGGTAGAAGGAAACATTGATGTAATGAGTCTTTATCAAGCGGGAGTTAATTACGCTGTTGCCAATCTTGGAACTGCCTTTACCATAAACCAAGCTAATCTACTTAAAAGAAATGCTAAGAAGATTTATATCTGCTACGATGGTGACAAGGCAGGTAAAAACGCAACACACAAGGCGATTGAGATACTTAGGTCAATAGACGCTAAGGCAAATGTAGTTGAACTACCAGAGGGCCTTGATCCAGATGATTATATTAAGAAGTATGGTCTTGCTGGTTTTACGGCAAAGATAAATGAAGCAAAAAATTCTGTAGAGTACGAAGTTTCAGAGCTTATGGAGCTTTATGACATTAACGATCCTGAAAGCCTTCTTCAGCTTATCAATGAACTATCAGATTTATTATCAAAGATAAACGATAAGATTGAAAGAGAGATTTACATAGACTATATTTCCAGGGTCTACTCTATAGACAAGAGACTATTAACAAATCAAGTTTCAAAAACAAAGTACGTTAACAATTATAAAGAAAAATACACTGTACCAGAGGTACCAAGAATTAAAAAGTTAGATATAGAAATTATCGATGAGAATCTTTTAATATATGCTCTTGCAGATATTAAATATTTTAAATATATTAATAAGGAAATTTCTATAGATAATTACAGTAAAGTGTTTAAACTTAATATGCCACTACTTAAGTCCAAATACGAGGGAAATGGCGAGATAGAGCTTGATGACTTTGATTTAGCTGATAAAGAAAATGCGCTTTTAGAGATTGATAGTATTAGAAAGAAATCGGAAGAATCTACTTACATGAATCTCGAAGAATTATTAGAAAAAAGAGAGAAGCTAAAATCAAAGGATTACGTAAGCGATTTATTGAGCCAGATTAATGATGGCAAAAGTGATGCGATGGAGCTTTTAAAATTAATTAAAAAGCAAAAAGATAATGAATGATGAAGGGAAGTGTTCTTATGAAGAAAGAAAAGAATGCTAAGACGAATAATATTCAAGAAGAAAATTTAAGTGAAGAGGCAATAAAGATAATAGAAGAAGAAGTCAGTGAAGAAAAAAGACAAGCTATGTATAATCTAATTGATGCTAGCAGACAAAAGGGGATTATCGAATATAGAGATATTGAAGATGGCTTGGACAAATATGATCTTAGTGAAGACGAGATTCTATCTTTCTACGACGCTTTAGATGCTGTGCAAATTACTATTGTCGACTCAAAAAACTCAGATGAAGAGGAGATAGATTTAGAAAAGGATCTTGATATTGTTTCTGATGATGAAGACGAAGATATTGATTTAGATGAATTAAGATCTTTTGAAGAAGAATTAAGCAAAGAAGATAAACTTGAAGCTATTAGAGAAAAAGGAAAAAACAAGGTTGTTATAACTGATGACCCTGTTAGAATGTATCTTAAAGAGATAGGACGTATACCACTATTAACTTATGAAGAAGAGGTAGAACTAGCTAAGAGGATTGAATCAGGAGATCAGCAAGCTAAGGATCAACTAGCTGAAGCAAACCTTAGACTAGTAGTAAGTATTGCCAAAAGATATGTGGGTAGAGGTATGCAATTTTTGGATTTAATCCAAGAGGGCAACATGGGCCTAATAAAGGCTGTTGACAAATTCGAGCATAAAAAAGGATTTAAGTTTAGTACTTACGCTACATGGTGGATTAGACAAGCCATCACTAGAGCAATTGCAGACCAAGCAAGAACAATTAGAATACCAGTTCACATGGTAGAAACTATAAATAAACTTGTTAGAGCACAAAGACAACTAGTCCAAGAACTAGGTAGAGACCCACTTCCAGAAGAAGTTGCAGAGCTTATGAACATGGATGTAGAAAAGGTAAGAGAAGTCCAAAAGATAGCTCAAGAGCCAGTCTCACTTGAAACACCTATAGGCGAAGAAGAAGATTCGCACTTAGGTGACTTCATTCCAGATGAAGAAATACTTTCACCATCTGATGCAGCTACAAACACTATGCTTAGAGAGCAATTGATTTCAGTTTTAGATACACTTACAGATAGAGAAAGAAAAGTTCTAGCCTTAAGATTTGGCCTTGACGATGGCAGGACAAGAACGCTTGAAGAAGTTGGACAAGCCTTTGACGTTACAAGAGAAAGAATAAGACAAATTGAGGCAAAGGCACTAAGAAAGCTTAAACATCCAAGCAGATCTAAAAAGCTTAGAGACTTCCTAGAACTATAATGAATTATTCTTTTAGACTTACTGAGATAGCAAAATCAGTTAAAGAAGGATCATCCTTAGTCGATGTTGGCTGTGATCACGGCTACATCGCTAAGATGCTTTTAGATTCAAATACCATAGTCAAAGTTATAGAGAGCGACATCAGTGAAAAATCACTTGAAAAGGCAAAGCTGCTTCTTTCAGGAGAAAAGTACATGGCCAAAGTTAAATTCATTGTGAGCGACGGACTCCTAGGCATTGACACAAGCACTTATGACACACTATTAATTGCTGGCATTGGTGAAGAGACTATAATAAGTATACTAAATGAGAGCATTGATAAAGTAAGATCTTTTAAGCATATCATCCTGCAAGCTATGGGTGAGGGCTCAAACATAAGAAAGTATTTTATGGAGAGTGATTTCTTTATAGAAAAAGAGCGCCTATTTATAGAAAAGGATAAATACTATAGACTATTTGAGATAAAGAGTAAAAAGACTAACGTTGCCGATTATAAATTCCCTGTAAATTTTGATATAAATGATATTTCTTACTTAAATACTTATTATGACAATGAAATAAAAAACATAAAGACTATACTTCAAAAGATCAATAAAGAAAAAAATCTGATGAAGTATAATGAACTAGAAGAAGAATTAAATAAAATATTAGGATACATGGAGAAGATCAATGAAAAAAGATAAAATTATTAGTGCAATTGAAAGTATCTTCCCAAAGGAACACGCAGAGACTTGGGACAATTCAGGATTGATTATAGATGCAGTTAAAGAAGATATTAATAAAATTTATTTAAGCGTTGATCTCTTATATGATAATATTAATGAACTGGATGATGTGGATATGGTCATAACGCATCATCCTTTAATTTTTAAGGGCATAAAAGAGATTGACATGAGCGCGAGCTCAAAGCTCATCAAGCATATGATTAAGCATGACATAGTCTACTATAGCGCGCACACTTCTTTTGATATACAAAGAGCAGGCTTTTATAAATTTTATGAAAATAAATTAGACTTGGTGAATACAGATTTCGCCATCAAAGTAGATGATGACTTAGGTTATGGTATAGCGGGCGAGCTTAATGATATGGATATAATGAGTTTAGCTAATAGAATCAAAGTCATAAACAAGGCAAAGTACATTCAAGTTTATAAAAATAACGATAAGAATACAAGAGTAATGATATTAAATGGTAGTGGAAAAGATTTTTTAGACAATGTTCTTGAAAAAAGACCAGATACTCTTATAACATCAGACCTAGGCTACCACGATGTACAAGCACTAAGAAACGCAAAAATCAACTTAATTATGCAAGACCATAACAGCAGTGAAAGTAATTTCGTTAATATCATGGAAGAGCTTATCAAAAAAGATTTTGAAGACGCAGAAATCATAAAAAATTTCTCATCTTTTACTGATAATATTGAAATATTATAGAAATTTTATAGATTTTGTAGTATAATTAAATTTGTAATGAGTAAACCAGATGGTTGCGTGCTTAGGCATGAGGAAAGTCCGTGCTCCGTAGAGCAGAATGCTGGATAACGTCCAGTGAAGGTGACTTCAAGGATAGTGCAACAGAAATAAACCGCCATATTGGTAAGGGTGGAAAGGCAGTGTAAGAGACTACCTACTTTTAGGCGACTAAAGGTGACATGTAAACCCCATTCGGAGCAAAACAAACAAGGATCAAAGGTTGCTGCTCGTAACCTCCTGTAAGGTAAGTTGCTTGATTTTAGTGGTAACACTAAAACTAGATAGATAACCATCTAATACAGAACACGGCTTATAGGTTTACTCATTTACATAAATTTTCAACAAGGGAGCAATAAAATGAAAGCAAAAACAAGTACAAAAACAATTACAAAAGCGGCAGTAATCGCCACACTATACACAATACTAATACTATTACAGACAGTATTACCTTTCCAACAATTGACTTTTGGACCAATACAATTAAGACTAGCAGAAGGACTTACAGTTCTTCCACTAATGGAGGCAGCTGCAGTACCTGGACTATTCGTAGGATGTTTAGTCTCAAACATTTTTTTATCATTTATGTCGGGCTATGGCATGATAGATATTATATGCGGAAGTTTAGTTACATTACTCGCAGCATATTTAACTAGAAAAGCAAAATCTAAATACTTAGCTATGTTACCACCAATTATTTTAAATGGTTTCTTAGTATCAATATGGGTGTCATATTTCTCTGGTATACCATATTTTACAACAGTTTTAGGAATCATGGGTGGAGAAGCAATAAGCGTTGTAGTATTTGGATCATTGATTTATTATATTTACGATAAAAGATTAAAAAAGGTGATTTAATGAAAAAAAGAAGAATAATTACAATAACTGTACTTATACTTATAGTTCTTGCAATTATATGGAAGGTTAAGTCATGCATATCAGGCATGTATAAGCCTTATGACCCAAATGATGATACTGAATACACTATAGAAATACCTGAAGGTAGCGGTGCGTCTTATGTAGCTAGAGAGCTTTATGAGATGAAAATCATTAGGAATGGTACTGCTTTTAAAGAAGTGCTAAAGGAGAATGACCTTGAAAAGCATATTAAGAGCGGTACATTTAAGGTGAAAAAATCTATGACTTTGCTAGAAATTGCTAATGTAATTGCTGGCGAAGCAGAAGAAGCTCCAAAGGGCGAAACTGTTAAAGTTACTATACCAGAGGGCTTTGAGCTTACTCGTATAGCACAAAGACTTGAGGAAAAGGGCTTAGTATCTAGCGAAGATTTTTTAAATGAATGCAAAAATGTAGATAAATACAAAGAAAAATATGAGTTTTTATCGAGCATTAATAATGATACATTAGAAGGCTTTTTGTTCCCAGCAACTTATGACATTGCCATGGGTTCAAGCAGTGAAGAGATTATCACTATGATGCTTAATGCTTTTAACAATATTTATAGCAAGATTAGTGGGGAAGTTGATGACTTAAATAAGCTCATCACTTTAGCTTCAATTGTTGAGAGAGAAGCAAAACTTGAAGAAGAAAGACCTATCATTGCAAAAGTTTTCTTAAATAGAATTGATAAGAATATAAGGCTTCAATCCTGCGCTACAATTCAATACGCACTTGGCGAGAGAAAGCCTAATTTAAGTAATGAAGACTTAAAGGTTGATTCGCCATATAACACATACACACATGATGGCTTGCCACCTGCACCTATATGCAATCCTGGCGAAGCGTCAATCGTTGCGAGCCTTCATCCAGCTGATGTTGACTACTTATACTTTGTAGTTAAACCTGGTTCAGACGGCGCACATAATTTTTCTTCTGATTATAATAAGTTCTTAGATGATAAAAAGGATTACAAGAGTAATAATGATTAGTCAGTTTATTGATGAAGATGTTTTTCGCTATGTAGAAGATTTTTCTTCTGAAAGAGAAAAGTTTAAAGATTTAGTCTGCTATGCTGAAGAAAATAGAGTTCCTATAGTCTCACAGGATGTGGCTAGATTTTTAGAGTTTTTACTAAAAACGATTAAGCCTAAGAATATATTAGAGATAGGCTCGGCCATAGGCTATTCATCTTTGCTTATGCAAAAAGCATCTGGAGCTAATATATTTACTATTGAAAAAGATGAAGACACATTTAAGATACTAGAAAATAATCTTAAAAAATATGATGAAGATAATAAGATAAAAGCTGTCAATGACGATGCCATGAGCGTATTAAGAAAGATGGACAGAGAAGAGAAATTTGATTTTTGCTTCATTGATGCTAACAAATCACAGTATGAAGAGTACTTAAACTTAGTATACGATTTAACAAGCAAGAATGCCATCATAGTTATTGACAATATCTTATTCAGAGGCTATGTAGCTAAAGACGAAGACAATAAAAGATATAGAACTATAATAAAGAATTTAAAAAAATTTATAGAAGATATTAAAAGCGATAAGAGATTTACAGCGAGTCTACTCACTGTTCATGACGGCTTATTGCTTTTAAGGAAGGAGTAAGATGAAAAAAGTAGAATTACTAGCACCAGCAGGAGACTTAGAAAAGTTTAAAACTGCGATACAATATGGAGCTGATGCTGTTTACTTAGCTGGAGACAAGCTAGGTTTAAGAACTGCTTCTAAAAATTTTAGCCTAGATAATATAAAGGAAGCAACAAAGCTTGCTCATGATTTAGATAAAAAAGTTTATTTAACACTTAATGTTATTTCACACAACAAGGATCTAGAAGGTGTTGATGAGTATATACAAAGCTTAGATGAAGCAGGTGTAGACGCATTTATAGTCTCAGACCCGGGTATATTTCAAAAGGTAAAAACACTTGCGCCAAGTAAAGAGATTCATATAAGCACTCAAGCAAATATCACAAATACTGCTACAGTAGAATTTTGGAAGATTCTTGGGGCAGATAGAGTTATCTTAGCAAGAGAATTAAGCGTAAATGAAATAAAAGAGATAAAAGATGAAGTGAAAGACAGTATAATGATTGAGACCTTTGTTCATGGAGCAATGTGCATGAGCTACTCAGGTAGATGCCTTTTATCAAACTACATGACAGGCAGAAGCGCTAATATGGGCGACTGCGCACATCCATGTAGATACAAGTACTATCTTATGGAAGAGAAAAGACCTGGAGAGTACTTCCAAATAACAGAGGATGAAAATGGTTCATACATCATGAACTCAAAAGACCTTTGCATGATTAACTACATTCCCGAGCTTATTGAAGCAGGAGTTGATTCATTCAAAATTGAAGGAAGAGTAAAATCTGAATATTATGTAGCAACAGTCATTAACCAATATAGAAGAGCTATAGATGATTATTATGAAGATATTGAAAAATATAATTACAATAGAGACAATAATATTTATCTAGAAGAGATAGAAAAAGTTAGTCATAGAGACTTTACTACAGCCTTTTTTTTTGGCGATGTGAAGGAAGCCTCATTAACTTATGATAATTCTTCATATATCAGACTATATGATTTCGTTGCGAAAGTTCTTGACTACGATGAAGACAAAAAGCTAATGAAGGTGCAAGAGAGAAATAAATTCTCTATAGGCGACGAAGTAGAGATATTTGGACCAAAGTTTTATGACAAATTCACCATAAACGAGATCTACGATGAGGACATGAACGAGGTCGACAATATAAATACACCTATGAAGGAAGCTTATCTAGCATATGATAAGAAGGTTGAATACAATTATATGATTAGAAGGAAGGTCAATGAATAGATTATCTTCTCTATATGATGATAAAGGCATACTAGAGATACAAAGCAGTAAAGCTGAAGAATTTATTAAAAATACTATAGACTACGCCATTGATAATAGAGCTAGCGATATACACTTTGAACCTTATAGTAAGTATATATTGATTAGGCTTAGAATTGATGGCGAACTTGTGTTTTTTAAAAAGATCAATAAAAGCTCTTATCAAAACATTGTCAATATAATCAAGATTAAGTCCGATTGTGATACTGCAATTAAATTTGCTCCACAAGACGGAAGATTTAGTCACGGCGATGTTGACCTAAGGGTTTCCTTTATCGAGGCTATTTATGGAGAGAAAATCTGTATAAGAATTTTAAACAATAAAGAGATGTTTACCATTGACAATATAGGTTTGTCGGACAAGGCAAAAGAACTATTTAAAAAGATAGTTAAATATAAATATCAAATGACTATAATCACTGGACCAACAGGCTCAGGCAAGAACTCAACTATGTATACTATGCTTAACAACTTAGACAAGGAGCGTCTAAGCATAGTTAGCGTTGAGGATCCTGTTGAGTACAGAGTTAACGATATTGATCAAATTGAAATACATGACTACAAGGACATAACATTTGCCAATACACTTAGGGCCATACTTAGACAGGACCCTGATGTCATAGCCATAGGCGAAATAAGAGACGAAGAATCTGCACAGATAGCTGTAAGAGCTTCTCTAACTGGTCACAAGATTATTACGACTCTACATAGTATGAGCCCCGTAACTAGCATCAACAGACTTTTGGAGATGGATGTAGAGGCTTCGTATTTATTTACCTCATTAAATGCTATAGTCAATCAACGTCTTGTGAAACGTTTAAAGTCATCGTATGATGATATTGATTTTACTGATGATACAAGTGACAGCGTGTACTACGGTAGAATTGCTGTCTTTGAAATAATGCTTATCAATGACAAGATCAGAGACCTTTTATTAAAGAACAATACAAAGCTTACAAGTGAGATTTATAATGAGATGAAGAAATTCACTGACTACGTTAGCTTTGAAGATTCTATAAATTATCTACTTGAGCATAAGTTTATAGACGATAAGACTTATGATGAGTTCAAAGAGGGCGATATCAATGAAATTTGAAATCACTTTTGAAGATGGAAGGACAAAAAGCTTAAGAGCTAAAAACATTTACGAAGCTTTTAAATTAACTAAAGAAAAAGATATTGATTTTATGCACGTCCAATACTTTAGGCCAGCGAAAATTTATAGAGCGCTTAAGATCAATAGTGTAAGCAAAAAGCATATTGCTAACTTCTTTAGAATCATCGCCTTTAATCTAAAGATAAATAATAACCTGCCACAAATTTTAGAGCAAATGTATAACAACTCATCAGCTCTTAGCGATCCACTTAAGAATTATTATTTACTAATAAAGGAGCTTATAGAACACGGCTTTACTTTGTCAGATATATTGGCAAAGCTTGATATACTTGACAATCTATCTTTATTAAGTCTTAGGATAGCTGAAAAGTCAGAGCATATAAAGTCAAGCAAAAACTCAAAAGACTTGTCAGAGCAAATACTTGAGATCAGTGAAAATCTTTATGAACAAGAAGAGTATAAAAACACTATAAACAACATCATGACTAAGCCAAAGTTTTTAATGCTGACTTTACTTGCTTTTATAATTATGATTATAGTCTTCTTAGTGCCGCAATTTTCTTATTTATTTGATAACGACATGAACTTAATGCCTGATAGCTTAAGAATACTTCTAGTCGTAAGCAATTCAATTAAAAATCATTACATATACTATATCGCGGCTATATTTATAATAATTATAGTTTTCGCGATACTTAATAAGAACGACGCATACTTATATATCAAGCAAAGATATTTACTCGAATCGAAGAACGGTTTATATAAATATAGAGTAAATTACAGAATTTTGTATTATATGCTTAGCATGCTTAGATCAGGCAGCAAAGTTAATGAAATTTTTGATTTCTTTGCAAAAAATTTTGATTTGGTATACTTAAGAAAAGAGTTCGAAAGAATGACTAAGATGTTAAATGAAGGAGAGACCTTGCAAAACGTTCTTGACTCTAGCCATATATTTTTAGATGATGTCAAGACCATACTTATAACAGGATATGAATCAGAGCACTTAGTTGAAATTATTGAAAATGTTCTCTCACTATACAAGAGAGATTTAAAGAGAAGACTAGATAAGTTTGTAAATTCTATCGAGCCACTCATGACCATAATCATGGGACTAGTGATTATGCTAATACTCGTAATGGTATTTAAGCCGATGTATGACTCGATGACTAGTATTATTTCATAGGAGGAGGAAATATTATGAAGAACTTTGAGAAGAAAAAAGGATTTACTTTTGTAGAGATAATTATCTCTATAGCTATAGTTGCTATACTTATAGCTGTTGCTATACCTGCATACAAAGCGATTAAGACTAGCGCTGAAAGAACTGCTCACAACGCTAACGTTGATCAAATCAGTTCAGTTGCTTTATTATACTTTACTGATTTTCCGGACGATCCTGACGTTACATCAGATGAATTATACGCTCAAGGATATTTAAAGAGCAAAGTTACAGTTCCTTCATCAATACCTGCAGGCACAGGTAATACAGCTAAGATATATACAGTGACTCGTGATGACCAAGGTGTTATAACAGTTAGTCCAGACAAGGTAGAAGCTAAGAAAAAGAGCGAGACCGGAACGGGTCATTAATAATTCATAATGCTTATAGCCTTATATATACTTCTGTCACTTCTTCTTTTATATATCTCATACAAAGACATAAAAGAAGCCGAGTACAATAGTTTTTATTTTTACTTTTTAATAATAATCATCTCAGCTATAGCTATATTAAAAGATGTATCTTATATTAAGATATGCCTTATATACCTAGCTTTATTTCTTTCGCACATTTTAAAGACTAAGTACCTTGACTACATTGGCGATGGTGACGTTGATTTATATATTTTGTTTTTTATGATATTTGATTTTGAAAAATTTTTGATATTAATAATAATATCAACTCTAAGCGCAATACTTGTAAATCTAGCTAAAAACTATTGGCGTAAGAAAAAGGATAGTGGAGTTAGACTAGTTCCATATATAAGCTTTGCATTTTTTATCTTGATGCTCTTTGATTTATTTAAGGGGAAGGTCTTATGAAGAACATTATGTACATCGATTCATCCTATGTGTTTTTAAATAATAAAAAAACTAGCATTGTTGAGCAAATTACTTATGATGATAGTGATAAAAGTGAGAGCCTCAAGTACTTATTTAAGAAGTTTAGAGACAATAAATATTTAAACAAAGATACTCTCATTATAAAGCTAAATTATTATGATGGTGATTTAGACGCTTATTTAGCTAGCCTAGATAAAATTGATCTTTTATCCTTAAACTTAAAAGAAGAAAAAATAATGAAGATTATTACAGATGAAGCGCTGTATAAGTATGACGCAATCACTTCTTCATATGAAAAATCAAACTTTGATATTAATCTTTATAGTCTTGACAAGGATCAGCTTAATAACTATATTTTGAATCAAGCTAATAATACTGATGGCAAGGTCCTAGTCCTACTTAAGACAAAAGAATTTGAAGAAGTAAATAATATTTTTTATTTAAATGATTTATTTGAAATTATTAGTTCAAAACACAAAAGCAAGATAAATCTTTCACTTATAATAAACATAGCTTTAGACATCATTATACTAGCCTTACTTGTATTGCTTGTTTTGAGGTTTATAAGATGAGAAAGTATATAAATAAAGTGCTAATCATAATTTTGCTTATCCTAGCTAATCTCTTTCTACCTATAAATAGCGAGGAGCCAAATTATGAAGAGAGTGAAGTAAAAAAGAGATTTACACTAGCAAAAGATAAGAACGACAGCCAGCTAAAGAAGGCAAAAAAGATTGATATTGCAAAACATGATGCTGATGCGAGAACCATTAGCAAAGATGAAATCATTAATAAGGTCATAATGTCTACGACTAATAGTTTTATTAGCTATAGTGATTTTGATAAAGAAGACCCTTTTGATATCATTGATGATTTTAATGAGGAAGATGAATATGGTAATGAAGAGGCCATAGTTTTAGAAAGTGAAATAAGTAATCCTATACTGGACACATGGGAAGCAAAGGCGGGAAGCGTTTATTATCAAGATGAGAAGTCGCTTGTATTATATAATGACAGCAAAGAGAATATAGTTTTGCTACCAAAGAATGATATTATAATTAATAAAGATTTTGTAAGCATCGATTTTACTGGCTGTAGTGAGGCAAAATTAAAAGTTATTAAAAACGGAAAAGAAGCTCTAATTGATTTAGAGGGAGCATCTGACTTTAAATACTTCTACATCGGCAATGATTTTAAAGGGGCAAGGATAGAGTCTATCGAGTTTATAAGAGATAACGATATGGCTTTTTATTTATCTATAGGTGAGATTGATTATGAATAAAAAAGGATTTACATATATTGACACAGTCATTTCTTTATGCGTGGCAGCTATAATCATATCTATGTTTATACTTGCGTATAGAGAGCTCAGTAATTATAGCGAGAGAGCTGAGGTCAAAAACGTTGTTCAAATAATAAAAAAGGCTAGACTTAGCGCCATCATGCAGATGATTGATGTTAAAGTAGTTCTTGATGGTGATGAGATTGTTGTCTCAAATATCAATGATATGAAGAAAGTTTACAAGCTAGAGCACCTTAAGTTTGAATCGAGTGAAAGTTTTCAATTCACTAGTGAAGGCGGCACAAAATCTTTTAAGGGCTCATATAATATGATATTACTTTCAAATAAGAGTAAAAAGAAATATAATGTGATTATAGCAGCAGTTGGAGGACAGGTTAGGTATGAAGAAGTATAAAAAAGCACTTACAATGATGGATATTGTAGTTTCTTTTGCTATACTTTCTTGCTTCATACTTTTTCTGTCTATTTTTTTGAAGAATTTTATGGCGCTCGAGGCAGATACAAAGAAGCTTAGAAAAGCTGATGCCTTTGCAAGTAATGCTATGGAGATTCTTAGATCAGATGAAACAAACGATGTTTATACAATTTCAGATAAGATAAAAAACAATTTAGGCGAAGAATGTAAATTTAATCTCGTTAAAGAAGCATACACTGGAGATTTATATACATTTACACTATATATAATTGATGAAGAAGGAAATACATATGAAGAATATCAGATCATCAAATAAAAAAAGCAGAGTCCTTAATTGAGCTAATTATCGCTCTATTTCTTTTGTCAATAGTTTTGTTCCAAGCAAGCTCCTTACTTAAAAACTTTACTAGTTTTTCTAAAAGATATGAAGAAAGCTTAGAGAAAGAAGACGACATTAATCTATTCTTTTCGTTCATTGAAAATGATTTTACTTTATATAACACAGTGAGTGTTAAGGCTGACTCAATACATTTTGAAAAGAAAGGCTCGAGAGAACTTAAATCATGTGACTATTATATGGACGGCGATAGAATAAAGAGAGTTGCAGGTGCTAAGTCTATTGGCGTAACATACTTTTTATCAGGACTTGAAGACCTTTCCTTTGCTTATAATGCTGAGGATGCCTTTGTAAGTATGCAAATCAAAGTAGGTAGCAAAGACTATAAAAAGCTATTCAGTACAAAGTATCTTGAGGTGATAGAATGAAGAAGGGCAGTGCAAGCTTAGTAGTTTTATCGGTAATATTTTTAATAACAGCTCTTTTAATATATCTCTTTGAATACGTAAGCGTTGAAAGAATGATGTACCTAAACAGGTCAAAGATGAAGCAATATGCTTATAATGAAGAATCGCTACACAATATAATTACTAAGGATATACAAGAGACTTATTTAAATGGCGGTGACATTTATGATATTATAGGCAAAAATTACTCGGTTTTTGAAAATCAAAAAGCGATAGTCTCACTAAATGATCCAACGGCAAAGAACGCTATTAATG
Organism: uncultured Eubacteriales bacterium; assembly: GCA_900539225.1. Classification (GTDB taxonomy): domain Bacteria; phylum Bacillota; class Clostridia; order Tissierellales; family Peptoniphilaceae; genus Fenollaria. The sequence goes on from UQBO01000001.1 coordinate 207,157, forward strand.
TTTATTACGAAGAAAAATTTTCTAATAAAAAGAAAATATCTAAAAGTACAAAATATTCATTACTAAACAGAATATTTTTCAAAGACAATCCTAGCACTAAAGAGAAAAAAGATTTTTGCGAAGAAATCATTCAAGATAATGAAGTGCAAAACTTTAGCACGAGCGAAATCAATAATTATTTTATTGATATAGAGGACATAGATGCAAGAAACTTTGATTATGCGAACGCCATAGTCAAAATCACAGCTGATGATGAGGACCTGTGTGCGAACATTAATGGCTCAGGTATAATGATTATAGATGGCGATGTGAGTGTTAAAGCAAATTTTTATTTTAGAGGTCTTTTGATTATAGATGGCAGATTAAATATTGAGGGTGAAAGCGATATAATGGGAGCTGTTATTGATATAGATAAAGAATCTAATATTGGCTGTTTCAAGTCGCTTAATACGATGTATAGAAGGTGCAAAACATTCAAAGGAATAATAAAGGTGACTAGGTCAAACTATTAAAGATAATATTTATTTATAAAAATATCGATATTATTAAAAAAATACTTGTTAAATTACAAATTAACTGATATAATAGTCTTAGAGATTAGAATTTAGGAGGAAATATATGTTATCGGCAAGTGATTTTAGAAATGGCGCTACATTCGAATGGGATGGAGACGTTTATCAAGTATTGGACTTTCAACATGTTAAGCCAGGAAAGGGAGCTGCTTTTGTTAGAGCAACTATCAGAAGCGTACTAAGCGGCGCAACAAAGGAAGTAACATTCAACCCAACTGAAAAGTTCAATGACGCACAATTGGAAACAAAAGAAATGCAATATCTTTACAATGATGATGCACTTTACTACTTTATGGACAACGAAACATATGAGCAACTTCCATTAAACAAGGATGAAGTTCAAGAAGCTATTCAATTCTTAAGAGAAAATGATACAGCAGTTATAAGATTCTACAAAGGCAAAGCATTTTCAGTACAAGCACCTAACTTTGTTGAACTAGAAGTTACTCAAACAGAACCTGGTGTTAAGGGGAACACTACTACTGGAGCTACTAAACCAGCTACTGTAGAAACAGGATTTACATTAAACGTACCACTATTTGTTAATATTGGTGATAGAATTAAAATTGACACAAGAAGTGGAGAATATTTATCTAGAGTTTAAGGAGGTAGAAAAATGTACGAACTATCAAAGAGAGTTTCTTATTTAAAGGGACTTGCAGAAGGCTTAGGCTTGAATGAAGAAAGTAAAGAAGAAAAGATTTTAAGTGAAATCATCGACATTCTTGATGAGATGGCTGAAGTTGTTTGTGATAACGAAGCAGCTATTGAAGACTTAGAAGACTACATCTTCGAAGTAGACGAAGATCTTTCTTACTTAGAAGATGATGTTTATGGCGATGACTACGAAGATTATGAAGATGATGATGACTACGACTACGATTTCGATGATGATTACGACTTTGATTATGATGATGATTATTTCGAATATCCAGAAGAAGATGAAGACGAGGAGGAAGACTCTAAATAGAGTAAGATATGGAAAATAACAATATTGGAAAGATCACTATATCTGATGATGTTATAGCAACTATAGCTAGCAATGCAACGTGCGAAGTAGAACATGTTTGCTCACTATCAGCAGGTATTGGATCGAACATTACTGATTTATTAGGAGTAAAAAATTTTAATAAACCAATTAAAATTGAAAGCAGTGAAGAAGGTTGTATAATAGACATATATGTTGACATCGAATACGGTGCAAAGATTGACAAGGTTGGATACGATATTCAATCAAGTGTAAAATCGGCTGTTGAAGAGATGACTGACATACATGTTTTGCAAGTTAATGTTCATGTAAAGGGCGTTAAAGAAATACAAAAGGCTAATAAATAATTTGATTAAACTCCAGTAATTGCGCTGGAGTTTTTTTAAAGAAAGATTTAGGCACACAGCTGCCTTTTTAGTGAGGGATAATATGTCATACGACAAGACTAGATTAAATTTAATGAATGCAATATATCAAATTGACCTAAATAAATATACTTCAGTAAGTGATTTAGATGGGTATTTTGAAGCGCTTGAGATAAGTGATGAGAATAAAATGAAGCTTAGTAATAGACTTGAGAAATTTATTGAGAATGTCGATCTAATTGATACAGAACTTAAAAAAGCGTTTAAAGATGCAAAGCTTGAAAGATTATCATATATTGACAGAGCACTACTAAGACTTGCTATCTTTGAAATATATATAGAAGAAGAAATTGCTTATCAAATTATAATCAACGATATAGTAGAAATTGCAAAGAACTTCTCAGACGATAACTCATACAAATTTATTAACGCTATACTTGGTGATTACGTAAGGAACTATTACCATGAATAAATTCACGGTAACGGCTCTTAACGACTACATAAAGGACGTTTTGGCGAGCGATTTTCTTTTGCAAGAGATATACGTCGAAGGGGAAGTGGCTGATTATAAGAAAAACAATTCGGGACACTTATATTTTTTGATTAAGGATGAGAGCTCCAAGATTAAGTGCGCCTTCTATTGTTATAAGAATGAAGAAGAGATCACTCTTGAGAATGGTATGAAGGTCTTTATCAAAGGAAAGATTTCTACTTATGACCAAAACAGCACCTACCAGATCAATGTTGATTACGTTGAAGAGCTAGGCATAGGTAAGCTCAAGAGAGAGTTTAGAAAAACGCTTGAGAAGCTTGAAAAGGAAGGCCTTTTTGACGAGGAATTTAAACAAGAAATACCAAAGTACCCAAAAAGACTTGGTCTAATCGCTTCATCAACAAGCGCTGGCTTTAGAGATATAGTAAAGGTGCTTAGACGAAGGACCAATATGATTGACATAATTCTATATGATTCCTTCGTTCAAGGGGATATGGCTGTATCTAATATCAATAGCGGGCTGGATTACTTCAATCAAAAGAATGATGTGGATCTCATTCTTATTGCAAGAGGCGGGGGCAGTTACGAAGAACTAGCCGTTTTTAACGACGAGAGCATGGCAAGAAAGATATTCGCATCAAAGATACCAGTTATGACAGCTGTTGGTCACCAGATAGATAGCTTTATAGCTGATCTTGTAGCAGATAAGAGATGCGCAACGCCATCTGAGGCGGCTGAAATTATATCCAAGTACTACTATGAACTACCAGATTTATTAGATCAAAATATATTGCAGATAAGTTTTTTAATGAATCACTATATTTCAAGTGAAGAAGCCAATTTAAAGAACAAAAGAGATTTGATTAATAGTTTAAACACTAAAACCCTAATTGATAATTTTTATTCAAAGACAAATAATCTTATGATATTAATTAAAAAAGAGATGGATAAGTTCATTTATGCGAAGGAGAAAAAAGTTGATATGCTCGCATCAAGGCTAATTTATTCATCCGTAAGTAAAAGGATAGACGAAGCGAATAACACTATTGACAAGAGAATCGTTAATATAAATCAAGCTATGAACAATAAGCTGAGCTCTATGACAGAGGATTTACAAAAGTTTAAGCTAAGGCTTACTATAAACGATATTTACAAGACTTTAAGAAGAGGTTACTTTTTGATAAGTGATTTAGATAATAAAACTATAAAAGATGCTAATAATATAAAGATAGGCTCGGATATATTAATTAAGTCATACAATAGCAGTATTAGAGCTCATGTTTTGGAGGTAAATAATGACATTAAATTATGAAAAAACATTAGATAACTTAGATGATATTCTTGAGAAATTGCAAAGTCAAGAGCTAAGTTTGGATGAAAGCATAGATGAATTTGAAAAAGCGGTTAAACTTTACAAAGAATTGAATAAAAAATTAAGTGAAGCTAAGATGAAGATTAAAAAGATCGAGATAGACGACTTAAATCTTTCAAAAGAGATTGATTACGACGTTGAAGACAACGATTTCGAAACCATAGACTCATTTAAAGACTTTGGCGAAGTGCAGGATGACGATTTGGACTACGACGATGATGAATATTAATACATTCAAAGAGTCTTTTGACAAGAGGCTTCCTATGGAGCTAAGGCCTTATCTTAATGATGACGTCATCTCAGAGGCCATAGAATACGCCTCATACGATGCAGGCAAGAGACTTAGGCCCTTTATTCTATATAGCCTTGGAAATGAGCTAGAGCTCGATAAGAAGCTAATAAATGCCTTTGCGGTCGCACTTGAGTTAATTCACAATTATTCCCTAGTTCATGATGATTTGCCAGCTATGGACAACGATGAGTATAGACGCGGTAAATTTACAGTTCACAAGAAATATGGCGAAGCAAACGCAATTTTGTGCGGTGATGCACTTTTGAACCTGTCTATGGAATACCTAGCTCACAAGCTTAGAGATAATGATAATAAAAACATTTTAAAAGCAATGAGCTATATGTATAGATCGTCAGGAGTAAAAGGCATGATACTTGGTCAGTCAGAAGACATACGCATGGAGAGTGGCGATATAGGCACATATACTTATGATGAGTACAAGAGCATGATACTAAATAAGACAGGAAGACTATTTAATATAGCTTTTCTAGTTCCGTGCATATTAGCTGATAAAGATGAAGAGATAATGAAAAATGTTTTAATCTTCTCAATACTATTCGCAATGAGTTTTCAAATAAAGGACGATTTAGACGACTTGAATGAAAATAAAGAGATAGATGGCAACAATATACTTAAGTTTCACTCATTTGAAGAGGCAAAAGAGATACTTGATGAAAACATAAATAAGATGAAGGCACTTCAAGCAAAGCTTAATTATGAAACAACAAAGTACTCATTAGAATTAATTAAATAAGATATATCAAAGACATATTGATTATTGAATCAGTATGTTTTTTTTTATGATATAAGTTGATTATTAATCTTTATGTGATATAATATTTATAGATATAAATTTGCACGGAATGGGATATGAATCATGAAAAAGAATGCCATAATATCATTTTGTCTAATTATGCTATTATTAATAGTATCATTTTTTGCTTATAATAACTATATTAACTATATTAATACTAGGACTAATGACATAAGAACGATAAAATTAAAAGATTTAGACCATAAAGATTTTATTTTGAGCAGGAAAGACTATATTGAAGATTTTAACTTTGCTTATGATGTATTAAAGAACCATTATCCTTTTTTGAAGTCAATAAAAAATTATATGGTGTTGATTGGCTAAATAATAAAGAGAAGTATGAAGCATATATTGCAGAGTCAAAAAACGATGCAGACTTTTTTAGTAGAATGAATGAAGTTTTATCTGAGCTTAACAACTTACATACTCAACTTGTTCCAAGTTATATGGGGTTAGAATATTATATTTCTTATTATTCTAACCCGAAATGTACATGGAGACACGATATAGCTAAAATATATGAAAAAGACGATGTCAGGAGAAGGTACAATATTAATAATGAAGTTATTGAGAATGTAATTAATCAATATATTAAGAGTGATGATGAAGTAAATAAGACTTATTCCAAAAATCTTATGACTGAGAATATAATTAAAGATAAACTTGCTTATATCAGAATTAGCTCACTTATAGGTATGGAATACATCAATCAAGATAGAGACATTGTTATTAATTATCTGAATGAAATAAAAGATTATCTTTTCTTAATAATTGATATAAGAGGCAATGGCGGTGGTGATAGTTATTATTGGGCTGGTTTTTTACTTCCCAACATAATAGATAAAAAATATGAAACAAAAAATTATCTTTTAATAAAGTCAGGAGAATTAAATAAAAAAATCTTTGAACAATTCAATTTTAATAAAGATGTAAAAACTTTCTTAGATAAGTCTTCATTTAGTTCTGATGTGAAAGATATTCTTAAAGATTTTGATGGATATTTAGCTTTTGACTCTATAATAGAGCCGAGTGAAGACTCTATTCACTACAAAGGAAAGATTTATTTATTGGTAGATAATGGAGTTTATTCTTCAGCTGAGATGCTAGCATCGTTTTGCAAAGAAACTAAGCTTGCTACCTTAGTTGGAAGCAGAACAGGCGGCGACGGCATTGGTTTTGATCCAATGCAAGTTGACCTTCCAAATACTGCTTTTGTTTTGAGGTTCTCAAACAATATTGGCATAACAGAGTCTGGTTCTATAAATGAATTAGATCAAACAGTGCCAGATATAATTGTTCAAGAGAGCGAAGAGGATAAGACAGGTTCTTTAGAAAATCAAAGGATTATAAAAGCAGTGATGAGAGATGCTGGCCTTAGTAAATAGATATTGAATTTAAAAATATCTAATAAAGAAAAAAATATTATATTTTTATAAAAAATACTTGAAATATGAACATTTATATGATATAATTTAGTGGTTAATGAGGTAAGAGAGGTGAAATAAATGAAAAAAGACATACATCCAGAATTTAAAGAAGTAACTGTAACATGCGCATGTGGTAACACTTTTGTTACAGGCTCAACAAGAGATGAGTTAAAAGTAGAAGTTTGCTCTGAATGTCACCCATTCTTTACAGGTAAACAAAAATTTACTGAACGTGGTGGCCGTGTAGAGAAATTCAAGAAGAGATACAAAAAAGACGAAAATTAGCAGACTTTTTTCTGCTAATTTTTCATTATATAGGTGAAAAAATGAAAAAGAATTTTAAAACAAGTATAGGTGGACAAGCTTTAATCGAAGGTATACTTATGAAAGGACCACAAATGACTTCAGTTGCCGTGAGAAAACCAGATGGCGAGATAGAAGTTAAAGTGAAAGATGAATCAGCTAAGAATAATAAGCTCATCTTCAAAATCCCATTCATAAGAGGTATATCCAAGCTAGTGGACTCAATGTCTGAAGGCACTAAAGCTCTCTATTATTCTGCTTCTTTTTATGACGATGAAGAGGACAAAAAAGAAACTAGTAAATTTAAAGATACTTTGTTTAATATTTTTACTTTTGTTTTTTCTTTTTTTATAGCTATAGGACTTTTTGTTGTAATTCCAACATTCATAGCTAACTTCTTAAAGGATAAAATCAATAATATATTCTTACTAAACTTCGTTGAAGGCTTGATAAGGATATCTATATTTTTAATATATATTACTTTAATATCGAATCAAAAAGATTTAAAGAGAGTATTCATGTACCACGGCGCTGAGCACAAAACCATCTTTGCTTATGAGAATGGCCTTGACTTAACTGTTGAAAATGTACAAAAGATGAGCAAGTACCATCCAAGATGCGGAACAAGCTTCTTGTTTATGGTTATGCTTGTATCAATAGTAGTTCTGTCATTCTTTGGCTGGCCATCGCCAGTAATGAGGATAGTATCAAGAATTATAGCTCTGCCACTAGTAGCTGCTATATCATACGAAATCAATAGACTCATAGGCAAGTACGATAATGTGGGCTTTTGTAGAGCAGTTGCTAAACCAGGACTTTGGCTTCAAAAGATTGCTACAGTCAAAGAGCCTGATGACGATATGGTTGAAGTAGCGATAGCGGCTGTAAAAGAGGTAATACCTAGTGAAGAAGGTTTAGACGCTTGGTAGTTAAAGATATTATAAGAAAAGCTTTAGCTGATATTGAAGCGTCAGGAAAAAATATACCTAATCCAATGGGCGAGATATATATACTTCTAGAGCATATAACGAGCAAGGATAAGCTGTTTTTAAGCTTGAACAAAGATTTTGATATTGATGAAAAAGAGTTTTTTACGCTTCTTAATAAGAGGTTAAACGATACGCCCATGGCTTATATCATAGGCAAGAAGCATTTTAGAAACATTGTTCTAAAAACTGATGAAAGAGCTTTGATACCTAGGTTTTGTACAGAGGAATTAATTGACATTGTTAATGGCTTTATAAAACCAAATGATAGTGTATTAGATATGTGCACAGGAACGGGAGCTATTGCTCTTGCTATTAAAGAAGAAAATATAAAAGTTGATGTTACTTGCTCAGATATTTCAGAAGATGCACTTAATTTAGCAAAAGAGAATGCTGAGTTGAACAATTTATCTATAAATTTCATTTTATCTGATTTATTTGAGAATATTAGTGAAACTTATGATATACTAATATCAAACCCTCCATATATTTCTAGTGAAGAATATATGGGTTTGGAAAGGGATATATTCAAGGAGCCTAAACTTGCCTTAGTGGGCGGCGATTTAGGATATGAATACTACGAGAAAATCATTAGACAGGCTAGAGCAAAGATTAAACGCATGGTATTTTTCGAGATTGGCTACGATCAAGGAAATATTGTAAAAGATATATTAGAAAAGAATAATTATAAAGATATTAAAATCTACAAAGACCTTGAAGGCTTTGATAGATTTATTTCTGCCTGCATTTAGGAGATGAGAAAATGTTAGAAAAATTAAATTTTATTGAAGACAAGTATAAAGAACTTGGCGAAAAGGTTATGGATCCAGATCTTTTGAAAGACATGAAAGAGTATCAAAAGACAATGAAGGAATACTCTGACTTAAAGCCAATAGTTGATAGATATAAAGAGTATCAAGGTTATTTAAATGAGCTTAAGGATACTGAAGAGATGCTTGGCGAGAACCTCGATGACGAGATGAGGGAACTTGCTAAGGAAGATTTAAAGAATTTACAAGAAAATATTGCCAAGGCTGAAGAAGACCTTAAAATTATGCTTATACCAAAGGACCCTAACGATGACAGAAACGTTATCGTAGAAATTAGAGGCGGTATAGGCGGCGAAGAAGCTGCACTGTTTGCAGGGGACTTATTCAGGATGTATTCTATGTACGCTGACAAGAGAGGCTACAAAACTGAAGTCATGAGTACAAACGAAACTGGTATAGGCGGCTTTAAGGAAGTTATCTTCATGATAAATGGTAAAGGCGCTTACTCAAGACTAAAACATGAATCAGGCGTTCACAGAGTTCAAAGAGTTCCTGAAACTGAAGCCTCGGGACGTATACACACATCGGCAGCAACTGTTGCTGTTATGCCTGAAGCTGATGACGTTGAAATAGAAATCAATGAAAACGATTTAAAGATTGATGTTTATAGAGCGAGCGGACACGGCGGACAATGCGTTAACACAACTGACTCTGCTGTTAGAATCACTCACATTCCTACAGGACTTGTAGTTACTTGCCAAGACGAAAAATCACAATTAAAGAACAAAGAAAAAGCAATGAAGGTTCTTAAATCAAGACTATATGACAAGATGCTACAAGAACAAAATGATGAACTAGCTAAGCTTAAGAAGGGCCAAGTAGGTTCAGGAGATAGGTCTGAAAGAATTAGAACATATAACTTCCCACAAGGAAGAGTAACTGATCATAGAATCAACTTAACTTTATATAGATTGGAAGACTTTTTGAATGGGGATTTAGATGAGATGATAGACGCTCTACTAACTCACGAACAAGCAGAAAAATTAAAAGAATTGGAGGCATAAGATGAAAGCATCTCTTAGTATTAAGAAATCGATTTTAGCCTTGCAACACTTGATTGCTATGTTTGGAGCTACAGTTTTAGTTCCTATACTTACAGGACTTGATCCATCAGTAGCACTTTTCAGTGCTGGATGTGGTACACTTATATTCCACTATTGCACAAAGAAAAAAGTGCCAGTATTTTTGGGCTCATCATTTGCATTTATACCAGTTATAGTGCAAGTAGCTGAGCAATATGGCGATCTTAGATACGCTCAAGGCGGTATGCTGGTAGCAGGTTTGGTCTATGTATTATTTTCATTCTTCATTAAAGGCATAGGCATAGAAAAAATACAAAAGATACTACCGCCACAAGTAATTGGACCTATGATTATAGTTATAGGCTTCAATCTATTGCCAACAGCGTTTAATATGGCAAAGACATCATATATAGTAGCTGGACTTACACTTGCAGTTGCTGTAGCTTGGCCATATTTAGTTAAAGGTTTCTTAAAGCAAATATCTATACTCGTTGCAGTAATATTTGGCTATATACTATCAGTTGCTTTAAAACTTGTTGACTTTACAGCAATAAATAATGCTCAATATTTTGCAGTGCCAAACTTTACTTTGCCACTGTTTAATATTGAAGCTATTATAATCATTGTTCCAATAATATTTGCTGTATTTATGGAACACTTAGGTGATATCACTACTAATGGAGCAGTAGTTGGACAAAACTTTGTAGAAGATCCAGGTCTTAACAGAACTTTACTTGGCGATGGTTTAGCAACAGTATTTGCTTCACTTATTGGTGGACCAGCTAACACTACTTATGGCGAAAATACTGGAGTTTTAGCTATTACAAAGAACTACGACCCATCAATACTAAGACTTGCAGCAGTCTTTGCCATCATCCTAGGATTTGTTGGTAAGCTTGGAGGCTTCTTAAGAACTATACCACAAGCAGTTATGGGTGGCATATCAATTATGCTTTTCTCAATGATAGGCTTTATTGGATTTAGAAACATTAGAGATAATCATGTTAAATTAAATATAAAAAATATCATAGTTATGGCAGCAATTCTTTTCATAGGATTTTCAGGCGGTTTATTTAAAGAGTTATTTGGCTTTACTATAGAGCTTCCTATAACTGAAAGTATCAGTCTTAACGGACTAAGCTTAGCAGCTATAGTTGGTATTTTATTAAACGCTATTCTTAATGGAGTGAAGAAGGATGCTTGATATTGATCTTTTGGTCCAAGAAGTAAAAAAATCAAAACACATGGTTTTCTTTGGAGGTGCAGGTGTTTCGACTGAGAGCGGTATACCTGACTTTAGAGGAGCAGGTGGCCTTTACAACGACAGGCTTTATGAAGGATATGAACCAGAAGTGGTTTTGAGCAATTCATTTTATCGTGCTCATCCGGATATATTCTTTGACTTTTGCAGAGATAAGGTTATATATGAGAATGTTAAGCCAAATGAAGGACATAAGGCGCTTGCAAGACTTGAACAGATGGGTATACTAAAAGCAGTTATCACTCAAAACATAGACAATCTTCATCAAGACGCTGGCAGCAAGAAAGTTATTGAGCTTCACGGCAATATTAATAGGTCTTATTGCACTAAGTGCCATAAAGAATTTGACGCAATGTATATCAAGCACTCAAAAGGTGCTTGTACTTGTGATGAGTGCGGCGCATTGATTAAGCCGGATGTTGTTTTATACGGCGAAGCTCTAGATGATAATGTGATTAGTGAAGCTATAAGAGAGATATCTATGGCGGATTTGCTTTTAGTCGCTGGAACATCACTAAAGGTATATCCAGCAGCCGGACTAATTAGATACTTTAATTCAGACAATTTAGTAATTATAAATAAGGATAAAACGTCTTACGATAGATATGCAAAACTTGTTTTTCATGAAGGTTTTGGAAAGATATTAAAAGAAGTGGTGGATAGAATTGACATATGATGCTATAGTCATAGGAGCAGGTGCAGCAGCACTATTTTTTGGGGCTCTTAATAAGGATAAATTAAATATACTTATGCTTGAGCGAAACGATAGAGTCGGCAAAAAGCTCCTTACTACTGGCAATGGCAGGTGCAACTACACTAACACAAAGCTTAATGAGAACCCATATAACGATAAGGCCTTTACTTCATATATGATTGAAAAATATGGCTATGAGACAATTTTAGAAAAGTTCAAGGCTATGGGCATATATCCATATATGGAAGATGACAGAGTCTATCCTATGTCACTACAAGCGTCAAGCGTCCTTGACGTACTTAGATATGAAAATGATAGAAACAATATAAATATAAAAACTGATGTATTTGTAAAAAGCTTTCATAAAGCTGATGATATCTTTGTACTTAAAGATCAAAACTCAAATATTTATAAGGCTAAGAGCTTAGTTATAGCTTGCGGCGGCGCTGCTATGCCGAAATTTGGTTCAGACGCTAATCTATTTAAGCAAATAAAAGAGCTTGGTATATCTGTAATTGATACAAAGCCAGCTCTAGTACCATATGAGTGTGATTATAAGTACTTAAAGCACTTAGATGGATTTAGAGTAAAAGCAAAACTAAGTTTAAAAAAGGGAGATAAGATTATCAAAGATGATGTAGATGATGTTTTATTTACAAAATATGGCCTATCTGGCCCAAGTGTATTTCAATTATCTAGATACATTAAGGGCAAGGAAAGTGTTTATAAATTTAGCATAGACTTTTTTTATACATTTACTGAAGAAGAAATGTTTGCTTTATTAAGCGAAAGAAGAAAAGATTTAGGGCACAAGAGTCTAGATGTTTTTTTTATTGGTCTTATACACAAAAGGCTTATAATTCCTGTGATAGATAGACTTGGTCTTGCTAAAGAAATGCTTGCTAAGGATTTAAGCGAGAATGATTTACATAAAATAATAAAAATATTAAAAGATTTTGAATTAGATATTATAAAAAATAAAGGCTATGGCATTGGCCAGATAAGCCTTGGTGGAGTAGCTAGTAAAGAGATAAATAATAAGACTATGGAGTCAAAGAAAGTTTATGGACTATACTTTATCGGGGAAGTCATTGACATAGACGGCCCATGTGGAGGCTACAATCTAAGCTTTGCGTGGTTATCTGCCATGGCGGCATATGACGATATAAGATCGAGGTGGAAGGCTTGATAAATTATCAAAAGAAATTTTATGAATATAAAGAAAAAGGTAAAAAGATAAATGTTTCCTTACTAGGAGCAGGCTTTATGGGCAAGGCACTAGTAAGTCAATATATACAAAGCGGGGTTTTAAATCCCTTACTAATATCTTCAAGACATATTGAAGACGCGATTGATGCTTATCTTGCAGCAGGTATTGCTAGAGAAGATATTATTAAGATCACTAGCTCTGACGAAATTAGTGATTTAAATAAGTATTATATATGTGAGGACAAAGAGCTCTTATACAAATCAGAGCACATTGATTATGTAATCGATGCGACAGGAGAGCCAATTGTCGGCACTGAAATCAGTTACAACGCTTTAATGAATGGCAAAAATGTAATTACATTTAACTTAGAGAGCGATGTCTGCGTTGGAACAGTGCTTTCAAAGATAGCTGAAGAAAAAGGACTTATATATACAGGCATCGATGGCGACGAGCCAGGAACAGTGCTTGAGCTTTATAATGAAGCTAAAATAATGGGCTTTGATGTTTTAGCTATTGGCAAAGGAAAGAATAATGAAGTCGATTTAGAAGCTAATCCGGACACAGTAAGTGAATCTGCCAACGAAAAGGGCATTAAAAAAGAGATGCTAGCAAGCTTTGTAGACGGCACTAAGACCATGGTAGAGATGGCTACTATGAGCAATGCGACTGGATTTAGAGTGGATGTCGATGGCGGACACGGAATCAAATCCGATATCAAATCGCTTGACAAGAAACTTTGCCTTAAATCAGAAGGCGGCGTACTTAACTCATACGGCATAGTTGACTATGTCAATGGCATAGCGCCAGGCGTCTTTGTTATAGTTAAGAGCGACATAAAGAAGATTGATCACTTAATGAGATTTTTAAAGATGGGCGAAGGTCCAAATTATGTTTTATACAGACCTTACCATTTGACCAGCATAGAGACTATAAACACAGTATTAAAGGCACATTTCGACAAGCTCGAAGCTATAAAACCTATATCTGAAATACCATACTCAGATGTAGTTTCTATTGCTAAGAAGGACATGAAGAAAGGCGAGAAGCTCGATTACATCGGAGGCTACACATTTTATGGCAAGTGCATGGACTTTGAAAAGTCAAGAGAAAAGAATTTAGTGCCTATATCCGTCATAAACGAAGGCGCAGTCCTTAGTAGAGATATTAAAAAGGGCGAAAATATTGATTATAATAGCGTAGAACTTGATAGTGAGACGCTTGTATATAAACTTAGAAAAGAAATAGAAGCAAAGTACGAAGCTTCAAGGAGGTAATTATGGACTTAAAAGCTTTATCAAATGATCGCGTAGCCGATAGAGAACATCAAATATCTGAATATTGGAAGAGTATCGATCTACTTAAATTAACAAACGATAAAAGAGATAAAGACAATAGATATGTTTTCTTCGAAGGCCCACCAACAGCTAACGGAAAGCCTGGTATACATCACGTAAGTGGCAGAACACTAAAGGACTCTGTCTGCAGATATAAGGTTATGCAAGGCTACTACGTAAACAGAAAAGCCGGTTGGGATACTCACGGACTACCTGTTGAAATTGAAACTGAAAAACAATTAGGACTTCATAATAAACAAGATATAGAAAAGTATGGCGTAAAAGATTTTAATGAAAAATGTAAAGAGTCAGTATTTAAGTATGAGTCACTATGGAGACAGATGACTGAAAAGATGGCTTATCTAATTGATCTTGACAATCCATATATAACTCTTGATAATGACTACATCGAATCTACTTGGCATATACTTGATAAGATGTTTAAGGATGGACTAATTTATGAAGGTCACAAGATTATGCCTTATTGCCCAAGATGCGGCACAGGACTTGCTTCACACGAAGTAGCTCAAGGCTATGAGATGATTAAAAGTGAATCAGCTTATGTTAAGTTCAAAAAGAAAGATGCTGATAATGAGTACTATCTTGCATGGACAACAACACCATGGACTCTTCCTTCAAATGTAAGCTTAACAGTTAATAAAGATTTTGATTACATTAAGATAAAACATAAAGAGACTGGCGAGATACTTTACTTAGCTAAGTCACTTTTCAAACAAGCACTTGAAAAAGACGCAGAAAACTATGAAATAATAGCTGAGATGAAGGGATCAGACCTAGTTGGAGGCGAGTACGAACAATTACTGCCATATTTACCTTGTGATAAAAAAGCTTTCTTCATAACAGAAGCTGATTACGTTACTATGGAAGATGGTACTGGTATAGTTCACACAGCACCAGCCTTTGGTGAAGACGACTATAATACATCAAGAAGATATGATTTACCAGTTCTTAATCCAGTTGACGAAGAGGGTAAGTTTACAGATACTCCTTGGAAAGGCATGTGGGTTATGGATGCTGACCCATTGATCATTGAAGAGCTAAAAAAAGAAAATAAATTATATAGAAAACAAAAGATAGAGCACAACTATCCACATTGCTGGAGATGCCACACACCACTTCTTTATTATGCAAAACCATCTTGGTATATAGAAGTAACTAAGTTTAAAGACAAAATTGTTGAAAATAACAATACAGTTAATTGGTATCCAGACTATGTTGGTGAAAAGAGATTTGGTTTCTGGCTAGATAACCTAAAGGACTGGGCTCTATCTAGATCAAGATACTGGGGAACACCACTACCAATTTGGAAGTGCGAAGACTGCGGTCATATGGAAAGCGTTGGCTCAAGAAAAGAACTTAAGGAAAAAGCTATTGAAGATATAGATGAAAACATCGAATTGCACAGACCATATGTTGACGACGTTCATCTAGAGTGTCCACACTGTCATGGCAAGATGACTAGAGAAAAGGATGTAATTGACGTTTGGTTTGACTCAGGCGCAATGCCATTTAGCCAATGGCACTATCCATTCGAGCATACTGAAGACTTTGATCACAAGTTCCCAGCAGACTTCATCTGTGAAGGCATAGACCAAACAAGAGGCTGGTTCTACAGCTTACTTGCTATATCAACATATATGACTGGTAAGGCTCCATATAAAAACGTTCTTGTAAACAACTTAGTACTTGATAAGTACGGTAAAAAGATGAGTAAAAGCAGGGGCAATACCATAGACCCATTCGAGCTATTTGACGAATATGGTGCAGATGCTGTAAGATGGTATCTATTATACGTATCACCAGCTTGGACTACTAAGAAAGTCGATGTAGATGGCTTAAAAGACATCAGCTCGAAATTCTTTAACACACTTAGAAATGTATATAACTTCTTCTACATGTATTTACAAACCGATGGCATTGATCCAAAGACATTAGACGTACCATATGAAAAGAGAAGCGATATAGACAAGTGGATACTTGCTAAATATAACAAACTTCTTCTAAATATCGAAGAAGAGATGGATAAGTTCGAGCTAACAAATGTAGTTAGAATGATACAAGATTTTGTAGTTGAAGATATATCAAACTGGTATATCAGACGTTCAAGAAGAAGATTCTGGGCTACAGAGCTTGATGATGATAAGAAGGCAGTTTTACAAACAACATACGAAATACTTCTTGGAGTTTCTAAGGTCATAGCACCATTTGCTCCATATACAGCAGAAGAGTTCTATCAAAGACTTGGAGATCTAGAATCAGTTCACATAGACTATTATCCAAAGGCTAATAAAGACCTAATCGATGAAAAACTTATTTACAAGATGGATTTAGTTCGTACACTTGTAAAACTAGGTAGATCATCAAGAGAGAATGCTAAGATCAAGGTAAGAATACCTCTTAACGAGATAGTTATCGATGGTAAGTATAGAGAAGACCTAGAAGACTTGACAGACTTAATCAAGGAAGAGCTTAACGTAAAGAACGTTTACTACGAAGATGATTTGAAGAAGTACATGAATTTCAACTTGAAGCCGAACTTCAAAGTTGCTGGCTCAATACTTGGATCAAAGATTAAGGACTTCACTAAGTATCTATTAAATGTTAATAGCATAGACTTTGTAGACAAGCTTGACCACGCTGATCAAACTGTTGAGCTTAATGGTGAAGCGACTGAAATCAAAAAAGATTATGTAGATGTAAGAATCGAGTCCAAAGAAGGCTTTAATGTCGAAATGGAAAATGGTGTATTCATCATACTTGATACTAAGTTAACAGAAGAACTTCTTGATGAAGGCTACTTAAGAGAGTTTATATCAAAGGTACAACAACTTAGAAAGCAAAATGATTTCGACGTGCTAGATAAGATTAAGATCTATGTTGATGCAAATGATGATTTGAAAGCTATCTTTGAAAAGTTCAAAGACTTTATACTAAAAGAAACAGTTGCAGATAGCATTGAATACAAAGAACTTGATGTAGAAGAAACAGACTTAAATGGTAAGACTGTAAAGATATTTGTTGAAAGAATATAAATTAACTAAGACTAGGGCAGATGCTCTAGTCTTTTTTGCACAGATCAATGGCCAGAGCATTTGCTCTGGCCATTGATTTATAAATTATTTCTTTCTCTTAATCGTATTCATTATATCTCTTGCTACGGTTCTACCTATTTGATAAGTGAAGGCACTAAAGACTCTCTTTAAAATTTTATCTGCAGTACTTTCATTTCTCTTCTTTTGATTTTGCTTTGTTCTGTATTCTTTTTGTGCATCTTTTTCAGCTTTTTCAGCTTCCATTTCTTTATTGATTTGGATGTATCTTTCACTAAGTATCTCATATGCTGATTCTCTGTCAATTGGCTCTTTGTACTTAGAGTTAAAATCTGAATTATTAACAATCTCATTAAATACAGCTTCATCTATCATACCAATCTTTGACATAGGTGGCCTTATAAGAGTTATCTCAGCTATGGATGGCTCACCATCTTCATTAAGCGTAGAGACCAAGGCTTCACCAGTTTTTAAATTCAGTATAGCTTTTTCGCTGTCAAAGTTTGGATTCTTCCTAAAACTATCAGCAGCATATTTAACATTCTTAATCTCATTAGGAGTGTAGGCTCTTAAAGCATGTTCGATTCTGTTAGATAATTGGCTTAAAACTTCTTCAGGTATATCCTTAGGATTTTGCGTAACGAAGAAGATACCAACACCTTTAGACCTTATAAGCTTGATAATAGTAACGATGTTTTCAAGCATCTTTTTATTTAAGTCTTTAAAAATTAAGTGAGCCTCATCTAAGAATAATACCAGCTTTGGTTTATCAAGATCACCAACTTCATCAAGACTAGTAAATATTTGACTAAGTAGATAGATTACAACTGATTGATACATCTTTGAGTTAAGGTAGAGCTCTGTACAGTTGAGTATGTTTGCTGTGCCTTTTTCACCATTTTTCACTAATAAATCATCTACATCGAAAGATGGTTCACCAAAGAAGTCAATTGCTCCTTCATTTTCAAATCTAATAAGAGTTCTTTGTATAGCATTTATACTTTGCTTAGCAACATTGCCATATTTATTTGAAATATCACTAGAGAAGTCCGCCATATACTTAAGCATAATCTTTAGATCTTTAAAATCGATAAGCTTAAGCTCGTTCTCGTCGGCAATTTTATACATAACATCGATGACGCCGCTTTGCACATCATTCAGCCCAAGCATCTTAGATAGTAGAACTGGACCTATATCTGTAACAGATGCTCTTAGCGGAACACCTTTTTTATATATATCAAAAATTTCAACAGGGAAGCTATCAACTTGGTAGTCATCTATACCAAGCTTAGCAAGTCTTTCATCAATCTTATCATTTCTCTCACCGTTTTCAGCTAGACTCATAATGTCGCCTTTAACATCGGTAATGAATGTGTTGATGCCGTCGTTATTTAGCATTTCACTAATTACTTTTAATGTAACAGTCTTACCAGTACCAGTCGCTCCTGCTATGATGCCGTGTCTATTTAGCATCTTAGGGTTCAAATATACTTTTTCGTTCTCTCCACCTAGTAAATATTTCATAAAATCACCTCTCACAACTATTATAACACATTTTCATCTTTAAAAATAGTCTTGCAAAATAATAATTTATATGATAATATAAATATGTGAAAGATTAAATTTTAAGGAGGATATTTTGGAAATAAATAAGGAAGTAGTCGCTAAAGTATGCGGCAAAGAAATTAAAAAAGAAGACGTTGTAAACTTTGCAAATATGCTTGGACCACAACTAACTATGCAGTTCCAATCAAAGGACGGAGTTAAAAAATTAGTTGAAGAGATGGTTAATCAAGCGATGTTATATAATAATGCTATCGATGAAAAACTAGACGAGAGTGAAGAGTATAAAGCTGAGATGGCAAAGGCTAAAGAAAATATCTTAACTAATATAGCTTTTAAAAAGGCTCTTGAATGTGAAGAAGCGACAGATGAAGAACTTAAAAACTATTATAACGAATTTAAGGATGAATTTTCTGAACCTGAATCAAGATCTGCTAGCCATATCTTAGTTGATAATGAAGATAAAGCAAAGGATATCAAGGCTAAAATTGATAAGGGCGAGGACTTTGCAAGCCTTGCTCAAGAACACTCTGCATGCCCATCTAAGGCTAATAGTGGAGACTTAGGTACATTCCATAGAGGACAAATGGTTAAGGAATTTGACGACAAGGTATTCTCAATGAAGCTTGGAGAAGTTTCTGAGCCAGTTAAGACTCAATTTGGCTATCATATAATCAAGTTAAATAAGATTAATGATGCAAAAGCTAGATCATTTGATGAAGTTAAAGATGAAGTGCGTGCTCATGTTATGCAAATTAAACAAATGAACGCATTTAAGGCAGTAATTGACAGCTTAAAGGATAAATACAAACCAGAAATATTTGTTTAATGAAAGGATATGAGAGCTGATGAGGCTTGAATTATTTGATTTTATTGATGACACTATAGATTTACTTGAAGAAAATAATGATAAATTGGAAGAAGTATTAGAGATTTTGGAAAATTTCTTTACTAATACATTCTGTGCTAAGGATCACTTTCTAGCTGCTAGAGGCAGAGTTAAGGAAGCTACTTCACTTAGAGAGAAGATACTTAGAAACAATTTATACACTGAGTACAAGACGCCAGAGAACCTTATGGAGAACATCTCAGATATCATAGGTGTTAGAATTGAATGTAGGTTCATTGACGACGAAAAGAAAATTTATAGAGACTTACTAAACTTATTCAATTATAAAGAGGACAGGGGATACTACTCAAGCCATATCAATAAAAAGATATATCTAAAGCTATCTGAAGAGCAGCCACAATTACAAAAGAATGGTTTTGAGATCTACAAGATAGATGGCAAGTATGTTGATGATGACGGCAAGAAGATTCACTTTGAGCTTCAAATAAAGTCACTAGTCAATGTATTCTGGGGAGACATAGACCACAAAGTCCTATATAAGAACTACAACTACGTACTTACAGAAGATTTCTTTATAGACATCATGGCAACTATTAAGGATAATTTAACTATGGTTGATAGACAGCTTATGAGTGTTTATAACCATCTTAATAGGTCTGACTCAAGTGTGCAGGTTAATAAGAAGAAGCAACTTGTTAAGCTTGTATCAAAGACTATACACGATATATTTAAATCAAAGGTTAAGAGCGATTTAGGTTATATTATTGACTACAAGGACTCCTGCGACATGATTAGCGAGTACTTATTTATGAAGGCTCAAAGAAAATCTGCTAAAGATATATCACAAGAGTTTGTTGATTTAGTAGGAAGATTATCAGATATACAGGAAAATCTTGGCCCTATAACAAACTATATAGAGTTTGAGAGAAAGCCTGTGTTTAACGATACTTTCACTCAAAGCTTAGGTGACGAAATACTAAAACTTATAAATACTGATTTTAAGTGGAATTTATTCTTTAGGATAATATTTATTATTGAAAAGGGTACTAATGTTGAAGACTTTGAAGGCTTCATAATATTCTTAAGATACAAGTTCTATGAATCAGTTGCTCTAAGCATTAGAAATAAGGATATGTCAAAGGAAGAGAAAGAGTTTATAATTAACTACTACCTTGATCAAATAAGCTATGATTTTAAGAAAAAACCCGAACTTTCATTTATAACTGATGAAAATATTAACGAAATTAATAAAAATATTAGTCTCGAATTAGTTAATATATCTAATTTTGAGGACTTTTCCGAACAAATTTTAGAAAGAGGAGAAACAGATGAGTAAAGATAAAGATTTTATTGACGAACACGATTGCTGCTGCCACGACGAAGACTGCGGCTGCGGACATGATCACGAACATGATGATTGCGACTGTGAAGACACAATGATCATCACTTTAGATGACGGAACAGAGCTTGAATGCGCTGTACTTGATCTATTTAATTACAAAGGAGACGACTACATTTTCTTGTTCCCACTAGACGTAGAAGAGGAAGAAGAGTACGTTTATCCTTATAAGTACATCGAGCATGAAAATGATGTCGATGTTGAACTAGAAGTCGTAGATGACGCAATCATAGACGAACTTATGGAAGAATTTTATAATAAAAACGAGGTAGATGAGTAATATTATAAGCTTTGAGGAAGAGAAAAAACTCTATAGAGTCTACTCGGAGTACTTAAGAAATAAATTTCACACTAAGGTTTATAAGCTTCCTATCAGTCTAAACATAACTTGTCCCAATAGAGACGGATCAAAGGCTTATGGCGGCTGCATCTTTTGCACAGCAGAGGGAGGCAGCTTTGAGAATTTGTCTAATAAACTATCTGTTAAAGAGCAGATTGAGCAAAACAAGATAAATATCACGAAGAACCATAAGGCTACTAAGTTCATAGCTTATTTCCAAAACTTTTCTAATACTTATATGCCACTAGATCAGTTTAAGGAAAATATTATGAACGCGATTCAGGAAGATGTTGTTGGAATTAACATATCGACAAGGCCTGATTTAATCTTTGATGATTACATGAAGTTTTTGAAGGATGTAAAGGATGAGTATAATCTTGAGATAACTGTTGAACTGGGCTTACAGAGCTCAAATGATGAGACGCTTAAGATATTAAACCGTTGTCATAGTACTAATGACTATATCAATGCATGTCAAACATTATCAAAGTACGGAATAAGAAAGGCAGCTCACTTGATACTTGATTTGCCATGGGATAGCGTAGAAGACATATATAATGACGCTAGGCTCATTAACATGACAAAGACGGATGAAGTAAAACTTCATAGCTTATACATAATGGAAGGTACTAAGATAGCCCAGATGTATAAAGCTCATGAGTTTAAACTATTAAACAGAGAAGACTATGTAGATAGAGTAGAAATTTTCTTAACTCATATAAAAGATGATATAATTATACAAAGATTGGTCGGAAGATCCGATGAAGAGGGAACGATTCATTGCAACTGGGGCGAATCTTGGTGGAGAATAAAAGATTCCATATTAGAACAAATGAAAAGAAAATCAAATTACCAAGGTAAATATTTTAAGGAGGATGATTTTTATGGTTAAATTAATCTTAGGAGCAAAAGGTGCAGGAAAGACTAAGTGGTTAATCAATGGTGCTAACGATGACATTAAGTCAGGTAACGGCAACATTACGTTCTTAGATGTTGAGGACGAACACATATTTTCTCTAGACACTAACGTTAGACTTATTAACTTAAGCGACTACAGTGTAAATTCTATTGAAAAGTTCTATGGCTTCTTGCTTGGAATGCTATCTATGGACTTCGACCTAGAAAAAATTTATATCGACAGTATTTATAAGATTATCGATATTAAGAAAGAAGATTTAAAATGCTTAGTAAAGAATTTAGATGAAATTTCTGAAAAGCATGATGTAGACATACTTATCAACGTTGACTACGTAGCTGATGAAGTAGACAGTGACTTAAGGAGTTATGTAGAAGAAGTTAAATAATTAGAAAGTGGTATTTAATGCTTTATGTAAAGAGGAAGAATCTTTTTGAGGTATTTTTAGAGAAGAGACATTCTTTGATCATACAGTTCAACAACGGTGACTTGACGAAGAAGGAGTTTCTTCAAGAGAATTTCAATTTTATTACTAGTCTAAACATCAAACCTTTTATTAAGATTGATTCATTTGAAAAGGGCATGTTTAACTACCAATACTATAACTCACTTGCTAAATATTATCTGATGCTTGCAAACGAGATAAAAAACACAAACAAGCACAAAAAGTACTTTGTTGAGTACAAAAATACTGGGCTAAGTTTGTATCATCAAAAAGATTTAACGACTATAAGCATACTAAGGCTGGTTGACTTTGAGAATGTTGATGCGTACTACGTTAAAACAAATTCAAAGTTCTTAAATGGCAAGCTTTATGAGATAGTCTTAAGTGACTATAATGAAGCAATCTTCCATTCGAAAGCTTTGTGGCTTGTAGACATTTTGAGAGAGAAGAACGTTTTTAGTGAAAAGAAGAAAGAGTCGGTAATAGATTCGTATATAAATAAACTCTACTAGTTTTAGTAGAGTTTGTTTTTTATATTGACTTTTCTATTAGAATAGAATTTGCTCTCTATCGTTAAAGAAAGCTTTGTATGCAAGCGAAGTAAATATGCTTGTAGTGATACCGACAGTGCCGACTATGGCTATCATGATCGTTATTTGATATAGTATAGCAGACATCGGGTCTGTGCCAGATAGTATTTGTCCAGTCATCATGCCAGGCAAAAGCACTATGCCCATGCCGAGCATTGAGTTAAGTGTCGGTAGTATGGCTGAGCTAAATGCTTTTCTCGATATTCTTAACACAGCATCCTTAGGTTTTGCACCAAGCATAAGTGCCGACTCAATCGTATCTCTTTGATCATTAAGAGAATTTTTATAAGAGTTAATCGCAAGACTCATGCCTGTCATTGTATTACCGATAAGCATTCCTGAGATAGTTATGAAATACCTTGGGTCGTACCATGGTCTAACGCCTACAACGACTATGATGTAGTAGAATATTGACACTAAACTTGATCCTATAAAGCATATTGCTATAAGCTCTTTAAGCTTGATAGATTTAACCTTGCTTCTTTTGTATACATTAAATATTGCAAACGCTTCCATAATTATAAGTATCAAAATTGTTATCCATGGACTATCGCTCTTTAGAATGTATTTTAGTAAGTAGCCTGTTATAATTAATTGGATTGTCATTCTTAGTGAAGCGACTATGATTAGTCCTTGATTTGATAGACCCTTTATCTTTGAAATTACTAGCAGTACTATGATAAATACAAAAGATAGGGAGAGCTGTAATATTGAAATTTCAGTTAACATACTAGGCCTCCTTAATCGTCGCAATCTTATTCTTGATGCTAATCACTTGATCAGCAAGGGAGAATATTTTTTCTGAGTGCGATACAATAATTATCTTCTTATCTCTTTCTTTTAAGTACTTAATCACATTACTTATAAGCTTGTATTCGGTCTTTTCATCAAGTGAGGATGTTGGCTCGTCAAATAGATAGACTTCAGCATCCATTGCCAAGACCCTCGCTATCGATAGTCTAGTCTTTTCTCCGCCAGAGAAGTCCTTTGGATTATCATTAAGATCTTTATCAAGCAAAACTATATCAAGCAGTTCTTTTAGTTTCGCATCATCAAGAGCGTCTATACCACTGAATTTTCTAGCTATATTTAAATTGTATCTCACATCGCCTTCGAAGATAGCGGGGAATTGAGACTGCATAATAACTTTTCTTCTTAATTCATGTGCTTTATATGTCTTAATATTGTCGCCTTTGTATAAAATATCGCCGCTATCAGGGCTTATAAGGTCATCAAGCATTTTTAAGAGAGTAGATTTACCGCTGCCACTCGGACCCATAATCATAGTTAGGCCATTATCATCAATAGACAGATGCTCTATGCTAAGAATATCTTTGAATTTTATATTTTTTAGTTCAAACATCTTAATCCTCCATATAAATCAGCTCTTCATATAAGGCATCAAGCTTTTCATCAATCTCAGTAAGTTTAAAGTTC
Organism: uncultured Eubacteriales bacterium; assembly: GCA_900539225.1. GTDB lineage: Bacteria > Bacillota > Clostridia > Tissierellales > Peptoniphilaceae > Fenollaria. Next base: position 231,731 of record UQBO01000001.1, read on the forward strand.
AAATCGTTAACTCTGTCTATGTCATCGTATATATCTGGATTTGCAAGCTCATTATGAATCTTATCCTTATGTTTTTCAAACTCTGAAATTTCTTTTTCAAGAGCATCTTTTGCCTGTTTCTCTTTTTTTAATCTTTCTTTTTCTTCTCTCTCACGCTTTTTATTAAGCTTTGCTTGAGTCTTTGTAATTTCTTCAGGCTCTTCTAAAAAAGCCTCTTCTTCACGCATACGCTTTTTCTTTTCAAGATAATAGTCGTAGTTACCTAAATACTCGTGAATACCATCAGCTTTAAGCTCAAGTATTTTATTTACAACCTTATTTAGAAAATATCTATCGTGGCTAATTACAAGCAAAGTTCCTTCGTATGAATTAAGAGCCTCTTCTAAAACTTCCTTTGACTCGATGTCCAAGTGATTTGTTGGTTCGTCAAGGACAAGGAAGTTTACATCAGAAAGCATTATCTTACATAGAGAAACTCTAGCTTTTTCTCCGCCAGATAATTCATCAATCATCTTATATATATCATCATCAATAAATAAGAACTTTGCAAGCGCTTTTCTTAACTCAAAGTAAGTAAGGCGAGGGAAGCTGTCCCAAATTTCTTCGGCGATTGATTTATTCACGTCAAGTTTTTCTAGCTCTTGATCGAAGTAGCCAACATTAACATTAGTCCCAAAGTGTATTTCACCAGAGTCATGACTTTCTTCACCAAGTATAATTTTAAATAGAGTTGACTTACCAATACCGTTAGCACCGATGATGCCTACGTGCTCGCGCTTATATATGTTAAAGTTTATATCATTTAATAGTTTAAAATCACCGAAAGATTTATTTATATTTTCAACAGCTAAGACATCGTTACCTGACTCGACCTTCATCCTAAACTTAAAATTAATCTCGCTGTCATCATTAACATCACTTAAGAGCTCAATCTTAGCAAGCATCTTCTCACGAGACTTTGCCTTTATAATGCTTTTTTCAGTAGCGTAAGACCTATATCTTCTGATAATCTCTTTTTGTCTTTCAATTTCTTTTTGCTGATTGATATAAGCCTTCTCTTGAATTGCTTCATTTATCTTTCTTTGCTTGATATATTGCTCGTAGCCCATATTGTACTCATGAGTTGTGTGATCCTTTATAAGAATAACCTTGTTGCAAGTAGAATTTAAAAAATATCTATCGTGGCTGACCATGACAACAGTCTTATTAAATGAATTGATATATTCTTGAAGAAATTCCATTGAGTCAATATCAAGATGGTTAGTCGGTTCGTCCAAGAAAAGTATATCGGATTCTTGTATAAGTGCCTTGGCAAGCATTAGCTTAGATTTTTGTCCGCCGCTAAGAGAGTTAAAAGCCTGGCTAAACTGTTCTTCGCCAAAACCAAGACCAGTTAAAACCTTTTTTATCTCAGCGTCATATGTATATCCGCCTTTATTTTCGAAGTCTTCAAGTAAAAAGGCATATCTATCCAAGTTCTCTTGACTAGGGTCCTTGGCAATGATATCTTCAAAATTTCTAAGCTCCTCTTCAAGATCAGTCAAGTGCTTCATGGACTTCTTCATCTCATCATAAACACTTAAAGAGCTCCTAATCGTTGTATTTTGCTCAAGATAGGCGATTTTAGTATCTTTAGAAATAAATATATCGCCTTCATCATAATTAAGCATGCCAGATAGAATGTTAAGTAAAGTTGACTTACCAGTACCATTCATACCAACTATGGCAACTTTTTCGCCTTCATTTATATTAATAGAAACGTTTTCAAAAATTAACTTGTCTATAAAAACTTTTTTTATATTGTTACATGCTAGTACAGTCATAAAAACACCTCGTTTATATTATAACATATTTTATAAGATGAAAATAAGATAAAATTGCAGTTTTTATCTTGAATTTTAATAATTATTATTATATAATAGTTTACAAAGAGGTGATTTTATGAAAAAGTTCATTATATTTTGTTTAATTACTATGGCAATTTTTATCTTTTCGTGCAGTAAAAATAATAATTTAGAGATAAAAAGAATAGAAAATGATTCAAATATTTATATATTTGAAGATAATAAAGATGACAATGGAAATGTTTTGGATTTTGTTCACGAAACATATGAACTTGTAGGTTCTGAGCAAGATAACAGTATAGAAATAAAATTATTATACTATGATAATTCTAAAGTTGAAGAGCTATTTAGTACAGGTAATATCAATATAAAAAAATCACAAAAACTTTTATTGGGACTTTCAGAGAAAAGATTTTCTGTTTACGTTTTGGATAAAGGGAAAGTTCTTACTAAGATGGATTATAGTAGATATGACAATTTATCTTTTAAAGATGTAAAATCATATGGTTGGATAGAAAGCTCAGTACTTGATAAAGACAAAGAAACTACCTTGTTTTCTTTAATAACAAGTAACAGTGGAATAACTAGCCCTGACTTTAAAGAAGTAAATATATATGATTGGATAGAAAAGCATAAAGATTATTCTGGAATGTTTGTACAAGTGAAAAAATCTAAATAGTATTAAAAGGTAGTCTTCGGACTACTATTACTTTAGGATTTAAAATAATTAAATTTTATATTTTGTAATGAGAAGAAAGTTTTTAAAGAACTAGTTAAATGAATCTAAAATTATTGCAAAAAGAATTCTATATGTTATACTATAATTGCTCAATTAATGAAAGGTGTGGAGATATGGCTCGTGATATTACAATAAACGCAATTAAAAGATTACCTATATACTATGTTATTTTTGAAGACCTATACGCAAGGGGTGTACATAGGGTTTCTTCAAGTGAGCTATCGTCTTACACTAAGTTTACTGCCTCTCAGATCAGGGCCGATCTAAACACTTTTGGCGCTGAGGGTAGACAAGGTTATGGATATAATGTTGAGACTATATATATGGACCTTAAAGGCGTTCTTGGTCTTGATTATAAAAAGAATTTAATTTTGACTGGCGTTGGGAATATTGGTCAAGCAATAATACAATCGCGTGAGTTTGAATCGAGCGGATTTAAGTTTATTGGGCTATTTGATAGCAATCCCAATATGATAGGTCTTAGCTTTAATGGTATCAAAGTTAGAAACATTTCTGAGCTTGAAGATTTTGCCAAGAACAATACTATTGACATAGGTGTCATAGCTGTTACTAGTAATAGTGCGAGAGATGTTGCAAGGACTTATGAAAAGATTGGTATCAAGGCGATATGGAATTTTGCTCCGACTGTACTTGATGTAGGTAAGGACATTATAGTTGAGAATGTGCCACTATCAGAGAGCTTATTCACGCTAAACTATTTACTTAAATGTAAAAACGATGGTACTTTTACAAGTGATGATTATGTCAATAGAGCAAAAGACATTGTTTATGATAAGGAATTAGGAAGATATAGAGAGTCAAAAAAGAGGGGAAGACCCAGAAAGGAGAGTAAATAATGAAGTTAGAATTAATCGACATTAAAAAATCCTTCGCTGGAAAAGAAGTTTTACACGGAATTAATTTAGAGGCTAGTTCTGGTAGTTCAACTGCTTTTTTGGGAAGGAATGGAGCTGGCAAAACGACTACTATAAGGATACTTATGGACGTTTTTAAAGCTGACAGCGGCAAGATACTGATTGACGGCGCGCCAATCGACAGAAAAGAGATTAAGCTAGGATATTTGCCTGAAGAAAGAGGTATGTACGCTAAAACTGCAATACTAGATCAGCTAATTTACTTTGGTAGGATTAAAGGACTTGACAAAAAAGAAAGCCATGACAATGCTCTTGAGCTACTTGAAAAGGTTAAGCTAAGTGAATATAAGGCAAAAAATCTTGATACCTTATCAAAGGGTAATCAACAAAAGATACAAATTATACAAACCTTTATAAATAAACCGGACATCATTATTCTTGATGAGCCATTCTCTGGTCTTGACCCAGTTAACTCACAAATACTTATTGATCTAATCAAAGAAGCTGTTTCGAGCGGTACTTTATTAATATTCTCATCTCATCAAATGAGCCATGTAGAAAACTTCTGTGACAATATTGCTCTTATTAAAGATGGCAGCAATGTTTTGACTGGTAATCTTAAGGAAATTAAGAAAAATATGGGCGAGGGAAGATTAAGACTAAGTTTTTACAACGATGCTGTAAATTATTTACAAGATATTTTTGATATGGTTGGACAAGACAATGTTAAGATTAATGATAACGAAATAATTGTAAAAACATCTGATAAAGCTAGTGAACTTGCAAATTATGCGATAAACAAAGATAATTTTAGAGCTATAGCTAAATACGAACCAAGTCTTGAAGAGATATTTATAGAAGCGGTAGGTGATAACGATGCTAAATAAGATAAAACTAATAAGTTCATTTGAGTTTAAACAGCTCATAAAAAATAAATCATATAAGATAACTACTGCTATATTTTTTGCTTTGGCTTTGCTAGCAGCTTTTGTACCAAGACTTACTCAAGGAAATTTATTTAAATCTATCACTGACGAATTTAATAAGACTCAAAAGTTAGGAATTATTATAAAAGATGAGAGCGTTAATGAAAGCGAATTAAAATCATTTTTAAGTAATTATGAAGTTCATTTATATACTGATGAAGAAAAACTTAAAGAAGATATTTTATCTAAAGATATTGATAGAGCAGTAGTAATTAAAGCTGATTCAATTCAAAAATTCGTTTTAAACTCTAAACTTACTGATATGGGCGATGGCTTAGATAGAAATTTAAATGAATATAGATACAAAAAACTTATTGAATCAGAAGGAATTGATTATACAAAGATCAAATCAATAGAATCTAATCAATATCAAATTAATGAAGTGGTTTTGGGTAAAGACTCAAAGCAAAATTACTTCATAATATATTTCTTGCTTTTCTTATTGTATATGATTATATTAACATATGGCCAAATAACTGCAACATCAGTAGCTAAAGAAAAGAATGACAGGACTATGGAGCTGCTTATAACATCAACTAAACCTAAATACTTGATACTAAGTAAAGTATTAGCGACTGTACTAAGTGCGGTTATTCAAGTATCATTCTTGTTTATTGGCTTTGCTGTAGGATACTTATTCAATAAAGAGTATTGGTCAGACATATTTAGCATCACAAGTGCACCTATACAATTAGTTGTAACATTCATTTTGTTTATGATAGCGGGATTCTTCTTATACTTATTTATCTTTGCTACACTAGGAGCACTAGTTAATAAGATAGAAGAAGTAAGTCAATCAATATCATCAGCTACAATATTAATTGTACTTGCATATTTTGGAGCTATATTTGCGTTAACATCTGGATCAGAATCAAGTTTTGTGGCGTTTTTATCATACTTCCCACTAACATCACCATTTGTAATGTTTATTAGGGCAGGCATGGTAAATATTTCTATCATAGAGATAGCCGCATCCTTTGCTATATTAGTAGCATCAGCATACTTCATATATAAACTTGCATGCGATATATATAGACTAGGAACACTGCAATACGGAAACAGAATGACGCTTAAACAAGCATTTAAAGCATTAAGAGAGGACAAAAAGACAAAGAGTAATGAATAAGATAATATTAAAGGGACAGACTAGCTTTGTCCCTTCTCACATATTTGAGTGTGGTCAAGCATTCAGATGGAAAAAGCTAGATGAAGAGGCATATAGATTTATATTTAGGAACGTGGTCTTGGAGGCGCGTGCCACAGATGATAGTATTGAAATAGTGGGCGATTGTTCAGATGAAAATGAAATCTTAAACTATTTTGACTTAAATACCGACTATGATGCAATTAAGAAGACGCTATCTGCTAATGATGAAGTTATTAGAAAAGCTATTGACTTTGGCGGCGGTATGAGGATACTTAAACAGGATCCATTCGAGACATATATTTCCTTTATTATAAGTGCCAATAATCAAATCAAGAACATTAAGAATACAATTAAGAAGCTCGCTCAAATGTACGGCAAGAAGCTAAATAATCCATTTGATGAAGAAGAGTACTATGCCTTTCCAAGTCCGGCTGCTCTGTCTAATGCTAAGCCTGAGGACATAAAGGAGTATGCAAGAGCTGGCTTTAGATCTGAAAGGATAGTTATAGCTTCAAAGATGGTTCAAGAGGGTATAATAAATTTTGAAGAGCTTAAAGAAAGAAGTATTGATGACATTAGAAAAACTTTATTAGAAGTGCCTGGTATAGGCGAGAAAGTCTTTCAATGCATATTACTCTTTGGACTAGGTAGAACTGATTCATTCCCAGTAGATGTTTGGGTTAAGAGAGTTATGGAAGAGCTTTACTACGGCGGAGAAGAGAGAAATAAGAAGCTTATACAAGAGGACGGCATGAGAAGATTTGGCGATTTATCGGGCTATGCACAGCAATATCTTTTCTACTACATGAGAGAAAATTATAAAAAGATGAAAAAAGAAGAGGATAAGCAAGATAATAAATAAATAATAATGATAAATATGAATAAATGCGATTATATTATCTTGTATAATTGAGTTATATTTACTACAATATAATTGTTAGCACTCAATAGAGATGAGTGCTAACAAGAAAAATATTAACAATATTATAAGGAGGAATAGATTATGAAATTAAGACCAATATCTGATAGGATAGTTATTAAGAAATTAGAAGCAGAAGAAAAAACTAAATCAGGCATAGTACTACCAAGCGCTTCAAAGGAAGCTCCTGTTATGGCTGAAGTTATAGCTATAGGATCTGACATCGCTAATGATGAAAAGAAGGCAAAAGAAGTAAAAGTAGGAGGTAAGGTTATATTCTCAACATATGCAGGAACAAGCGCAAAGATTGACGGCGTTGAATACACTGTATTAAAATTCGCTGACATCGTTGCAGTAGTTGAAGACTAGGAGGTAATTATATGGCAAAAGAAATTAAATTCAATGCAGATGCAAGACATAAAATGGAAGAAGGTATTAACATTCTTGCTAATACTGTAAAAGTAACATTAGGACCAAAGGGAAGAAACGTTGTTCTTGACAAATCATTTGGCTCACCACTAATCACTAATGACGGTGTTACTATCGCTAAGGAAATAGAATTAGAAGATAAATTTGAAAACATGGGAGCACAATTATTAAAAGAAGTTGCTACTAAGACAAATGACATCGCTGGTGACGGTACAACAACAGCAACACTTCTTGCTCAAGCAATAATTAGAGAAGGACTTAAGAATATTGCAGCTGGCGCAAATCCAATGATTCTACAAAGCGGTATTAGAAAAGCAGTTGATAAAACTGTTGAAAGCATCAAATCATATTCAAAGAAAGTTGAATCATCTGATGCTATAGCACAAGTTGCTTCAATATCAGCTGGAGATAAAGAAATAGGTAAGCTAATTGCAGACGCTATGGATAGAGTTGGTAATGACGGAGTTATTACTGTTGAAGAATCAAAATCTATGGGCACTACTTTAGAAGTAGTTGAAGGTATGCAATTTGATAGAGGATACGTTTCAAGCTACATGGTAACAGATACAGACAAGATGGTAGCTGAACTTGACAATCCTTACATCTTAATAACTGATAAGAAGATAACAAATATACAAGAAATTCTTCCTGTACTAGAAGAAATTGTTAAACAATCAAAACCATTATTAATAATTGCTGAAGATATAGAAGGCGATGCTATGGCAACACTTGTAGTTAACAAACTTAGAGGCACATTCAATTGCGTTGCAGTTAAGGCACCAGGCTTTGGCGACAGAAGAAAAGAAATGTTACAAGACATAGCTATATTAACTGGAGCTAAGGTTATTTCTGAAGAACTTGGATATGACTTAAAAGAAGCTACTATAGATATGCTAGGAACTGCTCAAAAAGTTAAAGTTGACAAAGAAACTACAGTTATCGTTAACGGAGCAGGTAGCAAAGATGAAATCGAAGCAAGAGTAAAACAAATCAAGACTCAATACGAAGCATCAGACTCAGACTTCGACAGAGAAAAACTTCAAGAAAGATTAGCTAAATTAACTGGCGGCGTTGCAGTTGTTCAAGTTGGTGCAGCTAGTGAAATTGAATTAAAAGAAAGAAAATTAAGAATAGAAGACGCTCTATCAGCTACAAGAGCAGCAGTTGAAGAAGGTATAGTACCAGGTGGTGGAACTGTACTTGCAGACTCAATCAAGGCACTAGAAGCTATAGTAGATGACTTTGAAGGCGACGAAAAGACAGGTGTTAAGATAATCTTAAGAGCACTACAAGAACCAGTAAGACAAATCGCTGAAAACGCAGGACTAGAAGGATCAGTTGTAGTTGAAAACGTTATGAACGAAAAACCTGGTATTGGTTTTGACGCACTTAACAACAAATACGTTGACATGATTAAGTCAGGTATAGTTGACCCAACTAAGGTAACTAGATCAGCACTTCAAAATGCAGCATCAGTAGCATCAATGATACTAACTACTGAAGCAGCAGTAGCAGACATTCCTAAGGACGATGCACCTATGGCAGGTGGCATGCCTGGCGGAATGCCAATGATGTAAAATCAATTAAATAAAGTATAAAATAACTCATGGCTCAGGCTGTGAGTTATTTTTTTGCTTAAACTTACATTTAATGCTTATATCAAGATAGATAAATCAATCTTCATCATTGCTGCTTTATCACTGCTATTTAAATGCACCTAACAGCGCTGCTAATAATACTTTAAAACGTTACAAAATCTTAAAAATATATTTACTTTAGCTCGGAGATATAGTATAATGTCTATGGTAATGGAGGGATGGAAGTGAAAAGAAAACAAATCATCGACACAATGGTAGTAGGCTTTGCACTGTTTGCGATGTTCTTAGGTGCAGGGAACTTAATTTTTCCGCCAACATTAGGAGCCATAGCAGGAGACCAATGGTTCAAAGCAATGATTGGCTTTATGATGACAGGTATAGGACTACCAATACTTGGAGTTGTAGCATCGGCAAAGGCAGGAGGAAGACTTGAAGATGTTGCAGGCAAAGTAAATAAAACTTTCTCAATTTTATTTGGCTCATTAATTATGATATGCATAGGACCTTTACTAGCGATACCTAGGACATGCGCCACTACATATGAGATAGCAGTTCAACCACTATTTGGTAATGTTAGCCCAATACTAGTATCTATAATTTTTTTTGGATTGACATTATTTTTTACGTTAAATCAATCAAAAGTTGTTGACAAGATAGGTTCGATACTTACACCAATACTATTAGTTATTCTATTTACAATAATTATTTCTTCAATTGTTAAGCCAATAGGTGTACCAAAAAATACAGGAAGTACACAAAATTTTGTTAAAGGCTTTAAAGAAGGTTATCAAACTATGGATGCCATAGGCTCAATAATTATGGCGACTATTGTAATTAATAGTGTCAAAAAGAGAGGATATACTAGCCAAAAAGACATGTTTAAAATGACAGTTATTTCTGGTGTTATAGCTGCTTTTTGTTTAGCTTTTGTTTATGGCGGACTAGTTTACATCGGCGGAACTGGCAGTGGTTATTTAACTATTGATCCAGAAAATCCAAATAGAGTAGCTAACTTAATTTTCATGGTAAATAAGATTATGGGTCAATATGGAACAGCAGCTTTAGCTTTAACAGTAGCTTTAGCTTGTTTAACAACATCCATAGGCCTTACAGCAACAGCTGGAGAGTTCTTCTCAGATCTTACACATGGCAAATTAACATACAAGTCTATAGTTATATTCACTTGTTTATTTAGTGGAATAATCGCAACAAACGGAGTTGACTCAATAATAACATTCTCAGGACCAATACTTTCAGTCTTATATCCAGTTGCTATTGTAATCATTTTATTAAATATATTTGATAATAAAATAAAATACAAAGCTATATATAAAGGCGCTACACTTGGAGCATTTATGGCAAGCTTGTTAGATACTATTGCTAATATTGGCGATTTTAAAAATATAAGAAGCTTTTTAGATAGAATCCCACTAGGATCAGAAGGTTTTGCCTGGGTAATACCAGCCATAGTCTTTGGCTTTGCCTTTATAGTACTTGAAATGGCGATAGATAATAATAATCAAAAGGGTGTTATTTAGTGAAAAAATATAAAAAGTTTTTAGATCCTATTTATTCTTTGGAGAAATGGCTAAATAAAGTAGGAGAAGAAAATTATAAGCTGAACAATTTAAGAGGCTCATACTTTTATTTTGATAAAACTGAATCTAAATATGAATACAAGGTATATTACTTCAAGGGACCAGAAAAGGACGTTAAGTCGTTTTTAACCTATGCTAGAAAAAAGGATATTGAGATTTTTCAATATCCTATAAGCGCTTCTCAAATTTCTTTGTTCTCGTTTATGGCGGCTACATTTGATAGTAACTCGCAAGACATTAGCTACAAGGCAAGTTTATTTGCAACACACATCTATGTACTTATGAAACCAAAAGTAGGAGAGAGCATAGAGGAGATATTAGGCGAAGATGACAATCTTTATTATTACAAAAGACAGATGGAGAACAAGCTTATACTAGCTCTAATACTTATGATACCACTACTATTAACTTACTTTAGGGTCTTTGGCGGAACATTTGAACAAAATAAGCTCTTCGTACAGGTGTTGATGGTTGTTGAAGTATTGATCTTGATATTTATCCTATTCTTAAACTTCAAAAAGAATAGATTTTTAAGAAGTAAAAAATAAGAAGTAAATTAATAAGATAATTAGGCTCATAAACATGGGCCTATTTGCTTATAAATATTGAAAATTTAATTGTTTTATGATATTATATAGATATATTTAAGTAATTTTATTTATTTTTTTTAGGAGGTTTTTAAAGTGTACGAAATTACAGAGAAAAAAGATATTGCTTTAAATACATTTCTTATGTACATAAAAGCTCCAGACATTGCTAGAAAAGCAGAACCTGGACAATTTTTAATTATTATAATCGATGAAAAGTCAGAAAGGCTACCTCTTACAATATGTGATAGCAATCCTGAAGAAGGAACAGTTATGATAGCTGTTCAAAAAATTGGCTCGACTACACAAAAGCTTGGTGAGCTTAATGTAGGCGACACATTGAAGGATGTTTCTGGTCCACTTGGCAGACCAAGTGATTTTATCAATATTCCATTAGAAGAATTAAAAAAAGAATCAATTATATTCCTTGCAGGTGGATTAGGAACTGCAGCTGTTTATCCACAAGTTAAGTGGATGCACGATCATGGCGTTAATGTTGACGTTATAATTGCTGCAAGAAACAAGGAACTGATCATACTTGAAGATGAGATGAAAAAAGTTGCTAAAAACGTTTATGTAGCAACAGATGATGGCTCATATGGTTTTAGCGGACTTATAACTGATTGCTTAGAAGATTTAATTTCAAATAAAGGCAAAAAATATACTTACGCGATAGTAGTTGGACCTATGATAATGATGAAGTTCGCTTGTTTAAAAACAAAAGAACACAATATAAAAACTATAGTTTCCATGAATACCATCATGGTAGATGGTAGCGGTATGTGCGGTGCATGCAGATTAACTGTTGACGGAAAAACTGTTTTTGCCTGTGTTGATGGACCTGAGTTTGACGGTCACTTAATTGACTGGAACGAAGCTTTAAGAAGGTCAAGACAATATTCTAAGATAGAAAAAGAAGGTAAACACTTCTGTAACTTAATAGGAGGATTGAGATAATGGATAGATTTAAAAGAACTGAAATAAAATATCAAGATCCTAAGGAAAGAATCAATAATTTTGATGAAGTTTGTTATGGATACACAGAAGAAGAATGTATCTTAGAAGCAAAAAGATGTCTTCAATGTAAAAATCCTCAATGTGTGAAGATGTGTCCAGTAAATATTAATATACCTTCATTTATACAAAAACTTGCTGATAATAAGCCAAAGGAAGCTGCTGAAGATTTATTCAACTACACTACATTACCAGCAGTTTGCGGAAGAGTTTGCCCACAAGAAGATCAATGCGAAATGACTTGTGTTTTAGGCAAGAAAGGCGAAGCTATTGCCATAGGTAAATTAGAGAGATATGCTGGTGATTACGCATTAAAGCACGGAATAAGACTTACTAAGAACGCTGAAAATAATGGTAAAAAGGTAGCTGTAGTAGGAAGTGGACCTTCTGGAATCACTTGTTCAGCAGATTTAGCAAAGCTTGGCTACGATGTTACTATGCTTGAATCGCTTCATGAAGCAGGCGGCGTTTTAACATACGGAATACCTGAGTTTAGACTACCAAAAGACGAAGTTGTAAAGAAAGAAATTGAAAATATTAAGTCATTAGGCGTTAAGATTAAGCTAAATACAATTGTTGGCAGAACAGTTACGGTTGATGAGCTTATGGATGAATACGACGCTGTATTTATTGGCACAGGAGCTGGACTTCCTGTATTTATGAACATTCCAGGTGAAAATTACAACGGTGTTTTCTCAGCAAATGAATATTTGACAAGAACAAACTTAATGAAAGCATATCTAGAAGATACTGCTACACCTATAAGAGTAGGTGTAAATACTGTTGTTGTTGGTGCTGGTAACGTAGCAATGGACGCTGCTAGAACAGCAAGACGTTTTGGATCGAATGTAACAGTTGTTTACAGAAGAGAAGATAAGGACATGCCTGCTCGTAGAGAAGAGATTGAAAATGCAAAAGAAGAAGGCATCAAGTTTATGTTCTTGTCAAATCCAGTAGAGATTTTAGCTGATGAAAACGGCGATGTTAATAAAGTAAAATGCGTAAAGATGGAGCTTGGCGAAGCTGATGCATCTGGTAGACAAAGACCAGTTATGATTGAAGGCTCAGAATTTGAGATAGAAGCTGATGTTGTTATCATGGCACTAGGCACAAGACCAAATCCACTTATAAAAGAAACAAGTACTGGAATCAAATTTAATGAAAAGGGCGGCATAATTGTTAATGAAGAAGAAAAAACTTCACGTGACTATATATATGCTGGTGGAGACGTAGTAACTGGAAGTGCAACAGTTATTGAAGCCATGGGAGCGGGTAAAAGAGCTGCTAAGGCTATTGACGAGGCGCTTTCAAAGTAATTATTTAAGGTAGTGGTGAGAAAATGTTTGTAGAAGTAAAACATATGTATAAAAGATATCAAATGGGTGACAGCACTATAGTTGCTAATAACGATATCAATTTTTCATTTAATAAAGGTGAATTGGTTGTCATAGTTGGTCCATCAGGAGCTGGTAAATCAACTCTATTAAATATAATTGGAGGTATGGATACAGCTGACGAAGGTGAGATAATTATCGATGGCAAAGACATACAAAAATACAATGAAAAAGAACTTACCACTTACAGAAGATACGATATAGGCTTTGTATTTCAATTCTATAACCTAGTTCAAAACTTAACTTGCCTTGAAAATGTTGAATTAGCTAGCCAAATAGTTAAGGACGCAATTGATCCAATGCAAGTTTTAATAGATGTAGGTCTTGAAGACAGAGCAAATAACTTCCCATCACAAATTTCTGGTGGTGAGCAACAAAGAGTTGCTATAGCGAGAGCCATAGCAAAGAATCCAAAACTTTTGCTATGCGACGAACCAACAGGAGCTTTGGATTATCATACAGGTAAGAAGATACTTAAGTTATTGCAAAGAAGGAGCTTGGAGGACGGTAACACTGTAGTTATCATTACTCATAATAAAGCCATCACCCCAATAGCTAATAGAGTTATAGAGATTAACGACTCAAAGGTTAGAAACATCTTTGTTAATGATAATATTCAATCTATAGATGAGATAGAATGGTAGTGATTTTATGAAAAAAACTGCTTTATGGAAAGATATATTTAGAGAAATTAAAAATTCTCCAGGTAGATTCATTTCTATAGTTCTTTTAATTACACTAGGCGTTTTTGTATATACAGGCTTAAAATCTGTTGGTCCTCTTATGAGAAAAACAGCAGATACTTTTATAGATGAGTCAAATCTTGCGGATATTTATCTAAACTCACAATTTTCATTAGAGGATAAAGATAAAGAAATTATTAAATCTGTAGTAGACATTAAAAACATAGAATATGTCTATAGTGAGGACGTTCTTGAGAAGGGAAGCGAAACAATAATTAATCTTGAGTCACTTCCTGAGAGAATTTCTATGCCTAAAATTGTAGAGGGCAGATTACCAGAGAAGAACGATGAGATAGTTGTCGATGCATACCCTATAAAACATTCGTTTAATATAGGAGATACTATAGAATTTGACAGTAAAAAGTCCAAATTTGAGTTTGAGAATAAGAAAATACTAAAGAATTACAAATTCAAAGTAGTTGGTAAAGTTATCTCTCCTGAGAATATGTCTACGGTAATGAAAGGCACTAGCAAGAAGGGCTTAGGTGACTATGACTCTTTTGCCTACGTGCTAAAAGATGCTTTTAATGATACCGATGAGAGCAAAGCAAGAATTATTCTTAAAGGTACAGATGGATTAAAGACTACAGATAAAGAATATAAAAATATAGTCGGAGAAAACAGAAGAGAGTTAATATCCGCTTTCAATGAGAGATCTATAGAGAGATTTGAAAGCATAAAAGCTGATATTAGAGAAGAAATTGACGATGCTGACGATAAGATAGCTGATGCTGAGAAAAAGCTTAGTGATGCTAAAGAAGAGCTTGATGATGCAAAACAAAAATTGGATGACGCTAATAAATCTTATAAAGATGGACTAAAGAAATACAATGAGTCAATTAGTGAAGCTGAGAAAAAGCTTAGTGATAGTAAAAAAGAATTAGATGATAGCAAAATCACACTAGATGAAAATAAAAGCAATCTAGATGACGCTAAGGTTCAAATAGATGCATTAAAAACAAAATTAGATGAACTAAAAGATACTTATGAAAGCTCTATGGCTGAGTATACTGCTAAAAAGGAAGAATTTGACAAAGCTGTAGAAGCTATGGCGGGGATACCTGAAGCAAGTATACCAGCAGATAAAGCTGAAGAGTTTAAAAAAGGCAAAGAAGAGCTAGATAAGGCAAAAACACAATTAGATGAATTAAAAGAAAATATTGATAAGCTAGAAATAACTTATATTGAGAACAAAGCTAAATACGATGAAGGCTTGATTAAGCTTAACGAAGGCTTTGATAAGTATAACGACGGCTTAGAAAAGTACAACACCGGTCTTAAAGAGTTTGAGGACAAGAAGGCCTCAGGACTTAAAGAGCTTAATGATGCTAAGAAGAAAATTTCTGATGGTCAAAAAGAATATGATGACGGAATCGAAAAATATGATTCAGAAAAGATAAAGGCAGATAAAAAGATAAAAGACGCCAAGAGCGATTTAGATGAAGCAAAAAGAGTCCTTAAAAACATGAAGAGACCGACATTTAATATCTTAGATAGAGAAAATATCGAAGGTCTACAATTGTTCTACGACTCAGGATATAGAATGGATATACTAGCCTTAGTCTTTCCAGCATTTTTCTTCTTAATCGCTTCAATTGTTGCACTAACTGCACTTATGCGTATGGCAGAAGAAAGAAGAACTCAAATTGGTACCTTCAAAGCACTTGGTTACAATAACTTTGATATATATAAGAAGTATTTATTCTATGGTTTTGTAGCAACAACATTAGGCGTAGTTATAGGCATAGCACTAGGACAAAGCATATTAACAAATATGGTATTTAAAACATATTCAGCATCATTTACACTTAAAAAGCCAATAGCATATTTTAATGTGACTTTCCCATTAATCAGTGCATTTATCTCGTACTTTTCAATTGTGGTTCCAGTAAGCATAGTTTTATCAAAGCATTTAAAACATAACTCTAGTGAACTTATGAGACCAAGGGCACCGAAGGCAGGATCAAAGATATTCTTAGAGAAAATACCATTTATATGGAAGAGATTAAGCTTCTTATACAAAGTAACATTTAGGAATACATTCAGATACAAGTCAAGAATGTTTATGACCTTGCTAGGAGTTGCGGGCTGCATGAGCCTTTTATTCTTCGGTTTTGCATTAAAAGGATCAGTTGCTCAAGTAATTGATAGGCAATATGGAAAAATATTTGATTATGACGTAATTATAAATTATGATAAAGATTTTTCTAAGAATAAATTGAAAGAATATGACGATTTTGTAAATAATAATGAAGAAATTAAAGACAAAATGTCTATAAGAACAGAGAATTTAGTAGCAGATACCGTTGATATACCAGATCAAAACGTTATACTTATGGCTATTGATGACAACGAAAAGTTTTCTGAGTATGTTCACTTAAATAACAATGGCGAAATGATAATCCCAGACGATGGAGTTATTGTTAATAAAAAGCTATTATACTCTTTAGGTAAAAACGTAGGCGATGAGATAGAACTAAGAGACTCATATAATAATTACTACAAGATGAAAGTAAAGGCTATAAATGAGAACTACTTAGGACATTATGCCTATGTATCAAAGAGCTATTACGAAGAAATATTCAAGAAAGATTATGATTATAATTCAGATATAATTAAATTAAACAGTAATGACGTTAAAGTCAAAGACAATTTCACTAAAGAAATTTCAAAAATTGACAGTGTAATGTATGTGTTTAATGTATTCAAAACTATAAACATAGCTAAAGACTGGTTATCAAACTTGACCTATGTAATCATACTAATCCTCTTTGTATCAGCGACTCTAGCCTTTGTAGTATTATATAATTTAAATAGCGTTAATATATCTGAAAGAATTAGAGAGATAGCTACACTAAAAGTTCTCGGTTTTTATCCGCGTGAACTAACAAGTTATGTATATAGAGAAACGATACTTTTATCTACACTCGGAATACTTTTGGGTTTCTTAGGCGGTATTGGATTAAATAATTTAATTCTTGAATATGTTACGCCTATGAACATTCAACTAGTATCGCACATTATGTGGTATAACTATGTGATTTCCGCAGCTTTAACATATGTATTTATCTTCATGGTTATGATTATAGTTCATAAAAAGTTAAAGACTACAGATATGGTTGGCGCTTTAAAAGCATATGAATAAGGAGATAATATGATAGAAAAACTAAAACCTTTAGCCTTAGTTGGTCAAATCGGCATAGACATAGTATCAAGCATTGTTATTTCATACCTTGTTGGCTATGGACTTGACAAATTATTTAAGACAGATGGTACTTTTTCTATAATTTTCATAGTCATAGGAGTGTTAGCAGGCTTTTATAATTTCTATAGAAGCATCAAATACTATGTAAAACAAAAAGATAACAAAGATCAAAAAGAAGATAAAGATGGAAAAAGATAAAGATTTCACATTTAAATATATAAGAGTCGCTATAATTTTAGCTATGGTTTCAAGCCTTATTATTGTAATTTTTTTTGGTTTCAGAAAGGATTTACTCCTAGGTTTATACTTAGGAACACTCATAAGTGTGCTGTTTTTCAGGCTTATGTACAGAAATGCAATCAAGGCAGTAGAGAAAGATGCTAAAGCTAGTAAGAGGTTTACTACAAATAATTATTATCTAAGACTCTTATTATATGGTATAATACTCTATGCGGCATATAAGAATCCTAATTTCGATTTTTATACGACAGCAATAGGCTTTACTATGATCAAATTTTCAATTATTATAGTTGAAGTTTTTGGCATAGGCAAATAATTTCACAAATCAGTAGATTTGAATATATGAAAAGGGGGTAATAAGATGGAATTGTCGATAAGCTTTCAGATAGGTAAGAATGTATATTCACTAACACCAAGCGTTATCAATTCGGTGATAGTTGTCTTAGCATTAGTAATTTTTATCTTTATTTGCTATGGCAAAATTAAAAAGACAGATTACAAAGCTAGACCAAGTGGCCTTGTTAGTGTTTTGGAAACCTTAGTTACATCAATTGATTCACTAATCGAACAAACTATGGGAAAGAACAGAGAAGGCTTTGCACCTTACATTCTTAGCTTGATGATGTTTTTATTGACAGCGAATCTGATGGGACTATTTGGCTTTAAACCGCCAACATCAGATCTTAATGTTACACTCACATTAGCGCTAATTACTTTTGTTTTGATTCATTATAACAAGATAAAAGTTAATGGCTTAAAAGATTCCATAAAAGGTTATTTTGAACCAATCTTTATACTATTCCCAATAAACATTATAGGTGATATTGCGCTTCCAGTATCACTATCATTCCGTTTATTTGGTAACATAGTCAGTGGTTCATTAATCATGGCACTTGTATATGCTGCGCTAGGTTACGTAAGTAATTTACTTACACCAATAGTAGCACCATGGTTTCACATCTACTTCGATGTATTCTCAGGTGTACTGCAAACTTTCATATTCGCAATGATAACAATGATTTACATTGCAATGGGTATGGGACAAGAAGATAATTAAATTTGAAAGGAGAAATTTTAAATGCAAGGAATTTCAGGTCACGATTTTATTTTAGGTATGTCAGCTTTAGGAGCTGGTATAGCAATGATAGCAGGTTTAGGCCCTGGTATTGGTCAAGGTATTGCAGCTAGTAAAGGAGCTGAAGCAGTAGGTAGACAACCAGAAGCTAAAGGTGATATCATCCAAACAATGATTTTAGGACAAGCTGTTGCCGAAACAACAGGTATTTATTCACTAGTTATTGCCCTAATTCTTATCTTAGTTAAACCTTTAGTATAGTTTAGTATGGAAGGCTTAAATGTAAGCGTTGACTTTAATTTAGTCAATATGCTTGTTCAGCTTACAGCCACTCTCGTATTGTATTTTATTTTGCGTAAATTTTTATACTATCCTATAAAAGATTTACTAAAGAAAAGACAAGACTATGTAATGAAGAACATTGAAGATAGCGAGAAAAATAATTTGAAATCTCAAGTAGCATTAAGAGACTATGAGCTTAAGTTAAAAGAAGCTAAAAAGGAAGCAAATGATATAGTTGATCAAGCTAAAAAGAGAGCTGACGATATCGTTAATAAGTCTGTTAATGATGCTAAAGAAGAGTCTAGAAAAATTATGGAAAAAGCTGATAAAGAACTTGCTAATAAAAAGTCAATGGCAATGGACGAAATGAAAGGCGATATGGTTAATATTGCCATCTTAGCTGCTGAAAAACTAATTGGTGAAAATATTAGCACGAAGAAAGACAAAGAGATCATAGAAAAGTCTATAGAAGAAGTAGGTAGTGGACAATGGAAGAATTAGCTACTACTTTATATGCAAAATCTATGTTCGAAGCATCTAAAGAAGATGATTGTCTTAAATTAGTTTATGAAGAGCTAAACTTAATAAAGGAAAGTATTGATTCAAACCCTAGACTGATGGAAGTATTTAAGCATCCATTGTTATCAAATAATGATAAAAAAGATATTGTAAAAGATATTTATGAAAAAAATCTATCTACTTTAACTATGAATTTTTTATATGTTTTAATTGATGCTAAAAGATTTGACATGATATCGTCTATAATCGATGAATTTAACAATTTATATGACATAGACAACAATATTTTGAATGGAACTATAATTACTAAAAACAGTTTAAGTGATGAAGAAATAAAAAAATATGAAGAAAAATTGACTGCATCTTTAAAGTCTCATGTAAAGCTAAAAAATGTTTTAGATGATTCTATAATAGGTGGCTCAATTGTTAAGATCGGTGACAAGCTTATCGACTCAACACTAAAAGGTCAATTGAACGAATTAAGAAAAGAATTAATAAATAATAGTGAGGTGAGTATCTAAATGGGGTTAAAACCAGAAGAAATTAGCTCAGTTATAAAAGAATTAATAAAAAATTATGACAAAAAATTAGATACGGTTGAAGTTGGATCTATTATTGAAGTTGGAGACGGTATAGCTAGAGTTTATGGACTTGATAATGCTATGGCTGGTGAATTACTTGAACTTCCTGGTGGCGTTTACGCTATGGCACTAAACCTTGAACAAGATAATATTGGTTGTGTACTTTTAGGTAGTGACAAGAACTTAAAAGAAGGAGACCCAGTTAAAAGAACTGGTAGAATCGTTGAAGTTCCAGTAGGCGACGCGCTTATTGGTAGAGTAGTTAATTCACTAGGACAAGCTATTGATGGAAAAGGCAAAATTGAAAGCAAAAAGTATAGACCTATCGAAGCTAATGCGCCAGGCATCATCGACAGAAAGTCTGTATCTGAACCGTTACAAACTGGTATCAAAACTATTGACTCCATCATCCCTATAGGTAGAGGACAAAGAGAGTTAATTATAGGCGATAGACAAACAGGTAAGACTGCCATCGCCATAGATACAATAATAAATCAAAAGGATCAAGATGTAATATGTATATATGTTGCTATTGGTCAAAAGAACTCAACTGTAGCTCAATTAGTTAATGTACTAGAAGAACATGGTGCGATGGACTACACTATAGTAGTAAGTTCATCAGCAAGTGAATTAGCACCACTACAATACATTGCTCCATATGCAGGAACTGCTATGGCTGAAGAGTTTATGTATGCAGGTAAAGACGTACTTATCATCTACGATGACTTATCAAAGCACGCGGTTGCTTATCGTTCAATGTCATTGCTACTTAGAAGACCACCAGGACGTGAAGCGTACCCAGGAGACGTTTTCTATCTACACTCAAGACTACTTGAAAGATCAGCAAAATTATCTGATAAATTAGGTGGAGGCTCAATAACAGCTCTTCCTATCATAGAAACACAAGCTGGAGATATTTCTGCTTATATACCAACTAACGTTATATCTATCACTGACGGACAAATCTTCCTTGAAGGACAATTATTCTTCTCGGGACAAAGACCAGCAGTAAACGCAGGTTTATCGGTATCTCGTGTTGGTGGAGCTGCACAAATCAAGGCTATGAAGAAAGTTTCAAGCGGTATTAAACTTGAACTTGCTCAATACAGAGAATTATTGGCATTTGCTCAATTCGGTTCTGAGCTTGACAAGGACACTGCTGACAAGCTAAATCATGGTCAAAGAATCATGGAAATACTTAAACAAGCACAATATAAACCTTTAAAAGTCGAAGAAGAGGTTATGATTTTATTTGCTGTTACTAACAGATATCTTGATGATATTCCTGTAGACAGAGTTAAGGCTTTTGAAAATGATTTTCTAGAGTACATGGAAAATACTTCTAGTGAAACTGCTAAGAAGATTTTAGAGAAAAAAGAATTAACTGATGAAATAAAAGAAGAGCTAAAACTAAAGATAGAAGAATTTAAAAAGACTTTTAACTAGAGGTTTATTATGGCTGAACAAAGTAAAGAAATTAAAAGAAGAATAAAAAGTGTATCTAATATAAAGCAAATTACTAGAGCTATGGAATTAGTATCTACTTCTAAACTTCGTAAATCAAGAAAACAACTTGAACTTACAAGGCCATATTACAACACTGTTGAATCAAGTATAAGAGAAATACTAGCAAACACTAAAGGTGTTAAGTATGATTTACTTGAAAGAAGAGAAGTTAAGAATAGACTCATAATTGTTTTAACATCTGATAGAGGTTTAGCTGGTGGTTATAACATTAACGTTATAAGAAAAGCTGAATCATATATTGATGACAAAGTAAGAACAAAGTTTATACTTGTCGGTGTTGAAGCAAGAGAGTACTTTAAAAGAAGATACGATGGCATAGTAGAAGAATTTTCATATATTTCAGAAGAACCTTCATATAATAATGCTGCTAAGATTGGTAGCATCTGTTATGATTTATACAGAAAAAAAGAAATTGATGAAGTTCTATTAGTTTATACTCATTTCTCTACTGTACTAAGCTTAGTGCCTAGTATGGTTAAGCTATTACCAGCCGAATCTATAGAAAAGGAAGGCAATATGGAGAACAGACTTATTGAGTATGAACCATCTGCTGAAGAAGTATTAAACAGATTAGTTAAGGATTATATATCAATAACTATATTTGGAGCTATGATTGAGTCGGCAGCTTCAGAACAAGCATCAAGAAGAAACTCTATGAAGAATGCTACTGATAATGCTAACGATATGCTTGAGAGTTTGTCTCTTAGATTCAACAGAGCAAGACAAGCTCAAATTACACAAGAAATTACTGAGATAGTCTCAGGTGCAAATGCATTAAATTAGAAGGGGTGAAATTATGGAAAATCAAAATATTGGTAAAGTTGTACAAATAATTGGACCGGTTCTTGATATAAGATTTAAACAAAATTCTCTACCAAACCTTCTTAACGCGATTAAAATTGATTTAAATGGCAAGCCGCTTATAGCTGAGGTAAGTCAACATATAGGTGACGATATAGTTAGATGTATATCAATGTCATCTACTGATGGACTAGTTAGAGGCGCCGAAGCTATAGATACAGGAAGCCCAATAAAGGTGCCTGTTGGCGATAAAACTTTAGGAAGACTTTTCAACGTTTTAGGTGAAAACATTGATGAAGATCCTAAGGCTAAGTATGATAGATACGATCCAATACACAGACAAGCACCTACTTATGATGAACAAGTTACATCAAGAGAAATCTTTGAAACTGGTATCAAAGTTATCGACCTTATAGCTCCATATGCTAGGGGAGGTAAGATAGGTCTATTCGGTGGTGCCGGTGTTGGTAAGACTGTTCTTATACAAGAGTTAATCAACAATATCGCTAAGGAACATGGTGGACTTTCAGTTTTTGCAGGCGTTGGAGAAAGAACAAGAGAAGGTAATGACCTTTACTATGAAATGAAAGAGTCTGGCGTTATTAACAAGACTGCTTTAGTATTCGGTCAAATGAATGAACCGCCAGGAGCAAGAATGAGAGTTGCTCTAACAGGTTTGACTATGGCTGAATACTTTAGAGATGAAAAGCATCAAGACGTATTACTTTTCATAGATAATATATTCAGATTTACTCAAGCTGGTTCAGAAGTATCTGCACTTCTTGGTAGAATGCCATCTGCAGTAGGTTATCAACCAACACTTGCTACAGAGATGGGTCAATTACAAGAAAGAATCACATCTACAAAGAACGGCTCGATTACATCAGTACAAGCTGTTTACGTACCTGCCGACGACTTAACAGACCCTGCACCAGCAACAACATTTACCCATCTTGACGCTACAACAGTTCTTTCACGTTCAATTTCAGAATTAGGTATATATCCAGCAGTAGACCCACTTGATTCAACATCAAGAATACTTGATCCACAAGTAGTTGGAGAAAAACACTATGAAGTTGCTAGACGTGTACAAGAGATACTACAAAGATACAAAGAACTTCAAGATATCATTGCTATACTTGGTATGGATGAATTATCTGAAGATGACAAGATAACTGTTGCTAGAGCAAGAAGAATACAAAGGTTCTTATCACAACCGTTCTCAGTTGCTGAACAATTTACAGGTATAGAAGGTCAATACGTTCCTATAGCTGAAACTATCAGAGGCTTTGAAGAAATACTTGACGGTAAACATGATGATTTACCTGAATCAGCATTCTTATTCGTTGGAACTATAGATGATGCTGTTAAAAAAGCTGAGAGTATGAGGCAAGATAATGAATAGATTATATCTTAAGGTTGTTACACCCGACAAATTGTTTTTCGAAGGCGAGATTGACATGATTGTCGCTAGAACAATTGAAGGAGACGTAGGAATACTTCTTAATCACTCTCCACTGGTAACAATACTTGATATTGGTAGACTTGTTATTAAGGATGGAGATGAAAGAAAGATTGCTGCTTGCGCTGGCGGTTATATTGACGTAAGAAACAATAATATAACCGTAGTCTCAGACGCTTGCGAATGGGAAGAAGAGATAGACATAAACAGAGCAGAGAGAGCTAAGGAAAGAGCAAGCAAGAGACTTGAAGATAAGGGTACAGACACATTCAAAGCAGAGCTTGCGCTTAAGAAGGCAATCAATAGAATCAATGTAGGAAATAAAAATTATTAAGAGAAGGTAGCAATTTGCTACCCTCTTTTTGAAAGAGGAGGAATATTATGAAGTGGGATTTATCAGCATACTATAAATCATTTACAGATCCTAAATACAAAGAAGACTATGACAATATATTAAAAGAAGTAAAAGATTTAAAAGCATTTATCACAGATAACTTTGACGACAAGAAAAAAGTTTTACTTCAATATGTAGACAAAGCCAACCTTATAGAAAACTATGCTGTAAGACTATATGCTTACGTTTCACTAAACTTAAGTGAAAACGTTAACAATAAAGAAGCACTTACAGAAAAATCAAAGCTTATAGCTATGGGTAGAGAGTTTACTGAGCTAAATGTTGTCTACACAAAATTTTTAAAGAGCATCTACGACATCAATAAAATAATTGATGAAGATGATACTCTTAAAGAATATAGATTTATTTTAAATGAAGGCTGTGAACAAGCTAAACACTCATTAAGTGATGACGTAGAGATAGCTGTTGCTCGTATAAAAGAAACAGGTTCATACGAGTGGAACAGACTACACTCTAATTTAACAAGTAAAGTAACTAGCAAAGTGGAATTCCCAAATGGAGAAGTAAAAGAAATAAATCTACCAGCTATAAGAAACTTACAATATGAAGACGATAAAGAGCTTAGAAAAAAGAGTTTTGTAGCTGAGGAAGAATGCTACGACAAGATCAGAGATTCTGTAGCAATGTCACTTAGCTCAATCAAAGGCGAAGTTATTAATGAGTGTGAGTTAAGAGGATACAAAAGTCCACTTGAAAAAACACTTATCGATTCAAGATTTGATAAAGAGATACTTGATGCAATGTGGTCATCAGTTAGAAAGTATTTACCAGATTTTGTTAAGTACTTCAATAGAAAAGCAAAATTACTTGGCTATGATAAGCTTCCTTACTACGAAACATTCGCGCCAGTAGGCAAGGGAAGTATCACTTATACATTTGATGAAGCAAAAGACTTTGTTATTAAGCAATACTACTCTTTCTCAGATAAATTAGGTGACTTTGCTAAACATGCATTTGAAAACAATTGGCTAGATACAGAGCCTAGAGAAGGAAAAGTAGGCGGCGCATTTTGTTCAAGCTGCTCAGCTATAAAAGAATCAAGAGTTTTAGCAAACTTTGGTGGCACTTTTGATTCAATGATAACCTTTGCTCATGAACTAGGTCACGCTTATCATGGAAGAGTTATCTTCCAAGAAAAGCCTATCAATCAAGACTACACTATGCCTATAGCAGAGACAGCATCGATATTTGCTGAGACAATAACATATAATGCAGCACTTAAAGATGCTAAGAATGATGACGAAAAGATATTTATACTTGAAAATATTATTTCAGGAGCAGCACAAACAGTTGTTGATATCTACTCCAGATTTTTATTTGAAGATGAAGTATTTAGAAGAAGAAAAGATGGCGCACTTGATGCAGATGACTTTGATGAAATCATGATGAACGCCCAAAAAGAAGCTTTCAAAGACGGCCTAGATCCAGAAAAGCTTAACAAGGGCATGTGGATATGCAAGTCTCACTACTACAGTAGCGGCCTTGGTTATTATAACTTCCCATATTGCTTCGGACTATTATTCGCAAGAGGCCTATACAGCATATATAAGAATGAAGGAGATGCCTTCATAGAAAAATATGACACACTTCTAAGAAACACAGGCAAGATGAGCATTAAAGATTGCTGTAAATCAGTTGGCATAGACGTTACTAAAGAAGAATTCTTTGACGCATCACTAGAAACTATAAAAGCAGAAATAGATGATTTCTTAAAATTAACTGAATAAAATTATTAAATTATATTTATTAACCTCTCTTCTAATTAAAGTAGGGAGGTTTTTTTATAAAATATATTGACATTTGTTATACTGTGTAGTACAATGTATATAGATAAGCAATGTATATATGAAAGGAGTATAACAAATGAATACTGATTGGATTTCTCAAATAAAAAGAGGGACTTTGGAGTACGCAGTATTACTTCTAATAAATAATAATGATAGGTATGGTTACGAAATAATACAAATACTGAATAAATACACAATGCTCAATACTAACGAGAGTACGATTTATCCTTTACTAAGAAGACTATTAAAAAATGCTTATCTTGAATCGTATTGGCAAAACATAGAAGAAGGTACACCACCAAGAAAATACTATAGAATAACAAAATCTGGAACTTTATATTTGGACAAACTTAAGTGTGACTGGTGTAAACTTATTGAGAATATTAACGATATAGAAAAGGAGTGATACTAATATGCAAGATGTAAAAATAAGTAATGATTTAGAAAAATATTTAACTCATGTTGATAGATACTTAAAGTATTTACCTATAAGTGAGAAAACTGATATTTTATCTGAGTTAAAAAGTTCATTTTATGAAAGGTTAATCTCTGGTCAATCAAGTGAAGAGATTATTGCTAAAATGCCTACAGCAAAAGATTTAGCTGGTAATTATATTGATGATGCTTTCGTTAAAACTAATAAATTATCTTTTAAAACATTATGTAAATATATATTATTTTTTTCATATTCTTCATTAATTTGGCTAGCTATTATACCAACGCTTTTCACACTAGCTATTGGCTTGTTCTTATCGGGAATTCTTTGTTTTGTAGCTGGTATAATGGGATTATTAAAAGGATTTATTAATATATCTTTTTTAGATAAGATTAAATTTATTTTTGTTTATTATGAATTGAAAGGAATATCTGCTTTAATTGTTGGTATTTTATTTGCAATTATTTTTGCTATATTAGGAATATTAACTTGGAGAGGAACATTAGCCATAATAAGATATTTACAAAATAAAAAGCTTAGCATTTATAATAAAAGTATATAAATTATAATTTAATATTAACAAGAAAAAGTGTATTAATTTTATACACTTTTGTTTTTTTACAAAAAGTTTACATCATTTATACTTATTTTTAACATATTAGAACTATAATCAATACAAAGAAAGGGGAGAATTTTATGAAAAAAAATTTTAAATTCTTTGTATTAGTTTTAGTACTAGCTATATTCTTATCTAGTTTTTCATTTTTAAGCGAAACAAGCTATGCTGAAAGCAAAAATGCCAAAAAGGCTAAGTATGTCTTCTTGTTTATAGGCGATGGTATGGGAGCCGCTCAAGTTAACGCTGCTCAAATCTACACTGGAAACAAGGATAAAGTAGAGATAAAACCATTAGAGTTTTATAAGTTCCCAACAGTTGGCCTTGTTAACACTGAAGACTCTACAAGCTTCTGCCCAGACTCAGCTTCAACTGCAACAGCTATCAGCTCAGGAACTAAGACTCATTCAGGCGTTATAGGTAAGACAAGTGATCTTCAAAAGAACGTTACTACTGTTGCTGAAAAGATGAAAGCTCAAGGCAAAAAGATAGGTATTATATCAACTGTTACATTAAATCACGCAACACCAGCAGCTTTCTATGCTAACGTTACATCTAGAAAACAATACTACGAAATAGGTAAACAAATGGCAGCAAGTGGCTTTGACTACTTCGCAGGTGGTTCACTAGAACACAGAACTGGTGACGATAAGGACAAAAAAGAAAAAGATCTTTATGATATTTTAAGAGCCAATGGCTACACAGTAACTGAAACTAAAAAGGACTTTGAAAAGATTAACAAAAATACTGGTAAGGTATTTGCTGTTACTGAAAGAATACAAGATTCTGGATCTATGCCATATACACTTGATCAAAAGAAGGGTGATATGACTTTAAGAGATACAGTTAGAAAAGCTATCGAAGTACTAGACAATGAAAAGGGCTTCTTCATCATGGCTGAAGCTGGAAAAGTTGACTGGGCTTGCCATGCTAACGATGCTTTCTCATCTATACATGAAGTGCTTGCACTTGACGATGCAGTTCAAGAAGCTATAGAATTTTATAAAAAACATCCAGATGAAACACTAATCCTTGTTACTGCTGACCATGAAACAGGCGGACTAAGCCTTGGCTATCAAGGAACAGGATACGACACACACTTTGAAATATTTGACAAGCAAAAATTAAGCTATGTTGAATTCGATAAGAAATTTGAAGAATTAAAGAAAAACAACAAGAATCTTAAGTTTGAGGATGCACTAAAATTAGTAAAGGAATCTTTTGGACTAATAGTTAAGGATAAAAACACTAAGAAAGAAGATGAATTATTCGTATTAAATGATTATGAACTTGGCAAATTAAAAGCAGCTTTTGCTGAATCAATGAAAGATAAAGATAAGAGAACTAAATCTATAGAAACAAACCTTTTATATGGCGGATATGATCCATTTAGCGCTACACTAACTCATATAATTGACAATAAAGCTGGTATAGGCTGGTCAACATTTGCTCATACAGCAGTTCCAGTACCTATATATGCACTAGGCGCAACAGCTGAACTATATGAAGGAACTTATCACGATAGTGAAATCTATAGTAAACTTATGGAATCTTTAGGAGCAAAATAAAAAATTTCATTAAAATAAAATTAGCTTACAGATGAAAACAGGGAGCCGAAGCCCCCTGTTTTTTATATTGATATTAACTAATATATAACTTTATGAAATACTTTTTTACCTTTTTTAATCAATAGCTCTCCATCTTTAAAATCATCAAGCGTAATTACTTTAGATGCATCGCTTTCTTTTTCACCATTAAGAAGTATACCGCCTTGTGAAATAAGTTGTCTTGCTTCTGAGTTTGATTTAGTTAAATTTAGTTCTTTTAGTAAGTTAAGTAAACCAATACCATCTTCAAATAGCTTTTTATCCATAGTTGTACTTGGAATGTTTTCCGAATCAGCATTGCCACTGAATAGGGCACGGCTTGCTTCTAAAGCTTTGTCAGCATCTTCTTTGCTATGAACATCCTTAGTGATTTCATAAGCAAGTATTTCTTTTGCTTTGTTAATTTCGTTGTCTTTAAGCTTTGCTAATTCGTTTATTTCTTCCATAGGAAGCATTGTTAGAAGCTTTAAGAATTTTATAACGTCTCTGTCATCAACATTTCTAAAGTATTGGAAAAGTTCATAAGGAGTAGTTTTTTCTCTGTCAAGCCAAACAGCGCCTGAAACAGTTTTACCCATCTTAACGCCATCAGCATTTGTTAATAGCTTAAGAGTCATAACGTATGCTTGTTTACCTTCAAGTTTGTTTATTAGCTCAGTTCCTTCAAGCATGTTAGCCCATTGGTCTGATCCACCAACTTGAAGAACGCAGCCATATTTTCTATATAGCTCTAAGAAATCATAAGCTTGCATTAACATGTAACCCATTTCAAAGAATGTTAGTCCAGAAGAAATTCTGTTCTTATAGCAATCATAAGCAAGCATCTTAGAAACGTTGAAGTTAACGCCTATAGTTCTCATAAAATCAAGGTACTTTACATCGCGAAGCCACTCTTTATTGTCAACGTGCAATGCCTTGCCATTAGAAAAATCAATAAATCTTGATAATTGCTCAACAAAGATTCTAGCATTTTCGTTAATAGTTTCTTCAGTAAGAAGCTTTCTCATATCTTGCTTGCCAGATGGATCACCAATCATAGTTGTTGCTCCACCAGTTAAGCAGATAGCTCTATGTCCAGCTGCTTGCAAGTGCTTCATAACCATAAGCGTAATGTAGTGACCTATAGTTAATGAGTTTGCTGTTGCATCATAACCAGTGTAGAATGTAATTTTTTCATTATTTAATAAATTTCTTAGTTCATCTTCATAATTGCAGTTATCTATGTAACCTCTTTCTTTTAACACGTCAAAAACGTTCATAAAATCACTCCTTTAAACTGCCTTGATTATAACATATTTCTAAATAATTTGTCAATCTATAAGCATGAATAAATATCCCCCGGCCTAGCCGGGGGTTTTTCTCATGCGGCCCAAAGGGCCTGTATTACTAGCCACGCCTCAAGGACGTTGGTTAATCTGTCACTTGCAAATTATACTAGCTACCCTTTAAAAGGGTCTATTGTATCAAATGTCAGCTGTTCACTAAGC
>UQBO01000002.1 GCA_900539225.1 uncultured Eubacteriales bacterium
CAAGGCTTATATCTGACTTATACGATAAAGGAAAGATAATTATAATGATTACACATGATAAAGACATTATGAATAAATTAAATAATGTAGAGACTATATATTTAGAAAGAAAAGTTGTAGCTTAATAAATTGATTATAGGTGGAGAGAAATCTTCACCTATTTTTCTATCTAATTGGGTACATATATAAAAGAGGTGATTATATGCTAAAGAGATTTTTTGATCTTAGTGGCGACGAGATCATTAATTTGAATAAAGATGAATTGAAACAAGCGATTAAGTCTTGTAAAGCGAGGATTGTTTTGTCGGAGAATGTTGTGGTTCAAGAGCCTGCGACTTATGGCGTGACATCGTCTGAACTTGCTAAGGCCTTTGGCGCTGACCTAATTTTATTAAATTTTTTCGATGTGAATGAAAAGAAAATCAAGGGCCTTGATTATAGTGGTGACGATATCATTAAAAAGCTAAAAAATCTTGTCAAGAGACCTATCGGTTTAAATCTAGAACCAGTTCAAGACAAGAATATGTTTAGCGAAAAGAAAGTGATTAGCGAGGGAAGAAAGGCGAGCGAAGAAAATATTAAAAAGCTTGATGAGATGGGCTTCGACTTCGTTATGTTTACTGGAAACCCTGGTACTGGCGTTGACAACGAGGGCATTAACGAGGCGATAAAACTAGCCAAAAAATATT
Organism: uncultured Eubacteriales bacterium; assembly: GCA_900539225.1. Lineage (GTDB taxonomy): Bacteria > Bacillota > Clostridia > Tissierellales > Peptoniphilaceae > Fenollaria. Next base: position 690 of record UQBO01000002.1, read on the forward strand.
TCCACGGACTTATCTTTGCTGGCAAGATGCATTCATCGGGTGTTGACGAGAAGATTGCAGACCTTGATGTTTATGAAGGCTTTTTAATTGACGGCGCTGATGTACTTTCTGTACCAGCTGTTGGCACATGTCCAGGCGTTTTCGATGAAGACGTTAGAGCTATAGTAGAGCTTGCGCACAAAAACGGCGCTCTTGTGATGACTACCATCGGTACTTCGCAAGAAAGTTCGCCAAGAGAAGTCATTAGAGACATTGCACTTAGAAATAAAATTTTAGGCGCTGACATTCAGCATATAGGCGACTCTGGTTATGGTGGCCTTGCCATTTGACAAAATATTTTTGAACTTTCAAGAACCTTAAGAGGAGATAGACACACATTTAAGCTTATGGCTGCGTCTATAAATAGATAATGGATATAGAAAAGTTTATTCGTTTTAGAAAAGAGCTTCACAAGATGCCCGAGGAGGCTTTTAAAGAGGATAGGACCAGAGCTTTTATTAAAGATGTTTTGAATGGCGTCAATGGCCTTGAGCTTCTTGAGGACAAATCTTATTTACTCTATAGATATTTTAAGGGCGAGGATAAAAAGTCAATAGTTTTGCGCTGTGATATGGATAGCATTGTAAATAGCCAAAAGACACGCTTTCACGGCTGTGGTCACGATGGCCACATGGCGATAATGCTTGGCACTATACTTTCAATGGATATGGCTAAGATTGATAAGAACGTTTATTTTTTGTTTCAAGCGGCTGAAGAGACTGGTTATGGAGCGCTTGATGCTCTTGAAATTTTTGATAAGTACAAGATTACTGAGGCTTACGGTCTTCATAATTACGCTGGAATTAAGACAGGGACTATATCTACAAAGAAGGGACTATTGTTTTTATCGTCCTTTGGCTTAAAAATAAGTATAGTGGGAAGGCAGTCGCACGCATCGATACCAGAAAATTCACTAAATCCGATATACGCTTGCAGCGAGATTATTAAAGATATAGAGCCATTCATAAAGAAAGACGCTTACAAAGATTTTACTCTTCAAGGCGAGAAATTTACTGACAACATCTTCATAACCGTTGTTGGCGTAAAGCTTGGCGGAGAAAATTTTGGTGTGTCGCCAGCAAATTTGGAGCTAGATCTAACACTCAGGGCATATAACGACGATGACCTAGCAAAACTTAAAAATATTTTCGAAAATAAATATAAAAAGGCTTTAGAAGAGAAGGGTTTTGTGGTAGAATTAAATAGTACGGATGAGTTTTTATCGGTCGTGAATGACGAAGAGCTTTATGAGGACTTCGTTAAAGCCATTGATGCGGATGGACTGCCATTCGAAGAGAGAAAAGAGATAATCAGAAGCAGTGAGGACTTCGGCTACTATAGGCGTAAGGCGAGAGAATTATTTTTCCTACTAGGCGTGGGCGAGGATCACAAGGACATTCACGATGAAGCGTATGAATTTAATGATGAGGCTATAGAAAACGGTATAGAAGCGTTTTTATCTATAGCGTATAGACTTTAGGAGGGATTAGATGAGCTGTGACAACGATTGCAAGGCATGCAAAGACAAATGCGCGCTTGAAAAGCTACAAGCGAATGATAAATCAAAGATAAATAAGGTAATAGGCGTCGTGAGCGCAAAGGGCGGCGTTGGCAAAAGCTACGTAACAACGCTACTTGCAAACGCTTTGGCAAAAAAAGGCTACAGGGTCGGTATACTTGACGCGGATCTTACAGGACCGTCGATACCAGCATCTTATGGCCTTCATGGCATGATTACTTCAGAAGACGGCGTGAACATCGAGCCAGCTGAAGCGGCTAATGGCGTTAAAGTTGTGTCAATGAACTTACTTATGGAGCACGAAACAGATCCACTAGTTTGGAGAGGACCTATGCTGATGGGCGCCTTGAGACAATTCTACCAAAACGTTAACTGGGGCGAACTTGATTATCTTTTGGTTGATATGCCGCCAGGAACATCAGATATACAGTTAAGTATATATCAATTGTATCCATTAAACGGACTAGTCATAGTTACATCGAGCCAAGAGCTTGTTGATATGATAGTTCAAAAAGCCTTTAAGATGGCTGGGTTAATGCACATAAAGGTATATGGCCTAGTTGAGAACATGGCATACTTCATCTGCGACGAGTGCCAAAAGAAGCACTACATCTTTGGTGAGCCAAAGGCAGAGGCACTAGCTGAGAAATTTAGCGTGAAAGATTATGCGGCACTTGCTTTGAAACCAGAAAACACAAGACTAGTTGACTCAGGTCAAGCAGATTTGATAGAAGAAAAAGACTTAGACGGCATAGTAAAAGCACTGGAATAAATATTTAAAATATAGAAGCTTAGATATGAAAATTATATCTAAGCTTCTATATTTTGCTATTTATTTATTGTTTTGAAGTCGACTGGTATTCTTGCAACTTCAATTAAATCATTTAAATCACACTCTTTTGCCATTGATTTTACTTTGTCATGATAATTTTCATAAAGTTCATCACTAATTTTGCCTTTTTCTTCGATTTTTATATATCCATCTAAGAGAGTTGCTATCTGAAACTTTAAATTGTATGCTTCTGTCTTGTTGCTTGCTTCATAAGTTGGTATATAGTGAGGAACAATTATAAAATTATCTAATTCATTTTCTTTTGCTAGAGTATTGCTTGAAATAATTTTTGTCCCTTTATTAATAAAGCCTATAACTTTATATTTTAGTTTGTAATTAGAATCTCCAAATGTTAAAATATCACCTATATTGTATAATTGTCTGTAGTTGTTTCCAAGTAAAATATTTATATATTCATCCTTAGAACTTATTTTAAAATCTTCAGAATTGAAGTTTCTCCCCTCACTTATTTGATTATCCAAAAGTTTTGCAGTATTCTCAATTATCGAATAAGCTTTTAAATAAGTTGCATTATATTTTTTATTGTCAAAAGTTTGAGTTTTATAGACTTTGCTGTAACCTGGCAAAAAACATTTTTCCTTTTCAATGTATCCATCTACAAATTTTAATTCGCCATTGTATTCTCCAGTATATTCTAATAATTCTGCTTTAAAACTTTGATAATTAAATTCCTTTAAGAATATTTCATATAAAGTAATAATTGATTCCTTCCATTTAGGGTTATATTTATCAGATATATCTTCTAAACGTATAAAACACTGATAATAAGGATAGAATGAATTATCTTTGCTTATTTTATCATAATATTCAAATCGCAGCTCATCATCACTTTTATCATTTTCAGTATCTTGATTAGAAGCAGGTGTTTGTTTAAGTTTTATATCTTGATCTGGCAAATTATCACTTTCATGATCATTGTCAATTGAAGCAACAATATCTTTATTATTTGTACCTTCATCATTATTTGTGTCATTTTTATTATTGTATTTATGATTATCGGTTTTTAGTGTACAAGAGGAGTAGAATATTGAAATTACTAAAAATAAAATAATTATTAGCTTTAAATTATTCGACTTATTAATCATTGAATAATTTTACCATCCCCAACTATAAAAAATTCTTGGAGTTCTGTTATTATCTATATAAACGCACGTATAAGAAGTCGAATATGCTGTATCGCCTTTATTTCTGCTGTTAGCACCACCTGCTTCAATTTGTCCACGATTCCAAACTTCTGCACGCGCAGTGAACTTAGGAGCTGTTGCTTGAACCCATCCAGAAGCAAACTGATCTCCGCCTTTGTTATTGCTATTATCAACATATAGGGCAACATCACTTGCTATAACCCTATAATTTGAAAACATTGTAACTGTAGATTTAAATATATTTTTCTTATCTAACTCCGCACAATTAGTTCTTCTTGTATTTTCATCAATTTTATAGATATTACAAAACCTTTCTATAGTCTTAGGCAATTGTATTATATTTTTTGACTGTGCGTGTGATATAGGTGTCAAAATTATAATCAATGTAAGTAGAATAATTAATAATCGTTTCATAAGTATTTTCTCCTTAATATTAATAATTGAGCGAAAATTAAAATCAATAAAAAGCTTTTTATTGATTTTAATTTATCATAATAAACAAATCATATCAAGTTGATTTATCATACAATTTCTACATTTATCATATATAAGTTCAATATTTGAAATAAGAAAGTGGAAAATGGATTCTTATTTCAGAAAATGATGATTATTTGAAATAAGGAAGTAAAAATATGATTCTTATTTCAGAAACTATTGACTTTTTGAAATAAGAAGTATATAATGTAATCACTATTTCAAATTGGAGCTGATCATATGAGTAAAGAAAGAGCGGGTAAGTTAATAAAAAATCTTTCTGGGATAAGCGAGTACTATTCATTCAGACCAAGTCCGCTGCCACCAGAGCCTGCTATTGCAATTGACAATGAGCTTAACAATTTAATAATAAATGCACATAAGATGCTTGCTATTTTGGACGACAGAGCAGAGATAATTCCTGATATGAATTTATTTATATCGATGTATGTGAAGAAAGAAGCGCTTCTCTCATCGCAAATAGAAGGCACACAGGCAACGCTTGAGGACATCTTTGAAGTGAATCGTGATGAGAGCATCAACGAAGACGTCGAAGAGGTAGTTAACTATGTAAAGGCGGCGAACTATGCTATAGATAGATTAAATACCTTGCCGCTATGTAATAGACTGCTTTTGGAGACACACGAAATTTTGCTTTCAGGCGTAAGGGGAAACGAGAAAAATCCGGGCGAGTTTAGACACAGTCAAAATTGGATTGGCTCAAAGAACTCAAATATCACTACTGCAAGGTATATACCGCCCAATATTGACGATATGAAAGAAGCTTTATCAGATTTAGAAAAGTTTATCAATGACGATAGTCCATACGATGCGCTGATAAATGCAGCGCTTGTGCATTATCAGTTTGAGAGCATACATCCGTTTTTAGATGGCAATGGCAGGATAGGCAGGTTACTTATAGTTTTATATCTACTATATAAGGGCACTATCAAGACGCCAGCCTTGTATCTATCGTATTATTTAAAGGAGCATAGGATTGAGTACTACGATAGGATGACGGCGGTTCGAGATAGCGGCAATTATGAGCAATGGATTAAATTCTTTGTGCGCGGTATATATATCTCATCAAAATCAGCGATAGATAGCGCCGACAAGCTTATTGAGCTTAAAAATTCTGATGAAGAAAAAATAAATAGCCTAGATATAAGTGATAGAAGAAAGATAAATATAATGAAGCTTTATAGACATCTCTTAGCAAAACCTATAATTGATATAAAAGGTGCAGCCGAAGAGCTTGAACTTGCATACAACACAGTTAAATCTGCAGTTGACGTGCTTATGGACTTAGATATAATTAAGCAAGATAATGATCAAGAAAGGAATAAAGTTTTTTCTTATGAAGCTTATTTAGCTGTATTAAGAGAAGGAACAGAGATAATTTAATAGATTGTCAAAAACAAAAGCCTAGAATTTTTCATCTAGGCTTTAAACATCGCTAAATATTTTTATTTATTTTGTATAAGTAATTGTGTAAACGAATTCAGCTGGATTGTAGAAGTCAAGTGCTGTGCCGTCAACTTCTGCGTATGGGTAGCCAAATTGGTTAAGTGGGTCTTCGTTTTGAGCAGGTGTTAGTGTTAAGTCACGTCCAGTTGTGAAACCAACTCTATTTGCATCAAAGTTACCCCAGAAGTAATCTTTAAGGTCAAGAGCTTCTTGAGAGTCCTTTGTACATTCTTTTGTTAAAATACCTTTTAAAACGTCAGCTATATCGATAGGGAACCAGCCAGTACCAGGTTGGTAGTATTCAACCCAGCAGTGTTGACCCTTAGTCATATCAGCTTTGTCATCTTTACTCATTCTAACGCCAAATGTTTCTCTTGCTGGAACGCCTATAGCACGGCTCATAGCGATGAATACTGATCCTATGTCAGTGCACTTACCATTAAGTGTTTTTAATAGGTTTTCAACGTCGCCTGTACCGCAGCCAACAACATCGTTATTTCTTTCCATGTTGTCGTAGATCCAGTCATATATAGCTCTTTCTTTATCATAAACACTTTCTTTATCTTTAGTTATTTCGATAGCTTTGTCTTTGATATTACCAGAGATGTTTAATAGTTTTGAATCAACTAAGTATGGAGCAAATTCATTTGCATCGATAGCTGTTTCTTCTTTTACTTCTGGACGAAGTGCTTCTCTTCTAGTAACGTCGAATGAGTAAGTTACTTTTCTTTCTGTATCTTCTGGTTTCCATTCAACATAGATCATCTTGTTGCCAAGGTCATCTTCGTTGATTTCGTAGCCAGAGTCTTTGCCATTAACCATAACCTTCATGTTTGATATGTCTTGGTATTCATCTGATTGAGCAACTGGTATCCATAGTCTAACGGATTCTTTTGCTTCGTGATTTGATAGATCAAACTCTTCAGTCATAGTACCACTGATTACATCAGCTTCTTTAGCTTCTGCAGGAGCTTCTTCTTCTGTTTTTTCTTTGCTAGCTGTTTCAGTTTTTGTTTCTGTTTCAGTAGCAGTTGCTTCAGCTGGTTTTGTGTCATCTTTCTTGCATCCTACAAGTGATGTCATAACTAGGCAAAGAACCAATAATAAAATTAAATTTTTCTTCATTTGCTTCTCCTTTCAAATGCGATGTTTATATATATAAATGTAAAAATTTATATCTATTTAATTATTATTTAATTATTCCAAGAATACGTTTACCTAAGTTTTTCCATGAATATTCATGCAAATCATTTGATATTTCTTCTGTAAATAAATTCTCATCAAGTCTATTTATTTGCTTTTCTATATTTGCCACAAGTCTCTCAACGTAGGCGTGAATGTCCTCTGTATATGGCTTATCAACGTCGCGTATACGAGGAAGCTTTGTAAACTCTATTATTCCGCTATTTACAAGTTTTTCGCCAAGTAGTTGCCTTAGACCATCTATCTCCGATGCGACTACTAATTTGTGGCAGGCAAGTGCCTCTATCGCAACTAAACCAAGGGCTTCGAAGTATGATGGCAAGATGAATATATCTGAGCGTCTTAGGTCTTCCGCCATAAGCATTTGGTTTTCTGCGTCTCGTATAAATAAATTTTTGGAGTAGTTCGCCTCCATCATCATCTTTTCTTTATCTTCATCTGATGCGTTTCCTATGATGTGCAGCTCGACATTGTCGTGATTTTTCTCTAGATATGGCAGTGCTGCTGCTAGGGCAAAAATGCCTTTTGACTCAACTATTTTCCCAGCGTACATAAGTCTGATTTTGCCTTCATCTTCTTGATTTTCACTAGGGTAGAAGACTTTGTCGTTATAAGCACCGCCAACAAGATGAATTTTTTCTTTAGTTATGCCAAGTATTTCCTCGATTTGCTCGTGCTCAGCTGGAGTTACAGTGAGTACTTGATCAAGGTCCTTAATATGAGTAAGTCTCTTTAAAAATCTTTCGTGCTGCATGATTTGTCTCATGTCAGTTCCGTGACTGATGCCAACGACTTTCACATCGTCAAAAACTTCGCGAACGAGGTCCGTCAAAAACATTAGGTGGTGAGAGATAACTAAGTCTGGTTTGAAATCTTCTTTAACCTTAATAAGTCTCTTGCGAAAGGCATCAAGCATTGTATCTATCATATCTTCACTCATCTCGCTATATATAGTCGACTCGTATGGCATGATGTCACTCATACCGCAGATGTGGAAAGGCACTTCATCCGTGTCATATAAAACTTCATATGCCTGATCCGCGTCTACATTTATCAAGTCTCGGTGTTTTTCTTCAGCGCCGTAAACAGCAGCATTCTCTACGCCTGCGGCCTTGAAAGCCGATATTAAATTTGCAAAGTATACGCCGCTACCAGTTTTAGCAGGAAGCTGTGTCAAGACGTGTAGTACTCTCATCTATGTCCTCCATTTCATATTTAACCTTAATTTTCTCGCCAATTTGATAATTGACGTCGTCGTTTAAAATTAGCATTTCTAGCTTATGCTCATCATTTTCTATATCCAGTTCAATGGTCTCGCCATTAAAAGTTATGTCTTTAATTACAAATTCTTCGCCATTTGCATCAGGGCGAATTTTTTCTGGTCTTACGTATTTACCCTTGATAATGTTTTTGTTGCCAATAAAGTCAAGAGTAAACTCGTTTTTCGGATGATTGTAAATGTCTTGTGGAGCGCCTTTGGCAACAAGTTCGCCCTGATTTATGATGATAATCTCATCCGCCATAACAAAGGCTTCCTTTTGATCGTGCGTTACGAAGATGGTTGTTATGTTAAACTCTCTTTGTATCCTTCTTATTTCGAATTGCATTTCGCTACGAAGTTTTGCGTCAAGCGCGCTCAGTGGCTCGTCCATAAGCAAGATCTTTGGCCTAACTACAAGGCTTCTTGCGAGAGCAACACGCTGCTTTTCACCGCCCGATAGCTCCGATGGATACCTTTTTTCGTAGCCATTTAGTCCGACGATGCGTAAAACTTCTCTCGCCTCAGCTTCTTTTTCTTTCTTTGATTTATCTTTTTCCTTAAATTTAAGGCCATACATAACATTTTTCAAAACATTCATGTGAGGGAAGAGGCCAAAGCTTTGAAAAACGGTCGAAACGTCCCTGTCTTCAGGAGAGAGGTTCTTAATGCTCTTGCCGTCAAGGATTATCTCTCCCTCATGTTTGATAAAGCCGCCAATTGAGTGAAGTATAGTTGACTTACCCGAGCCAGATGGCCCAAGCAAACAAAGGAACTTGCCTTTCTCCAAAGAGAAGCTCACGTCCTTTATCGCGTATTTGTCCTCATATTTTTTGGAAATATTTTTCACTTCTAAAAACATTTACTTCACATCCTTTCTTGCAAATATCTTTGTAAATTTATTTTTAATATTCTCTCTAAAATCTCTGCTCATCAAAAGCCTTAAACATATGTTAAAAGCTAGGCAAATTAGTATGATGTAGAAGGCGATTACAGAGCCAACGCCATATTTCCCGCTTTGAATTACGTCAAACATAACGAGCGTCATCAGCTTCTTGCCAGGGTAGACAAGCAAAATGATTGTTCCGACAGTTGTCATCGTCGTTGTGAACGCGTTTATCATCGAAATCATTATTGAATTTTTTGAAAGAGGTAAAACTCCATCAGTAATTTCGTTTATGGATGAGCCGCCTAAGTCTCTGATTGAGTTAAGTGTATTCGTGTCAATGTCCATCATAGCTGCGCTTGAAGCCCTAGTTGAGAATGGCAGCTGCTTAAATAAAACGTTTAAGACAACTATCGCCGCTGTTCCTGTTATTGCTATAGGAGGCGACCTAAAGAATAGTAGGTAACCCAATCCAAAGAATGTTCCTGGTATGATGTATGGTAGATTAGCTATAGTGTCGATAACTTTCATATATTTATATCGTTTGATAATTAAGTAATATCCGATTAAAAGGCCGATAAAAGTGCCGCCAATGGCCGAGATTATACTATAAGTAATACTTCTAAGTGCGACGCCGCCTATAAAGACCTTTGTATTTTTAAAATTATCAAGAGTAAATACAAGTTCGCCGACACGCATCTTAGTAAAAGCGTTTAAAATGATGGACGCATATAAAGATACTATCCAAAATATGAAAAATATTGCAAAAGCGCTGATTAAATAATACAAAATGCCATTTCTCTTAAGCGGAACCTCTTCCTTACTAGGTGAGCCGCTTGCTAGTGTGCCTGATTTAACTGCCTTTGATGAGAATAAAAATATTATTAGTGTTGGCACTAGTATAAATACGTTCATGGCAGCCGCTCTGCCAAGATTGCCATTGGCAATGACTTGGAAATAGCTTTCAAGGGCCAATACTTCGTAATTACCACCGATTATGGCTGGAGTACCGAAGTCTGAAACACTTCTAAAAAAGCTAAGCATCATGACAGCCTTGATACCATTCTTCATCGCAGGAACTATGATATCGATGATTATGTCATTAGTGCTCGCGCCCAAGCTTCTTGCCGAGTTGATTATGCTCTTGTCAAGACTTTGAAGAAAGCCTATGAGCAAAAGACTGTTTAGCGATAAATCCGATAGAGCCTGCATAAAGACAATGCCCCACATGCCATAAGGGTTCATGTTTAGGCCTAAGAGCTTGTATGTTATTATCCCGCGTCTGCCAAAAAGTGTGATATAGCTTAGCGACGATACGAAAGGCGGGCTTATTAGTGTGATTGAAAGTATAAGTATAATGAGCGTCTTTACTTTTTTCCTCGATAGATAATAAAATATAGCTACGAAAGATGAGGAAAGTGTTGCGACTACTGTAGTAAGCACACCCATCTTAAATGTGTTGGTAATTAGCTTTTTATTAGAGAGAATTTTTTGGTAATGCTCTAAAGAAAAAGTGCCATCTACAAAGAAACTCTCTTTAAAAACTGTTAGGAAGGGGATGAGTATGAAAATCACGACTAGTGCCGAGAGCACAGCCGCAATTGTGTAGTCTATTAACTTAGATGATTTAATCTTTTTCATATAAACTCCTATATCTGATATGATTTAGGCCATATGCCTAATATGTAAAAAAATAGTGTGACAGTAAAAACTATCACACTATAGATTATTTAAACTTATTTGTCTTCAGTTTTACCTTTTGAAATTTCGTTAAACTTTTCTAAGATTCTTTCTCTGTCTGAACCAAATGTAGATAGGTCTTCCTTAACTAGTCTGTCCTTTGGTAAACCTAGGTCAAAGCTTTCGATACCAGGAACGATAAGTTGGTTAGAGTCCTTTCCGTCGATTTCAGCAATCATCTTTTGAGCGTCTTCGCTTAACATGAAGTCGATGAAAGCCTTTGCAACGTCAACGTTTTCGCTGCCTTTGAATATAGCAACTCCTTCTGGCACCCAGCAAACGCCGTCTTCTGGATAGATAACTGTTAAGTTATTGTCCTTAGCTGCGTCAAATGCTTTCTTGTCAGCAGGAATTATACCGATGGCGAATTCGCCTTGAACAGTTTTTTCTTGTGGGTCTTTACCTCTCTTTGAGTAGAAGTCAATGTTATTGTTGATGCCTTCAAATACTTTCCAGCCTTCTTCTTCTCCGTAGATGTCTAGTAAGCCCTTAAGAGCTGCATAGTTAGTACCTGATATAGCAGGGTTACTCATGATAACTAAGTGTTGGTACTTAGGATCAGCAAGGTCTTTCCAAGTCTTAGGTGCTTCTAAGCCTTTTTCTTCTAGAATTGAATCGTTAACGATGAAACCAACAACAGTGATACCCTTAGAGATGTATGCGCCGTCTTTGTCCTTGTATTCTTCGGGAACAGTAGCAGTTACATCAGATGTATAATTTTCTAGAAGACCGTCATCTCTAGCAGCCATGAAAGCGTCAAGTCCGCCTCCGAACCAAAGATCAGCCATTGGCTTGCCTTCAGCCTTAGTTCTTGAGATAACTTCACCACTTGACATAGATAGGAATTCTACCTTAGCGCCAGTTTTTTCAGTGAACTTGTCAAATAAAGGTACATAAGAATCACTTGTAGCAACAACATTTAAAGTTTTGCCTTCAAAGTTTTGAGTATCTTTATTTTCTTCTTCATTGTTTTCTTCTGTGTTTTCAGCTGTTTCTGTTTGAGTGTTTTCTTCAGCTGGTTTTGTTTCATTGTCATCTTTTTTACCGCAGCCAACTATTACTAGTGAAGCCATGATTAAAACTGATAACAATACTAAAAATTTTCTTTTCATAGTTTTATCCCTCCAGACGATATTGTAACAGAAACTTTACAAATAATCAAGATATATTGATTTATTAAATATTGAGTGCTATTGCTATAGAAAATATTTATACTTCTTTTACCTAAGTGACGTGTCACTATGTTTTACGATATAGTCGACAATCTTTTCTAAGTATTCCTTGTCAATGGCATCAAAATTACTATATTCATACGAGTCGATATCCAAGACACCAACGCCGCGAGTCATATTATATATAGGAACGACAATTTCACTTTTACTCATAGCGTCACAAGCGATATGGCCAGCAAAGGCATTCACATCATCAACTACCAAAGTCTTTTTGCTTGAGTAAGCAGTGCCGCAAACGCCTTTGCTAAGCATTATCCTGTTGCAAGCGGGTTTGCCTTGGAAGGGACCAAGCACAAGATTAGTTCCGTCATATAGGTAAAAGCCCGACCATGACACGCCATCAATCAAGTGATATATAATGGCCGCAGTATTTGCGAGATTCGCTATGAAATTAGTCTCCTCTTGAAATTGGCGCCTAATCATCTCGATGGCAAGCTTATATTTATCCTCTTTACTTAAGTTATTTGCTCTACTTATTTCAATCATTTAATCACCTCATAAAAATATTAACATAAATATGATATTTTGTAAATAAAATTTTACATTAAAATACCCTCTTATCTCCATATTTGGATTAAGGGGGTACTTACATTTAATTTTTACTAATATATGATGATTTACAATCTAATAATTTCGTCAAATTTATTTAGCGTTTCTTCATTACTTGTATGAGTTATAACTATAACTATCTTATTACTTATTTTAAATATTAAATCAAATATAATTTTACTTGTTTCTCTGTCTAAGTTTGATGTTGGTTCATCAAAAATAAGGACATCATAATCTTTTACTAGAAATCTAAGTATATCTATCCTTTGCTTTTCACCAGTTGAAACTAAATTTCTGCTGCCATCTTCAATATTTTTATTTAAAAAGTCTCCAGTAAATTTTAGTTGGTTATATAAGTTTTGTTGAATATTTAAGTTTCTATACAGTTCAATATTATCTTTTATGGTTCCATCCACATAGAAATCATTTCTTTGAATATAAGCGATTTTATTGAATAGACTTTCTGTATCAATCTTATTAATGTTTGTTCCGTTTATTAAAACTTCTCCACTGTATGAATTGGAAGAGTAATACTTCATAATTAGTTTTACTAATGTTGACTTACCTCTACCGGACTCGCCAACTATAGCATACTTTTTATTGCTTTCGAAATTAACATTGTAATTGTCAAATATATGCTTATCTTTAAAATCCATGCTTAAGTTTTTAATGGCTATGCTATTAACATTATCATTTAACATTATGCCAAGGCTTTCTTCATTATCTGTACTCATTATATCTTCAAAGTTTTTAACGATATCTTTAACTGTACCCATTAGATTTTTGTTTTGAGCAAATTCTTGGACTGGACTAAAAACTCCATTTAATAAGTTTATAGAAGATATTAAGAGACCTACTGTTAAATTTCCTTGTAAAACAAACCAGATGCCTATAGACATACAGGCAAGTTGAGCAAAGAAGCTGAAAAATATTCCTAAAGTATTTGCAAAACGAGAGGCAAACATGTACTCTAGTCTTACGTTTTCAAAATCATTATCTTTTTTCTTGAAGATATTTTGAAAAATATTAAATAGATTAAGTAGCTTTATTTGCTCAAATCCTGATAAATTATTATTTATAAGCTTTAGATTATCTGCATTTCTTTCTGAAAACTTAACAGTTTTCTTTGCCATAATTACACCAGGTAGCTGTGATAAAATAATTGTTACTAAAGTAACTGCTACAAAAGAAAGACCAAGTTTCCAATTAATAAAAAATATAGTACCTACACTTACAATTGCACTTATAATGTTTGAAACAATATCGCACTTTGGTCCTAAGTAGTTATCATTATAAAAATCAATGTTTTTAGTTAGATTATTCAAATAATACTCATTGGATACACTCATATAGTCTGATATTTCCTTCTTTCCTATTGAGTTGTATAGATGCATTTTTAGATCTTTTATTACATCAGATGCGTATTTACTTTTAACATAACTAAAGATACTAGAAAGAACAAACCATAGAAAAATAATAAGAATACAAGATAAAATTTTATCTTTAAGTGAGCTATTCTTATTAACAACTACGTCAATAACTTTGCCGGTTCTTATAGCAAAAACAGAAAATAAAAACGATGTTAAAATACTTAATATTATTGTTAGTAAATATTTAAAGCTATGTTTTTTTAGAATTCGATTCATATATATATCACTCCTTTAATAAATTATATCATTTTAGGGGGGGATTACAATAAAATTTTTATATTATTTTAATATTTTTTTGTTTTGGGTAATAATAAAAAAAGGAGGAGATATTATGTATTCAATAATAGTAGGAGCACTATCAGGTTGGATTGCTTCATTAATTATGAAAACTGACGCACAAATGGGCTGGATCAAGAACATCCTTGCTGGTATCATAGGCGGCGGCATAGGTAAATGGATAGCTGGACTAGCTGGCTTTGAAGCAAAGGGCGGCATTATTAATGACCTTATCGTTGGTGTTGTAGGCGCAGTTGTATTAATTTGGATAGTTAATATGATTTTTGGAAGAAAAAGATAATTTAATTAGATGAAGAAACTCTTGGGTTGTGGCTCAAGAGTTTTTTTGCGTAAAGAAAGGCAGAACCATTTCGTTCTGCCTAATATAATCTTATTAAACTTTTCCTGCCACTATCTTAAATGCTAAATAAAATATCGACGCCACTTCTTGTAAATAGTTTTTGACAATTATGTCATTTGGCGTCTTGGCTGAGTATAGCTCGTGCTTGATGCCAAGGTAATTACTTATTAAATCGATTCTAAACATATGAAAGTCGTTTGACACGATTAAGTACTCTTTGTCTTTGCCGGCTATGTCGCTTGCGTACTCAAGATTTTCTATAGTATTTTTAGAGTGCTCTTCAGTGATTACGTCAGCTTCATCAACGCCGAGCGATACGAGATAGTTCTTCGCAGCCATGGCTTCGCTTATCGTTTCGCCTTGACTCTCAGCGCCTGTCGTGATTATCTTGACAGCTCCATGTATAGTGTAGTACTCATACGCTGCGTCGAGCCTATACTTAAGTGCGAGCATCGGCTCATTATTCTTGCATCTCGCTCCCGGTACTATGATGTACTCGGGTGAGCCAGATGGCCTCTTGCTATTGTTAAAAATAACTAGTAGCTCCAAAACTAATGCCAAAGCTAAAAATATTTTGATTAATAGCTTAATTATTTTCTTTATCATTTTAAGATGTAGACCATAACTGGTCTTCTACCAAATTGCAGGCACTCCCAAACTGTGTCCATGAAAAGGTCAATCTTATTACCTTTGATAGCGCCGCCAGTATCTTGAGCGATGGCAAAGCCATAATCAGGAACGCCTGGTGTAAGGCTCTTTATATATAGCTTAGTGCCAAGCGGAATTACGCGTGGGTCGACTGCAACAGTGCCTCTCTTGGCTCTTGCGCCTGAAGCGGTGATGCCGTAACCTTTGTCGCCAGGCCTCTTGCCAGTTGATCTCGGACCTGCTTCATATGCAGTTGCCACCATCTTGATGGCTTTTCTTGCAGTGAAGTCGCCTCTGTCGTTAGTAAAAACGTCTTTTGTTCCTTCTTCAAAAACTTGGTCAATAGGCTTAACTAGTGTCTCAACGTGAATTACTTCTTCTTTAATAAGTTTATCGCCTGCATAATATTCTTTGCATTTGACTTTGTTCTTGCCGTTTACGCCTTGAATTAAAATTTTGCTTTGCTTATGAGTTAGCTCTTTGTTTTTCTTCTTAATAGTTTTAAAAGGCGCTTCGACCTCTTTTTCTATGACTTTAACGTCTACCTTTATTATACTAATCTTTCCTTCGCTCTTAAGCTCTGTATCTAAGTCCGGTATGACGATGTCGTCATCATCAACTTTAATCTTTAGATCGCTTAATAGTTCTTTTACTGTTTTACACGATGTCTTATATGTTTTTACTGTGCCATTGTTATCAATCTCATATACGTGAGTTTTTGCATCTTTAGCAAAAGAAAGACTTGATACTATTAATAAGAATAGTATAAAATTAATTATTTTTTTCATAGTCTTCTCCTTTCGAATTTGTCATATATGATATTATAACAAAATTAAATCGCTTTTGTCAAATCGAGGCTAAAACTCTATATCAAGTGAGACTGGACAATGGTCTGAACCCAAGACGTCATCAAGGATTGCCGCGTCCTTAATATTGTCTTCAAGCTCCTTCGATACCAAGAAGTAATCGATTCTCCAGCCAGCGTTTCTCGATCTTGCCCTAGTTCTGTATGACCACCAAGAGTATTTATCTTCAAGATCAGGGTAGAAGTACCTGAATGTATCGATGAAGCCCGAGTCAAGTAGCATATTAAACTTTTCTCTCTCTTCATCAGAGAAGCCCGCTTTGCCTACGTTTTGCTTAGGGTTTTTTAGGTCAATTTCGTTATGAGCCACATTTAAGTCGCCGCACACAACAACGCCCTTAGTTTTTCTTAAGCCATTAAGGTAGTCTCTAAACGCGTCCTCCCAATCCTGTCTGTACTTTATCCTCTTAAGGCCATCTTGTGCATTAGGCGTGTAGACATTAACAAAGAAGAAGTCATCGTACTCAAGAGTTATGACTCTTCCTTCAGTATCGTGCTCAGCTATGCCAAGGCCATAAGTCACGTTTATGGGCTCAGTCTTAGTAAGTATCATAGTGCCCGAGTAGCCTTTCTTTTCAGCGTAGTTCCAGTACTCGTGGTAGCCTTCACGCTCCATCATCAGTATTCCTTCTGAGATCTTAGTCTCTTGAAATGCGTATATATCAGCCATAGTGTCATCCAAAAACTCATTGAAGTTCTTTTTAAGGACGGCCCTTATACCATTAACATTCCACGAAATAAATTTCATTTAATCACCTCTTTTAAAAATTTTCACATCCTTATCACTATTCTATCACAAAAGACATTTATAATAAAGTTAGAAAATCAAAAGGAGGACAAGATTATGAAATTCGATGAATATGGTAATGAAATCATTGACGATGATGATATCATTGAAAATCCAGAAGTAGAAGAGCTTCATGATGATGAAAGTACTTTTACTCAAACAGATGAAGACGTTTATGAGAGAAGGACATATAGAAGGGCCAATGGTCCTGAGAGAAATGATTACGACAGGCCAAGTGCAAGAAAGGCAAAGTTCTCATACAACGAAGTTAATAAAAAAGAAAAGAAGCGTTATGGTAAGGGCATACTTGTGTGGTCAATTATATTTGCCATCTTCTTTGGTGCGCTAACAGGTTTCGGCGGCGCTTACATCTTTAACAGAGCAAACAATGCATATAATTATGTGCACAGCGAGGCTAAAAACGACACACAAAAGATCACTATCGATCAACCGACTGAAATAGTCGAAGCAGCCACTAAGAAGGCTATACCATCTGTTGTAGGTATAACTACTCAGGTTATATCGAGAGACTTCTTTGGTAGACAAGCCCTTGGTAAAGGCACTGGCTCAGGCGTTATCGTTAGCCCAGACGGCTACATCATTACAAACGCTCACGTGGTTAAATCAGAAGTGCAAAACACAAACGAAGGCTTCGATGATTTTCCATTTGGAGACGATTTCCCATTTGGCGGAGGCAGCTCAGGCAATAAGCAAGGCAAGACTAGTGATGATGAAGATGATGATATTGATATAGATGAAGACGATATTGATATAGATGAAGACGATAATAAGGCTTATGATTATAGCAGCAAAGATAAAGATAATATGAAGCAAAACAAAGGCGGCAAGATAAGCGTTTTACTTGATGATGGTTCAACACATAAGGCAAAGATAGTTTGGATGGACGAGGACATGGACCTTGCCATAATCAAAATAAATGCAAAGAATTTACCAGTTGCTGAACTAGGCGACTCAGACAAAGTACAAATTGGTCAGATAGCCATCGCCATAGGTAACCCACTAGGTCTTGATTTTAACAGAACAGTTACTTCTGGTGTTATCTCTGGTAAAGACAGAACCATAAGAGTTGATAAACAAGTTATAAATAACCTAATTCAAACAGACGCATCCATCAACCCAGGCAACTCAGGTGGACCGCTACTAAACTCAAAGGGCGAAGTCATCGGCATCAACACAGTAAAGCTTACAAACGCAGAAGGCCTTGGCTTTAGCATACCTATCAATATGATTAAAGGCGTTTTGAACTCGATCTTAAAGACAGGCAAGGCGCAAACAGCTCAACTAGGCGTATCCATCTACAATGCAAAGGACTACGAAGCCGCTCTTAGAGTCAAACTAAACACAAATAAAGGCGTTATCGTTCTAAGCGTTGCGAATGGAACTGCAGCCGACAAAGCCGGTATCATGGCGGGCGACATACTACTAAAGGTAGATGATAAAGAAGTGACTGATGTCAATACACTTAAGTCGATAATGTTTGGCTACAATATAGGTGACGAAGCGACTCTTAAGATAAACAGGAATGGCAAGGAAATGGACGTCAAAGTCAAGTTCACAAGCATGAATAAAAATTAATACTTTAGTACAATTATAAAATAAATTTATATAAATGATTGACAAATCTTATTAAGTATGCTATACTATATATAGATGTAGATCAAGTATATGAAGGGTGGGATTCATCTTATGAACGAAATTAAGAGGATTAGAAAGAGTGTTGAGAGTATTTTAGGTAAAAAAGTGCATCTAACGACAAACGTCGGTCGAAATACCTTTGTAGAGGCACAAGGAGTAATTACCTCAGCATATCCAAATCTATTCACAGTTACGCTAGAAGATGGACAAAATAACGATCAGGTTATATCGTATACTTATTCAGATGTATTAACATCGACGGTAGTAGTAAAAATAATCTAAAAAATTTTCCTCACAGTGATGTGAGGAATTTTTTTGCCTTTTTTCATTTTTTTCTTTAGCGGGGATGATGGCAGGGCCACTTCGTTTGAAAAAGTGATTGAATCATGACGGGTGAATGGCATATGACGAGCGAATGATATATGACGGGCTGATGCCATATGACGGGCTGATGCCATATGACGAGTGTATGATATGTGACGGGCGGATGAGATATGACGCGCGCTTTTAATAACACGCGCAAATCATAAAAAAATAAAACTATACATTGAATTTAAAATGTGTTATAATTGAATTAACAGTGGAGGAGTATGTGAAGGTCATGATAAAAACAAAATCTTATGCGAAAATCAATTTGCATCTTGAAGTCGTTTCAAAAAGGGACGATGGCTTTCACGACATCATCACTCTTATGTCTAAAATCAATCTTTATGATGAGCTAGTATTTAGTAAGGCGAGTGGCTTCACCATTAGCGCGGATACTGATATAAAAGATAATATCATGAAGAAGGCATATGATTTAGTAAAAGAGATAAGAGATGTACAAGGGCTAAGTATAGAGCTTAAGAAGAATATACCTATGGGCGCTGGCCTTGCTGGTGGCAGCTCAAACGCTTACGAAACACTTAAGGCGCTTGACGAGCTTTATGATCTGTCCTTGACAAAGGAAGAATATTTTGATATCCTTTTAAAACTTGGTAGTGACTGTAACTTTTTTACTTCGAAGTCGGCTGCCATATGCACAGCTAGAGGCGAAAAAATTAAGGAAGTAGAAGGACTTAAGAAGTATCACGCGCTCTTAGTTAATCCCGGCATCAACATTAGCTCAAAAGAAGTTTATGAGGGCATGGACTTTAGCGGCGAACACCTAAGTACTAAAGAGATTGAAGAGCTTATTAAGAACGATGACTTTACAAAGTTTAGAAACAATATGCAAGACTTTGTCTTTGCTAATTACATAGATGTTAAAGAGCTCTACGACGAGATGAGTGCTTTAGGCGGCTTCAAGACTATGATGAGCGGCTCTGGCTCGAGCATTTTTAGTCTATATGACGACGAGGAAAAGCTTGGTAAGGCTTATAAGCATATGAAAAACCGCTACCAATTTGTGATCAAAACTCAATTGATATGAGGTGATTTTTTGTTACAAAAGATATTAGAACCAATATTTACATTTTTATATATATTAATAATCATCGTTATGGATAATTTTATCAACAAGTATAATTATGCTGATAAGGATTTTAAGCTGCAAAGCATATTCACAAAGACTTATGTGGTCTTCGTCACCGCCTTTTTAGGCATCAGGACTTATGCATTGTTCTTAAATGATGACGAAAAGATAATAAGGCTTACAAACATCTCTTTGTTTATAAGTTCACTTATGGTGCCAATACTACTGATAATATTTTATTATCTAGCGGCTAAATCGCTTCGCAAGAGAAGAATGCCTGAGGCGTCGAGCATAATATATTTACTTGTGGCGATACTATTAATATTAACACTACTACCACAAAATGGCTGGTTCCAAGACAGAATAAGTAGATTTATGGAAGTCTTTAGGACCATAGTCACGCTCGTACTAATGGTACTAATCTTTATGAGTGTATTTAGGAATGCTGTCAGACGAAGAAATATCTCTATACAGAGGGCGTCCTTAATATTCTTTTTAGCGGGACTATTCTACAGTCTTGGCAATCTTCTAAAGTCTGTTAGGGTAAAGAACATATTTTATGTATCAAGTTTAGTACTTATACTAATTATGATATATTCGTGGTACAGAACCATTCGCAAAAAAACTGAAATATATAGAGTATAAAGGAGTTTTTAATGAAAAGACCTGTTTTTGAAGCATTATCAAAATTAAAAGACGAAAATTCTGTATCTTTCCACATGCCTGGTCATAAGGGAAAGAACACGCTTTTCAACTGGGGCGACTACATCCCAGCTATTGACACGACAGAAACTTATGGTATGGACAACCTACTTGAACCAAGAGGTGTCATTCTTGAGAGCGAAAAGGAAGCTGCTAAAGTATTTGGCGCAATGAACACTTTTTACGCTGTTAATGGTTCTACTGGAAGTATATACATCGCTATAGCGACTATTACTAAGCCGGGTGATACTGTTATTGTTCAAAGAAACTGCCATAAATCAGTATATAACGCTTTGATACTAAATAGACTAAATCCTGTTTATGTATATCCAAAGTATAACGACGACTATCATGTATTAACTGGTGTTGATCCAGATGAGATAGAGGACTTAATTCTTGACAATCCTGAGGTAAAGGCTGTTATAGTAACTCACACTAACTACTACGGCATTGCTTCAGACCTTGAAAGGATAGCTGAGATCTGCCACAACTACGGTAAGATACTTATGGTTGACGAGGCTCACGGACCTCACATGAAGTTCGATGACAGACTACCTAAGTCGGCTCTTGAATGCGGCGCGGACATCGTTATTCACTCAACTCATAAGACGCTAACTGGATTTACACAAACATCGATGATACATGTTGGCTCTGAAAGGATAGATATCAATAAGCTAAAAGACAGATTCCAACTATATACAACTACTTCACCATCGTATCTATTTACGCTATCGAATGAAACAGCTTGTGCGTATATGGACGGCGAAGGCAAAGAAAAGCTTCATCACAATGTGACTAAGTGCTTGGAATTTATTGAAGAGCTTAAGAAGATTGACAGAGTTGAAGTTTTTGAAGGCGATGACTTTGACAAAACTATCAAGTCAAAGGATAACACAAAGATATTATTCAAGCTTGAAGGGGTTAAGGGCTCAAGACTTAGAAAAGAGCTTTATGAAAGACACAATATTAGGCTTGAGATGAGTGACTATTACTACGCTCTAATATTTGCAACGCTAATGAATGAGGATGAAGACTACGAAAAACTTCTTGAAGCAATCAAAGACTTATCTAAGAATTTATCTTATGAAGAGGTTAAACATATAAAGGTTAATATGCCTGATCCGAAGATCATAATCAGACCAGCGGATGCATATTACTCATCAAAGAAGATAATTAACTTAAAGGACTCACTTGGAGAGATAGTTACTTCGCCAATAATTCCTTATCCACCTGGAGTACCTCTACTAGTGCCAGGCGAAGAGATTACTGAAGAGATACTTGATCACATACAATTCCTTAAGGAGTCAGACCTTAACATAGTTGGTCTACTTGGCGACGATCAAGACTCATTGGTTGTAGTTGACTAATGAAGGGACTTGTAATAGCTCTTGAGGGACAAGACGGAACCGGCAAGAGTACTGTAATAGACGCAATCACAGGCTACTTCGATGAGATGGGCCTTGATTATATAAACGCGAGAGAGCCAGGATCGACTGATATTGGCGAGAAGATAAGGGATATCTTGGCTGACAAAGCTAATAAGGATATGGATTATCACACAGAGGCGCTACTCTTCGCAGCATCGAGATCCGAATTATATGACAAGGTGATTAAGCCAAATGTGGCCTATGGCACCTCGGTCATATTAGATAGATTCTTACTATCGTCACTTGCTTATCAAGGCGTAGTGAGAGGACTTGGCGTAGATGAGGTTATGAAGATAAATGATTTCTTCTTAGATGGCTTTAGACCCGACCTTACTATACTTATGGATTTGGATGCGAAAGAATCTTATGAAAGACTGAAAAAGCTTGGTGATCTTGACAGGATAGAGTCTTTGGGAGAGGACTTTCAAGAGAGGGTTCACCTAGCATACTTAAAGCTTTATGAAGAAAAACAGATGAAGCTAATTAAATTGGATGGTACTAAGGACAGAAGGGGCCTTGCTCACGAAGCCTTAGAGGAAGTAAAAAAATTAATGAAGGAGTGTTAGTATGAAACTAATTGTAGCAATCGTTCAAGATCAAGATGTTAATGCACTAATGGATGCTCTTACAGAAAAAAAGTATAGAGTAACAAAGCTTTCTTCAACAGGCGGCTTTTTAAAATCTGGCAACACTACATTACTTATAGGTGTTGAAGATGACAAAGTAAATGAAGTTAAGGAACTTGTTGATCATAATTGCAAGACAAGAGAGATAACTACATCTTTACTTACTGTAACTATGCCTGGAGATACTTTTGTTCCATATCCACTTGAAGTAAAAGTTGGTGGAGCAACATTATTTGTATTAAACGTAGAAGAATTTTTAAGAGTTTAGGAGTAAATTTGTGTTTGAGAAAATATTTGGGAATGATGAAGTAAAAAAAATACTTTATAACGATATCGATAATAATAAAATTGTATCGTCCTATATTTTTGAAGGCAAAGACAGTGCTTATCTAGAAAGCCTTGCGATGGAATTTGCAGGGCTTCTTCTTAAGTCAAAAATTCCTAATAAAAAAGCAGACTTTGCTTTGTTTGGCAAAACAGATAAGATTAAGAAAGAAGACGCTCAAAGCATAGCAAAGGATGTTTACATAAGGCCCTTCGAGCTAGATCGAAAGGTCTATATGCTTCTGGGCGCAGAAGACATTCAAGTCGAGAGCCAAAATGTTTTATTAAAAACGCTTGAGGAGGCGCCAAGTTATGTTGTAGTCATCCTAGTTACTAAGAGCCTTAACATGATACTTGACACCATCATCTCAAGAAGTAAAGTTATTAGAGTAATGCCTCTTAGTAAAAATGAGCTTATGGATTATATCAATGAAAATTATCCGAAGCTTGATAATAAAGAGCTCTACGCATCCATTGCCATGGGTGATATAAGTGCGCTTAAATCCTTTATTGAAGATGAAAACCAGATGCAGCTCAGAAAGAGGGGCATAGCGGCAGCCATAAACGTATTAAAGGCAAAGCGTTATGAGAGCATCAAGGACCTTGCGTTTTTAGAAGAAAATAAAGATGATATTGAAAAAATACTTACATATTTTGAAATTTTTATCAAGGATATAGCTTCGAGCGAAGAAAGGATAATTAATCTTGACTACAAAGGCGAGATTAAAAGCCTTAAAGGGCTCGCTCTGTATGACTTGGCTGACAGCATTGACATGATAGAAGAGACTAAAAGATACTTGGGTAACAGCGGCAACTTTAGACTGCATCTTGAGACTTTAGTTTTAAATATGATAGAAAAATTTGATAGGTGATTAAATGAATAAAAAAATAATAGGCGTAAGATTTAAGCCCATAGGAAAGATATTTTACTTCGACCCTATGGAGCAAGAATTTACTACTGATGACAAGGTCGTAGTGGAGACTGTTAGAGGTCTTGAGCTAGGTGATGTTGTCATCGCAAACAAGGAGATAGACATTGATGACTTTGGCATACCTCTTAAGCCAATCATCAGAAAGGCGACTGAGAGGGACATTGCTCAAAAGCTTGACAATGACAATAGAAAGGCTGAAGCGAGAGAGATATTTATTCAAAAGAACGAAGAATATGGTCTTGGAATGAACTTACTTGACGTTGACTTCACTCTTGATTTAAACAAAGTTATCTTTTTCTTTACAGCTGAGGGAAGAGTTGACTTTAGAGAACTAGTTAAGGATCTTGCAAGAATATTTAGAATGCGTATCGAGCTTAGACAAGTTGGCGTCAGAGACGAAGCAAAGTGCATACCATCAGTTGGTAAGTGCGGCAGAAAGACTTGTTGCTCGTCATTCTTGGGTGACTTCTCGCCAATAAGCATAAGTCTTGCGAAGAACCAAGACTTAACGCTTAACGGAAGCAAGCTATCTGGCCTTTGCGGAAGACTTATGTGCTGCCTAAATTATGAGGCGGATCAATATAACGAACTCGTTGACAAGATGCCTAGGATAGGTGCGATAGTTATTACTGATAAGGGCAAGGGCGTTGTTATTGACAGATACATTCTTAAGCAATCCTTAAAGGTCGAGCTTAAGGAAGGCGACAACGTAGGTAAGCTAGTGCTTACATTTGCTGATGAAGTTAAAGACACAGGCAAAATCGATAAAAACTACATTCAAGAATCATATACAGACGATGATAATGAAGATATTAAAAATATAGAAGGTGACTAGATGTTTATACAAGATAAAAAATTACTTATAGAATACGCTAAAAAGATGATTATAGATGAGCTAACAGTCGGTACAGCTGGCAATCTAAGTATATATGACCCAGATGAAAAAGCGATGGTTATCACACCATCGGGCATTCCATACGATCACATGAACTTTGACGACCTTGTTGTTATGGACCTAGATCTAAATATACTTGAGGGCAAGAACAAGCCATCGACAGAATCATTTTTACACGCACTTGTTTATAAGAACAGGCCTGATATAAGAAGCATAGTTCATACACACTCGATATATGCAACTAGCTACAGCACACTACGTAAGCCGCTTGGAGCGCTTCACTACATCATGGCTGACCTTGGCGGTGAGGACATAAAGTGCGCTGAGTACGCTACTTTCGGCACACAAGAGCTGGCTGAGGCGGCTCTCAAAGCACTTGCCGATAGAAAGGGCTGTTTACTTGCTAATCACGGCGTTCTAGCACTAGGCAAGGAACTTAGAGAAGCCTACTCCAATGCTAGAACCATAGAATACATCGCGAAGATGTATCACATAGTGCGCTTCGAGGACGACGTTCACGTATTAAGCAAAAAAGATATAGATGCAGTTATTGAAAGGATGAAGTCCTATGGACAATAAAGATAGGATGGACAAGGACCTCGGCTTCATGCTAAAGTACGAGAACGTTGCTTGGTTTGAAGACGGCAAGGTTAAGATACTTGATAGAAGAGTCTACCCGATTGAAACGCGCTACGAAATTTGCTCGAACTATAAAGAAGTAAGAGACGCGATTAAGAATATGGTTACTCAAAGCGCTGGGCCATATACAGCCGCTTTTATGGGTATGGCACTCGCTGCATATGAAGCAAAAGATTTTACTGAAGGTAAATTCATTAAGCATATGAACGAGGCAAAACTAGCCCTTGCCAATGCTAGAGAAACAACATCTTTTAGGATGGCGCAAGTAACTCAAAGGGCCTATGATATTGCCAAGGATGCGATAGAGAAGGACCTAGTTCCATACGAAGAGATATTCAAAGGAGCACTCGAGTCACTAGAGAGAAGGTACTCAGCCATAAACGAGGTGGCAAAGAACTTAGCAAAGCTAATGCCTGACGAAGGCGCCATCATGACGCAATGCTTTGGCGAGACCATAGTCGGCTATATGATGCTTAGAGCGAAAGATCTCGGCAAAAAGATCAAAGTTTATTGCCCAGAGACAAGACCATTCTTACAAGGGGCGAGACTAACAGCCTCAGTACTAAGGAGTCAAGGCGAGGACGTTACAGTCATCACTGATAATATGGGTGCATGGACGATGAAGGAGAAGAACATTAGTTTATTCACATCAGCAGCTGACAGCATCACTAAGGAAGGCTACGTTGTTAACAAGGTAGGAACTTTGCAGCTCGCAATTTGCGCCAAATACATGGGTATACCGTACTTTGTAACGGGCATACCTGATTTAGGTAAATCGATTGACGATATAAGTATAGAAAAGAGAGACCCTCATGAGGCGACATCCTTTATGGCTAAGAGCCATGTAATGAAGGGCGTTAAGGGATTTTATCCAGCCTTCGACGTGACACCGCCAGAACTAGTTTCGGCAGTTGTTACTGACAGAGGCGTCTTTGCACCATATGATTTAGCTTCATATGGCAATATGGGAGAAGTGGATTATTATTAAAATGTTTAAGGAAATGAATATTTACAAACAAATACTCATCACTATAGCTGTGGTTTTAATCTTATTTCTTGCAGCGACTTTTGCTTTTCCTGATAAAGTAGTCGGTTTTTTGACTAAGCTTCATCTTAAGAGCGAGAAGACCCTTAGTCTTGATAAAGTTTATTCAAGGAATTTGACTTCGGATATGAGAGTTTGCTTTAGAGATGGCCACATCTATTATCATAAAGATGGTACTCTCGTTATGACTGGGATGAGCGACGAAGAACTGATGAGAAGGGACTTTGAAGCGAAGACTGCGAACGTGCTTTTTAAGGACAAGTACATCTACTCGACTGACGCGCCCAATGGCATTGTCAATATTTTGAGCTACAATGACTTAAAGGACGTGAAGGATTTTAATTATGACGAAGCAATCTCATTTATAGATGAAAAGGGCGGCAGATACACTGCTTGGCTGAGCGACAACTTCAATGAAACGCTTCGTGCTTACGACGACGACTTTACTGAGCGCTTTAGATACAAGGCACTAAACCCAATACTCACATACAATGTCGACAAGGACTTCAAGACTATGCAGATAGCATCCTTCGACCCGTATTCAAGTGAGATTAAGGCCTCTTTGTATAAGGAGATCAATAGAAAAGGCGAGAACAAACTTTATTACAAGTTTAACGACGAAGTCATTGCTTTTATCGCTGGTCTTAAGGATATGAAGCTAGTCGCGACAAACAAGGCGCTATACTATATGCAAGAGGATGCTATAGTATTCAAAAAAGAGTACACTACACTTAAGGACATAGCTGTCGATGGCTCAAAAGTCTATTTGCTAGCAGACGATAAGCTTATGACGCTTAATAATAAAGCTGAAGTACTTGAAGAACACACATTTAATCAAAATGTGAAGAGCATGCTTAAGTATAATAACTACTACATCGTTTACTCAGAAAGAGAAATCTATATACCATATAAGGCTAAGTATTATATGAAGGATATGCAAGAGGATATAAGAAATATTTATGTGGGTGGGGGCTTTATCGCTGTAGTCTCTGATGAGAATATAACAATTTATTCAATAAAGATAGCTTAAAGTATAAGAATTATTTATAATAGTATAAAATATCTTGACAGAAATCTATTTTAAGTATAAATTATAAGTAGGAGGCGGTATTTATGAAGGAAATAGATGCAAGAAAATTGGCATGTCCAAAGCCAGTTATATTAACAAAGAAAGAATTGGACGCAATGGAAACAGGAGTAGTTTGCACACTTGTAGATAACAAGGTTGCTACTGAAAACTTATCAAGACTAGCTGAGTCCATGGGACTTAAGGCTACAGTTGAAGAAGTAGGCGAAGACTACAAAGTAACTATCAACAAAGATCACGCAGTAGAAGTGAAAGCAGATGACGAAACATTTGTTATAGGTGTAGGCACTAACGTTATGGGTCACGGCGACGAAAAGCTTGGCGCAATACTTATCAAGAGCTTCATGTACACTGTTTCACAAACAGCTCCACTACCAAAGACTATAGTCTTCTTCAATGGCGGAGTTAAATTAACTTGTGAAGGCAGCGAAGTACTTGAAGACATTAAGAACATGGCTGACAATGGCGTTAAGATCATTTCATGCGGCACTTGTCTAGACTTCTACGGCTTAAAAGAAAAGCTTCAAGTTGGCGAAATATCTAATATGTACACTATCTATGAAACATTAGAAAAGGCAGATAGAAACATAGTTTTATCATAATGAAGAGATACGTTTTAAGCTTCAACTCAACTCACCACGCAATACTTGCTGAAGGTGTTTTTAAGAGTGAAGCAATCGAGTACAAGATGATACCAACACCAAGACACGTTAGCTTGTCTTGCGGCTTATCAATAGTCTTTAACAAGGATGATCTTGATAGAGTTAATAAACTTATCGAGGACAAGAAAATCGAAGGCGAGGTCTTTGATTACTAATGCTTTTGTATAAGCTAAATGACCTTGTCAAGATGAAGAAGGCCCACCCATGTGGCAGTGATGAATTTAAAATCATCGCAATGGATGGAGTACTCACTCTTAAGTGCAGTAAATGCGATAGAGTGATTGACTTTAGTAAAGAGGACTTTGAGAAGTACGTGAGAAAAATCTATAGAGACGGAAAATTTATTAGCATAAGATGATGGAGATGTGATTTTATTCGCATCTCTATTTTTTTATGCGCATAATAAAAAATGGCGGCACTTTAAGTGCCGCCATCAGCGTATACAAATTATTTTTCTTCGTGCTTATATGGTTCCAAAAATGCGTGAAAGTGTCTCATAGGTAAGTTCTTACCCCAAAGTATTTTCATATTTGGAATGCTTTCTCTATCTTCATAAAGTGCTTTTACAGCTGCTATAACATAATCAAGGTGCTCTTGAGTAAGTCTGCTCCTATCTATAGCAAAGCGTACGACGTTTGCTAGCTCAGCTTGTTGCTCAGGCGTCTTAAGGTCATACTCCATAGAGAAGTCGCCAAGTTCAGCAACTCTTATGCCGTAGCGCCTAATAAGTTCAAGTGAAAAGCCTTGGCCGGCGAAAGTATCGTGACCGCGCTTGCCGTCGAAGAACTCATCCATGTTGATGTAGACTGCATGACCACCAGCAGGTAGGACAACGCCCTTAACACCTGCCTTGTAGAAGCCTTGTGCAAGGTACTCAACTTGCTTAACACGGCTGTCCATGTAATTAAAGTCGCAGCTTTCATATAGACCAACAGCTAGTGCCATGATGTCGTGGCCGCTCATGCCGCCGTAGGAGTCGTTGCCGTAGCAAGAAATTTGCTTAACTTTAAGTCTTACGCCGACATCCATCTTCATAGAGCCGTCTTCATTAAAGTCAGAGAACTTTTGCCAGAATAAACCCTTGTCTCTAAATGCTAGCATGCCACCCA
Organism: uncultured Eubacteriales bacterium; assembly: GCA_900539225.1. Classification (GTDB taxonomy): domain Bacteria; phylum Bacillota; class Clostridia; order Tissierellales; family Peptoniphilaceae; genus Fenollaria. Next base: position 29,979 of record UQBO01000002.1, read on the forward strand.
TATTAGCGTGGCCATCCTTTTTAGCTGACATACAGAAGCCGTCACAGTATGAGAACATCTCAGTCGCTATCTCGGCGATGGACTTGTCTTCGTAGCCTTCTTCATTCATTTTGATGAAGTATGAGTTTTCTGCCCAACGAGCCACGTCAAAGATAAGTGGGATATCGTATTTGTGAGCAATCTTATTTACTTCTCTAATGTTTGCCATAGAAACAGGTTGACCACAGACAGTGTTATTAGTGATGCACATGAAGATCAATGGAACGTTTTCAACACCAACGCCATTTATAAGCTCTTCTAATTTTTCAAGGTCCATATTGCCTTTGAATGGATTCTTGTCATATTTGCCGCCCTCGGGTATCTCATATAAAAGTTTTTTATTGTATAAGTTTCTTGGGATAGAGCCCATTTGCTTGATATTGCCTTCAGTAGTGTCGAAGTGACCGTTCGATGGTATAGTGAAGACCTTACCTGGATGGCGCTCAGTCAATATATTTCTAACTATCTCCATAAGAACCGATTCAGCAGCACGTCCTTGTTGAATGATAAAGGAGTTAGGTCTTTCCATTTGCGCTGCGCCGCCATTAAATAGGCCGCCTTCGTACTCCGATAGATAAACTTCGTCCATCATCTTCTTTACGTCTCTGCAATCAGTTCTAACAAGATCTAGAGTTTTCTTCCAGTTCTTTTCGCCGCCGCGTTCAAAGATGTCTCTAAAAGTATCAAGAAGAACGTAGTAGCCAGTGTTTCTGCCATATGCCTCGTCACCTAAGAACATCGACGACCACTGAGTGTTAGTCATGGCAGTAGTACCCGAGTCAGATAGCATGTCAATAGTTAAGAGACCCGATGGAAACGCAAACTCATTGTAGTGAGTTGCCTTAAGTGCCTTTTCACGCTCTTCTACTGTCACCTTTGGAAGATCCTTAACAACGTATGTAAAGTGTGTTGGCGTAGGAACATTTAATGGATATTTTTCACTCATAATATACCTCCTTTGAATTTTATGTGAGCCTAGTCCGCTAATTCTAGTATAAGCTTTTAGCATGTGAAAGTCAAGAGAAGAAATATTTTATAAAAAACCATTCTCTCCTTTTTAAAATCATTGAAGTAAAGACTTTTTTGTGTTATAATCATCTTGGAGATTATTTTTTAGGAGTGATACTATGACTAATGAAGAAAAGGAGCTTCTTGATATCATCAAAGAAGATACCATGCCTGCCCTTGGATGCACCGAGCCTATCGCCGTGTGTTACCTTGGAGCGTTTATAAAAAAGTACATAAAAGATGACATTGCTAAGGCTAATGAGATCGATGTAGTTGTTAGCAAGAACATCTATAAGAATGGTAAGAGCGTTACTATACCTAATACTGGCACTTGCGGTCTTGACCTTGCAGCTATCTTGGGCCTAAGCGGAGGCAATAAGGACGACGGCCTTCTTGTTCTTACTAAATTTACTGACGAGATGATAGCTAGAGCGAAAGAGCTTAGAGAGACTTTAAATATCAAGCTAAGCTACGATGAAGATACGCCTGACATATACGTTAAGATGAGTGTAAAATTTGACGACATGACAGTAGAGGGCCTTTTACAAAAGGGACATACTAATGTTGAATACATAAAAGTGGATGATGAAGTTCTTTATGAGAATAAGTTAGACGAAGCAAAGGACGATGTGAAGGAATTTATGTCAAAGCTTACTCTTAAGAAGATTAAAGAGCTTGTCTTATCTACGCCAATGGAGGAGCTTGGCTTTATTGAAGAGGGCATTGAAATGAATATGCGCGCCGCAAATGAAGGACTTAAGCTTAAGAACTCGAATCTTTTAGGACAAAGTCTTAAGAAGATGGAGAACAAAAACATAATTTCAAACGATGCCTATACAAGAACCAGAATATTAACTGCGGCAGCTGCTGATATGAGGATGTCGGGCGGTAACTGCATGGTTATGACAAGCGGTGGCAGCGGTAACCAAGGTATTAACGTTATCATACCTATATACTTAATATATGAAGAATTCGATCTAGATAAAGAAGACATGATTAGAGCAATATACTTCGGTCACGCCATCAATCGTTTTGTCAAGACTTTCTCAGGAAAGCTATCTGGCATGTGCGGCTGTGCTATAGCAGCTGGACTTGGCGCTGCAGCAGGCATCACCATGATGATGGGTGGAACAGACGAACAAATCGAAGGTGCTTGCTCAAACATGTTCGCAAACCTTACTGGACTTATCTGCGACGGGGCAAAAAACACTTGCTCCTTAAAGCTATCGACATGTGCAGGCGAAGCAGTACTAAGCGCGTTTTTAGCACTTAACGGCTGCACTCCTAAGGAAAATGTCGGAGTTGTTTCGGGCACTATTGAAGACACTATCAAAAACGTTGGACTTCTTTGCAGAAGCGCGTTTAACAGAGTTGACGACGTGATGCTTGAGATTATAAAATAAATTTTAACAGGAAAAAATTATGGAAAGAAAATTTAAAAAAGCCATCAGCTTAGAAACATTTATCTTTTTGGCAGTACTATTTGCCTTTTTCTACTATCTTTCATCTAAGATGGGAGCCATTAACTTAATCAATACCTTTATGAATACAGCTTATGCCTTGCTTATGGAAGTCTGCTTCTATATCATGGCCATAGCCGTTGTGGCAGGAGGACTATCAGCCATACTAAGCGAGTTTGGTGTTATATCCTTAATCAATAAGCTCTTGTCAAAGCTAATGAAGCCGATATACGATTTGCCGGGAGCGGCATCTGTCGGCGTTTTGACATGCTACTTATCAGATAACCCATCGATACTTGCTCTAGCCAAGGACAAAAACTTTTTAAGGTATTTCAAAAAATATCAAGTGCCAGTCTTGACAAACATAGGCACAGCCTTTGGTATGGGATTTATTACGACTACTACTATGATGGGTCTAAAGATAGACGGCAGTATAAAGGCAGCGCTTATAGGTAATTTAGGCGCAATAATCGGTTCAATCGTAAGCGTTAGAATAATGATGATATTCACTAAGAAGAAATTTGGCCTTGAAGCTATGGCTGTCGGCGATGCAGACGCATCTAAGGCAACTATGGACCTAAGACCAGTTAGAGAAGGATCGATTTTTAATAGATTTATAGACGCCTTACTAGATGGAGGCAAGATAGGTGTAGACATGGGCTTATCAATAGTTCCGGGCGTTATACTTATCTGCACTGTGGTACTTATACTAACTAATGGACCGGGACCAGATGGGCTTTACACAGGCGCAGCAAAGGAAGGAGTTAAGCTCTTACCAATGATTGCGGACAAACTAAGCTTTATAATCAAGCCACTTTTTGGCTTTACTTCAGGTAAGTGCATAGCCGTTCCAATCACAGCACTTGGATCAGCAGGAGCAGCTATAGGCCTAGTACCTGAATTAATTAATACAGGCGCAGCAAATGCTTCAGACATAGCTGTCTTCACAGCTATCTGCATGTGCTGGTCAGGCTATCTTTCTACACATATTGCGATGATGGATGCCCTTGGCTATAACGATCTAGCAGGCAAATCAATATTCGCACACACTATAGGCGGCTTAGCAGCTGGCTTTTCAGCACACATACTATTTACACTATTAGCATAGATAGGAGAAGAAATGGACGAGAGACAAAGAGTAATTTCATTATTTAAATACATTAGGCAAACTATTGATGACAAGTACAAGCCTATATTAAACGTTAAGGACGAGCTTTGGAACAAGTATTTGGACGAGATCAACCTTAATAATAAATTCCTCTACTTTTCTTGCGGAAGCGATTCGACAAGCGACGTGATCCTTAGAATCACTAGACCTTATTCGCAAAAAACGCAAGAAGATATTAGAGTGCAAAATTTATTCAAGGAGTTCAGAGAGCTATATTACAAGCTTGAGAACGAATCGCACCTATATGAATTAGTCTTTGCCAATGGCATTTTAATATCTAAATACGATGCCAATATCTATCATCCTATATTAATAAAGAGGGCGGCAATTGATTTTGACTCAAGGAAAGATAGTATAGCGATACGCGATACGAACAGAGACATGACTCTTGATATCAAGCTAATATCTATGATTGAGAATGTTAATCACTTGGAGCTAAAGAATATCATGGAGCACATCTCCATGAACTACTACCACCCATTTGACACAGCGTCAATGGCTGAGCTAATGAAGTCTATGGCAAAGAGGTTGCATACGGACTCATCTTATGAAGAGACGGGTGTGAGCGAAACGGATAAGGCTTTCACCATAATCAATAGACCACTATTATTCTTAAGAAATAAAGAGACTGACTTTATACAAAATCTTGACGAGATGATTGAGTCCATAGAAAAGGGTTCGGAAGTGAACAAGAGCCTACTTAATCTATGCGGCGTCAACATCAAGGAAAAGGAAACAGAAGAGAGAGCGGAAACGCTTGACGACAAGATTAGAAACATCGAAGGCATCTCGCAAAGTGTTTTATTCACTAAAGAAGCTAACAAGGAGCAACTTGAAGTAGCCGAGAGAATCGCTAACTACGATACTGTCTTGGTTCAAGGACCGCCAGGCACAGGTAAAACGCATACCATAGCGAACCTTTTAGGCGATATATTAGCAAGAGGCAAAACTGTTTTAGTCGCTTCTCAAACAAAGAAGGCACTATCGGTACTAAAGAGCATGACTCAAGAAGAGATCAGAGCCCTTTGCGTATCGACTATTGATGACAACAACGAGGACATGGAGAAGTCCATCGACTCGATCACTGATTATATAAGCAATCACTCCATAGAAGAGCTTAAAGAAAAGATACAAAAGCTCAATATGGATAGAAACATTCTTATCGAGAGACTTAACGAAACAAGAAAGAAAATCTTTAGCATCAAATCATCTGAGCTAAAGAGCATTAATATAGGTGAAGAAGTCTTCAGCCCAATAGACGCGGCAAGATTTTTGCATGATCACGACGGCCTAAACAAGATACCGGGAGAGGTAAAGCTATATGAGGCGCTACCGATATCAAAGGGAGACATAGACTTTTTGTACTACTCAAACGAAGCTCTTACTAGAGAGGACGAAAAGGAATTAAACATAGGACTACCAGATCCAAACAGCATACTTAATCCGGAAGATCTTGAAAAGACAATAGATGCGATGGATGCAGCACTTCTTAGAGCGAAGACACTTAAGGAAGAGATCAGAAGAAATATCACTTTAAAGGAAAGAGTCTACCTTGATCAAAATGCACTTTATAATGGTAAGGACGATGAAGATTTTAGCGATATCTACGAAAAGATTGATTATATCAATAGTCTTGATGAGCTAGAAGATTGGCAGATAAAAGTCATTGTTAGCGCCAAGGCAGGAAATGCTGACAAGAAGAGCTACATTAGATTAACAGAGCTAATTACAGAGCTTGATGACTACTACGATAGAAACGTTGATCACCTAAGAGGCAAGAGACTTATCTACCCAGCTGATATGAATCAAAAAGAGCTAAGACAGTCACTTGAAGAGATGAGATCAAGACTTGTTGATGGCAAAAAGATCAAGGGTATATCCGCTATGTTTAAAAACTCGTGGAAGAAAGTACTTACAAGCGTGAGCATCAACGGTCAAGGTCTAGTTACTGTTGAGGATATGGACGACGCCATAGTCAACATCAATCTAGATATCAAGATATCCGAGCTAAAAGCGCTATTTGATGAGCTTATATATAAGACAAATGATGATTTTGATAGAGAAAAGCTTATTGAAAATAAAGAATTGCTTAGCTATTTACCACTAATCACGAAGTACATGAAATTCTACGACGAAAACGTTCAGTCCTTATTTAAGCTAATGCAAGACAAGGGTATAAATGTGAACAGCATCTTTGTCAACAACAAAGTTCTTTCGCCGCACGATTCATTTATCAAAGAGATGAAGCTGATTAAAAACGATTTAAGAAAGTACATTGAACTCGCTGACGAATATGACTTAAAATACATTCCTGCAAAGGCGAAGCTTGATGATACACTTGATAAATTAAAAGTAGATGAAGATAATAAATCTGATTTACTCTTATTAATGAACACTGCGATTGAAACTAAGTACTACGACAGCTATAGAGATAGTTTTGAAAATCTTAAAAAGACTTATGAAAAGATTAAGATACTTAAGAAGAGAAACGAACTTCTTGATGAGTTAGCAGCTGTTGCACCTACTTGGAAAGAGTTTATATATAACCGCTTCGATATACATGGGCTTAAGGACGCACCTGAAAATATCGAAGAAAATTGGTATTACAAACAATTTGATGGCATCATCTCAAAGATAAATAGAACGCCTTATGAAAAGTATCAAAAGATGATGACTTGGTACAAGAAGCAGCTTTATGATATAACGAAAGAACTCGCTTCAAACATGGCATGGCACTCATTTATGCTTAAGATCAAAGATGATATAGAGAAAAAGCAAGCACTACAAGGCTGGCAGCTAACAATGAAGAAGATTGGTAAAGGCACTGGCAAACAAGCGATTGGACTAAAGAAAGAGGCTAAAGAACTTATGAAGAAGTGCCAAAGAGCTGTTCCTGCTTGGATTATGACTATTGACAAGGCACTTGAAAGTCTTGATTATAATCAAAAATTTGACTATCTAATCATAGATGAAGCATCTCAAGCGGACATATCAGCTATACCTATACTTCAATTAGCAAAAAAGGCTATCATAGTCGGCGACGATGAGCAAGTAAGCCCACAAGCGGTAGGTATAGACCAAGACAAGCAAAGAAATCTTATAGATATGTATATTAAAGACAAGGTGGCCAACAGCCATTTGTATGATTTAAACTCATCCTTGTATGACATACTTAAGACAAGCTTCCCAGTCTTAACGCTTAAAGAGCACTTTAGAAGCGTGCCAATGATAGCTGCTTACTCAAACTTTATTTCTTACGATAGCATAATAAAGCCACTTAGAGAGTCATCATCGACAAAGGTTCAACCTGCACTTAAATTGATTAAGGTCGATGGCATAAGAGATGATGATAGAGTTAACGAGGCAGAAGCAAATTACATTGCAGATGAAATCCTAAGGATAAAGGACGAGCCTGATTATGAGGGCAAAACAATCGGCGTAATATCGCTTGCGAGCGAAGATCAAGCTAAATTTATAGATAAGCTTCTTATAGAAAAGCTAAGCCTACAAGATTATGACAGATTAAACATCTTATGCGGCAGACCAGCGGCCTTCCAAGGCGATGAAAGAGACATCATCTTCTTAACGACAGTTGATTCGAACGAAAAGGATGAAGCGATGAAAGTCTTAAACGAAGGCGCCTACGATGTGAACAAGAAGAAATACAACGTAGCAGTATCAAGGGCCAAGGACCAAGTAGTTTTAGTCACTTCGCTTGATTACAAGAAGGACTTAAAGCTCGGCGATATTAGAAGAACGCTTATTGAGTTCTTTATAAACCCTGAGGACAAGATGGTCTTTGACAAGAGAAATAGATATGAGCTGTCGTCATTTGAAGAAGACATTAAGAAAGAGCTTGAAGCAAGGGGAGTCGAAGTAAAAACGAATGTCGAAGCAGGTCTATATAACATTGCCTTACTCGCTATTAAAGACGATAAGAAATTTATAGTAGAAGCAGAAGGATCAGAATTTGATATAGATGACGAAACAATCATCGACCAAATGGAAAAGAGAGATATTTTGGAAAGAGTTGGCTGGAACTTTGTCAGCATCAGAAGCACAAAATATTACTACGACCCATCAAAGGCGATAGATGATTTACTTAACGATATGAAGTAGAAGGTGATTTTTTGGATACACTTAGAGAAGCAGGCATACTTTTACCTATAAGTATATTAAAGAGCAAATACAAGCACGGCACTTTCAAAGACGCCATGAAGGCAGTTGATTTTTTAAACAAAGCAGGTCAAAAGATTTGGCATATTGAGCCTATCATGTATATGGACGGAGATTTGAGAAGCGAAAAAAACATATCTCAGTTCGCACTTGACCCAATATACGCAGATTTAGACGAGTTCATCAACATGGGCCTACTTAGCACGGCTGAGATATTTAAGCTAGATGAAGAGTCAGAGAAAAAATTCGAAGCGCACGACAAAGAGCTAATCAAGGCTGAAAAGATAAAAGCACTGCGCCTTGTATATAAAAGAGCTTACCAAGACTTCAAGAAAGAGGCCATTTACCAGGACTTCATCAATGAAAATCAATATTGGCTAAAAGATTTTTCCCTTTTCATGACTATATATAATAAGAAGAAAGTCTTTGAAGAATTTTCAGATGAAGAGATAAATATCGCCATTTACAAGGATAATATCGATGAAGAAATCGAAGAAGAAGCGAAATTCCAAGAGTTTGTTCAGTTCTTGTTATATAGGCAGTATCTTAAGTTAAAAAATTATGCCAAGGGCTTAGATGTAAAAATCTTGTGCGACGTTCCTTTTTATGCTAATGAAATTTCTTCAGAGGCGTGGGCAAAGAAGGACTACTTCGAAGTCGACAAAAAGCTAAGACCACTTAACTACGCCATAAAAGCGTATGAACAAGACAAGGACTTAAATCAAAATGATAAACGATTGGTTTATAGTTTTGATTTCATCGCCTTCGACGGCTATGAATATATAAAGGAAAAGTATTCTTACTATGCAAAGCTATTTGATTATATTAGGTTAATCGATATTGAAGACTACGAGACAACAATCAAAGTCGATGCGAAGACCATGGACCTAGATACTATAAGTGCGGATAAAAATCCTATAGAAGAAATTTTTTCTGTATTGAAAGATATAGATGTAGCCTGCAAAGTATTTACTGACTATATTAGATGCAATTCGAAAATCATTAGAAAGATAATGAAAGACGATAGGATAATCGAGTCAAGGACTATACAAGACGCCTTTGATGTAAATGCTGATGAGAAGAACTTGCCGCTTAATGTTGACAAGGCTTGCTTATACTACAGCTCGGACTTTGATATGAAAGAGCTAAGTAAGTACTTAAACTCATCGAACGATATGAAGCTAAGGATAGAGGACTACACGATGAAGAAGGAGTTCAACAATTACGACATCATCGAAAGGATGTACAGCTCTAACGCTTCTAAGGTAATTATTGCTCTTTGGGACTTAAGTGGCGAGGTAAATAAGAAGACTTGCGAAGTCGATATTAATGAAATAGGCCTTAAGCTCGAAACGATTTTGAAGCAATACATGATACAATTCTCACGATAGACGAAATAAAATATAAGCACATAGACGACCACATGGCTCCGATATATGAATTTAAAAGTTCAATATCGGAGCTTTATTATTAATTATTATTCAAAAAACTTGACTTTTATCATTAGAAAGTTTATAATAGTCATTGTAGATACTAATTTTATTTTAAGGAGGAAATTAAAATGAAAAGCAAAAAGTTTTTAGCTTTATTACTTGTATTAGTAATGGCTATAAGCGTACTAGCAAGTTGTAAACCAGCTGATACACCAGCAGATGCTGACAAACCAGCTGAAACAACAACAGATGAAGGAAAAGACGAAGGTAAGGAAGAGGCTCCTGCAGATACAGGTGCTATTACTGAAATGCCTACAGACGGAGAACCAGACGCTGATCAATACATTAACACATTTGATACAGCTCATCCAAACACATTAGACCCTGCAAAGGGAAGTGACTCGTATGGTAACGGTATATTACTTAACATTCTTGAACCACTTGTAAGAATTCAAGACGTAAAAGGACAAATGGGTTCAGTTGAATATGTACCAGCTGGAGCTGAAAGCTGGGACGTATCTGAAGATGGACTTACTTACACATTCCATGTAAGAGAAGGAAATATGTGGAACGATGGCACTCCAGTAACTGCAAAAGATTATGAATATGGTATCAAGAGATGTATTGATCCAAGAACTGCATGTCCATATGCTAACAACACATACTATATCAAGGGAGCTGAAAAAGTTAACAAAGCTAAATTAGCTGACGGTGAAGAACCTGATTATTCAGAAGTAGGCGTAGTTGCTAAAGATGACAAAACTCTAGAAATAACACTAGAACATCCAGTACCATTCTTTATTGATATCGTAACAACAAGAATTTTCTTCCCACAAAGACAAGACTTAGTGGAACAATATCAAGACACTTACTCAACAAGTCCAGAAACTGCTCCACAATGTGGACCATTCATTCTAAAAGATTGGGTTATCAACTCTGAACAAAACTATGTAAAGAATGATAACTACTGGGATAAAGACAACGTAAAATTAAGCAAATACAAAGTATCTATAATCAAAGACTCAAACACTATCTATAACGCACTAAAAGCAGGTCAAATCGACTACGCAGGTGTAGGCGATCCTAAGTGGAAAGGCCAATTCTTAGATAATCCTGACTACTACAGCACAGTAAGAGCTAACCCAGATACAACATACTTCATGTTTAACTGCAATGCAGATTCAAACACTTCAAACAACAAGGTTAGACAAGCTATCTCTATAGCACTTGACAGACAAGAATTAATCGATTCTTGCTACAACGGTGTTCCAACACCAGCTTATGACTTTGTACCACCAGCAGTAACTTGCCAAGGTAAAGAATTCAACAAGCTTGGTGAAGGTTGGGTTAAGAAATTAGCTGAAGACAATCCAGATCCAAAGGCTTTATTTGAAGAAGGCGTTAAGGAAGCTGGCTTAGGAGATCCATCAAGCGTTACTATTAAGCTAATGGGTTCAGATACATCTCAAGAAGGAAGAACTTCTGGAGAATTCGTACAACAATGTCTAGAAGAAGCATTAGGATGTAAGGTTGAAGTAGACAACCAAGACTGGTCACAATTTATTAACATTGTTAAAACTGGTAAAGGTTGGGACATCGCGTGGTTAGCATGGGGTGCAGACTTTAACGACCCATCAAACTTCCTAGAAACTTGTCACTCACAAACAGCGGCTTATCCTACAGGATACAAGAACGAAGAATTCGATAAGTTACTAGACGAAGCTAAAGTTGAACAAGATGCTGACAAGCGTGTTCAATTATTCCACGAAGCAGAAAAGATTTTATTATATGATGATGCAGCTTTAACTCCAGTAATTCACAGAATTGCTAACGTATTTAGAAGATCATACATCAGAAACGCTAACTATAGTTACTTCTCAACTATGGGTATGTCAAGAATATTCACTAGCGGAAGAAAGTAATTTTAACAAAATTTAATTTAAGAAAAGGGGATTCTTCCCCTTTTCTTAAGTTATAAGTATAAATTAGGAGGATAATATGATAAAGTATATCGTAAAAAGAGTTATTTATTTGTTTATTACTCTTTTTATAATCACTACTGCAACATTTTATCTAATGCATACTATTCCTGGAGATCCTTTAACAGCAAGAGTACAAAAGAATCTACCAGAACAAGTTAGAATTAACTTTGAAAAGAAGTATGGTTTGGATAAGCCGTTGTATGAACAATACGGATTGTTCCTAAAAAACATGACACAAGGAGACTTTGGCGAATCAATTACATATCCAGGTGTAAAGATTGCTGACAGAATTTTCAAGACTGCACCTATATCGGGTGCCCTAGGCGGAACTGCTCTAGTAATAGGCTTTGTACTAGGTATGACACTAGGTATCATAGCCGCACTTAATAGAGGTAAGTGGCCAGACTACTTAGTAATGTTCCTTGCAATTATAGGTATAGTACTACCTTCATTCGTACTGGCAACATTATTACAATATGTTTTTGCAAATAAATTAGGATGGTTACCAGTTATGGGCTGGGGTACAGTTAAGAATGCTGTGCTTCCTGTAATAGCTCTAAGCTTTGGTACTATAGCAACTTACGCAAGATACATGAGATCTTCAGTACTTGAAGTAATCAATTCAGACTATATCTTGACAGCAAGAGCTAAAGGTGTAAGCGAATTCAACATTATTAGAAAGCATGTGTTTAAAAACGCCTTTATTCCGTCACTAACTATACTTGGACCACAAATCGGCGGTATCTTCGCTGGTTCATTCGTTATTGAAAAAATATTCTCTATACCAGGACTAGGTTTCTTCCTAGTAACATCAATTCAAGATAGAGACTATCCGATGATCATTTCATCTACAATATTCTTTGCGTTCTTATTTATAGTCGCTACTCTTGTTGTAGACGTACTATATGTATTTATTGACCCAAGAATTAAATTATCAGAAGATTAATCAGGAGGTAAACATGGAAAATAAAGATTTAAAACTTACTCCTGAGATGTTCAAAAGGATACCAAAAAACGATGAAGAAGCAGAACTTATTGCTAGACCTTCAATATCTTTTTGGCAAGATGCATGGAGAAGATTAAAAGAGAATAAAGTAGCTATGCTAGCACTTGTGCTATTAGGCCTACTTGTATTTTTAATTATATTTGGACCATACTTTAACAGCTATAGTCCTACAAAAATTCAATCAAAATTAAAAGATATAACGCCAAACTCACAATTCTGGTTTGGTACAGACAGCTCTGGTCGTGATATATTCACAAGAGTTTTCTTTGCTGGTAGAACATCACTTATCGTTGGTGTTGCCGGTGCCTTGATATCAACTATTGTTGGTCTTTTATATGGCGCTATCTCAGGCTACGTTGGTGGAGCAGTTGATATCGTAATGATGAGAATCCTAGAAATTCTAGCTTCACTACCTTATCTACTAGTAGTAATCGTACTACAAATAAGACTAGAAACAAGAAACATATGGACACTGTTATTAGCACTAACCATAACAGGCTGGACAGGTACAGCTCGTATGGTTCGTGCTGAAGTTTTAAGAATAAAAGCACAAGAGTACGTTCTTGCAGCTAGAACACTTGGCGTAAGCTCGTGGAAGATAATTACCAAGCACTTAATACCAAACGCAATGCCTATACTTATAGTAGGTATTACATTTGACGTTCCAGGCTTTATATTCTCAGAAGCCTTCCTATCATACTTGGGTATAGGTCTTCAATCACCTGCAACATCATGGGGTATTATGTGTTCTGAAGCAACAAGTACTTTTATGTACTTGCCACATCAAATGTTCTTCCCATCACTAATGATAGCTATAACAATGTTATGCTTCACTCTATTAGGCGATGGACTTAGAGACGCACTTGATCCAAAACTAAGAAAGTAGGAGGCTAATGATGGAAAACAATAGAGAAAAACTATTAGAGGTTAAAAATCTTAACGTTTCTTTCCATACTTACGCTGGTGAAGTAAAGGCAGTTAGAGGTTTAGACTTCCACCTTTATCCAGGTGAAACATTGGCTTTCGTAGGTGAAAGTGGATGCGGAAAGAGCGTTACAGCAAAATCGCTAATGAGACTACTTCCAAAGGACAGTAGTGAAATAAAGAAAGAATCACAAATTACATTTAACGGTAAGGATGTTTTAGCTATGAACTCCAAGGAATTAACAGACCTTAGAGGTAATGATATATCTATGATATTCCAAGACCCAATGACTTCATTGAACCCAACTATGCGTATAGGGGACCAAATCAAAGAAGCATTAAAGATACACAGACAATTAAGCGGCGCTGAAGCTGACAAGGTTGCTGTTGACTTACTTGAACTAGTTCAAATACCAGAAGCAAAGAACAGACTTAAATCATACCCACACGAATTATCAGGCGGTATGAGACAAAGAGTTATGATTGCGATTGCACTTTCATGTAATCCAAAGCTTCTTTTAGCTGACGAGCCAACAACAGCACTTGACGTAACTATTCAAGCGCAAATACTTGACTTACTTCAAGACCTTAAGAATAGATTAAACACAGCCATCATACTTGTAACTCATGACCTTGGCGTTGTTGCTAACTTTGCTGAGAGAATTCAAGTTATGTATGCAGGAGATATCGTTGAAGAAGGTACTACAGATGAAATCTTCTACAATGCTAGACACCCATACACATGGGCTCTACTTAACTCTATTCCAAAGGTTCACGCAAAAGACGTTGAGCTTAGAGCTTTAGGCGGTACACCACCAGACCTATTATTACCATTACCAGGATGCCCATTTGCAGCTAGATGCTCTAGAGCGATGGAAATCTGTAAAAAGGTACACCCTCCTAAGACTGAACTATCTCCTACACACCACAACTGGTGCTGGCTAGAACATGAATTAGCTGGAGATATTGACTGGGATGCAATGAGAGGAGGAGCATATTAATGGCTAAATTTACTGAAAAACTTATAGAAGTTAAAAACTTAAGTAAACACTTCAATGTTGGTAAGGGTAAAACTCTTAAAGCTGTTGATAATGTTAGCTTTGACATCTACAAGGGCGAAACATTCGGCGTTGTAGGCGAATCAGGTTGCGGTAAGACAACTTGCGGTAGAACAGTTCTTGGTATGTACAGAGCTACTAAAGGACAAGCTTTATTTAACGGTAAAGACATTCACTCACTAAGAGGCAAGGAAGCTATTGACTTCAAGAAGAATGCTCAATACATCTTCCAAGACCCATATGCATCACTTGACCCAAGAATCACAGTTGGTGACATCATTGCTGAAGGTATGGATGTTCACTTCAACTATAGTCATGAAGAAAGACAAGCTAAGATAAATGAATTGCTTGACAAGGTAGGTCTAAACAAGGAACATGCTCTTAGATATCCACATGAGCTTTCAGGTGGACAAAGACAAAGAGTTGGTATAGCAAGATCACTTGCTGTAGAGCCATCATTCATTGTCTGCGACGAACCTATCTCAGCTCTAGACGTATCTATTCAAGCGCAAATCGTTAACCTACTAAACAAGCTTCAAGACGAACTTGGCTTAACATACATGTTTATCTCACACGACTTATCCATGGTTAAGCACATTTCTGACAGAATCGCAGTAATGTACCTTGGATCAATCGTTGAACTTGCAGAAAGCTCACAAATTTATGAAGCATCACTTCACCCATATACACAAGCTTTGATGAGCGCTATACCAGTACCAGATCCACATGCAGGATCAGCAAAGAACAGAATAAAGCTTGAAGGAGAAGTGCCTTCACCAATCAACACTCCACCAGGATGTAAATTTGTTAACAGATGTAGATATGCTATGGACATCTGCCACAAAGTTGAACCTGAACTTAAGGAGTTAAAACCTGAACACTTCTGCGCATGCCACTTGTATGACAATGGTATGATAGACTTAAAAGATGCAAAGGTAACACAAGATTTAGGAAACAAATAATTCGATAAAGAATATGATTAAAGGGGGAAGAGATTTTCTTTCCCCTTTAAAATATTAGGAGCCTAAGGAATGAAAAATAAAAAATTAATAAAAATATTATTTTATATCTATATTGCTTTTTTGATTCTCTTTGTCGTTTTAAAATTCGATGGCAGTTTTGAAAGAATCATATACTTACATAATAGCATAATTGAAAATGAAAAAGATGGTTTAAGAAATATAAACTTAATTCCATTTAGAAGCATATCTCCATACCTGAAAAATATTACAGAGCCTTATGCTTTTAAAAACATTATTGCAAATATTCTAGTCTTTATACCCTTAGGATTTTTTGTTTCGAATAAGAACAGTAAAAATGTATTTAAGACTTTAGTCATTTGCATATCTGTAATACTTTCAATTGAGTGCATACAATTATTATTCAAAATTGGATTTTTTGATGTGGACGATATAATATTAAATTTTATAGGATCATTAATAGGCGTACTTATAAATCTATTGGCACAAAAAAGGTAGCTGGCAATTTGCTAGCTACCTTAATCTATCTTTATACAAATATTATTCAGCTGTACTAAGCTTTTCAAAGCTCCATACGTTCAGAAAGAATTCATATATTCTATCGAAGATGGTTTTCTTTGTTAAGCTGTTCATGGCGATGGCATCTGTTTTGAAGACTTCTTCTCCATCGATGTAGACTTTATATTCGCCAACGGTGTCGCCCTTTTTGATGTGGTCGTAATTTAAATCTTTATTCATAATTAATTTTGTCTCGGTATTTATATCATTTTTAAGCGACTTCGTAAATTCCTTTTCGCTTTCTATCTCTAGTTTTTCTTCTTTATAACTATCCAAATTTTCAATGGTTTTTTTATTGTTTTTCTTTGATAATAATATCTTTTTAGAGTAGTTTTCTTTAGCGTAATCAACAAGTGCTGCAGAATTTTCTTCTCTTGCTTTTGAATTCTTCGTACCTAATAATACTGATATAAAGGCATTATCCAAAGTTGTTGTTCCATCTCCAATAGTGTGGAAAGTGCACACAAAACAGTTACCCGCTGCACGCGTTGTACCAGTTTTTAATCCAGTCACGCCCTCTCTACCAAAGAGTGGGTTAGTATTTTCTTCGTGATAGTTTTTTTCTGGATAATCAATTGCTACTGTCATAGTGAAGTCTACATAATTAGGGTGCTCAGTAATTATTTTTTTTGCAAGATCCAAAATATCCACTGTACTCATCGAGTTTTGTTTAAGGTCAGGCAGGCGTGGCAAGCCATGTGCATTATAAAAAATTGCACTTTTATATCCAAGCGACTTCGCTTCTTCGTTCATCATAGTAACAAAAGCTGCTTCGCTTCCGGCTATGTGCCTAGCAATTGCAGCGGTAACATCGTTACACGAGTTTGTCATCATTATCTCTATGAGCCTCTTTAGTGAATAGCTTTCGCCTTCTTTAATGCCGAGTCTATTGCCAGTTGGGTAGCAGTCTTCTTTTTTTATCACGACTTCATCGTCCAAATTTATATCGCCATCTTTAATTTTATTCAAGGCAATGTAGAAAGTCATAAGCTTCGAAACCGACGCTATAGGCACAGCTTCGTTAATGTTATTGGAGCTTGCTATGATGCTGTCCGTCTCCATATTGTATAGAATGTAGCTGCGTGCATTTTTTACTTCTAGCGTGCTTGCAAAACTCGTTTGCGTAAAAGCTATGACTATCAGTAATAGCTTTGCGACGTATCTTTTTATTTTACTCATTATGCGCCTCCTTTAGCTTCAAAATATTCTCTCTGTCGCTGTAGTGAACTTTTTCACCTTTTATAAGTTGATAATTTTCGTGGCCTTTACCCGCAACGACGATGATGTCTTCTATCTGAGATAGTTCGTAGCTAAGTTTAATCGCACTACTTCTGTCTGGCTCAACATAAACTTTTCCATTGAAGAAAGATGCAATCTCGTCACAAATTTTTTTAGGATCTTCAAAATTTGGATTGTCAGATGTAACTATGGAGATATCTGCGAGCGCGTCACTTACTTCAGCAAGCTCCTCACGTCTTTTCTCGCTCCTTCCACCGACAGAGCCAAAAACAGTTATGACTTTATTCTTCTTAAATTTATTCACAGTCTCAAGTATTGACTTTAAAGAGATGTAATTGTGAGCGTAGTCAATGATGTAGAGCCTATCATTGACATTGATCTCTTCAAAGCGGCCGCGTATAGATATATTTTTAACCGCGCTAATGATTTGGTCCCAGCCATATCCAAGCTCTTTCATCACGCTGATGGCAGCTAGATAATTATAAATATCATAGTAAGAAATGCTCTTTACCTCAAAATTTTTGCCATTTACATCAAAATCACTTTGTATTTTAAATATATCGTCAGAAATAATTATATTTTCAGCTTTATAATCACTCGCTTCGTCAATAGAGAAGCTAAGCGCATCTCTTATGACCTCTTTAAGCTTTTCATCGTCTTTATTATATATAAACTTTTTCGAAACGTCCTTTAGTAGCATTTTGCTCTTAAAATAATCATTAAAGTCTGGATGCTCGATGCCGCCTATGTGGTCCTTGGAAATATTTGTAAAGACGCCTATATCAAAAGTAATGCCATAGAGCCTTTTCATCTTAAGGCCGATGGACGAAGCTTCTAAAACGCAGTGAGTGATCTTTTCTTCACGCATATTATTCAGTATTCTGTATACTTCGTAGCTCTCAGGCGTAGTATTATCAACAGCTTCTTCTTTGTCTGCGTAAAAAACACCATTGGTTCCGATTATGCCAGGCTTTGCGCCCATCTTTTTAAGCGCTTCGTATATGATATTGGCTGTAGTAGTTTTTCCCTTAGTTCCAGTGATTGCTATCATCTTTATATCTTCATCAGGCTTATTAAAAAAGTTTTTTGATATGATTGCAAGTGCCTTTCTTGTGTCAAGGACCTTTATAAAAGCGGCATCACCATAAGCGTGAGCCATGCTATCGTCCTCAACTAAAAATACGCGAACGCCCTTATCATATGCGTCCTTAATGTATTTGTGGCCATCACTAAGAGCGCCTCTAAGCGCAACGAAGAGAGTACCTTTGCGCGCATACTTACTATTGTAGACGATGTCATCAATCTCTGCGCCCTCTATATCATGACTTTCATTAATAATTTCAAGTCCATTTATAATATCTTTTACTAACATATTAGTATCCTTCTTTTATTTCTTTTCCGCATAGTTCAAGGCATTTTTTTGCAAGAGCAGTCGATGAGTCTATGAAGAAGTCTTTGTCAAAGCCCTTGTCTATATATATGGTTGAAAGCTCTGTGCAGCCAAGCAGAACGCAGTCACAGCCACATCTTTTGTATTCGTCAATGATTGAGTGGAAGAGATCCATGTTACATTCTTTGCCGGCTTTTATCTCGCCATATATTATTTCCATAATCTTTTCTTGCCAAGCCTCATCTAAGACAACGTAGTCTATGCCATGCTTTTCACAAGTTTTGGGGTAGAGCTCAGTCTTCATTGTGCCGGTTGTAGTCATAAGGCCGATGCACTTTTTGCCCTTACTTATGGCAAGCTTCACTGACTCTTCTAGCATATTAACAAAGTGCGCATCAACAGATGAAGCGACTTCATCGAAGAAGTAGTGACTTGTGTTGCACACCATGCAAATGACATTTGCACCAGCAGCTTGAAGCTTTTTTGCGTCCTCAATTAAGTAAGGCAGAGGACTCTCATCGCTCTTGCCTGTTAGGAAAAGCGTTCTATCTGGAGTTGATGCTCTGCTCGTTACGATGTAGTCTAAGTGATCTTGATCTAAATCGGCTTTAGTCATATTGACAAGAAGATTTTGAAAGTAAACCGAAGCAGCTGGACCAAGCCCACCTATGATACCTAATACTTTATTCATTTAATCACAACATTTCTTTTAAAATTCATATCAATATTATATAACGAAGCCATAGTTTTTTCAAGTATATTGACTATAAAGTGCTTGAAATATTCTTTCCTTTATTATATAATGAATTGGGGTGATATTAATGAACACGTTATCAGTAAAGATAAATGATTTTTTGTATTACATCGGAGTTAATGACAGACAAACTCAACTATTTGAGAATCAATGGCCACTTGAAAGAGGCGTTTCATACAACTCATATGTAATTAAGTCAACAAAGACTGCCTTACTTGACACAGTAAAGATAACAAAGGTGGATGACTTTGTGACTAAGTTAAAAGAAGTACTTGAAGGAAGAGACCTTGACTACTTAGTTATACATCACATGGAGCCAGACCACTCTGGTGCGATTGAAACGATTATCGATCTATATCCAAATGTTAAACTAGTAGGTAACAAGAAAACATTTGAGCTTCTTGAAAACTTCTACGATGTTAAGGACAATCTAGTCCTTGTTGATGACTTCGATACTCTTGACTTGGGAGAAGTATCACTTAAATTTGTCAAGACACCTATGGTGCATTGGCCAGAATCAATGGTTAGCTACGAAGAAAAGTCCGGCATACTATTCTCGCAAGACGCATTCGGCGGCTTTGGCGCACTTGACGGAACTATCTTTGACGACGAAATAAACTGGGATTTATACAAGTCTGAGACAAGACGTTACTACTCAAACATAGTTGGAAAGTTCTCAAAACAAGTCCAAGCTGCACTTAAGAAGCTTGAAGGCTTTAAGATAAACATGGTTTGCCCTGTTCATGGACCAGTTTGGAGAGAAAATCCAAACAAGATTATCGAGTGCTACGACAAATGGTCTAAGCAAGAGACACAGGACGGCGCAGTTATTGTTTATGGAACAATGTATGGCAATACTGAGATGATGGCTGAGGCTATAGCAAGAAGACTTGCTGAAAGAGGCGTTAAGAACATAAAGATGTTTGACGTGTCCAAGACACACAAGTCCTACATCCTAAATGAAATTTGGGAGTACAAAGCTCTTATACTTGGCTCATGCACATACAATAACGACTTATTCCCACTTATGAGTGACCTTGTCAATGTTCTTAAGATGAACAAATTACAAAACAGAGTAGTGGCTGTCTTTGGCTCATATAGCTGGTCAGGCGGCGCACTTAAGGCACTTAAGGAGTTTAGAGACGCATCAGCTATGGATATAGTTGAGACTACAGTTGAAACAAAGAGTGCTCCAAGCAAAGATGATTACATGATGCTTCGTCAAATAGCAGATGAAGTTGCTGATAAATTAGAAAATAAATAACAAATAATTTAAACCGATTTGGGTATATAAAAAGAGAGGTGATATTATGGAAATAACAAAAGATATGTTAATAGGTGATCTATTAAGAGAAAAGCCAGAAGCAGCATACATCCTTATGGAACACGGTATGGGATGCGTTGGTTGCCCTTCTAGCCAAATGGAATCAATTGAAGAAGCATGCCAAGTACACGGCCTAGACCTAGAACACTTGATGGCAGCTTTAAATGCGTAATTAAGAGCCCTTTTATAAGGGCTTTACATAAGGAGATAATATGGAAATATATAGAAAAGATGCTTCCTTCAAAGAAAAAGATATAAGAAAACTATTTCTCTTGATGGGGGACTCATGTTTTGAGCAGCTATATAAGCATGGCTACAGCGATGATAAAGTTGCTTGGATGATATATAGGTGGAATATGCATTTTACAGATGCTTTCTATGATGCTGATTATGAAAATATTTCTATATATACAACGCCTACTAAGGTAGATAGATTTTTTTCTTATAGACAATTCATTGTTAAAGCAAATGATTTGATGCTATTCAAGGGGACTGTTGAGGTCATCTACGTTGACAAAAAGACCTTAAGACCTGTTAGGGCAGACGATTTCGGAGAGGATTTAATTAAGATCTTCGATGAAGAAGATATTGGGGGTGCCTATTACGACGGCAGTGACAATATCACTGACTTTGTGATAAAAGAAGATTACATTGACGGCTACAAGCATGTCAATAACGGGGTCTATGTCGAAGAAGTATCAAAACTATGTGATAAGAGAATTAAGGATTTAAAGATAAAGTATCAAAAGCAGTGCTTGCTAGGTGAAGACGTTAAGATTGCATACAGACTAAATGAAGATGGTGCAGACTTTAGATTTTTCACCGATAGCGAGATAAAAGTATACGCAAATGTTTTGTATTAGGAGGTAAATATGAAGACTATTATGGCAGAAATCAATGTTTCTGAAGGTAGAAATATTGATACAATTGAAGAAATTAAGGCGGCAGTTCTTAAGGACAACAAGGTTACTATGGTTGACCTTAACTATGACGGTGACCACAACAGAAGTGTATTCACATTCAAAGGAAGTGTTGAAGACACTTTAGAAGCAGCTAAGAGACTTGTTGACGTTGCATTTGAAAGAATCGACATGACTACTCAACACGGCTCACACCCTAGACAAGGTGCGGTTGACGTTGCAGCTTGGGTACCTGTTAAGGACATGAGTACTGATGAAATGAACGAAGTAGTTCATGAATTTGGCAAATATGTTGGCTCAAAGGGCGTTCCAGTATTCTACTATGAAGACTCAGCTACTAGAGAAGACAGAAAATCACTAGTTAAGCTAAGAAAAGGCGAATACGAAAGCCTTGAAGAAAGACTTAAAGATGCTGAAAACTGGACTCCAGACGAAGGCGAAAGAAAATTCAACGCAAAGCTTGGAGCAACAGTTACAGGAACTAGATTCCCGCTAATCGCTTTTAACGTTTATCTAAATACTGAAGATATGGATATCGCTAAAGCTGTTATGAGATCAGTTAGAGCAAAGACTGGTGGATACACAGCTGTAAGAGCAATCGCTCTACCTATCGAAGATCAAAAATGCACTCAAGTATCTATGAACTTAGTTAATTATGAATTAACACCTATCCATAGAGTTTTTGAAACTATCAAGAGCGAAGCAGAAAGCTATGGCGTTACAGTTAAGTCATCAGAACTAGTTGGACCAGTTCCAGCATATGCACTAGAAGAATTATTAAGATTCTACATTAGATTAGGAAACGGCTTTACGGCTGATCAAATCTACAACTAATATTTATAAAATACTATAAAAGGAGGTATTCATCATGGAAAATGACAGAAGAGAAGCAGAGCTTGAACAAGACAAAATTGAAATATTAGACTTATACAAAGGAAAGAAGCCGAAAGCCCTGATTGAAAAGCTCTCGAATATGAATGCCGCCGATGTAGCAGAAATTTTGGACGAGTTGGAGGTAACTGATGCGACAGTTATCTTCAGACTCCTTCCTAAAGATAAAGCAGTAGATGTATTTACATACTTCGATAGCGAGCAGCAACAAGACATCATAGCGACAAGTACTGACGCGGATGTAGAGTACATCCTTAAAGAGATCTTCTTCGATGATAAGATTGACATGCTTGAAGAGATGCCAGCCAACATAGTTGACAAGATACTTGAAAAGTCCAGTCCGAGTGAAAGAAATTTAATAAATCAGTTCTTAAACTATCCAGAGGACTCAGCTGGAAGCATAATGACCATCGAGTACTGCTCTGTTAAGAAGACATTAACAGTTAAAGAGGCCATGGAAAGGCTTAAAAAAGTCGGCCTACAAAGAGAAACAATCTATACTATATATGTAGTAGATGACAATAGAAAGCTAGAAGGAATTGTATCACTAAGAGAGTTAGTAATTGCAGATGACAATACAGTAATTGGAGACATAATGAATACAGATGTTGTTTATGTCAATGTTTATGAAGACCAAGAAGTAGTCGCAGGTGTAATACAAAAGTATGACTTCGTTGCCGTACCCGTTGTTGATAACGAAGAAAGAATCGTAGGTATCATCACAGTTGACGACGTTATCGACATCATTGAACAAGAAGCAACAGAAGACTTCCAAAAGATGGCTGCCTTAAGTCCATCCGAAGAAGAGTACTTAGATACACCAGCCATTACACTAGCAAAACACAGGATAGCGTGGCTACTGTTCTTAATGGTGTCAGCGACATTAACAGGTTCAATTTTACAACGCTTCGAAGACTATATAGCAGCGATACCAGCCTTACTAATCTTTATTCCGATGCTTATGGACACAGGCGGAAACGCTGGTAGCCAAAGTGCCACACTAGTAATTCGTGGACTTGCAGTTGGCGAGATAGAGCCAAAAGACGCATTTAAAGTTTTATGGAAAGAATTTCAAGTATCAATCATGGTTGGCGTAGTTTTAGCGATAGTTAACTTTGGACGTATAAGACTACTTCATCCAGAGCAAGATCCAAAGATAGCCGTAACTGTATCCATCTCAGTTATGTTTACAGTTATGCTAGCTAAAATAGTCGGCGGACTTCTTCCAATTGGCGCGAAGAAGGTTAAACTTGACCCAGCCATCATGGCGTCGCCACTAATCACGACTATAGTAGACGCAACATCACTTCTTGTTTACTTTGCCGTAGCAAGAATTATGTTAGGTATATAGATTAAGGAGAATGATTTGAAAACTATTATATTGACAGCTACTGCAGGTGAAGGACACAATTCAGTAGCAAGAAGTTTAGATAATGAGCTTAAAAGCCGCGGCATAGAAAGCCACATCGTAGACATTTGCCAAATCAATGGCGATTGGCTTAAAGACTTTGCCAATGGTTTTTACAATATGAGCATAAACTATTTCCCAAGTCTTTATGGAGCAAGCTATGATTCAGCGGATAAAAAGATACAAGAATCAAACGGTGCTCAGCCGCGTAAGATAGCACAAAAGATGTTAGCGGTAGAGATAAAGAAATTCATAGACGAGTTTCAGCCTGATGCCATCATAGCTACACACGTTTTTGCAGGTAACCTTCTTAGTGATATAGTTGAAGATGGTTTTTATGATGGACTGACTGTTGGGATAATTACGGATTTTACTGTACATCCGTTCTGGGAGGACAGTACTGGACTTGATTATTTAGTTACGCCTCATGAGGACCTTGAGATACAAATGCAAAGAAAAGAGATACCACTAAAAAAGGCTCTTCACTTTGGCATTCCTATACACAAGAAGTTTTTCGAACATCTTGACAAAAAAGAGATGAGAAGGAAGCTTGGACTTGATGAGAACAAAGAAACAGTCTTACTAATGAGCGGCTCGATGAGTCACGTAAGAGTTGACAAGGCACTTAAGAGGATAGATAAGCTGCCAAACGATTTTCAAGTGGTAGTCTTCTTAGGAAAGAGAAAGACGCTTCTAAAGAAAATTGAGAAGATGTCTTTAAAGCATCCTATAAAGATAGTGGGCTTCGTATCAAACATCGAAGAGTACTACAGTGCTGCAGATATCATAGTTACAAAGCCAGGCGGACTTACTACAAGCGAGTGTATCGCAAAGGGCCTACCTATGATAGTTGTCGATCCGATTCAAGGACAAGAGGCAAGAAACGTTGAATTTTTAACAAATCATCAGCTTATACTTGCTTCATCAAAGACTTATCGCGAGGTCGAAGCACTTAATACCTTTATGAATAACGAAGCTGTTAGGGGCAATATCCTTAGAAGCTTAGAGCAAAATTACAAGGACGACCCAGCAAAGAAACTTATAGATTTTATGGTGAAAGAACTTGAGAAATAAAAGAGAAGAATTAGATTTAATTATGCAAGAGCAAGAGTATCCAAACCTTGCTTTTGCTTTTTATGAAGATAAAAAATACGTCGTAAAAAATGAAATAATCGGCCGCAAGCTTCGTATAAGAACGAAGAGAAAGAAAAACGGCGTTTATTATTGTGACGTTATAGAAAGGCTTGAAGATAGTCCTATTGAGAACGGCTCTCCATGCGCTCATCATAAGGACTGTGGCGGCTGCCTTTATCAAACACTTCATTATGAGGATGAGACTAAGATAAAAAAGGATATGCTCACAAAATTATATAGTGAAGTATTTGATGGAGAAATGCTTTTTCATCCATCCCTAGAAATAGAAGGCTATAGAAATAAAATGGAGTATACTTTTTCCGATAGAGGCGACGAGGCGAGAACCTTAAGCCTAGGTCTACACAAGAAGAAACGCTTCTACGAAGTAGTCGAGACAGACGATTGCAATATAGTCCATAGCGATTTTACAAAAATAAGAGTAGCGGTACTTGAGTACTTCAAGGCAAAGGGCATTAATTATTATCATAAGAAGCTACATGAGGGCACTCTAAGGCACCTAGTAATTAGAAAAGCCTACTTCACTAAAGAGATTTTAATCAACTTAGTAACGACATCAGACTATGAAGAACAAGATGACTTTATAAAAATGCTTCTTGAGCTAAAATTAGATGGTGAAGTAAAATCCATTTACCATACAAAAAATGACAGCGTATCAGACGTGGTTCAAGCGGATGAATTAATTCTTGTTTATGGTAAAGAAGATATAGACGAAGAGCTTCTTGGGCTAAAGTTCAAGATAGGACCATTCTCCTTCTTCCAAACTAATTCAAGAGCAGCTGAGAGAATGTATGGACGTATACAAGAACTTTTAGGTGAAGAAAATCTTGACGTGCTATTTGACTTATACTCAGGCACAGGAACCATAGCTCAGATACTTGCGAAGAAGGCGAAAAAAGTTTATTCGATAGAAATAGTTGAAGAAGCATCGAGAAAGGCGCGCCAAACATGCGAGTTAAATGGCATAGATAATGTAGAAGTAATTAATGGAGACGTTTTAAAAGTTATAGACGAGGTAGAGGAAAGACCAGATGCCATCGTCATAGATCCGCCGCGCGAAGGAGTTCATCCAAAAGCCTTAAAGAAGCTAATCGATTATAAGGCGGAAAAGATAATTTACGTCTCATGTAACCCAAAAACACATGTAAACGACTTGAAAGAATTTATTGAGGCAGGCTACAAGATAAAACTAGTGGAAATGTTTGATAACTTCCCTAGGACAAGCCACGCCGAAGCCCTAGCCTTATTAGTAAGAGAGTAAAATGTTTTATAGGTGATATTTATGATAATTGAGAAAATTAAATCAAAACGAGATGGCTTAGAGCTTGAGCTAGCAATAGTCGAGCCAAAAGGACAGCCTATTGGCATCGTTCAGCTAGTTCATGGAATGTCAGAGCATAAAGAGCGTTATTACGATTTTATGAATTACTTAGCTGAGCATGGATACATCTGCGCAATTCATGATCATAGAGGCCATGGAGCGAGCGTGAAGGATCCGTCTCACTTAGGGTATTTTTACACAGATGATAGCTCTGTCATTGTTGATGACGTTTTTCAAATTACAGAGCATTTAGAAAATAAATATCCTTCACTAAAAATATCTATATTTAGTCACAGCATGGGAACGCTTGTTTCGAGAAATTATTTAAAAGACTATGAAGAGCATATTGACCGCATAGTTCTTTGTGGGCCGCCGACAGAAAATAAATTTGCAGGCCTTGCTATGTCTTTGGCGAAAATCTGCAGTATTTTTTATGGCAAATATAAGCCAAATAGATTTTTGAACGCTTTGTCTCTTGGCACTTACAGCAAAGGCTTTGACGGAGCAGCAGATTGGGTTTGCGCTAATCCAGACACGGTAGAGGCATATAAGCAAGATCCGCTTTGCGGCTTTACTTTTACTACGAATGGTTTTTTGAATCTATTTAAACTCTTAAAAACAGCCTATGAGCCTAGAAATTGGCAGCCAAAGAATAAAAATTTCCCTATCTTTTTAATAGCAGGCGAGGATGATCCTGTTATTCAAGGCAAAGAAAAGTTTAATGATTTAGAGAAGTTTTTAAGACGACTTGGATATAAAAATATTAGAGGCAAGCTGTATAAAGGAAAGAGACATGAAATACTTAATGAAAAAGATAAAGAAATAATTTATGAAGATGTTTTAAAATTTTTACAAGCTGATAATATTAGTCAAAATTAATCACAAGGATAAATAAGTAAAAGATAGGAGTAAGTATGATACTATATTTTTCAGGAACAGGTAATAGTGAATACATAGCGAAAAAATTGTCAGAAGCATTGGATGACGAAGCGCTTGATTTATTCACTTATATAAAGAGCGGCAAGAAGGGACTTTTTCACTCAGAAAAGCCATTCGTCTTAGTCGCGCCAACATATAGCTGGCGCGTGCCAAGATTTTTGTCAGAGTATTTATTGGGCTGCACCTTTACTGGATCGAAAGAGATCTACGTAATCTTAAACTATGGAGACTCATGCGGCAACGCAGAAAAATACATTAGAGAAAATACTAAAAAGCTTGGACTAAAGTTCAAGGGTCTTTATGGCATAAAGATGCCAGAAAATTATTTGATGCTATTCAATCTTGACTCCGACGAGCACAATAGAAAGTTAATTGACGAAGCAAAGGCAAAGATTGATGAGGCAGCGGCCATTATCAAAGAGGGAAAAGCATTTGCTGAAGTGAAGTGTGGCTTTGCTGAAAAAGTTCAGTCGAGTCTTGTTAATAAGTTTTTCTTTAAGTTTATAGTGAGCGACAAGAAATTTTATTATACTGATAAGTGCATCAAGTGCGGCCTATGTGCTAAGAATTGCGTTTTAAATAACATTACTTACAAGGACGGCTACCCAGTTTGGAATGGCAAGTGCACTCACTGTGCTTCTTGCATCGCGAAGTGCCCAACAGGCGCGATTGAGTATGGCAAGAAGACCATTGGCAAGGAGAGATACATTTTAACTAAGGTAGTTAAGGAGAAAAAATAAAATAGCAACGCATAAAAAGAAGAGCTGCGAAATATTTCGCAGCTCTTCTTATGAGCACAGTCTATATAAGATTGTATTCTTTAAGCATTTCTTCTACTTCGGTGCCATTGATAAGCTTCTTAGCTAGCATTTTCTTAGTAAATGGCACATCAATATCTGGTTTTTCTCCATCGTTTAATGCGCTTACAGCGGCAAGCATATATCTTACGTCATATCTTGAAGCGAACACTTCGGGAACTTTCTTTTCAACACCTGTTAGTACATAAACAGCTTCCATAGCGCATCTACCTGAGTATTCAGTAGTAAATACTGTGTCACGACCAGGATTGTCAAGTGTTTCCACGAATTGACCAAGGAAGGCAAAGTTAACTGCGTTCTTTGGAACTACATAAGGTCTGTCACCAAAGCTTCTTGGCATGAATTGTGCTGTGATATATGGCATAAATACTGGGATAGTTTTTGTTTCTTTAGCAAGTCTATCAATATCACTAACAGGAACGCCTATGTGGTATAACCACTCTTTAGCTATTTCTTCACCAGTGCATTCGTGCATAGTCTTTTTGATGTAGTCGCCTTCTTTATCAGTAAATAACGAGTAAACCCAAACTGCAATTTCATCTTCAGGTTGACCGATGTATTGGCCTTGCCTGTTGATAGTCCAGCTCATTAGCCAGCTTGAGTCAAGACAAGTAACGATACCGCCAGTAACAACTTTACCTGTATATGGGCTTCTCTTAGTGATATTTTCAATGTATTTTGCTATCTCTTTACTCTTAACAGTTACAGTTGCTGATTCCCAGTTAGTTTTGTCAACATCTGAAGCAAATACTTCTGGCTTACCAAAGTCATCTGACTTCTTAGCAATATTTTTCCATAGTCTAAAGCTTTCTTCTGTATTTTCTTCTTTTATAGCAGGCGTATCGTTGCTACCATAAACAGATGCTTCAACTATAGATCCAGTTGTGATGAATAGTAAATCGTCTTCATTAAGGTTTATAGATTTGTCTTCGCCAGTTTTAG
Organism: uncultured Eubacteriales bacterium; assembly: GCA_900539225.1. Taxonomy (GTDB): domain Bacteria; phylum Bacillota; class Clostridia; order Tissierellales; family Peptoniphilaceae; genus Fenollaria. The sequence continues at coordinate 58,869 of UQBO01000002.1, forward strand.
TGTCAACTGCAACTATCTTCTTAGCCACTTTCTTTGTATCACTAATTTCAAAGTCTACATCGATAACGTTATAGTTGTATTCTGTTTTAACTCCTTTATCTTTAAGCCACTTCATTAGAGGGACAACTAGCGATTCATATTGGTCATATCTTGTGAATTGTAGTGCAGATAAATCAGGAAGTCCTCCTACGTGATGTATAAATCTGTTCACATATAATTTTAATTCTAGTACTGAGTGCCAATTTTCGAAAGCAAACATTGTTCTATAGTAAGTCCAGAAATCGCTTTCTAAGAATTCTTCGGAGAAAACTTCTTCAACAGAAACTCCTTCTAGCTCCTTATCTGGTGTTGCAACTAAATGTAGTATCTCTTTTATAACGTCTTTTGATAAATTAAATTTAGCGTTATCATATCTTTCACCTTGATTTTTTGTAATTCTGCAGTTACTGTAGTTAGGGTCATCAAGGTTTGTGTAGTATAAGTCGTCAAGTACGGACATATTTGGATCTTCTCTTGAAGGAACTACACTAAATAAGTCCCACAAGCACTCGAAGTGATGACCAGTTTCACGTCCGCCTCTTGCTACATAACCAAGCTCATTAATTACTTTACCATCAAGAGCACCGCCTGCGATGTCATCCTTTTCTAAGAAAGTAATCTTAGATGGATCCATCTTAGCATCTTTAATTAAAAATCCAGCAGCACTTAGTCCTGCGATTCCTGTGCCTACAATATAAGCCCTCTTGTTTTCAATTCCCTTTGGTTTTCTTGAGTTGACTAGTCTGTCGTAGTCACCGTTACCAAGTTTAAGTCTTTCGTCAAAAGTTTTAATTTCCATAATTTTACCTCCATTTAATACTTTTATTTTTCTTGTATTAATATCATACCCTGTATAAATGTGTAAATCACTGGTTAAACGGCATTTGCTGACTAAGCTTTGACCTATTGATTACTTTTGACTAAGGTTTATATAAAATAAAAAAATGTGTAAATTTTGTATTTTAATATATCTTTACACATTTTTTAAACAATTTATTTTATTTGTCTAATTTTTCACTTATTCTTAAAGACCTTTCTATGTTGCCATCAAAAAGAGAACCTATCCTAGTGATAATGTATTCAGGTGACTCTTTCATCCCGTCTTGTATCCACTTATCGAGTAGACCAACTAGAGCTGCTCTATAAAAGTCTATTATGAGCTCTTTATCTGCATCCTTAGCATTAATGTTTTTAGTCTTTACTTCATTCTCTACATATTTACTCATTACCGATTCACAAACTTTGAATAGGTAATTATCAAGCTCAACTTTGTCAATGGACTTAAATATATTTAGCGTTGCCTTTTTATTATTTAATATAAAGCTAACTGCTTGCAAAAGGCTATTCTCCCACGAGTTCGTGTAGTTGAACTCTTCATCAACCTTAGCGAGTTCATCGTTAAGTATCTCTTTTATGAGCATGTATATGTCTTCATAATGGTAGTAAAAAGTGTTTCTGTTGATTTCACATTTATCAGCGAGTTCAGCTATAGTTATATTTTTTAAGCTTTTCTCTTCTGCTAATAGTAAAAACTCTCTTTTAATTAAATTTTTTGTATATTGCTTAGCCAAGTATAACACCCCCTTATATATTTATAATTATTTTTACCCAAAGTATATTATTTTATATCGCAAAGATCATAAACATCGTGTAAGCTACTCACTCTTAATGCTATCGAAGTCATTGACTAAAAGCCATATTTATGATAAAATATCTATATTATTATATAAGGAGGCAATTATGATTAAATTACACAACACACTAAGTGGATTAGTAGAAGATTTCAAACCTATAAACGATACTAAGGTGAACTTTTATTGTTGTGGTCCTACTGTTTATAATGACATACATGTAGGCAATGCCAGACCTTTAGTTGTATTTGATACAGTTAGAAGATTTTTGATATTCATGGGCTACGATGTAAAGTATGTTTTTAACTTCACTGACGTAGACGATAAAATAATTAATAAGGCGAACGAAAGCGGTATCACTTCGAACGAAGTGGCTGAAAAGTACATCGAGCGCTTCAAAGATGTTGCGGGAAGGCTTGGTATTTATGACTATGACAATATAAATCCAAGAGCAACTGAACATATGGACGAGATCATAGACTTTGTCAAGGCGCTTGTTGACAAGGGTGCTGCATACGAGTCAGATGGCGATGTTTACTTTGACACTACTAAGGCGAAGGACTACGGAAAACTTTCTAAGAAGAATATCGACGGCCTTATCTCAGGACTAAGAGTTGATATAAATGAAAAGAAGAAAAACCCACTGGACTTTGCTCTATGGAAGAAGGCTAAGCCAAATGAACCGCACTGGGCATCACCATGGTCCGAAGGTAGACCTGGCTGGCACATTGAGTGCTCAGCTATGAGTAGGGCAATCTTAGGTGATACGATTGATATACACGCTGGCGGCAGCGATTTAGAGTTTCCTCACCATGAGAATGAAATTCAACAAAGTGAGGCTCTAACAGGAAAGCCATTCGCAAAGTATTGGCTACACAATGGCATGGTCAATGTTGATGGCAAAAAGATGAGTAAATCACTAGGCAATTTCATTTTGCTTAAGGATTTGCTTGACGATTATGACAAGGACACAGTAAGATTTTTTATCTTGTCAACTCATTATAGAAAGCCAATGAACTTTACTAAAGAAGGCATGGATGGAGCAAAAAACTCGGTAAAGAGGATACACAACGCTCTTAAGAGACTTGGAGCCATCAAAGATACAGGTAAAAAGGCCTCTGATGAAATTATCAAAGATATTGATAATGAAGTAGCTGGCTTTATCGCCGCTATGAGCGACGATTTTAATACAGCTGATGCACTTACAAGCGTTTTCAATATTGTTAAGATAATAAATAAGCTTGAAGATGATGATTATGAAAGCGCAAAATATATAGAAGATAAATTAAATGATTTACTAAAGGTTCTTGGCCTTGATGATAGTGAAGCAGTGATGAAAGCTGGCGATGAAGAAGAATCACTTGGTGAAGACGAAGAAAAGATTAAAAAGATGATAAACGAGAGAAATGAAGCAAGAGCAAATAAAGATTATGCCAAGGCTGACAAGATTAGAGACGATTTACTTGCCATGGGCATAAAGATTATAGATAGCAAAGACGGACAAAGATGGGAAAGGATCTAGATATAAGCGAACTTTTCGGTATTGAGTACAGTGATGCTGAAATTAATGAGATGAGCCCAATAAGGCTTGCCTACATTGGCGACGCTGTCTACGAGCTCTTCGTTAGATATTACATCGCGAAAGAGCCGCTAAAGGCGCACGAGCTGCAAAAGCTATCGACAAAGTATGTAAGTGCTTATGCGCAAAGAGATGCTTTTGAAAAGATAAAGGATCATCTTACAGAGGACGAACTTTATGTCTTTAAAAGAGCCAGAAACCATAAATCACACAAGGCACCAAAGAATACGGACAACAGTGCATATAAGGTGTCAACAGGCTTTGAAGCTCTCATTGCATATCTATTTTTGAAGAAAGAATACACTAGACTTTTTGAGCTAGTTACAATATGTTTGGAGGATTAAATTGGAAGAACAATATATATACGGAAGAAATCCCGTTATGGAACTTTTGAAGAATGGCAGAGCCATCGACAAATTATATGTGCAAAAAGGAGAGCTAAAGGGCTCAATCTTCAGAATTTTAAGCCTTGCAAATGAACATGGCATCATAGTACAAAGAGTTGAGAGAGAAAAGCTTGACTCACTAGCAAAGGGCGAAGTGCATCAAGGCGTTGTCGCATTTACAGCAGGTTTTGAATACAAAAGTATTGAAGATGGCTTTAAGCTTGCAGAGGAAAAAGGTGAGGACCCTTTCTTTGTAGTTTTAGACGGTATTGAAGATACTCATAATCTAGGCGCAATCATTAGAACAGCTGAGTGCGCTGGCGTTCACGCGGTTATCATACCAAAGAGAAGATCAGCTATGGTTAACGAAACAGTTTATAAAGCTTCAGCAGGAGCAGTTGATAACATGATAGTTGTGAACGTAACTAACCTTAATCAAACGATAAAAGAGCTTAAAGAAAGAAACGTATGGATATACGGACTTGATATGGATGGCCAAAAATACACAAAAGCAAATCTATTGGGCCCAGTAGCCTTAGTAGTTGGATCAGAAGGCAAAGGCTTATCAGATCTTGTTAAAAAGAACTGCGACGCTATAATTAGCCTACCAATGTTTGGCAAGACAAACTCATTAAACGCATCAAATGCGGCAGCTATTGCCATGTATGAAATTTTAAGACAGAAGGATGAAAAAGAAAAAGCTTAGGCAAATACTCTACGTTGACGGCTACAACGTCATCAACTCGTGGGAGCATTTGAGAGATAGAAAGGAAGAGTCTCTAGAGGCTGCTCGTGATGAGCTGGAGAACATCCTAGAAGAATACATGCGCTATAATAAAGAGCGCATCATACTTGTCTACGATGGCCACCTGATTAAAGGTAATCAAGGCGAAAAGAAAATAGTAAAGGGCCTTGAGATAGTTTTTACTAAGGAGAATATCACGGCAGACTCATATATTGAGAGGGAAGTAGCTAATATGCCTTATGGCTATAGGATAAGAGTCGCGACAAGTGACCTTGCCGAGCAAAGCCTTATCTTTCAAAGAGGCGCCTCAAGACTTAGCTCAAGAGAGCTCGCTATAGAGATAGAAAATTCTAAGCGTACACAAAAAAGAATTTCTAAGAAAATCAATATGATTAATAACATGAAAATATCTGGCATCGATGAAGCAGAACTGGATAAATTGAAGGATTTAGATTTATAAAAAATAAAACAACTAAAAATAATTATATAATAAGGAAATAATATAAAAAATATATCAAAATAATTTAAAAAAAGCTTGACAAATTGACGAAACTACGATAATATATATAGGTAGTTGTATAATACTTTTAGAGTATTATATGAGTAGGAGGTGTTTATAAATGAGAGAAAAGGTCGTATTAGCTTGCACAGAATGCAATCAAAGAAATTACACAACTAAGAAGAATAAGAAGAACACTACTGAAAGAATTGAACTTCAAAAGTACTGTAAGTTCTGCAAGAAGCACACAGCACATAAAGAAACAAAATAATTTTTAGGAGTTGATAACATGGCAGAAGTAGAAAAGAAAGGTAAAACAGGTAATTTCTTAAAAGGCGTTAAAGCTGAAATGAGAAAAGTTATTTGGCCTAGCAAGAAAGATTTAATTAATTACACATTAGTTGTAATTGGAATTAGTGTGGCTGTAGCTATACTAGTATACCTTATCGACTTGGGAATTGGCGCTATATTTAAACAAATTATTAAATAGTAATGAGCGATTTAGATTTAAATGAAAACAAGGCTAATTCTATCGATTTATCAGATAGAGAAGCCGATGCCAAATGGTATGTAATCCATACGTATTCAGGATATGAAAATAAGGTAAAAGCTACAATTGAAAAGATGATAGTTAATCGTGGCACAGCTGACGGTATTTTTAAAGTTGAAGTGCCTACAGAAGAATACGTAGAAAAAAAGGATGGCGTCAAAAAAATCAAATCCAGAAAGATATTCCCCAGCTACGTGCTAGTCAAGATGATTATCAACGATAAATCATGGTATTTAGTTAGAAATACCAGAGGAGTAACAGGTTTTGTTGGGCCACAATCAAAACCTATACCATTGACAGAGAAAGAGCTTTATAACTTAGGCGTTCACACTAAGTCCATCATAGACGATACTAAGAAGGACGTTAACTACAAACACGGAGATCACTTAGCCGTTACAGACGGACCATTCAAGGGATTCGAAGCGATAGTTGACACAGTTAATGAAGACGCCGGCACTATAAAGTGCTCTGTTAATATGTTTGGTAGGGATACTCTTGTAGAGTTTGAATACTATCAAGTAAGCCCTATCACAAAATAGCTATTATCATAAAGATAATATATATAAGTGCGTAAAGCACAAAAATCGAGGAGGTGCGAATATGGCAAAAAAAGTTAGCGCAATTGTCAAACTTCAAATACCGGCTGGAAAAGCTACACCTGCACCACCGGTAGGAACTGCACTTGGACCACACGGCGTAAATATTATGCAATTTACAAAGGAGTTCAATGCTAAGACTCAAGATAAAGTAGGTCTAATCATACCAGTTGTTTTAACTGTATATCAAGACAGATCATTTACTTTTATCACAAAGACACCACCAGCTCCAGTATTGATCAAGAAAGCTCTTAACATTCAAAGCGGTTCAGGCGAACCAAACAAAAAGAAAGTAGCTAAGCTTACAAAAGATCAAGTTAAGGAGATCGCAGAAATGAAGATGCCAGACTTAAATGCAGCAAGTGTAGAAGCAGCTATGAGCATGGTTGCTGGAACTGCAAGAAGTATGGGCGTTGAAGTAGAAGAATAATTCTACTTATTAGGTGGGAGAAAATTCGTTATTACCACAAGGAGGTTAGAAAATGGCAAAAAGAGGTAAAAAATACCAAGACAGTTTAAAAGAATTCGATAAAAATGAATACTTCGAATCAGATGAAGCCATAGGCGTTGTTATTAAGACAGCTAAGGCGAAATTTGATGAAACTGTTGAACTACACTGCAGATTAGGTGTTGACTCAAGATATGCTGACCAACAAGTTAGAGGCGCAGTAGTTCTACCACACGGTACAGGTAAAACTAAAAAAGTTTTAGTTATCGCTAAGTCAGACAAACAAGAAGAAGCTAGAGAAGCAGGCGCAGACTATGTTGGAGCAGAAGACATGGTTGAAAAGATCCAAAAAGAAAACTGGTTTGATTATGACGTAATCGTTGCTACACCAGATACTATGGGTCTTATCGGTAGACTAGGTAAGGTTCTAGGTCCTAAGGGCTTAATGCCAAACCCTAAGTCAGGAACAGTTACATTTGAACTAGAAAAGTCTATCAAAGATATTAAAGCAGGTAAAGTTGAATATCGTTTGGACAAAGCAAACATCATTCACTGCCCAATAGGTAAAGTATCATTTGGTCAAGAAAAGCTTCAAGAAAACTTTAATGCTATCATGTCAGCTATAATCAAAGCAAAACCAGCTGCAGCAAAAGGAAAGTATTTAAGATCTGTTACACTTACTTCGACTATGGGTCCTGGAGTAAAAGTAAATAGCTCAAAAATTACTGAATAAAGTATTGACTTTTCAGAAAACTTTTGATATAATAAACTAGTTAACAGAGTTAATTTAATAGGAATATATAAACCGTAGACAGTAGGTGCGTAAAGCTTAATTACCTACCGAGGATATGATAAGCCAGTATCAACCCCCTTATGTCTATAAGAGGGTTTTTTATTGACATAGATTATAAACGGGATTAGCAATAAGCTAAGATTCCTATTTTTCCAGTGGAGGTGAAATAGTGAAAGAACATGTTTTAGAACAAAAGAAACAAGTTGTTCAAGAAATTAAAGAAAAACTTGAAAAATCAGAATCCATAGTTCTTATGGACTATAAAGGATTAAACGTTGCAGATGTTACTGATTTAAGAAGGCAATGCAGAGAAAGCAATGTTGAGTATAAAGTTTACAAAAACACTATGCTTAGATTTGCTCTACACGAATTTGGCGTTGAAGGCTTAGATGAGTACTTGGAAGGAACAAATGCTGTTGCATTTGCATACGACGATCCAAGTTCAGCTGCAAAAGTAGCTTACAAGTTTGCTAAAGAAAATGACAAACTTGAAATCAAAATCGGTTTAGTTGATAAAGACATATTTGATGTAAATCAATTAAAGCAATTATCAGAACTACCATCGAAGGAAGTTCTTATCGCAAAAGTACTTGGCGGCTTAAATGGACCAATCCAAGGTTTTGCAAATGTATTAAATGGAACTATGAAGGGCTTAGTTGTAGCTCTTAACCAAATTGCTGAAAAGAAAGCAGCAGAAGCATAAATAAAAATATTTTGGAGGTATTTATAATGTCAGAAAAAGTTACAAATTTAATTGAAGAAGTAAAATCACTTACAGTTTTAGAATTATCAGAACTAGTTAAAGCATTAGAAGAAGAATTCGGAGTATCAGCAGCAGCTCCAGTAGCAGTTGCAGCAGCTCCAGCAGCAGGCGGAGCAGCTCCAGCAGCAGAAGAAAAATCAGATTTCGATGTAGTTCTTGAAGAAGCTGGCGCTGAAAAGATCAAAGTTATCAAAGTAGTTAGAGAAATCACTGGCTTAGGCTTAAAGGACGCTAAGGACTTAGTTGACGGAGCTCCTAAGACAATCAAAGAAGCTGCACCAAAGGCAGAAGCTGACGAAATGAAGAAGAAACTTGAAGAAGTTGGAGCAAAAGTTACATTAAAGTAATTTAGATAAACTTATTAAAAGCAGCCATGTGGCTGCTTTTTTTGTACATAGAGGTGGTCTAATGGTTAGAAGAGCAAATAAAAATGATCTTATTAGCATCATGCCGATATATGATGCAGCTAAGTCTAAGATGCGCGCGGATGGCAATATGCATCAGTGGAGCAATACTTATCCCGATGAAGAAACGCTTTTAGCTGACATAGCAAGGGGAGAATTATATATAGCTTGCGAAGATGATGAGATATATGGGGTCTTTATGCTTAGCTTTTCTGGTGAAGAGACTTATAAAGAAATTCAAGGCGCGTGGCTTAACAATGAGCCCTACGCTGTCATTCATAGAATCGCTAGCCTTGGCAAGGGAAGAAACTTACTTAAGGATGCTATAGATTTTGCTTTTGCTAGCACAGAGAACATCCGCATCGATACTCACGAAGATAACAATATTATGCGAAGTCTTCTTAATAAATTAGGCTTTACTTATACGGGCATCATTCATCTAAAAAGTGGTGACGAGAGACGGGCGTATCAATTAATTAAAAGCAAATAAACTACAAAAAACACCTTATCGCGCTTGATAAGGTGTTTTCTATTAGTATGATGTGATATACATAACTTTGGCTAAGTATGGACTTATCTCGTCAAAATCGTACCAACCAGAGCTTCTGTAATTATTCTCTTCGCCATTAGGGTTTGAGATATAGACCTTGCCGTCATCTGTCGCAGCAAGTAGAACCATGTAATGCGACTTGCTCGTAAAGCGATTTTCCTCTGGTTTATTCCATATACATACAATGACGGGTCTATTCGTTTTAAGATGACTGGTTATACTTTCCTTTGATAAAGATTTTGCGTCGAAATAAAAGTCTGTATTGTCGACGCCGTAACTCTTTAGCTCCTTCGAAAGCTTTGTATAGTCGAGGCGAGGGTAGTACTTCTCACGGAGATCTTCTGGCGTAAGATTTTGACCGTAGCCCGACAAAACTATGGACATGGCGGTGATGCCACAGCCGTAGTCTTCCATACAGCCGTTCCAATACTCATTGTCCTTCCACGGCTCGACATTTTGCTTATACTCAGTAAAAGTCTTTTTATTTGCATCCACTGTTGTGAACTTTGTGAAATAGCCTTCGCCACTTATCTTTTCTTGACCAACGCCGTTATAATTTTCGTTCGTATCCATCTTAATATTTTTATATGGACTACTTATGCCAGTTTTTTCTAAGTAATAGTTAAGCGTGTCATTGGCGCTTTCAATTATATCGCTTCTAAGTCTAGCTTTTTTAATTAATGTGAAAGATATAATTAATACTATTAAAGCGAAGAAAAATATTCTTCTTCTCTTTCTTTTTCTTCTTAGCTTTCTCTTTTTATTTATGTATGCTCTGGATTTATTATTATCCATATAATCATCCCTTCTAAGACTATTATACTAGATAAATCTTAATTTTTTCTTAAATAAGTCATAAAAATTTTTTTAAATTTAAAAATTCTCATGAAAAAGCAACTCATCTACTAATGATGAAGTGCTTATATATCTAAATTTTAATTATCTTGTGTTAATCTCGATATTGTTATTTTCATTACCAATAACTTTTATATCAAATGGTCCGTCTCCTGTTTCTTCTGCATTTAGCGCAAGCGTTACTGTCTTGTATGCTATAACTTGTAGGGTTATGGTTGTTGGGCCTGGAGCAACGACTTGCGGATAGATTGTTATCTTATTATCCTTAAGTAGTACTTTTTCTACGCCAACTGTGTATCCTGGGTTAGGAAATTTCATTGTGAATGTGATTAGGATTTGATCTCCGACTTTTTTATAGAAGATGGATTCACCGTTGTTACTTAAACCCTCTGAGATGTTTTGTACATCAAAGGATAGGTTTTTGGCTGTTTTTTCGCCTTCGTTATCCTTAAAAATCTTGTGTATTCTTTGCACGATTAAAACTCCTTCTACTTGTGATAGCCTTTTTTCTGGTGCATATTTCTTATCGCCATTGCCATATACTATGCCTTTATTTACAAGGTATTTTAACTTTTCTTTTTTAATCTTGTCCATCTTTTCAATGTCAGTGAAGTCTATGTCTTTTTCTTCGCTACGAGCGAATTTTATGTTCTTCACACCGTCAAAGATGTAGTCAATCATTGATTCTCTTGTAAGATAGTTGGAGTCACCATATATACTTACTTTGAAGTCGCCGTATTCGTTCGATAGCTTTTCCAGTGCACTTGCAAATTGCTTTGCCTCTAGCGGAGCGTTTGGCTCGAACTTTGCATAATTATCTTTCGCAAGCTCTGTAAAGTACTTCTTCATAAATTCATCTTCAATCTTTTTCTTTGCCCAGTGACCGTTTAATTTATCTACACCCATTGCCATGGCTGTGCTTGAAAGCAAAATGCATATCAATAACAGGGCACTTATAATTCTTTTCTTCATATGTTTTCCTCCTTTACTATGATTCTATCTTTATTATATCATAAAGATAGTTTATTAGAGGTTACAAATGTATTAAATCATTTTAGATCAAGAAGTGAGCCAGTATAAAGCTCGTAGTAAAGCCCTTTCTTCGACATAAGTTCATCGTGCGTACCACTTTCTTTAATGCCGTCATCTGTAAGAACAATGATTGTTTTAGCATTTTTAATAGTTGAGAGCCTATGGGCAATAGTAAGTGTCGTTCTACCCACCGATAGCTTTTCGAGTGACTCTTGTATAAGTCTTTCGCTAGTGTTGTCAAGAGCCGATGTTGCCTCATCAAGTATAAGCACTTTTGGATTCTTCAAGAATACTCTTGCTATGGCTATCCTTTGCTTTTGACCACCTGATAGCTTTACGCCACGTTCGCCAACATAGGTATTGAAGCCATCTTTAAGCTCCATAATAAAGTCATAAGCGCCAGCAAGTTTAGCTGCCTCAATGATTTCATCCTTACTTGCATCAATCTTGCCATATTTGATATTCTCAAGTATAGTGCCACTAAATAGGTAGACTTCTTGTTGAACCGAGCCAATATTTTGTCTTAGTGACTTTAGTGTGAAGTCTTTAATGTTTCTGCCGTCTATCAAAATCTCTCCGCTTGTAACATCGTAGAAGCGAGGTATCAAGTTAACTAGAGTAGTTTTACCTGAACCAGATGGTCCAACTATGGCGATGGAGTCGCCCTCATTAACCACTAGATTGACATTAGAAAGAACTTTGTTTTTGTCATCAGGGTAAGTGAAGCTAACGTCTTTAAACTCGATTTTGCCCTTGACATCTTTTAGTTCGATGGCGTCTTCTTTGTCAAAGATATCGACATCTGTATCCATAATCTCGATGAAGCGCTCTATGCCAGTCATGCCGGCGTTGAAGTTCTCCATGAAGTCGACTATCCTTTTTATAGTTGTCAGTAAACTTGTCGCGAATAATACATAGGCAATCATGTCACCAGCTGATATCTTCCCAGCTTGCATTAAAAAGCCGCCCAAAGTAATTATCATAGTATACATGATGGCATCGAAGATTCTGTTTACAGTGCCAAAGCCAGCCATATATGTGTATCTCTTCTTTTTGATTTCAAGGAATTTATCGTTATCTTTTTCAAATTTTTCGACTTCGATATCTTCATTCGCAAAGGACTTGACTACTTTTGATCCAAGCAGTGAATCTTCAAGGCCAGAGTTTAAATCACCTATGTGATCTCTTTGCTCCTTAAAGGCGCGGCGCATCTTGCGGTTGTATGAGCTTGACGCATATATCATTATAGGTATCATGATAAACATTAGCACTGTTAATAAAACATTGATCTTTATTAAAATTGCAAATGAAATAATTATCTTGAATGTAGCAATTAAAAACTCTTCAGGACAATGGTGAGCGAACTCAGTTACGTCGAAGAGGTCATGAGTGATTCTGGCCATGATTTGACCGACCTTAGTATTGTTATAGTAGCTATCTGATAGGTGCTGCAAATGGGCAAAGGCATCGCTACGCATGTCTTTTTCGATGTAGGCGCCCATGATGTGGCCGACCTTAGTCATGTAGAATTGAGCAACTATCTCAACTACGCGCAGTGCGAAGTAAAGCCCAGCCACTTTTAAAATGTACTCATTTGTTAAAAGCAAAATGTCTTGTGCGGCCGTATTAGTTATGCTTCTTAGTAATAAAGGAAAGACTAGCTCACACACTGTAGTTAATACAGCGCAGAACAAGTCTATGAAGAGAATTTTTCTATATTTTTTAAAGTAGGGTAAAAAGCGTTTTAGTAGTTCTTTATTTTTCATTATTCCTCCTTTTATAGTTTAGTACAGCGTCTAAAGCGTGAACCTTTAGCGCCTTAAGTGATATTACGTAGATGACTAGGGCGATGACGCCTGATATAGCCATCATTAAAAATTTGATTATTTTCTTTTCTCCCAAAACTTTTACGCCGAGAGTAAATAGTAAATACATAGCTAGCGCCATGATGATGGAGGCTGCTAGTATCTTTATAAGTGAAATTAGATTGTCTTTGATCTCGATATCTGGATAAACCTTCTTAAGCGAGATATATAGAGTTATCGCCGAAACTAATGATGAGATCGATGTAGCCAGGGCAAGGCCTTTATGCTGCATAAACTTAACTAGTATTATGTCAAAGGCGATGTTTACTGCGACAGCTATAAGTCCATTGATCATCGGCACTTTAGTCTTTTGCATCGAGTAGAATACTTTTTCAAATATCATTCTTAATGAAGCAAAGAAAAGTCCTAGGATGTAGAACGTTAGCGCACCTGAGGTCATCAGCGTGGCTGTTTCGTTAAACATATTTCTTTGGAAAAGTATCTCAACTATTGGATAGCTTAAAAAAACTATTGCAAAAGTTGCTGGAAGCGTGATAAGTGCAACGATATCGACACTTTCGCTGATTATGCTCCTGATCTCTTGACTTTCGTTTCTAATCATTGATGACGATAGTTTTGGGAAGATTACAGTTGTTAGTGCCATGACAAAGACAGATATAATCATAAGATATATCTTTGATGAATAGTTTAGTACAGAGATTGATCCACTAACTAGCTCTGAGGCTAGTGTTTTGTCTACAACTAAGTTGATTTGATATGCGCTCGAGCCTATAAGTATAGGTACGATAAGCTTAAACATCTTCGCTACATATGGGTCTTTGAAGTCAAGATCGGGTGAATATCTGTATCTCTTGTGCTTAACGGCAGGCAGCTGTATAAGGAACTGCATGGACGCAGCTATAACGCTAACGAACATCAATAAGTTGATATTGCCTCTTCTCGCAAAGAAGATTAGGAAGATGATGAATACTAAGTTGTATGGTATGCCCATGATGGCATAAGGACCAAAAATGTTTTCTGATTGCAAAAAGCTTGAGAAAATGTATGTGATTGACAAAAACAAAATGATAGGCACACCTATTCTCATTAAGTAGGCTGTGTAGGCAAGTGTCTCGCCTGTAAAGCCCTTCGCTATAAGCTTAGTGATTTGCGGAGCAAAGATGTATGACAAAGCGCAAAGGATTAGGGCGATGAGGCCGATGATGTTCATGATTTTGTTCATGAATTTTAATTTGCCTCTTCTGCCTTCTCTCTCTTCTACCTCTGAAAATATTGGCACAAGCGTAGTATTAAGTCCACTACCAAGCGCTCCTATCAAAAATATAACTGCGGTAGTCGCAGCAGTATACATATCGGTCTCGATATTGGCACCGTACTTCGATGCAATCATTGTCTCTCTGAAGAAGCCCATGATCTTGCTGATTAGCGTGAAGACGGATATCATCGCGAGTGATTTTATAACAGTTTTTTTATTTGACATATATAAACCTCTTTTGTTTTAAATTCTTCTTGAATTTTATCACAAAGTATATAAAAAATCAAGTTTATAAGAGGTAATTTTCAATAAAGTGAGCCACTCCTGACTCGTCGCAATCCTTAGTGATGTAAGTCGCTGCCTCTTTGATTATAGGCATGGCAATAGCCATAGCAACTGAGGTGCCTGTGCCCTTAATCATCTCAAGATCATTTTCACTGTCGCCAAAGCTTATAGTGTCTTTAATATCAATACCAAGCTTATGGACTATTTCCTTTATACCAACAAGCTTCGACGTCTTTATGCTATTGATATCAGCAAAGTCATCGTTCCATCTCTTAAAGACAGAGTTCTTCATATATGGCGTTAGATGCTCTTCATCAAAGGCCTTAGTCGTATATGAATTCATTTGATAGATTTTACTTAAATCGATATCAGAGAATGAAGCGAGCCTTGGTATAGGCACTTCGACGTGGTCATGAACCGCATGTACCTTATCATCCACTTTATTAAGTACAACGCCTTCACGAGTAAAGAGCGATAGGGCAAAGCCAAGCTTATTTGATGCGGCTACTATGAAGCGAACGTCCTCTTCCTTCATGAAGTGCTCTGAAACAATTTCTTCGCCTATTACATTTAAGTTACCGTTCATGCCGACAAAGCCATCGATCTCAATAGTATTATCAAGAACCTTCAATATATTTTTCTTGTCACGGCCCGATGAGATGAAGACCATGATCCCTTTTTCTCTTAGCTTATTTATAGCGGCTATGTCTCTTTTGCTTATCTTATGAGAAGTGAAGCTCACTATAGTCCCGTCCATATCAAAGAAGGCCGCCTTTATATTATTTAATTTCATATTCATACCTCCAAACAATTATTATTACCCAATTAAAGTCATTATTATTTTTACTAAATAGATATCAAGGAGATATTCATAGAATTTATAATAAAGCTCATTTAAATCAATTTACATAATAATAAAGTTAGCACTATAGGCAAAAAAAGTGTTGCATAAATATCAGATATGTTGTATAATGATAGTATCAATAGTAAACAATCATTAAGGAGGGAAAATGATGGAAAAAACAAAAAAGAAACGTTCATTGAGTGCTTATAGTATTCTTATTCTAATTATACTATTTGTTGCAATCTTATCATGGATTTTTAATGGAGCACAATTTGCCCCTGTAGTTCCTAAGGGAGCTGAAGAAGCTGTTACTGAAGTAGCAGGAGCTAGACTTCCAGACATCACAATGAGTTTCTACAACGGCTTTGTTGACGCTATAGATATCGCCATCTTCGTTATGGTTATCGGTGGTTTCCTAGCAGTTGTTAACAAGACAGGAGCTCTTGAAGCTGGTATTCACAGACTAGTTAAGAACATGAAGGGTAGAGAAATGGCTCTTATCGCTGTACTTATGATTCTTTTCTCAATAGGTGGATCAACTTACGGTATGGCAGAAGAAACTGTAGCCCTATATCCTCTAATCATTACTGCGATGGTAGCTGCAGGCTTTGATACTATGGTTGCTGTAGCAACTGTTCTTCTTGGAGCAGGTGCCGGCGTACTTGGTTCAACAGTAAACCCATTTGCTACTGGTGTAGCTATGGACGCACTTAACGGTGCAGGCGTTGAATGTAACAAAGGTACTGTAATTCTACTAGGCGCAATTCTTTGGGCAGTTGCTCTAGGTACTGCTATGTACTTCGTATTAAAATACGCTAGCAAAGTACACAAAGACAAAGGCTCAACAATACTATCTCTTCAAGAAAGAGAAGTAATGGACAAAGAATTTAAGACAACTAAGACTGAAGAAGAACTTGTTTACACAGGTAGACATAAATTTATTTTAGTTATATTCGCAATTACTTTTATAGTTATGATTATATCATTAATTCCTTGGCCAGATTTTGGTGTAACAGCATTTGAAGGCTGGTCAGCATTCTTGACAGACACAGCACTTGGTGAATGGTACTTCCCAGAAATTTCAGTATTATTCTTCCTAATGTCTATAGTTATAGGCTGGATCGGAAGACTATCTGAAAAGGAATTGGTTAACGCATTCGTTGACGGAGCAAAAGACATCTTATCAGTTGTATTAGTAATCGTAGTAGCAAGAGCTGCATCAGTACTTATGGCTCAAACACATATCGACGCACTTATACTAGATAGATCAGCAACAGCTCTAGCAGGCTTACCAGTTTACTTATTCGTACCATTTGCATACATCGTATACATCGCACTATCATTCTTCATACCATCAACATCAGGACTTGCAACACTATCTATCCCAGTTATGGGTGGATTAGCTGCTAGACTTGGTTACTCACCAGAAGTTATGATACTAATATTCTGCGCTGCAGAAGGCGTTGTAAACTATGTAACACCAACATCAGGCGTTGTTATGGGCGCAATACAAATTTCTAAGATGGAATTAGGTACTTGGTATAAATGGGTTAAGAAACCTCTTATATTCACAGTAATATTCTCAATAATTGTATTAACTGTAGCAATGATGATATTCTAAAATTGTTTACTATCGAAGAAGTCCCTAAGGGGGCTTCTTTTTTTGTACATAGATATAGAAAATAATTTTCATTTATGATATAATTACATTGGAGGAATGTATGAAGAAGATAATTGAAGAAATAAAAAGATTAAATATAGAAACGATTAAAGAGGACGAACGCTTATCGAAGTACACTACTTTTAAGATAGGTGGGCCCGCGCGCGTCTTAGTCGAAGCAAAGAGCGATGAAGAAGTTCTAAAGCTTGTGAGGCTCTTTGACGAGATGAAAGAAGACTACCTTATCATTGGCAATGGCAGTAACCTTCTTATCACAGATGACGGTATTGAAAGACCTGTCATAGTCCTAGATAAAAACTTTTCAAATATCACTATGATAGATGAAGTGACTTTATATGCTGAGGCAGGCGCCTCACTTAAGAGTCTTGCCAATAAGGCTCTTGAGCTAGGTATAGGTGGCCTCGAAGCCATCTCAGGCATACCCGGAACAGTTGGCGGAGCTGTATATATGAACGCCGGTGCCTATGGTAGCGAGATAAAAGATGTCGTGACTAAAATAAGATATATTAAAGATGATAGTATAGCCGAGCTTGATGCAAGCAATGCAAATTTTGCTCACAGAAGAAGCATTTTTCAAGATAAGGGCTACATCATATTAGGCGCCTACTTTAAATTAGAGAGGAAAGATAAGAAAGATATAGAAGAAGAGCAAAGAGATTACACTCAAAGAAGAAAGGACAAGCAGCCACTTGAGTATCCATCGGCTGGCTCGGTATTTAAGAGACCAGAAGGCTACTACGCATCTAAACTGATTGAAGATGCTGGACTAAAAGGACTCTCCGTTGGTGGAGCCATGGTTAGTAAAATGCACTCAGGCTTTATAATTAACACAGGGAGCGCTAGTTTTGACGACGTAGTCACACTTATTGAAAAAGTTAAAGCCATCGTCTTAGAAAAGTTCGCTGTAAGTCTTGAAGAGGAGATAAGGATTATTCATGAATAAAATTAGATTATATGGCGACTACCATACACATACGATATTCTCATCAGGAACTAAGGGCAATCTTGGTAGGCACGCCTCACAAACACCTGAAGAGAGCGCAAAGAAAGCGTATATGATGGGTCTAAAAGAGATAGCAATCACGGATCATGGTCTAGCTCATTACATGTTCGGTATAAAGAGGAGCAATCTGCCTGTTCTTAGAGAAAGGATTGACAAGCTAAACGAAGAGTATAATGACAAGGGACTAAAGATACTTATGGGCGTCGAAGCGAATTTACTTGACTTTGACGGAACTGTGGACCTTGACGATGAGCTTATGAAATACCTTGACATAGTGCTTATGGGCTTTCATTACGGCATAAAGACGAAGAACTTCAAGGAGCAAATGAAGTTATCGATACTGCCGCAAATATCAAAGCCGTTTAAAAAATGGCACGCGAAGGTGACTGAGAGGGTTACGGACTCATACATCAAGGCGATAGAGAAGTACCCGATAAAGATAATTACGCATCCAGGCGACAAGATAGACGTAAACATTGTTAGACTTGCCAAAGCATGCAAGGAGCATGGCGTGGCGCTAGAAATCAATTCATCGCACAAGAATCTTTCAGTTAAGGACTTAATCAAGATCAAGGACATAGATGTAGACTTATACGTTGGATCAGATGCACACAAATTAGAGCGCGTAGGCGATGTAAAAGAAGCATTAAGAAGAGCTGACGAAGCTCAAATTGATATCAATAGAATCAAAAATATTTATATAGAGTAGGAGGATATTATGGACATATATGTAGTAACAGGCATGAGTGGTGCCGGAAAGAGTTCTTTATTGAATTTCATGGAAGATAACGGATTTTACTGCATTGACAATATGCCTCCTGTTTTATTGCCAAAATTCTTTGAGCTAATTGACAGCGAGAATGAAAACATTAACAAAGTAGCCTTTGGTATGGACATAAGGGGCAAGGAGTTTTTTAATGACATGCTCACTGTGATAGATGGACTTGAAGAAAAGAATTTAGATTTTAAGCTAATATTTTTAGACGCAAGAGATAGCGAGCTCATAAAGCGCTTCAACGAAAGAAGAAGGCCACATCCACTCAGCAAAGACGGCTCACTTAAAGATGGTATACAAAAGGAAAGAGAGATACTTAAGGAGCTTAAGGACAAATCAGACTACATCATAGATACAAGCTCAATGAAGAGCAGCGACCTAAAAGACAAGCTATACGAGATCCTTTCAAACACTATTACAAGAAAAAAACTTACCATAGTCGTGGAAAGCTTTGGTTTTAAGTACGGTATTTTGGAGGAGGCAGACCTTGTCTTTGATGTACGCTTCCTACCTAATCCATATTACCTTGACGATCTAAGGCCACTATCAGGACTAGACGCAGAGATAAAAGAATTTTTAGAGAAATTTGATGCGACTGAAGAGTTTTTCCAAAAACTTGTTGATATGCTTGACTTTTTACTACCAAATTATATAAAGGAAGGCAAAAATCAATTAACTATAGGCATGGGATGCACAGGCGGTAGACACAGAAGCGTTTACATGGCTGAAAGGCTATATGAATATTTAAAAGAAAAGAAGAATTTAACTGTTTTGAAGAATAGAGATATGTATAAAGAGGCTCGTAATGTATAATAAGTACAGGAGCCTAAATCCTAAGATACTTGCAATAGGCGGAGGAACGGGTTTATCGACGCTCTTAAAGGGTATTAAAAACTACTCATCAGATATAACGGCGATAGTGACTATGGCTGACGATGGCGGGGGAAGCGGCATTTTAAGAAGAAGCTTCGGTATGCTGCCACCAGGCGATGTGCGCAACTGCCTTTTAGCGCTTTCGGACATAGAGCCTGAGATGAATACACTTTTATCACATCGCTTTGAGAAGGGCGAATTAAAAGGACAATCCTTCGGCAATCTATTTTTACTTGCGATGAATGAGATATACGGCTCTTTTGAAGAAGCTGTCAAGATGGCGTCAAGCATACTAAGGGTCAAGGGAACTGTTATGCCCATCACCGTGAACGATGTTAATATCGAAGCGACTTATGATGACAAGAGCAAGGCCTTTGGCGAGAGCATTTTGCCAGCTGAGGCAATTAAAGACAATAAAAAGATAAAGAGGGTTGAATTGTGCCCGAAGGACGTTGAGCCGCTTGATGGCGTTATCACAGCCATAAACAAAGCGGACATCATACTTATAGGCCCGGGCAGTTTATATACATCAATCATACCAAATCTGCTTGTGAAGGGCGTGACGGAAGCAATCATTTCTTCAGCAGCGAAAAAGATTTACGTGCAAAATGTTATGACGCAGCATGGCGAGACCGACGATATGTCTGTAAAAGATCACGTGGAAGCAATTTTCGAACACTCGGACAAAATTTTTGACTCAATCATCATAAATAATAAGGTCTTAAGCGTGGATCTTAAGAAAAAATATCAAGAAGAGTATCAAGAACAAATATTTTTGACGGATGACGACAAGAAATTTTTAGAAGAAGAAGCGATTGATTACATCGAAGGCGACTGCTTGGATGGCGGCGACTACGCTAGACACGACAGCGAGAAGCTTGCGAACATGATTATTGATTACTATATAAGGACTAGAAGGGTAAAGACTTATGAGAAATAAATTATTCGTGATAGGTAGCCCGATTGAGCAGTCAAAGTCACCAGAAGTGATGACGGACTTTATCAAAGCGAATGGGCTTGATCTTACTTATGAAAAAAGAGAAGTGAATAAAGACGGCCTTAAAAGCTTTGTAAATGAAGCAAAGCAAGGCGAAGTACTCGGCTTTAACATCACTACGCCGCTTAAGGAAGAAATACTTAAATACGCAGACGATATGAGTGAAGCGGTTAAGATACTTGAAGCAGCCAATACAGCTATCCTTGCCAGTGGCAAGATAAGCCTACACAATACTGACTACATCGGCTTTATGAAAGATATCACTAGCCTAATACCAAAGTATGAGAGATACTCCTACGCTGTTTTAGGTACTGGCGGAGCGGCTCGCAGCATTATATATGCTCTGCTTAAGCTAAATATCTTTCAAATAACTGTTTACACGCGCGACGAGGTCGAAGCGCATTACAAGCTAAAGAACTTCGAAGACGATATAGAGATATATCCTTACGGCTACGGCATGGATCAAGACGTCATCATAAACGCGACTGGCCTTGGTATGGCAGGAAAGCTTGACGAGAGCCCATTATCAAAGGATGACTTCGAGATGAGCAGAGCCGGCTTTGCTTATGACCTAACATATAACCCAGAAGAGACAAAGTTCTTGACACTTGCTAAAGAGGCGGGTCTCATCACTATGAATGGCTTGGGCATGTTCATTGGTCAAGCCGAAGAAGCGTTTAAAATTTGGACTGGAGCTGATAGAAATGAACTTTGAACAAGAAAAATCATCAAAGACATATAAAGAAAAGACAATTATTAATATAGGCGAAGAAAAGATTGGCGATGGCTTTGCAGTGATCGCGGGTCCTTGCGCGTGCGAATCATACGAGTCCCTTCTTGATGAGGTAAAATTTTTATCATCTCGCGGAATAAAATTTATTAGAGCAGGCGCCTTCAAGCCGAGGACATCGCCATATAGCTTCCAAGGCTTAGGACGCGAGGCACTTGAATATTTTAAAGAGATAAAAAAGGTTTACGACGTTAAATTTGTCTCCGAGCTAATGGATTTGCGTGAGCTTGATTATTTTATGGATGCAGTCGACATAATACAAGTTGGCGCTAGAAATATGCAAAACTTTTCCTTATTAACTGAGCTTGGTAAGATAAATAAACCAGTTCTATTAAAAAGAGGTTTTGCAAACAAGATAAAAGAGCTTATAGCGGCAGCTGAATATATATTAAAGGGTGGCAACGAAGATGTCATTTTATGCGAAAGAGGCATCAGGACTTTCGAGACAGCTACGAGAAACACGCTAGACATCTCAAGCGTGCCGATTATTAAAAAGTATACAAATCTACCAATCATAGTTGATCCATCACACGCGGGCGGCCTTGATTACTTAGTGAAGCCACTAAGTCTAGCAAGCGCGGCTGTCGGTGCTGACGGCATCATCATTGAAGTGAATGACAAGAAGAGAGAGGCACTTTCAGATGGGGAGCAAGCCATCAACTATGCTGAGTTTGATGATCTTTTACAAGATTTAAAGAAAATACTTAAGGCGATGGACAAAACTTATGAATAAAGATGGACTTTCTTATGAAATAAAAATTATTCACAAGGCGAGTGAAATTGTTTTAGAAGAAAAATTTACTAAGTATCTTGTATTAACGGATAGAAATGTCTATAGAGAGCAAAAAGATTTCGTAGAAGAAATAGTAAAGAAATATGATGCTTATCTATATGTGATAGACGCTGGCGAAGAGGCAAAGAACCTCGGCGTTTTAGAAAATCTTCTTGAGTACGCGGCCGATAAGCTTGATAGGCACTCACTTATAATCAATGTGGGTGGCGGCGTAGTAACGGACATTGGCGGCTTTGCGGCGTCGATTCTATTTCGCGGCATAAAGCACGTAAATATTGCAACAAGCTTACTAGCTATGACTGATGCGGCCATCGGGTCCAAGACTGGAATCGATTTTTGCGATAAGAAAAACATCTTAGGCACTTTCCACGACCCGTATAAAGTCTTCATTGCTATAGATGCTCTTGAAACGCTTCCTAAAGATGAGTATATATCAGGACTTGCGGAAGTGATTAAGCATGCACTTATTTATGACAATGGCCTATATGAGCTGATTTATAAGGATGCAGCGATTGAAGAAGTGCTTCAAAAATCTATTTGGACGAAAGTTCATTTTGTCTGTGAAGATAAAAATGAAAAAGGCGCTCGCATGGCACTAAACTTTGGCCATACATTTGGCCACGTGATTGAAGCAGCTAGTCATTACACTTTCTCACATGGCTATAGCGTTGCCATTGGCATGAAGATTGCCCTTGAGCTTGGAAAAATTTTAAATATAACAGACGAAGAAACTTATACAAAAAGTTTTGAATTAATACACAAATATTATCCACTTGAAGAAATAAATTACGAGATAAAGTCACTTAAGAGTGATAAGAAGATGATGGGAGACGAGATTAACTTTGTTTTTCTTAAGAATAGAACTGCCATCATTAAAACGATGGATGAGAGAAAGGTAGTAGAGCTTTATAATGAGCATATTAAGAATAAAAAACTCTAAATTAAAGGGTGAAGTTTTTGTGAATCACTCAAAAAGCTACTTGCACAGATATATCTTTGCAAGTTCTTTTGCTGCTGAAAACACCATAATCAAAGGCTTTGACCTATCTGAAGACATCAAAGACACTATGCTTAGCCTAATAAGCTTTGCGGATTTTGATCTTTTGGATAGTGGCGACGTCCTTGTTAAGCCGCGCGAAAATAAGAAAAGTCTTGATAGAGTGCGTATCGAAGCATCAGGCACAACGCTTCGCTTCCTGCTATTTAATATACTTGATGGCAATTTGCATGAGATATACATGGGCGATAAGCTATTCGAAAGGCCAAATGATCCCGCGTTTAAGATATTTGACGCAAATGGCATTAAGTACCGCATCAACGATAAGAACAAGTCCATCAGCATAAAGGGCGACTTAGTTAAGGATGAATACATAATCACAGAAGACATATCGAGTCAATTCGTTTCATCACTACTATTTAAGCTCGCACGCATGGACTTTGACTCGCGCATAGTTCTTGACTGCGACCTATCTTCACGCTCATACATAGACATGACTATCAAGTGCCTTAATGACTTTGGTGTCGAGATTGATGCGAGCGAAAATGAATTTAAGATAAAAGGCGGACAAGAATTTAAATCCGCTGGTGAATATAATATTGAAAGAGATTACTCAAATGCGGCTAATTACTATGCAGCAAACTACTTAGGCTCAGATATTGACATCATGGATATGCTTGATACGAGCATACAAGCTGATAAGATGGTTAAAGATACTTTATTAAGATACGATCAAACTCAAAATCTTACTATCGATATGAAGAATAGTCCAGACGCAGTGCCAATACTTGCGATGGCGGCGCTATTTAGAAAGCATAAAACTACTTTCACTTCAGTAAAGAGACTGATGTATAAGGAGTCGAATAGGGTTCAGGCCATAATCAATGAGCTAAAAAAGATTGGGGCGAAGATTACATTTACTGATGACAGCCTAATTGTGAATCCGCTTGAGGACATCATCATGTATACGAACAAGTTTGACGCGTATAACGACCATAGGATAGCTATGATGATAGCGATACTTGCGACAAGGCTTGATCAAGACATATTCTTAAGTGGCTATGAGTGCGTGAATAAGTCATATCCGAAATTTTTTGAAGACTATATAAGTTTAGGAGGCGAGGTCAATGTCATCGACAATTGGAAATAGAATTAGACTCACTCTTTCAGGCGAATCGCATGGGCTATACATGACAGCGACGCTTGATGGTTTGGCTAGCGGCATAGAAGTCGACAGAGATTACATTGACAAAATTCTCGCAGAAAGAAGACCAAATACGATAGGCTCGAGCGCTAGAAGAGAGAAAGATGATTACGAAATCATCTCTGGCGTCTTTAACGGCTTCACTACAGGAGCTGCACTTACTATACTTATGAAAAATGCTGACGTAGACAGTTCTTCTTATGAAGCTACAAAGGATTTAGCAAGGCCATCGCAGGCTGATTACCCTGCCTTTATTAAGTACAAGGGCTTTAACGACTATCGCGGCTCAGGTATATTCTCAGCTCGCTTAACAGCGCCAGTATGTGCAGCCGCTGCAATTATTTTAAAAGAGCTAGAAAAAGAAGGAATTACTTTTGAAACTCATCTAAAAAGAGTTGGTAAATTTTTTGACGAAGCGAGTGGCGAAGAATTTTTATCGAAAAAATATCATATGTATAAGTACAGTGACGACGAGATCGAAAAGTACTTAGATGAAATAAAAAATGAAAACGACAGCCTTGGAGCAGAGGTCGAACTGATTATAAAGGGCGTCAAGGCAGGTCTTGGCGAGCCGCCATTTGCCACGCTTGATGGGGAGCTAGCGAGGTATATGTACTTGATACCATCTGTAAAATCTGTTTCCTTTGGTAGTGGATATGGCTTTGCGCAAAGCCTTGGCAGCGAAGTAGCTGACGAGATGAGAGCTCAAAATGGAGAAGTAAAATTTTTAGATAATAATAATGGCGGCATCATTGGCGGTATATCAAATGGCGCAGACATAGTTCTAAGCTGTGTGTTTAAGCCAATCGCATCAATCGCTCGCGAGTTCAAGACCATAAATATGAAGACTATGGAAAACGCCGAGATCAAGGTAAGTGGCAGGCATGACGCCTCAGTAGTCCCACGTGTCTATACTATTATGAAGTGCTATGCGGCTCTTGCCATCTACGATATGCTGGTGAGCGCATGAACATCATTATCATTGGCATGCCAAACAGCGGCAAGACGACCATCGCCTACGAGCTAGCCCGTAAGATTGGCTACAAAGCCATTGACATAGATAGGCTAATCGAAAAAGAAGCGGGTATGAGCATAAATGAAATTTTTCGAAAATATGGCGAAGAAGAGTTTAGACGAAGAGAAACAAAGGTTTGCGAAAGAGTAAGTAAACTAGATAAAAGAATCATAGCGACTGGCGGCGGAACGGTTATGCGCGAAAAAAACATGGCGCATTTAAAAAGCAATGGCTATGTCATTTATCTAAAGAGGCCACTTGAGTTTTTGAAGACAAATCTCGATACATCGAGGCGGCCCTTACTAAGAGCTGAGGGCGACCCGATGAAAAAGCTATACGAAGAGAGGGCGCCGCTATTCGAAAAGTACGCGGACATGACGATGAAGGCGGATCAATCAGTCTTTTTGATGTGCAAGGAGCTCAAAAGGCGTTTAAAGGTACAAGGAGTGATTAAATGAAGAAGATACTTGTGGTTAACGGACCGAATATTAATATACTTGGCAAGAGAGAGCTTGAAATTTATGGCGAATTATCATATAATAATTTAGTGGATGAATTAAAGTCTTATGCGAATGGCAAAGGAGCTAGCTTAGATGAGTTTCAGTCAAATAGCGAAGGCGCGATCATTGATAAGCTTCAAGAACTAATTGGCGGAGCTTATGATGCGCTCATCATCAATCCAGCTGCTTACTCGCACTATAGCTACGCCATATTCGACGCGCTAAAGGCCATAAAGATAAAAAAAGTCGAAGTGCACCTAACAAATATATTTGCGCGAGACGAGTTTAGAAAAACATCTGTCACAGCAGGTGCTTGTGATGGGGTCATTTCAGGCTTTGGCTTTGATTCATACAAATTAGCAATAGATTATTTATTAAGGGAGGAATAAAAATGGACGTAAAACACGATTTAGACTACATGGTAGAATTTATGGTGAAGCTACTAAAGACACCATCACCAACAGGAGACACTATTAAGGCGCTTAACTTAGTTGAAGAAGAATTCGCTAAGTACGGCTTAAAGGCTCATAAAAATGCAAAGAATGGCTTCTATGTAACAGTAGAAGGCGAAGATGACGAAGAGCAAGTGACTTTATCAGCTCACGTTGATACACTTGGCTGCATGGTTAAGGACATCACTGGTAATGGCAGACTTAAACTTACTAAATTAGGCGGCTACCCATGGAACGTAATTGAAGGCTGCGAATGTGTTATCTCAACTATTGATGACGGCGAATACACAGGTACTATATTAACTAATGTTTCTTCAACTCACGTTTATGGAGCAAAAGCTGACGAAACAAAGAGAGACGAAGACTCAATGGAAATAAGAATCGACGAAAAAGTTTCATCAAGAAAAGATGTTGAAGAACTTGGCATCAATGTTGGTGACTACGTTTATCTATATCCAGGCACATGGGTTACACCATCTGGCTTTATTAAGTCAAGACACCTTGACGACAAGGCATGCGTTGCAGTTCTTGTAGGACTTGTAAAATATTTAAAAGAAAACAATATAAAACCAAAACACACAACAAACTTCTTCATATCAAACTATGAAGAGCTTGGACATGGATCAACAGCTGGACTACCTGAAAAGACAGTTGAATTTATCTCTGTAGATATGGCAGCGCCAGGCACTGGACAAACATCATCAGAATTCAAATGCACAGTTTGTGTAAAGGACTCTTCAGGACCATATGACAAGATGATGAGTGAAAAATTCATCAAACTTGCTAGAAAAAATGAAATTCCATACGCTATAGACATCTATCCATACTACGGATCAGACGCATCAGCTGTTTTAAGAGCTGGCTGGAACGTTAGAGCCGCACTTATAGGACCGGGCGTTGACGCATCACACAGCTTTGAAAGAACACACAAAGAAGCAGTTGATGCAACATTCAAACTAGCACTAGCTTATCTACTAGAAGATTAATAGCTTATATATAAAAAATGCTTACAGCAATCTGCTGTAAGCATTTTCTTTTTGCATCTTTACTTAAAAACGTAATTATAAGCTATATTTATAAACTCATCTCTATTGATTTTAGCGTTCTTGTCAATGGCATTGCCATCAATGTAGCCTAGTGCCTTGGCGATGGCAAGATAAGCATTTTCTTCCTTTGTAAGTTTAGCCTTTGCATTCACTGGCTTAAATATGTCTTTATTTACAAGCTCTTCCATGTCTTTTAGCCTTACCATAAACTTTGCTAAATCCATATTTGTGATTTCTTTATCTTTATTCACTTCATTTTCTTTGATAACGCCATCTCTAAGAGCTCTTTGATAAGCATTATCTATAGTCTCATCTACATCATTATTTCTTGATCCATATCTATAAATAAAAGTCATAAAGTCTTTTTGCTTTAAGTTTTTCTCTGGCATTATCTCATCTTCAAGATAAGCGTAGCCCATTTGCTTAAGTAGAGTCGCCTTGTCTTTGTATTTTGATTTATCAATGTCGGAGTAATTTCTAAACTCATCTGCATTATTTGTAAGTTTACCAGTTATTGCGTCAATCTCAATTCTAGTAGTCTTTGGCATATAGCTTAAAACAACTTTTGACTTAGCTGGATCAGATTTATCTCTTATATATTGATAAGCTTCTTCGTATTGAATTTCTTTTTTGACTATATTATAAGCTTCATCTGCTGATATCTTTGCCTTTTCATAGCTCATAGGCTTTCTGTACCAAGCTCTTGAAAAGTCATTTACTTCTTTTGTATCCCTTGAAACGCCTATGCTTATCGAATTTTCTGGAACGTAGTAGCCGTCCACAACTCTTACAAAGTATATAGAATTATTTTCAGCGCTTATTAATTTTAGGTCCTTTTCATCAATGTCTGAAGCATTTTTCTTGATAAAGTCCATGGCAATTTTCTTTAGTTCATCAGAGCTTAAATCTTTTTTGTCACTGTCACTATTATCAAAATTATTGTATTTGCTAAATCTTAAAAGACTTAAATCCTTCGCATCAAAAGATATATTATAGTAAGTCTTTTTCTTATCTTTGCCACTTTCCAAATTGATGTGGTAGATGTAGTCCTTAGAAATGTAGTCTTGATTTAGATTAGATAAAGTCACCTTAGTCTCGCTTGAGTCTTTCACAAAGGTTTTTGCCTTTTTGACAGCTTCGTCCTTAGTCTTTATACCCTTAATTTTGTCAATGCCTTTAACTTCGTACTCGCTAAGACCACTTGCAGCCTCTTCTGCAGCAGCATCCTTAGACATGTAATTATTTAAAAAGATAGGGTAGTCGTAGCGCTCATATTTTTTACTAGTAGAATTAACAAAGTAATTTGCATTTAGCTCGTTACTATATATAGTCTTAAATGTAAGCCTTGGCTCCTTCTTTTCATTGATTACAAACTTAATCATAGGCTTTAGATATTCATTGTCCTTGTAAATATTTATAGCCTCGTCCATAGTTAAATTGCTCTTAAGTGCATCAAACTCAGCAGTCTTTGAAAAATCAAAGCCTTTGTTGTAGTTAAGCGAGTACATTTGAACGCTCTTATCAACATAGCTTATGGTGATGGATGCGCCGTCACCTATAACACGTTTACCATTTACATATCTATCAAAGTTAAAAGTATAAGCGTTGTCACCGCCAAAATTTTGATAAGTTTTTTCGTTTAGCTTAAGGCTCTTAGCGTTGATTGGGTCAATCTTTTTGATCATATCAATTGCATATTTCTTCATAGCATCATACGAGTACTTTGGTTTAAGTGTTTCGTACTTTTTGTTATCATATTTATTATAGTTAGTTATGTGCATGTCCTTTGATATGCTGACATTAAGATCACTTGAGCCGTCCTTCTTTGACCACGATAAATTATATATAGTACCGTACTCATCGTCACTCGAGCTATTCACCTCGAAATTATCATAGACGTCTTTGATATTAAAAACTTCTTTTGCTTTTAAAACTAATTTTTCCATCGTTTTGTCGTCCACCTTGTTTACGTTTTTTGTTTCTGCAAATGAATTTACTGGCAATGCGCACAAAACCATAACGATGGCTAGCATTGCAGCGATTACGTTCATCTTTTTAAGCATAATATCATCTCCTTTGTTTATATTATACCACTTTATTATAAGTGCATAACGATTTTAACAAAATTGTAATAATTTTGATAAAGTCTGTGGAATTTATAGCTTTAAAAATAAACTTGTGATATAATTATTACAAGAGGTGATTAAATGAAACACGATTTAGTCTTAGTAATAGATTTCGGTGGACAGTATAAGCAATTGATCGCAAGACGTGTAAGAGAAAATAATATTTACTCGGAAATAATTCCTTATACTAAAAGCATAGAAGAAATAAAAGCAAAAGACCCTAAGGCAATAATCTTTACAGGCGGACCAAACTCAGCCTACCTTGATGATTCACCATCGATATCGAAGGAGATATTCGAGCTAGGCATACCTATATTAGGTATTTGTTATGGGGCTCAGCTAACAGCTCATCTGTTAGGCGGTGAAGTGAAGAAAGGCTCTGAGAAGAACAGGGAATACGGCAAGACCATCTGCCACTATGAAGAGTCAAAGCTGTTTAAGGGCGTAGAAAGCGGCCAAGTTTGGATGAGTCACACTGACTACATATCCAAGCTGCCAGAAGGCTTTAAGTGCATCGCATCGACAGACAACTGTCCTATCGCAGCGATGGAAAATGAAGAAAAAAAGATTTACGCAGTACAATTCCACCCAGAAGTAAAACACTCAATCGATGGAGACAAGATGATTAGAAACTTCCTTTATGACATTGCAGGTCTTAAGGGTGATTGGACGAGCGAAAATTTCATTGAAAACAAAGTTAAAGAGATAAGAGAAAAAGTTGGGGACAAAAAAGCTTTACTAGCACTATCAGGCGGCGTCGACTCATCAGTTGCTGCAGCCCTTATGCACAAGGCAATAGGCGACAATCTAACTTGCATCTTCGTTGACCATGGTCTACTTAGAAAAGATGAAGGCGATCAAGTCGAAGAGATATTTAAGAATAGATTTAAGATGAATTTCATTAGAGTTAACGCTCAAAAGAGATACATGGATAAGCTTAATGGAGTATCAGAGCCAGAAAAGAAAAGAAAGATCATCGGCGAAGAATTTATCAGAGTCTTTGAAGAAGAAGCAAAGAAGCTTGGCAAGATTGAATACCTTGTTCAAGGAACCATATATCCAGACGTAGTTGAGTCAGGAACAAACGGTTCAGCAGTTATCAAGAGTCACCACAACGTAGGCGGCTTACCAGATGACATAGGCTTCGAAGGACTGATAGAGCCACTAAGAGAGTTATTCAAAGACGAAGTAAGAGCCATAGGACTTGAGCTTGGTCTAGATGAAGACCTTATCTATAGACATCCATTCCCAGGACCAGGCCTTGCCATCAGAGTCATAGGCGAAATCACAGAACAAAAACTAGAAATACTTCGTGAAGCAGATGCCATCTATATAGACGAGCTAAAGAAAAACGGCCTATATAGAAAGATTTGGCAAGCATTTGCAGCATTACCAGATATAAAGACAGTTGGCGTTATGGGCGACGAAAGAACATATGACTACGTATGCGCATTAAGAGCAGTAACAAGCACAGACGGTATGACGGCAGAATTTTATCCGATAGATATGGATATACTTGCAAAGATATCGAATAGAATCATAAATGAAGTAAAAGGAATTAATAGAGTGGTGTATGATATTACATCTAAACCACCAGGAACAATCGAATGGGAATAAAATTTGCGTTAAATATAATTTATTTTATAATGTAATTATATAGTGTTAAAGATATGGAGGAAAGTAATGAAAATAATCAGTTTATTTTCTGGCGCTGGTGGATTAGATTTAGGATTTCAAAAAGCTGGATATGAAATAGTGGCTGCCAATGAATTTGATAAAACAATATGGGAAACATATCAAAATAATCATGAAACTGATTTAATTAAAGGAGATATTTGTGAAATCCCTTCTTCTAAGTTTCCTGAATGTGATGGAATTATTGGTGGACCACCATGTCAATCTTGGAGCGAGGCAGGATCTTTAAAAGGAATAAACGATCCGAGAGGTCAATTGTTTTATCAATATATTAGAATTCTAAATGATAAAAAACCAAAATTCTTTCTTGCTGAAAATGTAAAAGGAATGATGGCACAAAGACATAATAAGGCTGTTAGGAATATTGTTTCACAGTTTGAAGATGCTGGATACGATGTGTTTATTCATTTATTAAATGCTAGCGACTATGGAGTTCCACAAGATAGAAAAAGAGTATTTTATGTTGGATTTAGAAAAGATTTAGGAATTAGATTTGAATTGCCACCAAAACCTTATGAATATAAACTAACTTTTAGAGACGCAATATATGATTTAAAAGATAATGCAATTCCTGCGTTAGATAAAAATAAAACAAATGGCGAGAATTGCTTGTTTACTAATCATGAATATTTTATTGGAGCATATTCACCAATATTCATGAGTAGAAACAGAGTAAGGGGATGGGATGAACAAGCTTTTACTGTTCAAGCCTCTGGAAGACAATGTCAGTTGCATCCACAAGCTCCAAAAATGATCAAAAAAGGAAAAAACAAACAAATTTTTGAACCAGGAAAAGAAGATTTATACAGGAGATTATCAGTTAGAGAGTGTGCAAGAATCCAAGGATTTTCAGATGATTTTAAATTTTATTATACTAACTTAAATGATGCTTATAAAATGATTGGGAATGCTGTGCCAGTAAATTTAGCATATGAAATGGCAAAAGCAATAAAATTAGCTTTAAGTAAACCAAATTATTTTTTCTGTAGTGAACAATTAAAAATTATATAGAGGGATGAAGTATGAGTAATAAAAGCAATAATCAAGGTAGAGCTTATGAGTTTGCATATTTAAACACTTTACACGAGGAAATTTCAAAATATAGGGTTTCGAAAATTGAAAAAAACTCAAGTTATAAGGCAGCAGAAAAGGCGTGGAACACTTTAGAAGAAACTGAAAAAGATATGTATAAAGTAAGTGCTTTAGCTGGTGCTAATGTCATTCTGGAATTAGAGCCTTTAATTTTAGATGATGGAGAAGATGAACTTGAATTAAAAATCCAGAGTGACGATAAAGGAAAAGATGGAGATGTAAGAGATGTTTTAATCATTAGAAAAGGTATTGAGTGGGAAATTGGTCTAAGTGTAAAGCATAACCATTTTGCTGTAAAGCACAGCAGACTATCTAAAAGCTTAGACTTTGGAGAAAAATGGTACGGTATAAAATGCTCTGATAAATATTGGGAAGATATAAAGCCTATTTTTGATTATTTGGAAGATGAAAAGGCAAAAGGATCAAAATGGAGAGATCTTCCTAGCAAAGAAGATGATGTTTATTTACTACTTCTAAATGCTTTTAAGGATGAAATAGATAGGCAAAATAATGTTTATGGTAAAGATATTCCAAAATTAATGGTTGAATATCTTCTTGGAGAGTTCGATTTTTATAAAGTAATTGGTATTGACAGCAAACAGTTGACACAAGTTCAAAGCTATAATCTAAGAGGTACTTTGAATAAAGAAGGTATTAATCGCAAAAGAAGTGTCAAGTTGCCGATAGCTTCGTTACCAACAAGAATTGTAAGCTTAGAATTTAGACCAGGAAGCAAAAATACTTTGGAACTATACCTTGATAGGGGTTGGCAATTTAGCTTTAGAATTCACAATGCAGCAACAAAAGTAGAAACAAGTTTGAAGTTTGATATACAGATAATAGGTATGCCTATAACTATCATTTCTATAGATTAGATTGTAAGTGGAAGTAGAGAGCTTTATGAATAAAATAGCCGAAGAATTAAATAGATATCCTCAAAATTATTGGGACTTCAAAGGGATAACTAAATCAGGCATACACAATATTGGTAAATACCCTGCTACTATGGTTCCAGATATGCAGTATCAGCTATTAAGTGTTATAAGTAAGCATATAAATAATAAAAATATTACTTTGTTAGATCCTTTTTGTGGATCTGGAACAACTTTAGTTATCGCACAAGAATTAGGAATTAATTCTGTAGGGATTGATATAAACCCATATGCTACATTATTGTCGTTTGTAAAAACTCATAAATATAATAGGACGGATGTTTGTGATGCAATTTCAACAATTAAAAGTAATTTAGAGAAGGAATCAAAGTTTTCAATATATGATTTTTATAATATAAAAAAATGGTTTAGAGACGATATAATAAACTCTTTGAGCCAAATAAGGCATTGTATATTATTAGAGAAAAGTCAAGATATAAGAAAATTTTTTTGGATTTGTTTATCTGAAGTTATATTTAAATTTAGTAATGATAGGACTAGCACGTTTAAATTACACGCTCTTCCAAAGGAAAAAATAGATTTAATAGAAGATAAATGTATAGAATATTTCATCAAAATTATTAAAGATAATTCAGAACATTTAAATTATAGCAATACAACTAGTTCAAATATAATATACGGTGATTCAAGTAGCATCATCAATAATAAATTAAAAGGTGAATTTGACATTATATGTACTTCCCCGCCGTATGGTGATAATCCGACAACAGTAACATATGGACAAGCTTCTATTTTATTCTTAAAATGGGTTTATTCAAAAGATTTATTATGTGAACCAGATATATTGTCCAATTATTCAAAAATAGATTATTTAAGCCTAGGAGGAAATAAGAATAATAATAAACTTCCTGATATATCTATTATACATGAATATATTGATAAGCTTAGTGAAAACAAAAAAAATAAAGTTATAAGATTTTTATCGGATTACTATAAATCGTTATATGAGCTAAATAAAGCTCTTTCAGTGGATGGGTATATAATATTTACTGTAGGAAATAGAAAGGTAGATGGAATAGAACAGCCTTTTGATAAAATAACCGAAAATATTTTTAAAAGCTTAGGATTAAGAAAAGTAGATTTATTTAA
The DNA here is from genome assembly GCA_900539225.1 of uncultured Eubacteriales bacterium. Lineage (GTDB taxonomy): Bacteria > Bacillota > Clostridia > Tissierellales > Peptoniphilaceae > Fenollaria. The sequence continues at coordinate 93,030 of UQBO01000002.1, forward strand.
AAGAAATATACTGTTTAAAAAAATGCCTAAAAAAATATCTAAAATAAAGAATATGGGATCTGTTGAATCTATGTCAGAAGAAACAGTAATCATATATAAAAAGGAGAAATAATATGGCCAAATTATCGGTATCCGGTAAATTCATTAAAGAAGTATCACAAAACATACCTGGAACAAAGTTTGCAATAATAGAATTAATAAAAAATTCATATGAAGCTCAATCTAGCTCAGTGCGAATTTATATATCACCTGAAAAAATCACTATACAGGATAATGGTAAAGGAATGAATCTTGAAGAAATTGATACTTTGTTGACCGTTAGTGATAGTAATAAAATTTTTGGACAAGAAGTCGGAGGTGTACTTATATCTGGAGAAAAAGGATTAGGTTTTTTCTCGGTATTTAAATTTGGAAACAAAGTTAAAGTTGACACAGTAAAAGATTCAAAAGGATACTCATTTGAGTTAGATATGGAAGAAATATCCTCTCAAAAAAGTTTATATAATTTAGATATTCCAGTAAAAAAAATAGATGATATTAAGGTTCATAGCGGCACAACGATAACTATAACAGAAATATACAAAGAAACATTTGATATATTTAAACAAACATTAGATAAAGATGATGAATTAATGAGGTTGATAAACGTTATAGATTCAACAGAAATTAATGTTGAAATTAAAAAATCTTGGGATGAGAAAAACACTGAGTCTAATGATATAACGAGATTAGATGAAGCAAAGATTGCATCGGCATTATTCGACTCTAAGTTAATGAAAAATAAAAATGGAAATAAATTTTTTAAATTACTTAGAAATGGTAATGAATATAAATTTGAAATAGATGAAAAATTTAATGAGTTTTTTGATAATGAAAATATAAAAGTGAATATAGATATAAGTATATATAACTTAAAGGGGTTGAGCAAAAAACATTTACCTGATATTTATTATGATAGTGTGAATGATAGAGTGGTGCCATTAATATATATTAATAAATGCTTATTTGATAATTATACTCTATATAATTCGGAAATAAATTCTTCTAAAAGCAACAAGCAAGTTTTCAGACAACAAGTTGGGAAAATTAGTTTGATATTAACTAGCCCTGATTTAATTTCATTCAACTCCGATAGAACTAAAATGACGGAATCTGTTAATAGCATTTTATTCCAAGAGTTTTTAAACTATTTTTCGTCTAATATGCAAATATTTTTAAGAAATATTCTCGATAAAGAGTTGGAAAAGAAGCCGAAAATATACAATAGAACTTGTTTCATTAATCAAACTCCTGATTTAAAGAATGATAATTACAAAATAAAATATGTAATTCATAATGAAGAAAAGAAGGATAAAGTTACAACTGATTCTACAGGAACATGGGAAATTGTATACAGCAACAATGATAAAGTAATATTAGATGTCCTTGAACGACCAGATCCAATAATAAAGCAAAAAATTTCTGAATTTTTGGTTGGAACTGAATATAGATTTGATGATTTGTTTATATTTGAAGACTGTGAGAGCACAAGAAAAATAAAACCATTAGAATTCACAGTTACTCCAGAAGATTGTAGGAGCATGAATAGCAAGTTACAAACAATAACTTTTAATAGACCGTGCTCAAATATATTTTTTAAAATATCGATTGAAGATAAAATAAGTAACAAAAAAATAAATGGAGAGTACAAGGGAGTTAGCCAGTTTCCGATTTCTAATAGGACTAGTAAAGTAGGAATTAAAGATGTTATGGTACATCCATTAATGCAAATTAATCAGAATGTTAAAGAAGATATTTATATCTTTAAGAATCAGTTGAATGATATATATAAAGATCGCAAAAAATATGAGTATATTTTGATTTCATCTTTAAGAACATTTGTTGAGCTTGTTGTTAATGATATTGTAGAAAAATTAGGGGAAAAACAAGACAAATATCTTGAAAAAAATTTTAAAATAATTAGTGCTAGTAAAAATATCAAAGATAGATTTATAAATAAAATTCAAAATGAGAGAGAAAAAGCTGGAGTATTAGAGATATATAATCAAGCATTTAGTCAAGGTAGGTATGATGGAACTATATCATATTTAAACCTAACTACTCATGGAGCAGGAAGAATAATATCACTAAAACAGATAGAAATAGATTTTCCTATAATAAATCTACTTTATACTTATCTTTGTTTTTTAAATTTATGAAAATACAATTACAAAAATACTAATTTTATAAATTTAAATGGTATAAAGTTATTATTCGACACTGGTACTGGGACTGGGATGGGACTAAAAATCTGAAAATGTCCTATAATTTGATGGATTTAGGGATACAAGAAAAAACAGAACCTAGTATTTTGAATGGTTTGAGATATATCAGACGTTTGGAAAAGAAAAATGGGAATAACAGTAATAAATATGTTACTGTTATATAATGGTTGAAAATACAGCGTTTCGGCGTTTTGCAGGAGCAAAAAACTCTTGAGTTATACTATTTTGATACTAAAAGTAGGAAAAAGTAGGTCTGAAAGGGAGTTGTTGAACTTAGATAAATTGTTTAGAAAGTCTTCGATTGTTTTGGTGGGAGGCTTTTGTGTAAAATAGAGAATGGTAGATTAGAAGTTGTGGAGTATGAATGAATATAAGAATTAGAAAAATGACAGTCAGTGATTTGGAACCGCTTTACAAACTTTTGTCGAATTCGAAAGCAATGCAATATCTCGAAGCACCCTACACAAAAGAGCAGGCCGAGCAATTCCTATTTCGATTCGGTCTTTCTGAGACACCATTGATATATGCAGTTGAAAAAGATAACGACTTCATCGGATATGTGATTTATCATGATTATGATTCAGAGAGTGTCGAGATTGGATGGGTTTTAGAACCTTCCTTTTGGGGGTTAGGGATTGCATCATGCTTGACATCAGAGATGATGACAAAAGCTAGAAACTCAGGTAAACAAGTAGTGATTGAATGTGTACCTGAACAAAAAAGTAGTATTCGGATAGCTGAAAAATATGGATTTCAAAAGTGTGGTATTATCGATGGACTGATGATATATCGTTTGTAGAGGTAAATCCCTGTCTGTCGGGATAGGTAAATTAGAAGCTATGTGTGTAATGAAGTATTTAGAGGTATATGAAATAATATGATTAATGAAATTAAGGGTAACAATATTATACTGCGTGAGCAAAAAATCGAAGATGTGAAATTCTTTACCTACTGGTACAATCAGCCATTAGTCATGTTCCAATGTGGCTTTACAAAACTTACTGATGAAGAAGCTGAGAAAGAGAGGATTATAATTGGTCGTAAACAAAAAGACTCAGTATGGTATACGATTACAGATTTAGAGGGGAATATAATAGGTGAAACGGGATTGTTACGAATGTGGCCTACATGGAACTGTACTGATCTTTCGATTATCATCCCTGACCCTAAAATGCAACATAGAGGATATGGAACAGAAGCTATTAGACTTATGCTGAACCTTGCTTTTGATCACTATTAAATGAACCGAGTGGCAATTGGTGTGGTAGGGATGAATACCAATGCATTGAATTTCTATAGAAAAATCGGATTTAAGCAAGAAGGTATTCAAGAGCAAGGATACTACTATAACAACGAGTACAGTGACTTTATTATGATGAGGATTCTTCGCCAAGAATGGCGATAAAATACTAATCGCAATTTGTCTGGTTCATTCAAAAAAATTATATAGTGAAAGCACATGACTTTAAGATTATAGAATATTTCAGTGATGTGCTTTTTCTGTGCCTATTTTATTTCCGGTGGAACTTTGACTGACATCGAGTTATGAAAGCGTTTGAGATTACTTTCTTCAAAAGGAACATAATTTTTTTTAGACTGTCGGGATAATTTACCTTCCAATCTTCCAATGCTCCTTTTGTGATCTCGTTATCCTCGTATTTTTCCTTCATTTTTTGCCATTGTTCAAGCATACCTCTAATTCTCAGAATGGCTTCACTACCAAAATAGATACCTTTTGAAACGAATTTAAATTTAAGGAATGAAGCTGGAGAATATAATTTATTAGCAGAACTATTATCCGATAAAAATAATATTCCATTTATTTTTGTAAAATTCCAAGGACATAATAAAGCCTCTATATCTGAAAGAAGCGACTATGGTTATGGATGCATATTAACGACTTATGGGAAAATAAAAAACAGATTGCAGGCTGAAAATATATGTATTTCTGATACGACAGTAAGACCCAGAAAAGACACCTACTTATTTGATTTTGACTGTGTAAATGAGGCGATTTTAAATGCTTTGGTTCATAACGATTGGACAATCACTGAACCACAGATTTCAATGTTTAATGATAGGCTTGATATATTATCACATGGTGGACTTCCTAATCGAATGACAAAAGATCAATTTTTTGATGGAATAAGCAAGCCGAGAAATGCAACGTTGATGAGGATATTTTTAAATATGGGACTAACTGAACACACCGGACATGGAATTCCAACCATTGTAGAAAAATATGGAAAAGATGTAGAAAAATATGGAAAAGATGTTTTTGAAATTGGAAGCAACTATATTAGATGTACTATTCCTTTTGAGCAAGAAGTAATTGACCAAATAGATAATAAAAATGTCGGTTTGAATAAGATAGAAAAGAAAGTGATTGAACTTTTGATAGAAAATCCAAGCCTTACATCAATTGAACTTTCAGAAAAAATAGGTGTAACAAAGAGGACTATTGAAAGGACATTTAAATCTTTACAAGAAAAGAAAATGATAGAAAGAGTTGGATCCAAGCGTGATGGAAATTGGATTGTTGTTAGGTAAGAATCCTATATTTAATTCAAGGTATTTAATTCAATTCTATTTTATTTTAATATATTTAAATTAAAATATATTAGACCTGTAAGAAGTTTTAACAATATGATATAATATATTCAGATGCTATTAATAGAGCTATTCATTATGCGAACGCAATTCTATATGTTACTTCTTACACTGATAATAACTAAATGAGGTTAATGTTAAAATGGATAAAAAAGAATATTTAGAGAAACCAACGGCTGCCTCTGCTTTATCATTTTGGAAGGCATGTAACTTTAAAACTCCTGATAATATTAAAGTCCTAAATGAAAATGAATTTAACCCTAGCTTGTTGGAAACATACACTTATGAATTCTATTTTAAGTTAGTACATCATCTAAATGATGTGGGCAAACAGTTTATTTCTGATGACTTTATATTTGCTGAAGCTAGCACTGCTGACTTTGTAAATCATATAAATTCATGCTATGAGGGAGAGGGATTAACAGTTAGTGAACTGGAATCTTATAAAAAGAGGCCAGTTTACGATGAAGAGCTATGGATCTGCTTAAATGATAAAAAAAACGATGCTATAGCTGCTACAGGTATTGCTGAATTTGATAATAACATTAAAGAAGGATATTTAGATTGGATTCAAGTATCTGAACAATACAGAGGACAAGGATTAGGAAAAACTATTGTTTACGAACTACTTCGAAGACTCAGTAAGAAGGCAAGCTTTGTCACAGTTTCAGGAAGAGTAGATAATAAAACTAAACCAGATAAATTGTATGAAAGTTGTGGCTTCGAAGATAAAATTTTATGGCATATTCTTAGAGGGAAAAATTAATAGTTCGCCAGATGTAATAGCATTTTATTATTCGAAACAGTTGGGTTTACAAGTAGATTAAGCCTCTGGGAGGCTATGCACTTTTAGTAATTGCATTTGCAGAAGCAATGTATGATTGCAATATAGAAAAAGAAAATCCTGACTTAAAAGAAAAAATGAGAGATTATGTAAGTCTTAATGAATTACTAGTTCTTGCAAATATGGAAAGCTATAATGCAATTCTTATTGAAAAGGGATTAGAGCAAAAAGAAAGAATGATTGAACTTAGAAATCTTGCAAAGGCCCAACTCATGTCTTTAGAAAAATTAAACCAAGCAGATATAAAAAACTACACAAGTAAAATTATTATAGATTTTTCCTCAGGTACTGGGACTGGGACGGGACTACAAATCTGAAAACGTCCTATAATTAGGTGGATTTAGTGGTACTACAAAAAATAGAATCTAGTATTTTGAATGATTTGGGATATATCGGACGTTTGGAAAAGAAGAATGGGAGTGATTCACGGCTATAACGGCGAATTAGGCTCGATTCAAAAATTTACTCTTCAACGTACATTTAGTACGAATCATCGTAAATTTTTTCCATCTTCGCCTACTTCATCCGTTCTATCTCGAGGCTCACGGTATTGAACGATACAGGAGGAAACTATTTTCACGAATTTGGATAAATGAATTTCATTTTTGGATAGGAGATATATTACGGCTTATGCATCGTTATTAGTTGGGCTTACGCTTATAATTCTTGGCATATTGCTATGGAAATTTAAATTGGTGGAGCTATTAGCTGGATATAAAGAAAATTCAAATATTGATAAAGATTATTTAGATAAGGTTAGTGGACTATCATTACTAGTCTTAGGTTTTTTACTATTAGCTGAATCTATATTTATATTTAAAGAGATTATCAAAGAAGGTGCAGCTATATTGCTTGTAGTGGTAAGCGTTATCTTAGGAACTATATTAACAACATTAATTTGCTCTCATTATTCGAAATAAAATATTATTTACAAACTTAAAATACTATATTAGGCTCACAGGCTGTGCTTCTTAGTTTACTTGCTTGTGGGCCTTTTAATTTATTTGTTCTCAAAATTTTTGTACGAGACTTGGTTTTAAATTATCGAACGCTGTCGAATATGATTATGTATTTATGAGATTGTGTTTGTAGTGATATTTATAAGGATAAAATAAATTAAAGCAAGTTATTTTAGTAAATAATATTTTGCGTAAGAATTAATTAATAAAGTACATAAGCAAATATGCATTTTGTGTGAATAAAAAATTAAAATATGATATAATATATCAAAGAGGTGATAATTATGGATATAGAAATAAAAACTTTACCTATGCATTTGCAAATCTCAATCAATGGCTTTATGAAAGCTAAAGAAGATAAAGATGATATATTAGAAGCAATGTATTGGGGAGAAATTTATGGTTCAATAAATTCTGCAGAGGTTGATAGAGAAATATCCAACGAACTTGCATGGATCTTGAGAGAAGAATATTTAGGAATGGTGAAAGAACAATGATTGACTTTAGTAATTGTGATATAGATTTATCAGTAAATTATAATGGAGCCAATGGTAAGAAGGCTTGTATAATATATAATAATGAAAGATATATGATAAAAACGGCTGGTTTAGCCAAAGACAATCCAAATATAAAATATTCAAATAGTTGTATAAGCGAATACGTTAGCTGCAATATAATTGATGAGTTTGGATATGAAGTTCAAAAAACTATCTTAGGTGAATTTAATGGCAAAATGGTGGTAGCTTGTAAAGATTTTAGAGAAAACGGTAAATACACATTTTATGATTTTGCTTCATTAAAAAATAATATCGTGTTTAGTTCAACGAATGGAACAGATGCAGAGTTATTGGAAATACTAACAACTATTGAAGAACAAAACTTAATAGAAGTAGAAAAACTTAAAACATTTTTCTGGGATCAGTTTATCATAGATGCTTTTCTAGGCAACTTTGATAGGCATAACGGCAACTGGGGCTATCTCTATAATAATGAAACAGGACTGTGCAAATCGGCGCCTATATTTGATTGCGGTTCTTGTTTATATCCACAATTAGCGGAAAATCAAATGAAGACTGTATTAAATGATGAAAATCAGATAAATGAAAGAATATATGTTTTTCCTAATTCTGCATTAAAAATAGGCGGAGCTAAATTAAATTATTACAATTACTTAAAAAATTCAGACAATGAAGATTGTCACAATGCTTTAAAAAAGTTCGTAGAAAGATATGACAAAGATAAAATATTAAAAGTAATCAACCATACGCCTCAAATAACAGATATTCATAAAGAGTTTATATATAAGATGTTAGATAGTAGATATAAGAAAATAATTATTTTTTCGTTAGAGAATAACACTAATCTAAATAAAAGTTTATGATATTTAAAATACTTCTACCTCAATAAAGTATTTACAAATATTTTACGAAAAATATGCACAATTTAGCGAAAAGATATTGACATAAAGAGCTATATGTTATAATATTAAAGTATAGAATATAGTTGATGAGAGGCCTTAAGATGCTTTTAGACAGAACTCAATTCAATAAGAATGCTATCCACTCAAATGTGGATTTATTTTAGTGCTATTGCGAAGCTTGCAAGTAGCACTTTTTTAATGCTTATGGTCTTGCTTGCCAAAGGCATAGTGATTTTATGGAAGGGGATATAATGAAGGAGTTTAGAAGAATTATTTCAATGCTGATGATTTTAGTTTTATTTATAGGTATTTTGCCTATGAATTTAGGAGTAGTTAAAGCAGAAGCAGAGCTTGATGAAACAACTAAATTAAAAAATATAAAAGTAAGGGCATATAATAGTGAGACAGAGAAATGGGACGATATAGGCCTTACTATAAAAGATTACGTAAAAAATAATTATGGTGGATACGATGCAATATATACTCCAATTGCGTTTGATTCTGGTAGAAGACTTTATCAAATTAAGCTAGATCCTAAATATAAAAAAATACAATTTTATATTGAAAAAGCTAATGAAGAGCAAGCTTTAGAAATAGGGACTGGTGAAGGTTATAAAATTAGAAATAGCAATTATACTGAAGAAACTGCTCTAGAGGCAGGGTCAAAGACTTTTAAATTTTTTGTACTGCCATCAAATGGATCTGCAAAACGTGAATATGTTTTTACAGTTGAAAGGGGAGATAAAACAAAAGATGCAGCCAAAATTCATAGGTTAAATGTAACTAATGGATCAGTGGAGTTTCATGAAGCGTATGAAGGCGACATAGTAACTATTTCTGCAGATGGAAGCTATAAAAAAGTATTTGATAGATGGGTCAAAGTAGAAGGAAATAATATTATAGAAATTGAACAAGGTAACGATATTATAAAGGAGCCAAATAAAACGCCTACTGAATTAAGGATGCCAAATCACAATCTTAGAGTTAAGCCTATATTTAAAGAAAGCTTAGTTAGTGATAGTAGTCTTAGAAATATAATACTATATGGTTTAGAAGATGAGGTTTGGAAAAATCAAAAATCAAAACTAGTATTTAATAAGGAGCAAAAAACTTATTCGGTAGATTTAAGTAATGATTATAGTGAGGCATATGTATACTTACAATTTGGTGAAAGCAAGCAAACTATATCTGCTACATTAAATGATAAGGCTATTGTTTTAGTTGAAGAAAGTAATGTATTTAAAAATGGAGATAAAACAGAAAAACTTGAATTAAATGATGGAAAAAATATTTTTAAAATTATAGTAAAGTCAGAAGATAAACAGAATACAAGTATATATACTTTAATAGTCAATAGAGGAGAAGTAAAGTACAAAGTAAGCTTTAATCCAGGTGATGGTTCTGGCTCAATGGACGCAGAAGAGTTTATTAAAGGCTCAAAATATAATTTACCTGAATGTAAATTTGAAGCGCCAGCTAATAAAGAGTTTAAATCTTGGAGAGTTAATGGAGAAGAAAAAGCTGTTGGTGATGTAATAACAATTAATGAAGATACAGAAATAACAGCCATTTGGCAAGATAAGTCTATTGAAAAATATAAAGTGACTTTAGTAGCAAACAATAATATCGATGATAATATAGAAACAGAAATAGAAAAAGGAACAAATTATACTCTTCCTGATTGCTCATTTACAGCGCCTGGTGGACAAGTGTTTAAGGCTTGGGAAGTAGCTGGTGAAGAAAAAGCTGTTGGTGATGTAATAACAATTAATGAAGATACAGAAATAACAGCAACTTGGCGAGATAAGCCTATTGAAACTATCAAAGTGACTTTAGTAGCAAACAATGGTACAAATGAGACTAAAGGAGAAAGTGTAGAAAAAGGAAAAGAATATACTCTTCCTGATTGTCCATTCACAGCACCTGATGGACAAGTGTTTAAGGCATGGAAAATAGCTGAGATTGAATATAATCCACAAGAATCAATTAAAATAGATGAAGCAACTATTATAAAAGCCATTTGGCAAGACAAACTAGATCCAGATAAGCCGAATCAAAAGCACGCTATAAACATCACTCCATCACCATATGGAGAGGTCATTATTGATCCACTCGAAGCAAAAGCGGGCGATAAAGTTACTGTTCGTGCCATAGCAAATTACGGATATGAACTTGTGGGTCTTAGCGTTCGCGACGCAAGTGGCAAATTACTTCCTATTATTAACGGCGAATTCATTATGCCGGATGGCGAGGTAAGCATTTCCTCTATATTTAGAGAAATTGCTCCATACATCGAGCCTGAAATAGATGATAAAGCTGAAAGAGAAGAGCAAAAGAGGAGACATAGAAGAAATTATTATCATGAAGAAGAAAAGGACGAGGACGAGGTCAAAACTATTGACAAGGTTCAAGAAGAAAAGCAAAAAGGGTCAAAAGTTTTAATCACTATAGGCTCAGAAATGCTTGACAAAGTGGATAATGGTGTTCGCACTCTTAAAGCAATGGACGCAAAGCCATATATCAAGAGCGGCAGAACAATGCTTCCACTAAGATACGTAGCTGAAGCTCTTGGCTATAGGGCCTTTTGGCTAAGCGAGACAAGGACTGCTGTCATTATGGACATAGGTCTAAGAGTAGAAATACCTGTCGATAGCAATTTCATCATTATCAATGGCGTTAAATACACAAGTGATGTTAAGCCTGAGATGCGTAAGAACAGAATCATGCTTCCTATAGCAAACATAGCAAGGGCATTAGGCCTTAAGGACGGCAAAGATATTCTTTGGGACGAGGTCAATAGGCAAGTGACTTTAATTAGAAATTTTAATACGAAGTAATAAGTAAGAGGCTAGTCATAATTTTGACTAGCCTCATGTATTGATTATATTCACTATTTTTCTTCTTTCTCTATCTCTTTTTCTTTTTCTTTTTCTTCTTTCTCTATCTCTTTTTCTTCCTTTGATCCAGTCATTATCTCTTGATATATTTCCATGAAGAGACTTAAATCACTTTCTCTCTTGAAATTATCGACTGCTGATTGATATAGGTCCTCGGCTAAATCAATAACTACCTTTTTGTTCTTATCGCTAGCAGCTACTTTGATGACAAGTAAGCCTTTGAATATGGCTCTTAGGACGCTCGCATCACTATCGCCATAAGTGAACAAGGGATGAGTATGCTCGATAAGCAGCTCTTTGAAGGACTTACTTGTGTAGTATATCCTTGCCTTGCCATCGGTTTTGATGTAGTGGTGGTTCGAGTCGACTTTAGCAAGGTGCGATAAAAGTATCGATAGCTTTCTTATGCAGTGTATAGCTGTGTTTGGATCGTTTGTACCAGGTGATAGAGCGCGCGTTGCTATCTCTACTATCTTTCTAATGCCTTCCTTATAATCTTCTTCAGCGATTCTTCTTTCACTAAAAATAAATTGATTTTGAATTTTTTCTAGAGTTTTATCATCCAAACTATCATGACTAAAGTAGCCAAGCGTTTCATTTTGAGCAACGAAATTGCCTTTTGATACTTCTATAGTGAAGACTATGTCCTCGTCTTCAATAAGCTTTTTAATCTTATCTATGTCAATAATTTCTAGGTAGCCTGATTTGTGAGCAGCAAGCCTTTTGTCCTTCATAGTCCACTCTTCTTTATCAAGCAGTTCAAAATCACGATCTTCAAGCTCTTTTTCAATAAGTTTATCAGTTTTATCTGCAATATCTTCAAGTAGATTGGCATAGTTAACGCCCGATAAAACGTTTTGCACGAAGATAACGAAGTAGATCGCGCCCCATATAGCGTAGATGACGCCTATGGTACCGGCGATAACAAGTCTTTGATCTTGACCGGCCTTCATAAAGTTAAGGCTCACAAGGCAGTAGACGAAGCCGCCTATGAATATACCTAAGACTTTCATTGTGATTTTCTTATCTAAAAAGTTTTCGACGCTCCTCGGTGTGAAGGAGTTATGATATAGAGTGAAAACTGCTAGTATAGTCGAGAATGTAAAAGTAGTTATTGTTAACAGAGCAGAAACAAGTGATGAAAGCACTGTCTTTGCAAGCTCGACGCTCGATAGCATCACGCGTGGTATATGCTGTGTAAGGCCTGAGTAGCTGCTGTCTATGTAAGTTACTATCGCAAGCAGTATCACTGAGTAGAAAATGTATTCAAGACAGTATATCCACCGTCTATTGTTATAGAAAAATAATTTAATTTTGTTTTTCATCTTGTCACCATCCTTTTATATATTATAGCACATATCAAGACCATATTTAAAGACTAAAACTTTGCTAATTGATTTTTACGCTTGATTGTGATAAAATGTAAGTATAATGGAGGGGATGATATGAAGAACAAATATGAAGACGCAATTAATCTTCTTGAGGACAATGGTATTGAGTATGAATCAGTTAAGCATCCGCCAGCATTTACAACTGAAGATGCTGATAAGTTTATCGAGGGCAAAATTGGCTGTAGAACTAAAACTATGTTTATGACTGATCAAAAGAAGAGACGCTTCTACATGCTTGTTATGGACGACAAGGACAGGCTTGATATGAAGGACTTCGCTGAGATTGCCCACGAAAAGAGAGTAAAGATGGCTTCGGAAGAGACTTTATTCAATAAACTTGGCAATGAAGCGGGAGCCGTTTCACCCTTTGGACTCATTAACGACACAGAAAAAGAAGTTCAATTCTATTTTGACAATGCTATATTAAAAGAAGAGATAATGACTTTTCACCCAAATATTAATACAGAGACATTATTCTTCAAAACTGAAGATTTATTTAAGATGTTAAAAAATATGGGCTACGAAGTTCATTTTGTAGACTTAAATAAATAATGAAGAAGAAATCACTTGCGATAGCGATTTTACTATTGCTAGCGCTTATAGCCATATCACGCATAGAGACAACTCATAGCTACACTGTTATAGATGAGGAGCTTGGCGAAGTAGAGATGACTTTATTTAAGCCAATATTTGCAAGATTTTATAACAAAGTCACTTTTACTAAAGATGGCAGATCTAAGACGAAGACCTTTGAGGGCAAGTACAAGCTAAACATCTACAAGGTGGACCTAGGCAGAGTCAACGACGAGAACAAATTTGACATCGCTTTTGGCGTTTACTCGATAGCCCCGTGGCACAGGACGCCGTCGAAGCGCGTGTTTTTATATAAGGTAGTGGACTTGGATTTGAAGCCAAAGTTTCGCTGCTCGAGGCTCATTAATCCTATGTATGATTTTATTCTTTTTGATATTGATGGCGATGGTTTTGATGAAGTCGTTTCGATTGAGAAATATAAAGGAGTGTACTCCATCGGTGTCTATAAGCAGTATGATATGCTTATTGAGCGTATCGCGACTAAAAAAATAGATTTTCGTCCGACAAAATTATCGAAGGACAAAAAACTATATATAGAGGGTATAAATATAATGAAGGAAATTAATTTTTCAAAGGAGGGTATTGATCTAAAATGAAAAAGAGATTATTAGCTATGGTCTTGCTATTAGTAATGACCTTAAGTGCATGCTCTTCACCATTTAATAAGATGGAGGGAGACAATAATAAAAAAGAAGAAGGTAAAGAGACTAGTAAAGAAGAAAAAAATGAAGTGGGCGAAGCGGGCTTAAACGCTTTGCTTGGCTATGATGCTGAAAAACTATTGGATGTTGAAGAAGTAAAGGACTTTGAAGACATTGAGGTTGAAGCAAATGTTAAGCCTTACGATGTAAAGGATTCTAGTGAGGTATATGGCTTTGACCCCTATGATGATCCTGAAAGCATTGAAAAAACAGTTCAAGAGATTATGAACTCTGGGTATTTTAAAGTTGACTACGATGTTATGAAGCAGCCGTTCGGAATATATGAAAACAATCAATATCTTGGAAGGAACTCATTCGTTACTACTGATTCGGTTGTGCACCTATACCACATCATCTACCTTGGTATGATGGAGGACATGGAGCAAAATTCATTGAAGCAAAAGCTTATGGCTCTATCAAAGAATTGCTTGGACAACGCTCTTCTTGATTACAAAGAAGCAAAGGACGATGAAAAAGAACTCTTTATGAGAAATGCAGCGCTATTCTTATGCGCGGTTGACTTGCTTGAAGCAAACTACGATGGCGAAGTGCCTAGTGAAGTAAGAGCCTTAGCTGATGATGAGCTTAAGAATATCAAAGCAGAAGGAAATGCTGTATCGAACATAACAGGCAACGACATTGATTACTCACAATTTAATGTGCGTGGCAACTACACAAAGAACGAAGACTTAAAGAAGTATTTTAGAGTAAACATGCTTTATTCTCAAGAGCTAGTTAAATTAGAAAATCCAGATGGATCCATAAACCTAGATGCTCTTAAGCAAGCGATACTTATCTCAAGACATATGCTTAAGGACGAAACAAGTTTTAAATTATGGCAAGATATATATAAGCCAATTAGCTTCTTAGTTGAAAACACTGAAGACATCACTCCTATTGATCTATACAAGAGCATTAGTGAAGTGACTAAGGAAAATACAGTTGAAGCCATACTAGATGAAAAGGTCATAAATCACGTTGCGGACATGATTAGTCAAAAAGAAAGACCTAAGATTAAGCCAGACTCAGGAAAAGTTTTTGCTTTCTTGCCACAAAGAGCTGTTGTTGATAATACATGGCTACAAAACTTAGTCGACACTGATCGTGTGAGCAAGAGACCAGTTGCTTCAGGTGTTGACCTTATGGCACTTCTTGGCAATAGCCTTGCTGAGAGACTTACTCTTACTAATGAAGACAATTTGAAATGGGATAAGTTTGAAGAAAAGTACGAAGAAACAAAGGCAATGGTTGACGCAAGAACAGATGAAGAAGAAAAGGCAAACATCTACAGAACATGGCTATGGGTTCTAAAGGCCTTTAACAACGAGTACGGCGAAGGATACCCAGACTTTATGAGAAGTGAGAAGTGGAAGTACAAGGATTTAAACACTGCACTTGCATCGTGGGCACAGCTAAAGCACGATACAATTTTATACGCAAAGCAATATGGCGCAGAAATGGGTGGCAGCGAGCCTATTATCATAAAGCACTACGTTGAACCGAATGTTAATTTATACAGAAGAGTTAAGTATTTAGTAGAAAAAACAATGGATGCAGATGAAAAGTACTCCTTACTTAACAATGATCAAAAGGCTAGGCTAAAGGACTTCGATGATATGCTTGACTTCTTTATTGAGGTTAGCATTAAGGAGCTTAAGGATGAAACAACATCTGATGAAGACAATGATAGACTTAGTGTTATCGGTGGAGAGATGGAAAACATCTTCATAGCATTCAACAAAGATGATGTCAACAATGAATATGAGATAAGACCATCTGATAGAGATACAGCAAACATTGCTGACATACAAAGGATAGGATCAAACTCTGTTGGTAAGCCAGAAGGCTCATTCTTAGAAGTAGGCTCAGGTAGCTTCTCATTCATAAAGGCTATATACAGACTAGATAGTAAATACTTTATAGGAACTGGACCAGTTATGAATTACTACGAGTTCTATTCTGAAGACAGACTTACAAATGATGATTTCAAGGAAATGTTGTCAAACTTCTACATGCCGGCAGACGAGAAGAAAGGCAAAGAAGTATATCCATTCTTTGAAAAACAATTATATAGTGAAATAAAAAGCTACTATTAGGAGGCAGTTATGAAGTACATCAAAGACGGCAAATCATATATCGTAAGAATCGATAGAGGCGAAGAAGTTTTAGATAAATTAAACGAATTTGTTAAAGAAACAGATTTAAAGGCAGGAACTGTAACAGGTATAGGCGCCTCATCAGAAGTAGAGCTTGGTGTTTATAGCGTAAAAAAGAGAGAGTATATCAAAGATAAATACGAAGGCGAATTCGAAATTCTTTCTTTAATTGGCAATATCACTCAAGACGCGGGCGATGCGTATATACACCTTCACATCATGATTTCAGATGGCTTAGTGCAAGGTACTGGCATAACTGTCGGCGGTCACCTTAATAAGTGCATCATAAGCGGCACATGCGAGCTTCGCATTGATGAGTGTGAAAACGCCTATCAAAGAAAAGTCGATGACGAGACAGGTATTAAGATTATCGATATATAAAATCAATATATAGTATAAGAAAATTATATAAGGCAAGTCCATTAGCTTGGGCTTGCTTTTTATTTGAGCTGAAAGTGATAGGCAAAGTGAAAGCAAAAGACAAGTGACGAGCGGTACAGCTCTTTAAGCAAGCTGCACGAGAGCAATCTTTCGCTTATCTAAATAAATATTCCCATTGCCTTGAATGAGTGTAAAAAATGTGTTATAATGATTTAAAATCTTTTTACAAGAGATATATATGAAAGAGATATGGAAGTGATTATTTGTTAGATAATGAATTTTTGAAGAGAGTTTTTAAAGTCGCGTGGCCATCGGTGCTTGAGAGTGTCTTCATAGCCTTAGCGGGCATCATCGACACTTATATGGTATCAAACCTAGGTACTTATGCGATCTCGGCTGTTGGCTTAACGACGCAGCCTAAGTTTATAGGCCTCGCTATATTCTTCTCGATAAGTATAGCTGTCTCAGCCCTTGTCGCGAGAAGAAAAGGCGAGGAGGACAGACGTTCAGCGAATGAAGTCTTAGTAACTGCCTTTGTCGTCGCCATTATTCTATGTATAATTATATCAACAGTTATGGTGACTTTTTCAGAGCAAATACTTAAGCTAGCTGGAAGTAAGTCAGATACACATGATTATGCTATCGAGTACTTCAACATAATCATGGGCTTTAGTATTTTTAATATCATAAGCATAGTTATAAACTCTGCACAAAGAGGTAGCGGTAACACTAAGATTGCCTTCACGACAAATTTAGTATCAAGTGTGGTAAATATAACTTTTAACTACATACTTATCAACGGTAAACTTGGTTTTCCAGCCATGGGCGTAAGAGGCGCGGCGATAGCGACCGTGCTTGGTACCTTTGTTGCGAGCGTTATGAGTATTAGGTCTTTATTCAAGGCAGGTTCATATGTAAGAATACCTTTCATTATTAAATATAAAATCAAACCAAGCTTTGATGCCTTCGTAAGCATAATGAAGCTCGGACTAAACATGTTTGTTGAGAACCTTGCAATGAGAATCGGCTTCTTAACTACAGCGCTTATGGCGGCGTCCTTAGGAACGGATCAGTTCGCTGCACACAATGTCGGCATGAACGTACTAAGCATTGGCTTTGCCTTTGCTGATGGTATGCAGGTCGCAGCCGTTGCACTATCAGGCGAGGCACTTGGTGCGAAGAAGTATGACGACGCAGTGACTTATGGTAAGACTTGTCAAAAGGTAGGCTTCGTTATATCGCTAGCTTTATCCGCGATATTATTATTCTTCGGCAAATACATCTTCGGCGCCTTCTTCCAAGACGAAGCAGTTATTAATTACGGCGTAATGATTGGTCGCTTCATAACAGTCATAGTCATTTGTCAAATCTCGCAAATCATTTATGGCGGCTGCTTAAGAGCGGCGGGCGATGTGAAGTACACACTTATCGCATCCATAGTAAGTGTTAGTATCATACGTACAGTAGTTACTTATGTCTTAGTTAATGTATTTCACCTTGGTCTTATGGGTATATGGCTGGGCGTTTTCTCAGACCAATTCTCAAGACTAATCTTTATGAGTACAAGATTTAAGCAAGGCAAATGGGTTGAAAAGAAAATTTAGAATAGAAAAAAATTGCAAATAAAAAATAAATGCAAATTAATATTTAAGGCATAAAAAAAATGATGTAGATCAAGTAGATCTACATCATTTTTTCTTTAAGTAAATTTTAATAATTTTCTACGAAGATTTCGAAGAAGTCCATTGGATGATCACATGCAGGACATTTCTTTGGTGGTGTTTTGCCTTCATGTAGGTAACCACAGTTTAGACATTTCCAAATATAGACTTCATCTCTCTTAAATACTTTACCTGCTTCAATATTTTCAACAAGTTTTTTGTATCTATTATGATGAGCCATTTCAACTTCTGATATTTCTTGGAAAACTTTAGCTATTTCCGGGAAACCTTCCTTTTCTGCTTCTTTAGAAAAGTCTGGATAAAGTTTTGTTGCTTCAAAGTTTTCATCTTTTGCAGCTGCCTTTAAGTTTTCTAATGTTTTATCAAAAACTACAGGGTATGTATTAGTTATTTTGATTTCTTCGCCTTGCATTTCATCCCTTAAGAATTTGTAGTATCTCTTAGCATGCTCAGCCTCATTTTGAGATGTTTCTTCAAAGATTTTTTGTATTTGTACATATCCATCTTCTTTGGCTTGTTTAGCATAGTAAGAATACCTCATTGATGCTTGGCATTCATTGATGAAAGCCTTCATAAGATTGTTTGATGTTCTTGCGTCTTTTAATTTCATAATACCTCTCCTTTCAATATTGTTAATTAAAGTACTTTATGTAAATATATTATATATCAAATAAATTTTTTTGTAAAGAAAATCTTATGGGTGAATCCATATAAATATTATAGTAAATAGACATAAAAATGCTTGAACTAAAGCGGTTCTTGTGGTACAATTAAGTTTGTATTTGGTAAATTTATTATAGAAAATATTTATAGAAAAGGGGTAAACTATGAACATAACTAATGAAGTACAAAATTTAAAGAAGGATAAGATAAAACACAAATATAATTGGAAAGAGATTGCACTTATCATCATAGGCATAACGCTTGTTGCCAGTGCTATACATTTCTTCTTGGTTCCATCTAATTTAACATCTGGAGGCGCATCAGGTATCGCTATCGTCCTAAGTCACTATATACCACTAGGCGTTGGACCACTATTTATCCTAGTTAACATCGTTCTATTTATTATGGGCTTCATATTTATAGGTAAGGACTTCGGTACGAGGACTATAGTCGTGACACTTGCTTTATCTGGCTTAGTATGGCTATTTGAAATTATATTTCCAAATCCGAAGCCGCTATCAGATGACTTGTTCTTGATAATAACTCTAGGCATGATAATACAAGGTATAGGCGTGGGTATGGTGCTTAATCAATATACATCGACAGGTGGAACAGATATCATCGCCAAGATTATGCAAAAGTATCTAGGTCTCGATTTAGGTATAGGATGCGTTATTGCAGACCTTGTTGTTAGTATATTTGCTGGATCTGCTTTTGGTATGAATATATTTTTATATTCTGTTATGGGCGTTATAATCAATGGCGCTGTTGTAAGCATCACTATAAGCGGTCTTAACACAAGTAAGCTTTGCTACATCAATACTAAAGAGGTCGACCTTGTATCAAAGTTTATCATAGAAGACCTTGATAGATCCGCAAACCTTATTCCGTATAAGGGCGCTTACTCAAAGAAGGATAACGTTTTGATTCAAACAGCAGTTTCGACTCGTGAGTACATTAGACTAAAGGAGTTCGTTAACGACGTAGATCCAACAGCTTTTGTAGTAACAAGCAGCGCGAACGAAATACTTGGTGAAAAGTGGAGAAGATTTATATAAGTAAATATCATATTAAGACTGAGCTAGTAGATAGTTCAGTTTTTTTATGCTATAATATAAATAATGTCAATAGTAAAGGGGCTTAGTATAGACTAATCTTTAATAGTAAAAGCTCGATTATATGATATAATAATAATGATATTGTGAGGAGATAAATATGCAGACAAAAGATTGCATTGAAAAATATAAAAAAGAATTTGAAGAAGAGATAAGATCTTTGTTTTGGAAAAGCGATGGATCTTTGAAGACAAAGATATATGGCAAGGTCAAAGAAGAGGCACTTGACGAGATAGTAAACGATGTCTTCGTATATAATGATGATTTACTTAAGTCACTAAACCTAAGTACGGCTAAGATAAGCGTCTACTTAGAGACAAAATATAAAGCAGTTGATTTTAGGAGCTTTGTTGCACCGCTATCGAGGATACTTTTACCCGTGGCGATATCGTTTGTGACATTCTTCTTAAGTGCGAAGTCCCTAAAGTACTTTGACATCGAAAAGATATTTGGCGTTACATTAAAAACCTTTTTCGCCTTCGCTTTAAGTGCCTTGGTCATAGCCATGCTATTTAGCATTTACTACACAAAAGTAAACGAGAAGAAGCTCTATGCCATATACATAAGAGATAGACTTAATTTTGAAATCAATAGGCTCATTGTCCAAGAGAAAGCTGAGGTTTAGTATGGCTTTATTTGTAATTATATTTGCCGTTCTTATCTCATTAATCAATGGCGGACGCATAAAAAATTTATTTAAGATGAACTTAAGATATACATGGTTCTTAGTAATAACAGCGCTATTAAATATAGCGGTACTTTTATGCATCACAAGATTTAATCTTGCTCATAGACGCGAGCTGATGATGGTTTACCCATATCTTAATCTATTTACATTTTTTGTGATGATATTCTTTTCTATTGCAAATAACAAGTACTTCGCCTTTAACATCATTGCCATAGGCCTTGCTTTAAACCTTATGGTTATGATTAATTACGCTGGCTTTATGCCAGTTCTTAAAGAAGCGCTTGTATATAACGGCTCAGTTCATGAGCTAGCTGCTTTAGAGAAGTCGCTTTCAATGACACATACGCTTCTAGTGAGCGGCAAGACTTTCAATGTACTGGCGGACACTATCCCTATAGGCAAGTTCACTAGTTTTAGCACTGTTATTAGCGTAGGCGATATATTTTTATCACTTGGTTTGTTCATGCTTGTGGAAGACGTAATGAAGAGGAGGTCATGATATGATATTTAAAAATATAGTACTAGGTCTTCTTTGTATTGCAAATTTATTATTCGGTCCGACAAAGGATATAGATGTAAATAATATATTAAAGGAAAGTATCAATACTTTTACTTATAAAATAGAGTTAGAAGCAAGACAGGACGCGCTCGAAAAGTATAGAGCCGAGCTTGAAAAGCTTAGAAAAAGCAGAGTGAGGATATTCGCTGCTGGCGACTTTATGACACACGGACCGCAATTAAAAGGAGCAAAGTACAACGACGGATACAAATTTGATGAATATTTTAAGTATTTGCCATTCTTTAAAGAAGCAGATCTTGCTATGATTAATTACGAGACAACTGTTTCCCACAACGGTCAATACACTGGCTATCCAACGTTTTCTTCGCCTGAATCGTCTGTTGAAGCTATTAAAAACAGCGGCTTTGACGTGATTGCGACTGCGAATAACCACGCCTTTGATAAGGGCTTCAAGGGTATAGATAAGACGATAGACACAATTAAGAGCTATGGCATGGACAATGTCGGCACATATAAAGACGCAAATAACATGCCGCTTATTAAGGAAGTAAATGGTATTAAGTTTGGCATATCGGCCTACACTTATTCCATCAACGGTTTTGATAGCCGTGTGAAGGGTACTGACAAGGCTTATGCGGTAAACTTCATCGATATGGACAAGATTAAAAAAGATGTCGAATATATGGATGCAAATGATGTTGATGTGAAGCTTGTTTACATGCACTGGGGCGTTGAGTACCAGCTAAAGCCAAACAAGGCACAAGAAAATACTGCGAAGAAACTTAATGAGCTAGGCGTAGACATAATCTTAGGCTCGCATCCACACGTTATACAAAAGTGCGATGTGATTGAATCGGGTGGCAAGAAGACTTATGTTTGCTACTCCATGGGCAATTTTGTCTCAAATCAAAGACGTGAGTTTATGCCAAATCGCTATAGCGAGAATGAATTAATGATGGAGGTCATCTTACAAAAGACGCCAAATGGCGTAGTTGTAGAGAAGTTCGAAGCGCATCCACTTTGGGTTGACAAATACAGGACTAGTGGCAGAGACCATTACAATGTTATACCTGTTAGAGAAGCTCTTGACGGAAGCATAAAAGTTGAAAGAATCAATCAGATTAAAAATAAATTATTACAAAGCTTAGAAGATTTTAACAGTATATACAAATAGGAGATGGTTAAATGTATTTTGAAGACGAAATGACACCAAAAGAAAGGATGACTGCCTTTTCAAAGGGCGAAGCTATTGACAGATTACCTATAGTGCCAGATATGGGGGTAACTATGGCATGGTATATAGGTAAAAAGACAAACGATTATTACACATCATCTGATGTAATTACAGAGACTGAAATTGCTCTATTCAATCGCTTTCACCATGACAATATCTGTGTGTCAACAACACTTAGAGGCATGGCTGAAGCCATGGGCTCAGTAATGAACTACCCTGATGACAATATCTCAAACTTAAGAGAGCCGGTTGTTAAGACAGAAGAAGATATCGATAAGCTTGAGCTTGTTGATCCATGGAAGGATGGTCATCTACACGTACTTCTTGAAGCACTTGAAAAGATCAGAGACGAACTAGGAGATGTAGCAGACATAGGTGCATCAATGACTGCGCCATTTACAGTAGCAGCATCAGTACTAGGCACTGAGAACATGCTTAGATGGATAGTTAAGAAGAAAGATGCTTTTCACAGACTTATGGATATAATCACAAGAAATAATACTGAGTACATCAAAGCAATTGGCAAGATTGGTTTCGGAACAGGTTTCTGTGACCCAGTATCATCGACATCCATGATTAGACCTGCTCAATACAGAGAATTTTCTCTACCATACTTCAAAAGAAACGTTGAAGACGTTAAAAAATACTGCGGCGGCGCTCCAACAATTCATATTTGTGGTAAATCAAAAGATATCTGGGAAGATGTTGTTAGCGCAGGCGTAGGTAACTTCTCTATAGATAACTGCGAAGACCTCGCAGAAGCGAAAGAAATCATGGGCGACAAGGTAGTTATCACAGGTAACGTGCCACCAGTTGATGCGATTTACTTAGGTAATGACGATATAATTAAAGAAGAAGTAAAGAAATGTGTGTCAAAGGCGTGGGACTCACCAAGTGGCTTCATCCTATGTACTGGCTGCCAAATTCCAAAGAACAGCCCAATCGAAAATATCGATTCATTTATGAAGTGGGGCAGATACTACGGCAAGATGCCTATAGATACATCGAAGTTCAATTAGTATAATATTTTTTTATAGACTTACGGAAATAGTAATATATTTTTTAATTAATGTGCGTGTAGCTAAGCTATATGCACATTTTTTATTTATAAATTCTATGAATACCAACTGAGTCATGCTATTTGCTTAAGTCTCACAAGTATTATATAATGAATGATGGTGAGAGCGTGAAAAAGATAGGAGACTTAAGAGTATACTCATGCACGGCGACTAACGAAAAAGAGTATACAGATTTAAATTTGAATATTAAGGAAGAAGACTTATTTAATGATGCTGATCTATATAGAGAAGTGGCTCAAAGAATGAGCCTTGGTTTTTATACAGTTTTTTATCCAATCGTAGGCACTATGGAAGGTGAATTAGCTGGCATGATGCTTGACAAAAACGCTAATCTTAGAAGATTCATTGAGCTTGATGATATTGATGAACTATACAATTTAAAGGATTTTGATTTTAATTTGGAGCACTTTACTTGTCTAGAAAAAGCTATGGCGGGAGAAGAGGCTCCTATTTGTTTTAAACTTAATGGCCTTTTGTCTTTCTTATCACAAGTGATTGATATATCAAAGTTTTTATTAGCATTTAGAAAGAAGCTTAATAAAGAAGAAATATATGCTTACTACAGAAGAAACGTTTTAGATCTATTACTAAAGCTGGATGAAGAAAAGGTCAAACTCATTAGTCTAGCTGATCCCATTTTAAGTGTTGAGACAGTTGGGCCGAAGCTTGTTAAAGAACTTGTTAACGACTTTTACTTCCCGCTTATCAATGATATATTAGAGTTTACAAATTTTAAAGTGCATTTATGTCCGAAATTAGGCTTTGCCTTGTCGGACCTAGGACTATTTAATGAAATCAAAGTAGAGACAGATGAGATGAGCTATCAAGAAGCGCTGATAAATTCATCTTACAGACTCTTTACGAATAGATGTTATATGATTCAAGGCAATGTGAAATTTATCACAGTATTAGGGGGGAACTATGAATAAGAAGGAAAGACTATTAAAGATACTTAATGGCGAAAAGGCTGATAGACCAGCTGTTATTTGCCCAGGCGGTATGATGAATCCATGTGTTACTGAACTTATAGAGAAGCATGGAATTGATTTTGCAAAAGCAAATTCAGAAGCAGAAGAGATGGCAAAGCTATCAAAACTTGTTGTTGAAGAGAATCTCTTTGAGAACTATGCTGTGCCATTCTGCATGAGTGTTGAATCAGAGATGCTTGGCGCTAAATGCGTATACGGCACTAATGAAGAGGAAGCACACATCGTTGAGTACGCCATGGATAAGATTGATATAGATAAATTAAAAAGCGTCAAAGTTAAGTTTGATAGAGAAGAAGCTTTACTGGGCGCGATAAAATTACTTAAGAACGATGAAATACCTGTTATTGGCAATATCACAGGACCATTCTCAGTTGCGACAAGCGTTGTCGATGCAAAGGAAGTATACGTTGGTCTTAAGAAGAACAAAGAAGCTTTTGAAGCCTATATGGATTATATTTCTGATCTGATAGCCGAGCTTGCGATTAAAGAAGTAGATGCAGGCGCCGACCTTATCGCAATCGCTGACCCAAGCGGTACGGCTGAGATACTTGGACCAAAGTACTTTGAAGAGTATCTAATTCATTATGTTAACTACATCATTGACAAGATTAAGGCGCACAAGGACGTGCCTATCATCATACACATCTGCGGTGATATGAAGAGCGTTATAGATATCGTTGAAAAAATTCATGCAGATGCATATTCATTTGATGCGATAGTTAACTTAAAGAACGCTAAAAAACACATACACAAACCTGTCATGGGCAATGTGTCAACTTATCTAATAGAAAATCAAAGACCAGAACAAATTTCAAAGGTCGCTAAAAATAGAGTCAAAGACGGCGTAGACATCATAGCTCCAGCTTGTGGACTAGGTATGGGCTCACCACTTGACAATGTAAAAGCAATACTAAAGGGAGTAGAAGATGCCTAAGATTCACATATTAAGTGATGACAATATAATTACAGCGAATGAGGGGAAAATCCTTTTAGATGTATTAAGGGAGAACGGCTACTTTATTGAAGCGCCGTGCAATGGCATGGGCACTTGTAAAAAGTGTAAAGTAAAAATCATGGACGGAGCAAGTGAAGAGACAGTTCTTTCGTGTGAGTATAAGATTATTTCTGATATAAGCGTTGAATTCTTCGATGAGGGCAAGGCAGAAAACCTTCTCACATCAGATATAGATACTTTTGATGCGAGTGATTCAGTACTTACTATGAAGACCCATGTCTTTGAAGATAGTAGAGACACTGACACTTCATGGGAAGACGAGTACGAGAAAGTCTTTGGACAGATCTCCTTCAATGTTTTGAAAAATACAAATTTTTCAAAGGGCGAGAAGCACGCTATACACTTAAACGATGAAGTGATTGCTATACGCGATAAAGATGATGACAAGATATATGCCGCAGCTGTTGATATAGGCACTACAAGCGTTGCCATATCAGTTCTTGACATCACACATGGCAAAGTCATTGAAAGAGCATCCTTTGTCAATCCGCAAATAAGTTTTGGCCTTGACGTTTTATCAAGGATGAGCGCCGCCATCGACCTAAAGGAAAACCTTTATAAGATGCAAGAGCAAATCACAAAGGCTATAGAGGAAAATATATTAAAAATATTTAAAAAGTACAAGCTTGATATAGACAGCTTATATGAAATCATCTTCTCAGCTAATTCAGTTATGATGCATATACTTATGGGCGTCGACCCGACCAGCCTTGGCATAGCGCCATACAAGATAGTCAGCTACTTTAATTTTGAGATAGATGCAAAAGAGATAGGCATGAAGCTTGGTAAGTACACTAAGGCCTTCACTATACCATCGATCTCGTCATATGTTGGCGCTGACATACTTAGCGGCGTTAATCATATCGATATAGAAAATATTGATAAAAACATCATGTTTATAGATATAGGCACAAACACAGAGCTAGTGCTCAAGTATAAGGATAAGTACTACGCTAGTAGCTGCGCCGCTGGACCAGCACTTGAAGGCATGAACATAGAGTTCGGTTCGAGAGCCGAGCTTGGTGCTATTGAAAATGTTTTCTTTGACCTTGATAATGGTACGAAAAACATCGTCGTAATTGGTAAAGAAAAGGCAAAATCCATTTGCGGCTCTGGCGTTTTGGCCGTCATTCGTGAAGCCTTAAAGATAGGCCTCATCGATTACAGAGGAAGACTAGTAAAGCTAGAGGACCTTGCTGAAGATGACAAGCAAAGGTCATTCTTAAAGGATATCGATGGCAAGACCGTTATCGATTTAGGCGAAGTATATATCACTAAAAAGGATATAAGAAACATTCAGCTATCGAAGAGCGCGATTATGTCAGGGATAGTTTTACTATTTAACAAGCTTGGTATGACGGCTGAGGAAGTTGATGACTTATACATCGCAGGCCAATTTGGCTATCACTTATCGAAGGACATGTTAGTAGATACGTATTTTATACCAAATATAGCGGAAGAAAAGATTTCTTATCTTAAAAATACATCGCTTGATGGCGCGATCAGCGTAGTATTATCAAAGAAGAAGAGGGAAAATCTTTTAAGTTTAAGCAAGAAGATAAAGTTTTTGGAGCTAAGTTATGATGAAAACTACCAAAAAGTCTTTATCGACTGCTCATATTTTAAATAGGAGGCAAATATGACAAGAGAAGAGTATTACAAAATTCTAGACGATTATGTCTACGAGTATGAAGACGAGAAGATTGCAAAGGTCGCACAAGATTACCTTGATGAAGGTTATGATGCACTTGATGCCATTGTCAATGGTTTAGTTCCAGGAATGAAAAGGGCGGGGGACGCTTTTCAAGAAGAGGAATATTTCGTAACAGACCTATTACTTTGTTCTGATGCGATGAACAATGCACTTGATGTATTAAGACCACACCTTGAAAGAAACGAGCTAGAACACAATCACACTATAGTTATAGGTGTAGTTGAAGGGGATACACACGACATTGGCAAGAACTTAGTTAAAACAATGTTCCAAACACAAGGTTTTGAAGTTATAGACTTAGGTAGAGACGTTGAAGTTAATAAATTTGTTGACGCAGCCGAAGAACATGGCGCAGAAATCATCTGCATGTCAACACTTATGACAACAACTATGAGAAATATGAGAAGGGTTGTTGAGATACTTGAAGAGAGAGGCCTAAGAGATAAGTATAAAGTTATGATAGGCGGAGGACCTATCTCACAATCGTTCGCGGACAAGATTGGCGCTGACAAATACACTATAGACGCTATCGAAGCCGTTAAAGCTGCTAAGGAGTTATTAAATATAAATTAAAAAGTAGGAGGAATTTTTGATGGACGAACAATCATCAATCAAACCTAATGGATGGGCACTGATACCCTTCATAGTATTTATAGGTTTTTTCTTATTATCAGGAATCATTTTAGACAAGATGGGTGTAGAAATGGCATTCTATCAAATACCATCACCTATCGCCGTACTTATTGGTACTATCGTTGCCTTTATAATGTTTAAGGGTTCGATAGACTCGAAATTTGATGTATTCGTTAAGGGCTGTGGAGATGACAACATCATCATCATGTGCTTAATCTACATCTTAGCTGGTGCATTCGCAACACTATCTAAAGCATCTGGCGCTGTTGACTCAGTTGTAAACTTAGGTCTAAGCATAATACCAGTTCAATTCATAACAGCAGGTTTATTTGTAATCGCTTGCTTCTTATCAATTGCAACAGGTACTTCAGTTGGAACTATAGTTACAGTTGGTCCTATCGCTGTAGGTATCGCTCAAAAAGCAGGCTTACCAGTAGCTTTAGTTTTAGGTGCACTAGTAGGTGGATCTATGTTTGGTGATAACTTATCAGTTATTTCTGATACAACTATCGCCGCAACTAGAACACAAAATGTTAACATGAAAGATAAGTTTAGAGCAAACTTCAAAGTAGCATTACCAGCTGCAATCGTTACAATGATTATTTTATTAATAGTTGGTAGAACAAGTGGACCAGTTCATTTTGATGACTTAAGCTACAATTTTGTACTAATCTTACCTTATCTATTCGTTTTAATAGCTGCTCTATGTGGCGTTAACGTATTCGTTGTATTAACACTAGGTATCGTTTTTGCAGGTGGTATAGGTGTTGCGACTGGTTCATACAATGGACTTGAACTTTGCCAAAACATTTTTGCGGGCTTCTCAGGACAATTTGAAATTTTCTTACTTTCAATGTTAACTGGTGGTCTTGCCGCTATGGTTAGAGCAAACGGCGGTATTGAATGGCTAGTACTTAGAATATCTAGAATGGCTAAGGGTAAAAACTCAGCAGAACTATCTACTGCATTATTAACAATGATCTCAAACGCTGCTCTTGCTAATAACACTGTATCGATCATCATCTGCGGTCCTATCGCTAAGAGAATTTCTAATAAATTCAAAGTTGACCCTAGAAGAACAGCATCACTTCTTGATATGTTCAGCTGTATAACTCAAGGTCTTATCCCTTATGGCGCACAAATACTTATCGCTTCAGGCTTCACTGAAGGAGCAGTATCACCAGTTGAGTTAGTTCCATACATCTGGTACCCAATGATACTATTAGTATTTGCAGTACTTTCAATCTTTGTTAGATACGCTGACATTAAGACTGGATGGAACTTCGAACTTGACAAGCCAGAAGAAGCAAAGTAAAATATAGACATAATAACCTAAAGAGAGGAAGAATATCGTGATAAACATTAGAAAAGAATTACCTGAGATTTTTGATGAATTTAAAGATAAGAGAAGAGAATCATTTTTAAAAGTTAAAGAGATTAAGGATAAAAACATACCAGTCATAGGCATATTCTGTACATTTTTCCCGCAAGAGATAGCTCTTGCGGCAGGTGCGACATCTGTATCACTTTGTTCGACATCTGATGAAACTATCAAAGATGCTGAAAAGGATCTACCGACAAACCTTTGCCCACTTATCAAGGCAAGCTATGGCTTTGCCATAACAGATAAGTGCCCCTTCTTCTATTTCTCAGACCTTATAGTCGGAGAAACGACCTGCGATGGCAAGAAGAAGATGTATGAGTACTTAGGTGAGTTTAAAAACGTTTATGTAATGGAGCTACCACAAAAGAGGTCCGAAGAGAGCCTTAAGTTGTGGACGGCTGAAATAAAAAAACTTGCTGACTACGTATCAAAAGACTTTGGTGTAGAGATAACGGAAGAAAAACTTAGAGAAGCAACTGTAATCAAAAATGCTGAGAGAAGTGCTGTTAAAGACTTTTATGGCATAATGAAAGCCGATGAACTTCCTATCATGGGTTTAGACTTGTGGCACGTCTTAAATGGAGTGCAATTTGAATTCGACAAGAAGGCAGTGCCTGAAGAACTTAAAAAGCTTAAGGAAAAAGTCCTAAGCGAGAACAAGCACATCACTGGCAAAAAGAGGATACTTATAACAGGCTGCCCAATAGGTGGAGCGACTGAAAAAGTTATTGAAGCTGTTGAAAATAACGGTGGAATTGTAGTTGCTTATGAAAATTGTGGAGGAGCTAAGGCAATCGATGAAAACGTTGACTTAGACAACCCAGATATATATGATGCACTTGCTAAGAAGTATCTAAATATAGGCTGCGCATGCATTAGTCCTAACACACCAAGATTAAATCTTCTATCAAGAATGATAGACGACTACAAAGTCGATGGTGTAGTGGATATGCAGCTTCAAGCGTGTACACCATTTCAAGTAGAAACAAAGGCCATAAGAGACTTTGTCACAAAAGAAAAGAAAACTCCTTATATCCAAGTAGAAACTGATTATTCAAAATCAGACTTGGGCCAATTAAACACAAGAATCGAAGCGTTCTTAGAAATGCTATAGTATATATAAAGGCTCTCACGATGAGAGCCTTTTGTATTTGATCTAAGACGAGAGAGCATATACAAATAAAGAGTCAAGCAAATCGCTTGACTCTTTTGATATGTAATCCCATTATGTGCCGTTTTTCATAAGTAATTTATCCCCGCATATACGAGGTGGGTCCGTTGTTTACAATATCTAATGTCCACTTAAGGCATATTATCAATTGTAAAACGTCACAGTCCCATATTATTATTGTCGGTTAAATTAATATGAAAAGCGGTCACTACAGGATATCTTAACTATATTATATAGCAAACGCATTTAAAATGCAAGGAAATTAGATAATTTTTTAGAAAAATTTATTATATCAGCGTGGTCACTCACTTCATAGTGTCTTTCCTCATTAGTCCTCGGGTCATTAAAGCTTATCTCAAAGGAGTGAAGCAATTGTCTATCTACGCCGTCATAAGTCTTGTCATTATATAGCGTGTCGCCAACTATAGGAAAGCCTAAGTAGGCTAGGTGCAGTCTTATCTGATGCGTCCTGCCAGTGATGAGCTCCGCTTCTACTATGGAGTATTTTTCGCCGCTTATAACTTTCTTGAATATGGTTTTTGCGTAATCACCATCGCCATCGTCACAGATCATCTTCTTTATGTGATCATTCTCATCGGTCTTGATATTCTTCTGAACTACTGTCTCATCATAAGGAAAAGATCCATCAACTACAGCGTGATACTTCTTTTTGAAGCTGCCATCTTCCATCTGCTGCATTAGATTGTAGTGGGCAAATGGATTTTTAGCGACCACCATCAGCCCCGTCGTGTTCATGTCAAGCCTATTGACAAGGCGAACGCGCCTTTTAAGGCCACGCGACTGAAATAAATTGATCAGTGCATTGTAAAGCGTGTTTCCTTGATTGTTCTTCGTCTCATGAACGAGGATGTTCTTCTCCTTGTTGATGACAATGTAGTCAATGGTCTCGTCAACTATATCTATATCGCAGCTAAAGTCATCAGCTTGAGTCTCTTCTTCGGGCATATGTATCCTTAAGACCTCGCCCTTAATGATTGGCAGGTCCTTGCGCCTAAACTCTTCATTTACATATATGTCTTTATTTAAGTTGCTTCGTCTAAAAAGTCTTTTTGATATTTTAAGCTCATCTATCATTTCACTCATCTTATCATAAGACCTCTTAGCGACAAAGCTCACATTGTATTCATCGTTAATCACTTTATCACCTGAGAATAATTATAATATATTTTTCTAGCTTTTACAAGTAGATGGCTTAAGTCATTGAAAAATTATTCTATTTGTTGTATAATTAATAATTATAAGAGGTGAAGAAATGAGTGAGAGAATTATAAATATACTCGCAAAGGATGATGAGCTTAGTAAAAAGATCTTGCTTGAGCTTGAAGAAAAGCTTGATGCACGCGGCTTTCTTACTACGAGAGACTTTAGTAATGAGGCTGAACTTTCCATCGTTATAGGTGGAGACGGATCTTTCTTAAGAAGTGTTCATGAAAATGATTTTCCTGAAGTGCCTTTTGTTGGCTTCAATACAGGCCACTTAGGTTTTTTTCAAGAGCTTTCTATTGATGACGTAGATAAATTTGTCGAAAATTATATAAAGGGTGAGTTTAAACAAGAGTCACTACACTTAATCGAGACAAGCGTTCACTACGAAGGCGGCGAGTCAAAACTATATTCAGTTAATGAGATGGTTGTTAAAGCAAATAAATCAAAGGCCGTTGAACTCGATGTATTTATAAATTCTGATTACTTGGAAAGATTTTTTGGCGACGGGCTTATAGTCTCAACACCAGCTGGCAGCACTGCATATAATTACTCAGTTAGAGGAAGCGTAGTGCATCCAAAGCTTGAGTGCATACAAATGACTCCGCTAGCACCCATTAACTCAAAAGCCTTTAGGTCTTTACAAAACTCAATCATCGTTCCACCAAACTTTATTATAAGATTCGAGCCAAAGAAGAGATATGAAGGAGAGATCATACTTCTTAACGATGGCGAAGAACGTATCTTCAAAAACGTCACTAGCGTAGAGATAAACCTAAGCTACAAGAAGATATATAGGATAGTATTTTCAAAGAATATTTACTGGAACAATCTAAAAGATAAATTTTTATAGGAGGCATAGATGTACGATTTTCATTTGCATTCAAATTTTTCAGTTGACTGCAAGGTTCCGCCGGAGGACATGGTCAAAGAGGCTATAAAGATGGGTTTGAAAGCTATATGCTTTACTGATCACATAGACCTTTCACTTGACCAAGACAAAAGTAAAAACGTCCTTTTTAATATTGAGGACTATATAAAAGAGATAAACAAATTAAAATACACATATATTAATGAGATAGAAGTCTTAAAAGGAGCTGAGTTTGGTCTTCAACTTGGTTTAATTGACGAATATGAAGAGCTAAGCAAAAATCCTTTTGATTTCATTTTATGCTCAATTCACAGCATCGATGGCGAAAGGATTTTCTCTAGAGAGAAGAGCTTTGAAAGTGATTACGAAAGAGGTCAAGTGCGCTACTATACAGAACTATTAGAAGTAGTGAAACGCTTTGACAGCTTCGACTCAGTCGCACACATAGACTTTATCGACAGGTATTACAAATTCAAAGACATCGACTATGAATTTTCTGATGCGGCTAAGGAGCTTGTTTATGAGATACTAAAAGTACTAGTAGATAAGGGTAAGGCGCTTGAAATAAATACAGCTGCACTTCGCTATGATATGAAGAGCTTTCATCCGCAAGATGAGATACTTGATATGTATAAGTCCTTAGGAGGCGAGCTAATCACAGTTGGTTCAGACGCTCACTACACCGAAGACCTTGCTTATGGCATAAAGGACGCGGAAAAGTATCTTAAGGAAAAAGGCTTTAAGTACTTATATATTTATAAGAAGAGAAGGCCATATCCGATACATTTGTGATACAATATTTAGTAACACGAAACATTTAAGGAGGAGAGCTATGTTTAAATCTTTAAAACCTCTTTTAAAATATTTTAGAAAGTACAAAGTGCAGTATATCTTAGGTATATTCTTCCTGCTGTTCATAGACGTTGTTCAGCTATATATACCACAAATACTTAAGTACTTCGCAAACGACTATCAAAGGGGAGTTCTAACTATGGCTTCGGCGACTAAGTATGCTATACTAACCATAGTAACTGGACTGATGGTTGCTGTTGCAAGATATTTTTGGAGAAACTTTATTATTGGTAACTCGATGAGAGTTGATTATGATTTGAGAAAGGATTTCTTTTGGAAATTGACAAGTCTTTCTCAAAATTTTTTTAATACGCACAAGACAGGTGACTTAATGAGTCTTGCAACTAACGACATCAACGCTGTTAGGATGACTCTTGGTCAAGGCATCATCATGTTTATTGACTCAACATTCTTACTTATACTAAACCTTGTTATGATGATAAAAACAACAAATGTTTTGTTTGCATCAAAAGTTTTATTTACTATACCACTAATTATACTCATAGTAATGAGGTTTGGTGGTGTTATTCATTCGCGTTTCAAAGCTGTTCAAGCGCAATATGGTACGATCACTGACAGAGCTCAAGAAAACTTCTCAGGGATCAGAATCATAAAAGCCTTTGGACAAGAGGAAGAGAATGCAAAATTATTCAGAGAAGAAAATCAAAATTATTATGATAAAAATATTGAATTAGCAAAATTACAAAGCTTTTTCAATCCATTCATTCATGTACTAAGCAATATTAGTTACATGCTACTTTTATTCTTCGGAGCAAAAGAAGTTATGGCGGGCACTATGCTTCTAGGTGATTTCATTGCATTCAATGCTTACTTAGGACTTATGATGTGGCCAGCAAGAGCACTTGGCATGGTTATAGTCTTCATGCAAAGAGGCGCCGCGTCCATGGATAGGCTGACAAATATATTCAGGACAGAGCCAGAAATTGTCGACAGAGAAGGCGCTATCGAGCTAGACGAAATAAAAGGCAATATTGAATTTAAAAACGTTTCATTTAAATATGCACCTGAGCTTCCATATGCACTTAAAGACATAAGCTTTAAGATAGAGCCAGGTAAGACACTTGCCATACTAGGCAGAACTGGTAGCGGCAAGTCAAGTATAGTTAATGTACTTCTTAGACTTTATGATATAAATGAGGGCGAGATACTTGTTGATGGTCATGAAGTTAAGGACGTAACACTTAATTCCTTAAGAGAAAATATCTCTTATGTGCCGCAAGATGACTTTTTATTCTCAAAAACTGTTAAAGAAAATATTGAGTTTCACTACGAGCATGAGCTTGATGACGAGACTATAGAAAAGTACGCAAAGATAGCTGGCGTCTACGATGACATTATCGAGTTTAAAGACGGTTTTGATACTATCTTAGGCGAAAGAGGCGTAACTCTATCTGGCGGACAAAAACAAAGAGTATCGATTGCGAGAGCTTTGGCAAAGGAAAAGAACGTTTTAATCATGGACGACTCTCTATCGGCAGTTGACACACAAACTGAAGAAGAGATACTTAAAAATTTAAGCACAGACGAAGCGGACGTTTCAAAAATCATCATTTCACATAGAGTTTCGACTATAAAAGATGCTGATGAAATACTATTTATTGAGGATGGAGCCATAGTTGAGAGAGGTACACATGATGAGCTTGTTTCACTTGGCGGCAGATACAATAAACTATACGAAGATCAATTACTAGAGCAAAAGATAAATAGAGGTGATGAGTAATGGAAAGAAACATAGACGATATTAATTATCAAAGCAAAAACTCTAAAAACACCTTTAGAAGGATGCTCTCATATGCAAGGCCATATACATTCCAGCTTATATTAACCTTCCTTATGATAGTGGCGTTAACAGGCTTAGCGCTTGTAAGCCCTTATCTAATCAAGGTTGCCATAGATGAGCACATACAAGTCGAAAACATCAAGATGTATGAGTACCCAGCGGCTAATGAACACACTTTGAGTATCAAATATACTAAGGATAATATGAAAGATGGCATAGACTACCTCATTAGAGAGACTGATCTTAGTAAGGAAGAAAAAGCTCAATACGAAAGTAAAGGAGCCTATCACCTAAAAGAAGAAGATGGCAGAGCCTTTCTATATAAATCAGGTGACGAGACAAAGAGCCCTGTCTATGAAGTGCCAATGGCTGAGTATAAGGCATATAGAGATAAAGACTTTAAAGCCATAAACAAATTAAGCTTATACTTTTTACTAACAATAATATTAACTTTTGTTCTTGACTATTTACAAACGATGTCCATCACTATAGCATCGCAAAAGATGATTTATAGCATGAGAACTGAAGTTTATGACCATATCATATCAAGGTCACTAAGCTTTTTCGATAGAAACGCAATAGGCAGACTAACCACAAGGCTAACTAATGATATAGAAGCAATCAGCGAAATGTATTCAGATGTTATGATAACACTGTTTAAAGACATCTTCATGCTGGCGGGCATCATGCTTTTTATGCTATCTATGGACTTAAAGCTAAGTTTACTAAGCTTTATAACGCTACCATTTATATTTGCGATTTCAATATTCTTTAGAGGCAAGATCAGAAAGATACTTGCACTATCGAGAAAGAAATTATCGCTAATAAACTCAAAACTTAGTGAAAACATCTCTGGTATGAGGCTAATCCATATCTTTGGTAAAGAAAATAAAATCAATAGAGAGTTTGATGAAGCAAATGCTGACTACAGAAACACTATGCTTAGAAGGGTAAAGATATTTTCAATATATAGGCCATCGATAGACATCATTAGAAATATAGCCATCGCGAGCCTTATCTACTTTGGCGCGAAAGAAGTTTTGAATGAGACCATGTATTTTGGTATGCTATACCTTTTCATTGATTACTTAAAGAAATTCTTTATGCCAATCATGGACCTTACAGAAAAGTATAACATCACTCAATCGGCTATGGTTTCAGCTGAGAGGGTTTTTGCGATACTTGATGACAAAAACGAAATTCAAAATCCTGAAAATCCACTTCCATTTGATGATATTCAAGGCGAAATCGAGTTTAGAAACGTTAGCTTCAGCTATATTGAAGGCGAGCCAGTTCTTAAAAACATCTCATTTAAGATTAAGAAAGGTGAATCGGTTGCCCTTGTTGGACCAACTGGTTCGGGTAAGACGTCTATCATATCACTATTAACAAGATTCTATGAGATAGATGAAGGCGAGATACTAATCGACGGCATAAACATAAACGACGTTAGAAAAGAAGATCTAAGGAAAAACATAGGAGTCGTTCTTCAAGACGTATTTTTATTCTCGGGTACAATCAGGGATAATATCAAGCTGAATAAAGATATATCGGACGAAGAAATTATTAAAATATCGAAGTATGTTAACGCGGATTCATTCATACAAAAGCTACCAGGCAAATATGATGAGCCCGTTATGGAGAGAGCATCGACCTTATCATCAGGTCAAAGGCAGCTATTAAGTTTTGCGAGAACTTTAGTTTATGAACCGAAGATACTTGTGCTTGATGAGGCAACAGCAAACATCGATACAGAGACGGAGCTATTAATTCAAGACGCAGTGAAGAAACTTATCAAGGGAAGAACGTCCATCGCCATAGCGCATAGGCTGTCAACTATACAACACGTTGATAAGATACTAGTTATTAAGAACGGTACAATCAGAGAAGAGGGTACGCACCAAGAGCTTCTTGATAAGAAGGGTCTTTACTACGACTTATATAGACTTCAATATGACAAATAATATATAAGGATATATATAGAAGAAAAACTAATTTGTTGCGATTAGTTTTTCTTTTTTTTAATATTTATGTTTTATTAGTACGCTTAGTGGGTATATAATTAATAGCAAAATAAAAAAGGAGTGATATTATGGGATTATTTGATTTCATATCAGCAAAAGCTAGAGAAGAAGAAAGAAAAGAAAGAATGAAGAACGCTGGCAACATTGCCATGGGTACTTTATTAGGATTAGCAGCAGGTGCTGCAGCAAGCTATCTATTCGCACCAAGAAGCGGTGAAGAAACAAGAGAAATGATAGCTAATAAGAGCAAAGAAACTTATCATGACATGAAAGACGGCATAGCAACTGCAACTCAAAGAGCTAAAGAGCTAGGACAAAGTGCTTTAGAAAAAGCTAAAGAATTTAAGGACGAAGCAGCACAAAGAGCTGAAGAACTTAAAGAAGAAGCAGAAGACAAAGCAAAAGAACTAAAAGACAAAGCTGAAGATAAGGCTATCGATGCTAAAAAAGAAGTAGAAAAGAAAGCTAACGACGTTAAAAAGGATGTTGAAAAAGAAGTAGAAAAGGCTAAGAAATAGGTGATAAGATGGGCATAGATTTTGATAAAATCAAAGACGAAGCAGCTAAAAAAGCTGAAGAATTAAAAAACGAAGCAGCTAAAAAGGCTGACGAACTAAAAGACGAAGCAAACAAAAAGATTGACGAAGCTAAAGATGCTGCTGAAAAGACAAAAGACGAAGCAGTTAAAAAGGCTAATGAAATTAAAGAGGACGTAGAAAACGCAGTTAAGAATATCGGAAAATAGGTGATTTAATGGACGCAAAATATATTTTACAATGTGTGCTTATATTATTTGGTATCGCAGCACTAGGTTCATTGGCTTATCTATTCATTAAGATCGCTTCAACTATTAGCACTATGAAGAGCATGGTGGAAGAAAACAGACTTAACATCGGCCAAACAGTAGCTAAATTACCTGAAGTGATGAACAATGTCAATGGTATTACAAACAATGTAAACGGATTAGTTGATGACATTAGACCAGATATTAAAGAGATGACAGTCGAAGCCAAAGGTTTAGTTAGAGACCTTGGTCCAAATATCAAGAGCGTTACAGATGATGTAAGTACATTAGTTACAGAATTAAGGCCTAATATATCAGGCATTATGAGCAACATAAACGGTGTTACATCAGATGTTTCTAAACTAACTAATACAGCTATGGGTATTACCAATAGTGCGGTAAACACTGTCAACAAAATCACATCACAAGTTTCAAGCACAGCAAACAATGCCTACTCAGCTGTCAATGGCATTATAGGCAATGTAAAAGATTCCATCTATGATAAAAAGATGAAATCTAAAAGCGTAGCTGAAAATATTATATCCAAAGTAGTGGACATATTTAAAAGAAGCTAATATATTTATAAAAAGGACTCATAAGGGTCCTTTTTTCATGTGTAAAATATTAGCAAGAACTAATTTAATATTCAAAATTTTATAAAAAAGAATAAAAAAGTATAAAATATTTCAATGACAAATTATGAAAATAAGTGTTATAATAGTAAATGTGTTAATTTTAGAAAAGCTATATAAAAGGAGAGAAAAAAGCAAATGAAAAAATTTAAATTTTTAGCAATGCTATTAATGATTTCATTATTATTAGTAGCTTGCGGACCAAAAACAGACACAACAACAGATAAGACAGAAGACACTAAGACAGCTGAATCAACTGAATCAACTGAAACAACTGATACAGAAGAAAAAACTGATGATGAAAATACTGAAACAGCAGATGCAGAAGGCACTATAGCTGGCGTTTCAGAAGAAAATCCTATCAAGATAGACAAAGACGCTAAGAGCGTAACTATCTACACTAAGTACAACGGAAAATTCGAAACAGAAGCAACAAGACACTTGGCAATCTTCAAAGATGGTAAGCTAAGCGATATGTCAATCTTCTCATCTTATGTATCTCCAGAAGACTTCTACAAGGCTTTAGAAGAAGTAGGAGCTGAAGCTGGTAATAACATGAACGCTGATAACGCTGCTACAACTAAGTCTGAAGGATCTAAGCTTGAACTTACTCTTGCTTGGGCAGGTCAAGAAGGAACTGTAGGTATTGACGATGTAGTTAAGGATTCAAACGGTAAAGCTTTAGACATCAGATTCTCAGGAAATATTGACAACTCAAAAGAATTTAACACAGGCTGCATCACATGCCTTGACTCATGCTTCGTTGGTATCACAAGTAACGGTGAATATCCACTAGGCGCTATCGAAGAAAGCAAAACTGTTGAATTCTCAGTAGATGCTGACAAAGCACCTGCAGACGGAACTGCAGTAGCAATAACATACACAGTAAAATAATTGAAAAGAGTCTTTAATTTACTTTTAGCCATAGCTGGAGCTGTCTTAGCTGCGGCATTTATATCGAGCCTAGTTAGTTTAAGCCTTTGGCTTGATATGAGAGTGCATTCTAGGTATATATACTACGTGTGCCTTGCAATTGCTACCCTAGCTTCACTATTAGGCAAAGTAAATGAAAAAACATTTTTAATTATTGAGCTTATATCCATAGCAGGGATACTTTTACTTGGCAAATTCATGAGAGCTATCTATGAGCTAAGGGAAGCACTGCATATAGATGTGGGCATAGACTTATTAAAGCAAATATCAATAATTGCTTTAATAGTAATTAATTTAATGCTTTTTCTAAAATTTTTAATAAAGAAAAAGAAGTCTGCGTAATTTAATCGTAGACTTCTTTTTTTGTAATCTAGTATTTTATTTCTTTTAATATTTCCCCAGTATAAATGTCGATGAGCATAATCTTTTCATCATCCATCTTAGCTACAGACGCCTTGCCATCTTTGGGTATAGTTGTTGATCCAGGGTTCAATAAGATGATGCCGTCCTTTTCATCTAAGACCTTTATATGTGTGTGGCCAGTAACTATCATCTTGATGCCGGAGTCTTTTGCGTATTGGATTCTTGCAAATTCTGTCTCTTCGTAGCCATGTATCAGTAGGGTCTTAAGTCCATTGATATCGACGACGCGAGCCTTTTGCGTTAAGTCCTTCTCTAAAACCATCTGATCAACGTCGCTATCACAATTGCCACGAACGTAGATTATATTGTCACGCTCCTTTAAATACGAGGCCAAATCTTTTGGATTATAATCATTTGGAAGAGCGTTTCGAGGGCCGTGATACAAAACGTCGCCTAGGTGATAGATGACGTCGCAGTCCTTAAGCACGTCAAGCGCCCTAAGCGTTTCGTCTATGCCGCCATGTGTGTCGCTAATAAAGCCTATAGTCTTTTTCATTATAGATAAATTACCTTTTCTGTTCTTTCTTTTGCCTTAGGAACTTCATCAGCATAGCCTATAGCCATCATACCATATGAAATGTGATTTGTAGGTATATCAAACGAAGTCAATACATCTCTAACGCCTTCGTCCTTATTGCCTCTTAGTTGATTGATCCATACCGAGCCAAGTCCAAGCGCGTGAGATGCTAAGTAAATATTTTCCATAGCAGTTGATGTGTCGGCGTCACCTAATTTTAAATCTTCAGGCACAGTTATTATGATTAAAGCCTTTGCATAATATATGTGATAATCATCTCTATCAAGTGACTTTGCAATGGCGGCAGCTAGTCTTTGTATATCCTCTTCTTTAGTCACAACAGTAAAAAGTCTTTCTTGTTTATTCATTCCTGTTGGTGAAGCCTTTGCGCACTCGATTATCTTTTCAAGCACATCCATCGGCACTTCATCAGTTTTAAATTTTCTTATACTTCTTCTTGTCAATAGCATTTCTATTGCGTCCATATCATCACAACCTTTCTTATAAATATTATACCACAAAATTGGGTATAATATTTATGGTGATTATATGAAGGACAATTTTTTAATACAAGGAATGAGCTGTGCTGCTTGTTCAGCAAGGCTTGAAAAAGTTTTATCAAGACAAGATGGTGTATCAAGAGCCAATGTAAATTTATCGTCGAATAGAGCGAGAGTCATTTATGACGAAAATGTCATATCTCGTGACGATATTTTGGCAGTCATCTCAAGAGCGGGCTTCACTGGCTACTATCAAGAGAGCCGCGATATAGAAAAGGAAAGAGAGCTTAGAGAAAAAGAGATAAAAAGTCTTAAGCGTGATTTTATCATCTCATTAATATTTGCTTTGCCACTTTTTTCAGTAATGTTTTTTCATATGGCGGGCATACACTTGTATTATGCAGACGCCAGATGGCAATTTGCTTTTGCAACGCTTGTGCAAATATTTGGCGGACACAGATTTTATAAGGGAGCCATAAGTTCATTAAGAAGCAAAACCTTTAATATGGACGTGCTTGTTTCCATGGGTACGACTGCGGCGTATCTATATAGCATTTACAATATGTCCATAGCTAATCCGCATCTATATTTTGAGTCATCGGCTGTTATTATTACATTAGTTTTATTAGGTAAACTTATGGAGGCAAAGGCAAAAGCCAAAACTAATGAAGCTGTCGATAAATTACAAAGCTTAAAAGTTGATGAAGTGACTGTAATTAGAGATGGCGAAGAAAAAACCATTAGCATAGATGAGCTTGACATAGATGACGTAGTTCTAGTTAGACCAGGTGAGAGACTTGCCTCAGATGGCGTAATCATTGAGGGCGAAGCATCAATTAACGAAGCGATGATAACAGGCGAGAGCCTTCCTGTGAATAAAACTGTGGGTGACGCAGTTATCGGATCAACTGTTAATGGACCAAGCACTTTTAAATTTAAAGTTACTAAAGTCGGCGAAGACACAACGCTTGCCAATATCATAAGGATGGTTGACGACGCAGCAAGTTCTAAGGCGCCTGTACAAAGATTAGCAGATAAGATTGCAAATATCTTCGTTCCGACAGTAATGGCTATTGCATTTTTAACATTTTTGATTTATACTATATTTAAGGATGCTAACACAGGCATAATTAACGCGATAAGCGTTTTGGTTATCGCTTGCCCATGCAGTTTGGGTCTTGCAACTCCTACAGCCATCATGGTTGCGACAGGCAGAGCAGCTCAGTCAGGTATACTTATTAAGTCTGGCGAAGTTTTGGAGGCAAATGCCAAAGTTGACGCAGTTTGCTTTGACAAAACAGGTACCTTGACTGAAGGCAAATTGGCACTTACAAAATTTATCAATACTTCATCCCTTAGCGATAGAGAAATTTTAAGGTACGCTTACAGTGCTGAGAATCAATCGGAGCACTTGATAAGCGAGGCAATATCCTCATACGCAAGAGATAAGAGCATTGAATATGCTGAAGCTGATGAATTTGAAGCGATTCACTCAAAGGGTGTTCGCGCAAAACTTGATAATAAAGAAATAATTTTATCGAACGAAAGATATTTTGATGAACTTGGCATTAATTATGACAAGGCTCTGATGAAAGAACTTTTGGATGAGGGCGCGACCGTCATAGTCATGGCAATAGATAGACAAGCCGCTAGCTACTTTGCTATCGAAGACAGCTTAAGAAGTGACAGTAAAGAGGCCATTGCCAAGATCAAGGCTATGGGTATAAAGACTTACATGCTTACTGGGGACAATAGTACTGTCGCCAAAAACGTTGCTCAAAAGCTTGGTATAGACGAGTTTAGAGCAGAACTTCTTCCAGAAGATAAATTAAAAGCGATAGAAGAGATTAAAAAATCATGTGCAAAGCTTGCCATGGTTGGCGACGGCGTCAATGATGCGCCAAGCTTAGCAAGTTCAGACGTTGGCTACTCAGTCGCTTCAGGTACAGACGTTGCCTTAGAGGCGAGCGACATAAGTCTTTTGAATAACTCCATCGGCGGAGTGGCAAGAGCACTAGAGCTTTCACGAGCAGCTATGAAAATTATTAAAGAAAATTTATTCTGGGCCTTCTTTTATAATGTGGTCGGAATACCATTTGCCATACTAGGCCTATTAACACCGATGCTTGCGGGAACTGCGATGGCGTTCTCATCGGTATGTGTAGTAACAAACTCACTAAGATTAAGATATAAATAGAATTGAGGAGGGAATTTATGGATAGCAAAAAACTAGACATCGCTAGAAACAGAAAGGGTTTCATAGCTGCCTTAGACCAAAGCGGTGGATCAACTCCAAAAGCTTTGAAGCTATATGGCATTGATGAGGACAAGTATTCATCAGATGATGAGATGTTTAAGCTTGTTCATGAAATGAGAACAAGAATCATCAAGGCACCAAGCTTTCACAAGGATCATATACTTGGAGCGATACTTTTTGAACAAACTATCGATAGAGAAGTAGATGGCATGAAGACGGCTGATTACCTATGGAAGGAGCTAGAAATACTTCCATTCGTTAAAGTTGACCAAGGTCTTGCTGATGTGGAAGATGGCGTTCAAGTCATGAAAGAGATGACTAAACTTGACTCGCTACTTGATAGAGCAAAGGAAAGAGGCATCTTTGGTACTAAGATGAGATCCGTTATCAAAGAGCTAAATGAAGAGGGTATCAAAAAAGTTGTTAATCAGCAATTTGATTACGCAAAGAAAATCATCGCAAAAGGCTTTGTACCTATCATAGAACCAGAAGTTGATATACACGCTGAAAATAAGGCTGAGATAGAAAAAGTATTATTCAAAGAACTAAAAGAAAATATAGAAAAATTAGCTAAAGATGACTTCATCATGTTAAAGCTAACACTACCTGAAGAAGACAATCTATATCTACCATTATATGATTATGAAAATGTCTTAAGGATAGTTGCGCTTTCAGGCGGCTACACTAGAGAAGAGTCTAACGAAAGACTTGGCAGAAACCATAAAGTCGTTGCATCATTCTCAAGAGCGCTTACTGAAGGAGCAAAGGCTAGCATGACAGATGAAGAATTCAATAAACATATGGAGCAATCCATAAATTCAATTTATAAGGAGTCGATTAAGTAATGAAAAGAATTTTAAAAGTTCAAGGAATGAAATGTGAAGGATGTAGCGAAGCTATTGAAAAGGCATTAGAAAAATTTGATGAAATTGACGTTGTAACAGCTGATTTTGCATCAGGCCACGTTAATATCGAAAGCAAGGAAGAATTCGATCTAGGAAAAGCTAAAAAAGCTATCGAAGACCTTGGCTATGAAGTAGAAGACTATGAAGGAGTCGAATAAAAGAATCCTAGATATAGCAGAAAATTTACTCAAAATAGATTCACCATCGGGCATGTGCCAGATGGTG
This sequence comes from uncultured Eubacteriales bacterium, assembly GCA_900539225.1. Lineage (GTDB taxonomy): Bacteria > Bacillota > Clostridia > Tissierellales > Peptoniphilaceae > Fenollaria. Next base: position 137,082 of record UQBO01000002.1, read on the forward strand.
AATACTTATATACAGGAGCATTTCAAAGGCGAGCTTAGCTTTGAAAAGACTAATAAGAATGCTCTTTATGCTATATTGAAAGGAAAAGATTCATCTAGGCTAAGGATAGTAACCGCTCATGTCGATACACTTGGCGGAATTATTTCAAGAGTCAAGGACAACGGCAGATGTGAATTTGAAAACATAGGCGGCTTTATGTATGCTTCGCTTGAGGGCGAGCTTGTAAGGGTCTATACGAAGAAGGGCGTCATTATCGGAACAGTTTTACCAAACAAGGCTAGCGTCCACACTATGGAGGACGAAAGAGAAAAAACGCTTCCAAGAGAAAGGCACTCGACTGAAATAAGGCTTGACATAGAAAGCTCTTCTAAGGAAGATACTTTAACAAGCGGCATTAAGGTTGGCGACTTTGTTGCCTTTGAACCGCGCACAAGAATTACAGATGACTTCCTAGTATCGCGCTTCATCGATAACAAGATTCATGCAGCAATAATGATTTATGTGATGGAAGAAGTTCTTAAGAAGAATATTGAATTGGCATGTGACACAATGTATTACTTCACAAACTTTGAAGAGCTTGGCCACGGCATTAGCTATGTGCCAGATAATGCATGCGAAGTACTTGCTCTTGACATAGGTATAGTTAGCTATGAAAATAATTCAGCCGAAGACAATGTGACAATAGTCGCAAAAGACTCAAGAACACCTTATCCAATCGACTTTAGAGACAGGCTTGAAGAATTAGCAATCAAAAACGACATTGATTACGCCATCGATGTTCATCAAAGATATGGCTCAGACGGCTCACTTGGAGCAGTCGCTGGACTTAATCTAAACTTTGCTTGTATAGGCTGCGGCACAGACGCATCGCATCATATTGAAAGAACAAATATAAAGGCGATTGATAATACTGAAAAATTATTAAGTGCCTACTTAGAAAATTAAATTAAGCGATAAACGTAAGAAGACGAGCGAGTGTACCCGTCTTTTTTATGTGCTCAATGAGTTATATCACAAAAAAGACTCCGAACTTAATCGGAGTCCATATAGTAATTATTAACTATTTGCCAATATTTTCGTGAATCTTATCATAAACGAATTGAACTTGTGGTCCAATAATGATTTGGATTGAATCCTTATCAGGTTTGATAAGTCCTAAAATTTTTGCTTCTTTAATCTTTGCTTCATTAACTTTTGCTCCATCAACAAGGCTAGTTCTTAGTCTAGTTGAGCAGTAGTCGATGTCTTCGATATTTTCTTTTCCGCCAAGACCTTCGATGATGATGGCAGCCACTTCGCCAAAGTCATTCTTAGCTGAAACTGTATCAGCACTTACTTCAACGTCGTCATCTTCTCTACCAGGAGTCTTTAAATTAAACTTTCTGATACAGAATCTGAATACGAAGTAATAAATAACGAAGAATATTAATCCAAGAGGTATTAGCATCCAAGGATTGTTAGCTACTGGGTTTCTTAGTGATAAGAAGTAGTCAACAAAACCTGCTGAGAAACCAAAGCCTGCTGTCCATTGGAAAGCTGCTGCGATGGCAACTGATATACCTGTTAATAATGCATGAATTGCATATAGAGCTGGAGCTAAGAACATGAATGAGAATTCAAGTGGTTCTGTAACGCCTGTGAAGAATGATGCAAATGCTGCTGCAACTAGTAATGATTTAGCAACATTTTTCTTTTCAGGTTTTGCTTCTTGATACATAGCAAGAGCTGCGCCTGGAAGACCAAACATCATTACAGGGAAGAAACCTGCTTGATACATACCTGTTACACCTTTAATAGCTGTACCTGCTTCAAGAGAAGCTGCTCCGCCTAAGAAGTTAGGGATATCATTGATGCCAGCGATATCAAGCCAGAATACTGAGTTTAATGCGTGGTGAAGTCCAGTTGGTATTAAAAGTCTATTGAAGAATGCATAAATACCTGCACCAACAGCTCCTAAGCTTTGGATACCTGTACCGAAACTTACAAGTGCACTAAATAGTATTGGCCATACATAGTAAAGAATTGCTGATACTATAATCATGAAAAGTGATGTCATGATTGGAGTAAGTCTTCTACCACTGAAGAATGCAAATGCATCTGGCAATTGTACTTGATAGAACTTGTTGTAAGCGTATGCAGCAACAAGACCTGCGATGATACCGATGAATACGTTACCATTGTTCATTTTTTGCCAGCCTTCAGCTAAAGCTAGGTCAGCTGGATCTACTCCTCTAAATATAGCAACAGTTGCTGATGATAGAAGTGTAGTTGCGATTAAGAATGCTACTAGGCCTGATAGACCTGCTGCACCATTCCTGTCCTTGGATAGGCCATAAGCAACACCTACTGCGAATATAATTCCTAAGTTATCAAGGATAGCACCACCAGTTTTGATTAAGAATGCTGCAACGATGTTGTTAGCACCCCAGCCTGTTGGGTCAATCCAATAACCAATACCCATTAGTAGAGCTGCAACTGGAAGTATAGCTACTGGTTGCATCAAAGCCTTACCTAGGTTTTGAAGTTTTTTCATCATAATAATGACCTCCTTAATAAAATTTTAATAATAATTACTATTATTATATATATTATACCACATTTATCTAATTAAAGCTCTAATAATCAAAAATTTGTTTGCAAAATTTGCATATTTATTGTAAAATGAATATAAGCATACTAAATTAAGTAGAAAATATCAGGGGGTGTTACTATGCTTATACAAGGAGCTAACGTTTACTGCGACGGTAAATTTATTAGAAGAGACATTGCTGTGAGTGGAGAAATCTTCACTGTATATAGTAATGACGATGTCGTTAAAGATTATTCAGATGCTTACATCATTCCAGGACTTACTGACATACATTTTCATGGAGCAGTGGGTAAGGACCTTTGCGATGGGACTAAAGAGTCTATAGAAGCAATATGTGAGTACGAAGCAAAGAATGGCGTGACACAAGTTATACCAGCGACTATGACCTTGGCAGATGATGAGCTTGAAAGAATATTCAAAGCAATCGGCGAATACGATGGAACTAAGGGTGCTGAGTTTATTGGCGTGCATATGGAAGGACCATATATATCCAAGGACAAGATTGGCGCGCAAAACCCTAAGTATTTAGCTATGCCGAGCCTTGAAAATTTTGACAAGTATCAAAAGCTTTCTAATAATAGAATCAAGAAGGTGACTATAGCGCCTGAAGTCGATGGAGCGAAGGACTTTATCAAAGAAAGAGCTGATGAGGTCGTTATATCCATAGGTCACACTGATTGTGATTATGATACGGCACTTGAAGCCTTTGATTTAGGAGCAAAATCAGTAACACATTTATTCAATGCACTTAATGACATCAAACATAAAAGCCCTGGTGTGTGTGGAGCAGCCTTTGACAGCCCTGAGGTCATGGTTGAGCTCATAACAGATGGTGTTCATATACATCCATCAGTAATAAGGATGATATATGCAATGTTTGGTGACGACAGAGTTATCTTAGTATCCGACTCGATGATGGCGACAGGCCTATCAGACGGTAAGTACAGCCTAGGTGGTCAAGACGTTTACGTCAAGGGCAAGAAGGCTACACTTGAGTCAGGAACTATAGCTGGCAGCGCAAGTAATTTATTTGACTGCATTAGATATGCTTACTCAATCGGCATTCCATTCGAATCACTTGTTAGATCCGCGGCTGTTAACTCAGCCAAAGAAGCTGGTATCTATGATAAATATGGCAGCATAAGAGTAGGTAAATACGCTAACTTTGTTGTAGTTGATAAGGATTTAAACATAATCGATGTATATATAAGAGGCAAAAAATAGGTGGAGCTAATGAAAACAATTAAAGGAACTATAGCAAATAAAGGTCTTGTCTTAGGTAAGATAAAAGTTTTTGCTGATGAAAAAATTAATATTAGCAAAGAAAAAATCACTGACACAGCAAGTGAAATTAATAAATTAGATGCAGCTGTAAAAAAATCAATTGATGAGCTTGATAAATTATTTGAAAAAGCAAAAGTCGATGCGGGTGAAGAAGAGGCACAAATTTTCGAAGTACACAAGATGATGCTTGATGATATCGAGTACCAAGACGAGATAAGACGTAATATTAATGAAGAAAAAGATAATGCCGCCTACGCCGTAAGCCTTGCTGAAGAAAAATTCTACATGATTTTTAATAGCATGGACGATGAATACTTTAGCCAAAGAGCAAAGGATATCAAAGACATTTCTCAAAGACTTATCAAAAACATCTTAGGTATTAAAAATGCTTTCGATGATGATTTTGATGAAAAAGTAATTTTGTATGCAGAAGATCTTTTGCCAAGTAAAACGCTTAACATTGACAAGGAAAAACTACTTGCCATAGTCACAGTGAAAGGCTCGACACAATCACATACAGCGATACTTGCTAAGTCTATGAACATAGCGTCGCTTGTGAACCTTGATAGCACTTTTGATAAAGACATCGATGGCAAAACCGCCATACTCGATGCGTATGAAGGTGAATTAATTATTGATCCAGATGAAAAATCACTAAAAGATGTTAAGGAAAGAATAGAAAAAGAAGAAAAAAGAAAATTAGAGCTTGAAAAATTAAAGACAGCCAAAGCCATTAGCAAGGACGGAACGCATATAAGTGTTTACGCAAACATCGGTAATTCAAAGGACTTGCCTCTTGCTTTAAAGAATGGTGCAGAGGGCATAGGCCTTTTTAGAACTGAATTTTTATATCTTGGCAGAGACTCGCTTCCTACTGAAGAAGAGCAATTTAAAGAGTATAAATATGTTGCTGAGACGATGGAAGGCAAAGAAGTCATAGTAAGGACCTTTGATATAGGCGCGGATAAAAAGGTTGATTACCTAAATCTACCTGAAGAAGAAAATCCGGCCCTTGGTTATAGAGCGATAAGGATATGTCTTGACGACGAAGAATTATTTAAGTCGCAGCTCAGAGCCATAATTAGAGCGTCTCACTACGGCAATATCAAAATTATGCTTCCTATGATAAATGATGTTTGGGAAGTGAAAAAAGCAAAAGAACTTATTAATGAAATATTTGAGGAGCTAAGAGAAAAAGATATTCCATTCAACGAAGAGATCGAGATTGGCATAATGATTGAGACACCGGCGGCAGCCATAATCAGTGATGATCTAGCGAAGGAAGTAAGCTTCTTTAGTATAGGTACAAACGATTTGACTCAATACACTCTTGCTGTTGATAGACAAAATGAAAAGATAGCAAGACACAGAGACATTCATCACAAGGCGATACTTAGACTTATGGAGCTGACTTGTGAAAACGCAAAGAAAAATGGCGTGAAAATCAGTGTCTGCGGCGAGCTTGGAAGCGACCCAGACTTAACTGAGTTTTACGTAAAGAATAAATTTGATAAATTATCTGTCAATCCAGGACAGATACTTGAATTAAAAGACAGAATAATAAATTCATAGGAGGTTATCATGAAAGAGTTTGAATACACAATCACAGACCCTATAGGCATACACGCGAGACCGGCTGGTCTACTTGTTAAACTACTTGCAGCCATCAAGAGCGATGTAAAAGTAGCAAAGGGCGACAAATGCGTTAACGCTAAATCGATTTTAGGACTTATGGGTCTACAAGCAAAGCAAGGCGAGGCAATTAAGTTCATCATCGAAGGAGAAGACGAAGACGACGCAGTGAAAAAGATTGAAGACTTCTTAAAAGAAAATTTATAATCTTGACTAGAAACCTCTTAGCTTGTATAATATAAGCTAGGGGGTTTTATTATGGAAAAAGAAAATTTCAGCCCGAAAGAGATATTGTCTATGACCTTGGCGAGTGGGGTCAATAAGACTAAGTTTAAGACTAGAACACAGTTCTTCTTAGGCGTTCTAGCGGGCATGTATATAGCGATGGGCGGAGCGGCATCGACTATTGTCAATAGTCTTGGTAAAGGCTTTAATCCGCAAATAACAAGAGTACTAGTTGGCCTGACATTCACCATCGGCATAGTGGCCGTAGTAGTTGGCGGAGCAGAGCTATTCACAGGCAATATACTTATGTTTGGTGCAATGCTCGACAAAAGAACTAAGCCAGCGACTTTATTATACAATTGGTTAAAGATATACGTATATAATTTTATAGGTGCACTGCTATTTGCCTGTGTAGTTTATTATTCAAATATCTTATCCGATGGCACTAAGGAGCTCTTCGTAAACATCTTTAACGCGAAGACATCACAAGGCTTTTTCGAACTCTTTGTAAAAGGCATTGGATGTAACTTGCTTGTATGCTTGTCAGTTTGGCTTGCAACTGCAAGTAAGGAGATAACAGCAAAAGTATTTGCCTCAGCATTCCCAGTTGCAATCTTTGTTATAGCAGGCTTCGAGCACTGCGTTGCCAATATGTTTTATTTGCCGATAGCTATGATGATTAGCGGCACACTTAATCTGGCAGCAATGTTTCACAATTTACTTCCAGTTACACTTGGCAATATCGCAGGCGGCATGATGCTAATCACTATGTATTACTACGCTTATAAAGATTAATTAAATATATAGCATTAGAACAAGTACTTATACGAGCACTTGTTCTTTTTTTGCATCAAAAAAGGCCAAGCTATATGCTTGACCATGTGAATCGTTTTAATTATCTATTACTATTTCTATTTCTTTAAGTTTAATACTTTTAATAGGCTGAGCGTCGAGCCTTTCTTAGGAGTTTTAAGTGCGTTAGTCGTCATCAAAGCCATCTCGCCACGATTAAGAAAGTCATCAGGCTTTAGATCAAGATCATCCATAAGGCCATAAGTCACTGCGTAGTCAGAAACCATATCCCACTTTTTCGCCTCGGATGAATAATCAAGTATCCTTAAGAGTATTGCTTGATACTGCCTAACAGTTACATAGTCACCGTAGCCAAACTTGTCCTTCGTTACACCATGTATATAGCCGTTCGAAACAGCCCAGTTGATGTAAGGCAAGTAGACTTTGCTTGCGCTCTTAAGATCAGTGAACTTTGTTTCGGAGCTATACTTTTTCGCTCTTTCTTCATCATTCATAAGCCTCGATAGTATAACTATGAGGTCCTCTCTCTTAAGATTCTTATCAAGCATCAAGTCGCCCGATGAGTCACCTTGTATTATATTGTATGACTTAAGCTCTTCGGCACTCTTCTTGTACTTAGTTGCTACACTCGTTGCGCATAGATTTGTACTAGCAAATATAACTAAGGCAAAAAATAGGCAGAGCATAAATTTTTTTTTCATGCATACCACTCCACTTATATTATACTACATATATGTGGCTTAATATGTTAAGTTCGTGTTACAAAACACGTTTTATTATTGATAATTACTTAAAAAAGGCAGATTTTTAACTAGATTGTAATAATTTATTCATATTTTATATGTTATAATGAGTACATAAGAAGTAGTAATTACTTATGATTAGTTATGAAAGGAGCAAAAACATGAAAAATAACTTAAAAAGAGTATTTAGTTTAGTACTTGCACTTATGCTATGTATTACATTTATACCTATGACTACAGCAAGTGCAAAAACTTTTAAAGACGTGCCTAAATCACATTGGGCATACACTTACATCAACGAGATGAGTAATCAAGGATATATATCAGGTTATCCTAATGGAACATTTAAACCAAGAAAGAATATCACATTCTTAGAAGCAATGAGGTTTGCAGCTATACTTACACAATATGATGCAAATGCATTACAAGCTGCAAGACAAGTTTGGCAAAGTAAAGTTGTTGCACTAGGAGTTCCTAAGTGGGCACAAGACAATGTTGTTAAGTGCTTAGCAAAGGGAGTAGTTGATATGAAGACACTTCAAGCAGCTAAGAAGAACAAGATGTTCACAACAAACAAAGCAGTAAGCAGAGTTAATCTAGCAGAATACTTTGCAAAGGCTATGGGAGTTAAGTCAACTGATCCAGTTATTGCACTTCCATTTAAGGACGTTAAAGACATTCCTGAACACTTAAGAGCTCATGTATCTGGTCTTATAGATGCAGGAGTTATTTCTCCACAAGGCGCTGGAAAAGGATATTTCTACCCAAGACAAGCAGTTAAGAGAGAACAAGTTGCTAGGATGGTTTACGCAGCACTTCAATATCAAGCAAAAAATACAAACCCAGTTAATCCAGTTAACCCAGTTAACCCAGTAAATCCAGTTAATCCGGTAAACCCTGTAAATCCAGTTAATCCAACACCAACTATAGTTACAGGTACAATTAAGGAAATATCTGTTACAGGCATCTCAGCTATCATGCTAGTAAACGATAACACTACTAATGGCAAGGTATTCTCAGTAGATGCTACAACAGTTATCACAGTTGACGGTAGCATTGGCAATATCTCAAGCTTATTAGTTGGACAAAACGTTACAGTTACAGCTAACTCAGCTTTAGGAGTAATGCAAGCTAAGTCAATCAACGCTAAGGGAGTAGAATTCAGCCTTGAAGGTGAAGTAACAAACGTTGATAACTCAAATAAAGAAATAAAGATTTCTTATACAGATAATAATAAGAACAAAGTTTCAAGAGTATTTAAAGTTGATTCAAGTTCATCAATCACTATGAACAACAGAACTAGAGATTTAGTAGATATTAAGAATGGCGCTCAAGTTAAGGCAACTATCCGCAACAATATTGTTAAAACACTTGAAGTAACTTCATCATCAGATGATTACAAGGGTTATATAAAGAAATTAACTTATAGAGACATCACTATAGTTTCATTAAATGGTAGAGAAAATACTTACAATTTACCAAGAAATGAAAGAGACTATGATATATATGACAGTAGAGACAACTCTAGAAGATCTTATAGAGAACGTAAATTGACATATGATGAACTAGCAAGACTTGGTTCAGTATATGTTGAAATAGAAACAGACGCTAAATATGATGACGAAGTTGTATCAATAGATGTTGGAGATGGCTTTGATAATGAATATATCGTATATAGAAACAATAGTAGGGGCAGAGACCGTGATCAATGGTCAATAGAATTATATCCAAAGGATTCAACAAATAGCTATAGAGATAGAGAAACTTATTACTACGATTACGATTTAAGAGCAGATAACTTTGACTCAAGAAGTGGCGTAAGAGTAAGAGATATAGGTGAAGGATCAAGAGTAGTTATTCTTGAAAAGGATAAAGATCTTATCAAGAAGATCATGGTTATTGATTCAAGATATAATAGTGGATATAGCTATAATGATAACTATATCTATGGTAAAGTAACAAGAAAAGGAAATGCTTTTTTAGAAGTATCAGATAATTACTCTAGTAAAGAATATATTATAGATTCTAGCATTTCAATTACAGGCATAACAGAAGGTTACTCTTATTATTTCAAAGTTAGCGATAAAAATGGTAGGCCGAAACTAATAAATTGGTATGATAAAGAACCAAGCGACTTTAGAAATAATAGCAGATACGGATATGACAAAACTATAACTATCAAATATATTTGGTCACAAAATAGTAAAAGTACAATTTATTTAGCAGATAGTAATGGCAACGACTATTATATTGATAGTGAAACTGATGTATCTGGATATTATAAGGATTTCTACGAATTGAGAGATGCAGACAGAAGATATATTGAAGGATCAAGGGCTGATATAACATCAAGCAGTGGCGGATATATAAGTAAAATAAATATTTACAGATAATTCAAATAAATAAACTAAATAAAAAATCTTAGGGCATTTTGTCCTAAGATTTTTTTTTGCGTTAAAAGCGTTTTACTTAGATTCATCTATGTAAAACTATTTCCATTAATCAATTTAATACAAAAATCATTTCACAAAAGTACTTTCATAACAGTGGCAAATCCATTTACATAAGAGTGGCAAATCCATTCTCAAAAATCTTACGCCATTAGCAAAAAAATAATTGTAATAATTTTCCTCATATGTTATAATCAAAACGAGGTGAAAACATGAAACTAGGTTTTTCAAATGAACTATATATAAAGGAACAAAGTGACTATATTTTAAAAAGGGTCGGAAAGTTTGGGAAGCTTTATATGGAGTTTGGCGGCAAGCTCATCGGCGACAAGCACGCGCAAAGAGTTTTGCCTGGCTACGACGAAGACGTCAAGACTGTTTTACTTGAGAAGTTAAAGGACAGGATGGAGGTCATCATCACTATACACGCTCAAGACATCATATCAAACAAGCTCAACAACAACACTGGTCTAACATACGAGAGAGAAGCAATCAGACTTATCGAGAGACTTAAGGCAAAAGGCATTAAGATCAACAGCGTTGTTATCAACCGTTACAAAAAGGACGAAAATGTTGATAAATTTAAGGAATATATGGAAGCAAGAGGCATGAGGGTTTATCTTCATGACAAGACCGAGGGCTTCCCTAATGACGTTGACAAGATACTTTCTGAAGATGGTTTTGGCAAGCATCCATACATTGAGACGACTATGCCAATCATCGTGGTAACTGGTCCAGGTCCTGGTAGCGGCAAGATGACTACATGTCTTTCGCAGCTATATCATGAGTACAAACGCGGTGTCAAAGCTGGATATGCGAAGTTCGAGACTTTCCCAGTTTGGAACATGCCTTTAAAGCACGAGCTAAACCTTGCTTATGAGGCGGCAACTGCTGACCTTAGCGATGTCAATCAAATCGACCCATATCATTTACAAGCTTATGGCGAGATCTCTGTAAATTACAACAGAGACGTACAAGCCTTTCCTATATTAAAGAAGATTCTTGATAGAATCATGGGTGAGGAGTTCTACAAATCACCAACTGACATGGGCGTTAATAGAATCAAGTCAGGTATAATAGACGAAGAAGTAGTTAAAGAAGCATCGAGACAAGAAATTATCAGAAGATACTTAAAGGCGCTACTTACTTACAAGATGACTAATCAAAAGAAGGACGAAGCTCAAAGAATCAAAACGCTTATGGAAGAGCTTAACCTTACCGTTGAGGATAGAAAATCTTTAGTCGCTGCAAGAAATAAAAAAGCTGAACTAATCAAGATGGGTATCACTAACTCAAATGTCACAGCTATCGAATATGAAGATACTATCATAACTGGTAGAGACGGCGAGCTTATGGACTCAGCCGCAGCTGCTGCACTTAATCTACTTAAGTATATATCGAATATACCAGATGATCTACACTTGATAGACAAGGCGATACTTGAACCAATAAAGGAAGTAAAGGGCATAATCGAAAAGAAAGAAAGTCCTTTATTAAATGTCGAAGAGGTTTTAATCTGCTTAGCAACATCAAAGATGTTTAATCCGAGCGCCAAGCTATGTATAGACAATCTATCTAAGATAAGAAACTTAAGAGCGCACTCAACAGCTATGCTTAATCTAACAGACATAGAATTATTTAGAAAGTTAAATATAGACTTAACAAGCGATTACATCGATACAAAATTTTAAAAAATACAAAACTCCTGATCAAACGATTAGGAGTTTTCTTTGCATAAAAATGGTCAAGCTCTTAATGAGTTTGACCAAATATAAGTTTATCTTGTTTCATCTAAGTAAGCGATGGCAACAGCACCAGGTCCCAAGTGAGCACCTATTGCTGGGCCTATCTCTCTAATGATGACATCTTTCGTATCTACTTCAGCTGATATCATTTCAAAAAGCTTTTGAGCGCCTTCAATATTGTCAGTGTGACCAATAATTGCGTGCTTCAATAAATCTGGATTCTTCTTAGCATCTTCTATGAAAGTATTACTTAGCTTCTTGTAAATCTTTGCTTCGCCGCGTACCTTGTCCTTAAGAGCCAAAGCACCATCGTCGTCATCACCAAGCAGCGGCTTGATGTTTAAGACTTGGCCAACATTCTTCACGGTCTTAGAAATTCTTCCGCCCATGAATAAGTAGTTTAAGTCATCAACAGTGAAGAGATGAACTACCTTGCCACTAATCTCGTTTGCTCTTTTTTCAAGCTCGTCAAGTGAGTAGCCTTTGTTTTTCTTTTCAATAATATCTCTAACAATGATTTGCTCACCTATAGTCATCGACTTTGAGTTGATTGAGACCATGTGTCTTTGGGGATACTTTTCTTCAAGCATCTTAATCGCCATACGAGATGTGTCCCAAGCCGTTGTAAGTCCATAGGAAAGGCAGATGTAGATAAAGTCTTCGCCTTCTTTACATACCTTTTCAAAACCTTCTAGGTACTGGTTTAGATTGATCTGACTAGTCTTAAAAATCTTACCCTTTCTCATATCTTTATATATATCAGAGCGCTTTATATCAAGTCCGTCACGTAGGATGGTCTCCACATCATCTGTGTCAATAACACTGACATACAATGCTTCGAGATTAAATTCTTTTATTTCTTCTTGCGTGAAATCACTCGCACTATCAATTATAATTCTTGTCATTTTTTACCTCTCTCATACGATTAATTATAACATATAAATTTATTAAAGACAAGATAAATGTTGTGCGCATTTAAAGCAATTTGTACAAATAATATATTTTCAAGTCCATATATTAAAAAATCATCGTATGTGGTATAATACATATATAAGGGAGGTTTTATAATGTCAATTGACGATAGAGTTAAAAGTTTAAGAGAATTAATGAAGAAGAACGGCATCACTATGTATATAGTTGCCACAGCGGACCCACACATGAACGAGTATCTTTCTGATCACTACAAGGACAGAGTCTTCATATCAGGCTTTACTGGCTCACAAGGCAATGTCATCATCACTATGGACAAGGCAATGCTATGGGCAGACGGAAGATATCACGTTCAAGCAGAAAATCAATTAAAGGGCACTTCATATGAGCTATATAAATGGGGTAAGCCAGGCGTTCCGACATTTATGGAATACTTAAGAGACAATGTAGCTAAGGGCGAAGTGATTGGCTTTAATGGCAAGACTTTTTCTGAAGCGATGTTTGAAAGGATAGAGGACCTTGTTGATGGTAGGGACGTTAAATTTGTTGACGACGTCGACCTTATTTCAGAGATTTGGACTGATAGACCTGCTCTTAAGAAGGATAAAGCCTTTATACTATCAGATGAAGAGGCTGGTGAAAGCACTAGAGATAAATTAAAGAGATTTAGAGAAGCGCTTAAAGAAGAAGGTGCCGACCTTAGCATAATCGCTTCACTTGATGACATCTGCTGGCTATATAATATCAGAGCAAACGATATACAAGACTCACCAGTACTAATTTCTTACGCTTATATCGATTTTGATAAGGCGGCCATCTACACAGATCTTGATAAGCTTGATGATGCCATAATCAAGGCACTTAACGCACAAGGCGTTGAAGTTAAGGCATATGAAGCCTTTGAAGATGATTTAAGAAAGATCAAAGACAAGACTATTTATCTAGATGAAAATAAAATCAATAGATATATGTTTAAGCTAATCGAAGACGACAACTATGTTATTGACGACATAAACATCACTACAAAGTTTAAAGCAGTTAAAAATGATACTGAAATCAAAAATATAAAGAAGGCGCACATAACTGATGGCGTTGCTATAGCGAGATTCATGAAGTGGCTTAAGGAGTCTGATAAGACTGAGCTTGACGAGCTTACAGTTCAAGACAAACTTCATGAGTTTAGAGCTATGTCAGAAGATTTTTTAGAAGAAAGCTTCGATACTATCTGCGGTTACGCTGACAATGGCGCAATCGTTCACTATATGTCAAGTGAAGAAACTAACAAAAAGCTTGAAGCAAAGGGACTTTTACTTGTTGATAGCGGCGGACAATATAAGTTTGGCACAACAGACATTACCAGAACTATGGCGATGGGCGATTTGAGTGATGAAGAAAGAAAAGGATTTACTCTAGTTTTAAAGGGTTTCATAAGACTTATGAGCGTTGTATTTAAGAAAGGCACTAAGGGATCTTCACTAGATCTATTAGCAAGACTAGACCTTTACAAAAACCAAATGGATTATCTTCACGGCACTGGTCACGGCGTTGGCTACTTACTAAATGTTCATGAAGGACCACACAATATTTCATCAAGATATAATGACGTAGACTTAGTTAAGAACATGATATTCAGCGTTGAACCAGGTGTTTATGAAGACGGTAAATACGGCGTTAGAACTGAAAACCTTGTTTATGTTGAAGACGCAGGCACAAGTAAATACGGCGAATTCTTTAGACTTGAGCCACTAACATACGCTCCTATCGATAAGGACGCTATAGATAAAGATATGCTTACAGCTGAAGAAATATCGTGGCTAAACGATTACCATAAAGCCGTTTATGAAAAAATAAGCTCGCTTTTAAATGAAGACGAAAAAGCTTGGCTAAAAAAGGCTACAAGTGAAATTTAATGTTTAACTTTGAAGACGAGATAAAGAAGTTGCCTAAAAACCCCGGCATTTACATTATGAAGAATGACAAGGGCGAGATAATCTACGTAGGCAAGGCGAAAAATTTATCCAATAGAGTGAGGAGCTACTTTAGAAGCTCTACTAATCACTCTGAAAAAGTTAAGGCGATGGTAAAAAACATTGCCGAGTTTGAATATATAATAGTTGATAATGAGGTTGAGGCTCTGATCCTAGAGTCCAACCTTATTAAGCGTTACGTACCTAAGTACAATATAGTCCTTCGTGATGACAAAAGCTACCCTTACATCAAGGTGACGACTAACGAAAAATATCCGCGCATATTAAAAACGCGTTTACTTAGAAAAGATGGGGCAAAGTACTTTGGTCAGTACCCAAATGCAGCGAGCGTCAACATCGGGATTGATATAATCAATAGAGAGCTTAAGCTAAGGGACTGTAATTTAAATATCGAGAAAGTTAAGGGCAAGATCAGGCCCTGTCTAAATTATTTTATAGGCAAGTGCATAGCGCCTTGCAGAGCCGAAGTTACAGAAGAAGAATACGCAGAACTTGTTGAAAGAGCGATGAAGATACTTCAAAATAAAGATAAATCACTTTTGGAGAAATATAAGTCTAAGCTCGACGAAGCGGTTAAGAATCTTGAGTTCGAGAAGGCAGCTGAGTACTTAAACGTGGTCAATGCTTTTAACGACATACACAAGGAGCAAAAAATTACTTCGCCCGACGCCATCAATAGAGATGTCCTTGCTTATGCAGAAGGCATTTCAGACGTTATACTAGAACTATTTATCATACGTGACGGCAAAATCCTTGAAAGGAACTATTATCTATTCGAAAATGAAAAGAAGACCGAGATCAAAGACATATTCAAAGCCTTTATCTCGCAGCATTACTCAGCCAACATCGATATGCCAAACGAAATCATTTCAGAAATCGATTTTCCCGATAGAGAGGAAATGATTGAGGCACTCTCAAAGATAGCAAATCACAAAGTCGATATACATGTGCCACAAAGAGGCGAGAAGAGAGCCTTGGTGCTTATGGCGAAGAAAAACGCCATCGACATGGTTGAGAAACATGCCGATAGATATATAAGGAAGAAAGTCTTAAAGGATATGGCGATGCAGCGCTTTAAGGATCTACTTTGGCTTGAAGACGTGCCAAATAGGCTTGAGTGCTATGATATATCCAATACCATGGGTCAAAATTCAGTCGCATCAATGGTTGTATATGAGAACGGCGATATGCAAAGAAATGAGTACAGGCGCTTTAGGATCAAGACTATAGTTGGGCTAGACGACTACGGCTCGCTTAGAGAAGTACTTGAGAGACGCTTTATGAGAAGCGTGAAGGATAAGGAAGGCTCATTCGCGGCGCTGCCAGACGTCATACTTATAGACGGCGGCCTTGGTCAGGCATCGAGCGCACAGATGGTTTTGGACAATCTTGGTATTGAGATACCAGTAGTTGGACTAAAGAAGGACGACCATCACAGAACCGATTCACTTGCTTATATGGGCGAGATCATAAAGCTCGACAAGAGCTCGGAG
Source organism: uncultured Eubacteriales bacterium (assembly GCA_900539225.1). GTDB lineage: Bacteria > Bacillota > Clostridia > Tissierellales > Peptoniphilaceae > Fenollaria. The sequence goes on from UQBO01000002.1 coordinate 152,975, forward strand.
CTATTCAAGATACTAACAAGGATACAAGACGAGGCACACAGATTTGCCATCACATATCATAGGTCCTTAAGAGAGAAAAACATCAATCAATCAATACTCGATGAGATAGTTGGCATCGGTCCTAAAAAGAAGAAGATATTATATGAAGCCTTTGACGATATAGATGCGATTAGGAGAGCGAGCCTTGAAAAGCTCGAGTCAATCAAGGGCATATCAAAGACAAACGCAAAAGATATATATGAATTTTTCAGAAAAGATACTTAAACTGTTTTAGGTATCTTTTTTCTTATATCATAGTACGTGTATCATAGTACGTGCAAATCGAAATCTTTATTTTAATAAACGTCTTTAATAGCGCTAGCAAAATTACTATCTTAATGACGCACGTTTAAGATATCAAATCCATTTGCCAAGTGCCGCGCGTTTATCATAGCAAAGCCATTAGCCTAATGACGCGGGTTTAAGCAAGTGATTTTACTTATCTAGTGCTCTGCGATCATAGTGGCAAGACCATAAACATAACTATAAAGAAAAGCTATATGAAGGCGTTTAAGTATAAGTAAATCTTATAGGTGATTTAAATCACATTTATAAATTACCCTTGCAAATATTTGGCCTTTGTTATATAATTACATTTGTGAAAGATAATAATTTTATAGGAGGAATAAAAATGGCAAAACAATTTAAAACCATGGATGGTAACACAGCTGCTGCATATGTATCATACGCATTTACAGAAGTTGCTGCCATCTACCCAATAACTCCTTCTTCAAATATGGCTGAAGCTGTTGACAGCTGGTCTGCTCACGGCAAGACTAACATATTTGGCGAAAGAGTATTAGTTCAAGAAATGCAATCTGAAGCTGGCGCAGCTGGTGCTGTACACGGATCATTACAAGCAGGTGCATTAACTACTACATATACAGCTTCACAAGGTCTTCTACTTATGATTCCTAATATGTATAAGATCGCTGGTGAATTACTACCAGGTGTATTCCACGTATCAGCAAGAGCTCTTGCTTCTCACGCTCTAAGCATCTTTGGTGACCACCAAGACGTTATGGCATGCCGTCAAACTGGCTTTGCTATGTTAGCATCTGGCTCAGTTCAAGAAGTTATGGACCTTGCAAGTGTTGCTCACCTTTCAGCTATTAAGGGCAGAGTACCATTCTTACACTTCTTCGATGGTTTCAGAACTTCTCACGAAATTCAAAAAATCGAAGTTATTGACTATGAAGATCTAAAGAAACTTCTTGACAAGGACGCTCTAAGAAAGTTCAGAGAAAACGCTTTGAACCCAGAACATCCAGTAACTAGAGGTACTGCTCAAAACCCTGATATCTATTTCCAAGCTGCAGAAGCATCTAACAAACACTATGAAGATATCGTTGAGATAGCTGCTGACTACATGAAGGAACTTTCAAAGATCACTGGAAGAGAGTACAAACCATTCAACTACTACGGAGCTGAAGACGCTGAAGACATCATCGTTGCTATGGGTTCTGTAACTGATACTGTTGAAGAAACTGTTGACTACTTAAACAACAATGGCAAGAAGGTTGGTCTTATCAAGGTTAGACTATATAGACCATTCTCTAAGAAATACTTCTTCGATGTATATCCAAAGACTGTTAAGAGAATCGCAGTTCTAGATAGAACTAAGGAAAAAGGCGCTCTAGGCGAACCACTATACCTTGACGTTAAATCAATGTTCTACGATGCAGATACTAAGCCACTTATCGTTGGTGGTAGATACGGTTTAGGTTCAAAGGATACTACTCCTTCACAAATCTTATCTGTATATGAAAACTTAGCATCAGAAAATCCTATCAATGGCTTCACTATTGGTATCAATGATGATGTTACTCATAAATCACTAGAAATTAAGAAAATTATAAATACTGAACCAGAAGGAACTATCAAGTGTAAATTCTGGGGCTTCGGATCAGACGGTACAGTAGGTGCTAACAAGTCAGCTATCAAGATTATCGGTGATAACACTGACCTTTACGCACAAGGCTACTTTGCTTATGACTCTAAGAAGTCAGGTGGTGTAACTGTTTCTCACTTAAGATTCGGTAAATCACCTATCAAATCAACATACCTAATCAGTCACGCAGACTTCATAAGCTGTTCAAAACAATCTTACATCCACCTATATGATTTACTAGATGGACTTAAAGATGGCGGAACATTCTTATTAAACTGCATCTGGGACGAAAAGGAACTAGAAGAAAACTTACCTAATAGCTTAAAACGCTCTATTGCTGAGCACCATGCTAAGTTCTACACTATAAACGCAACTAGAATCGCTGAAGATATCGGTCTAGGCGGAAGAACTAACATGATCATGCAAGCTGCATTCTTCAAGTTATCTGAAGTACTTCCTCTTGACGAAGCAATTGCTCACTTAAAAGACTCTATCGTTAAATCTTATGGACGTAAGGGTGAAAAAGTAGTTAATATGAACTACGAAGCAGTTGACAAGGGTATTGAAGAATTAAAAGAAATTAAATATCCAGAAAGCTGGAAAGACTTAAAGGACGAAAAAGAAGAAAAGAAAGAAACTACTAAGTTCTTCGAAGAAATCGCTGAAGTAATGAACGCTCAAAAGGGTGACACTCTTCCAGTATCTAAGTTTGTAGGTATTGAAGACGGTACTTTTGAAAATGGTACAGCTAAGTTTGAAAAGAGAGCTATCGCTGTTAACCTACCTAAGTGGCACAAAGAAAATTGTATCCAATGTAACCAATGTTCATACATCTGCCCTCACGCTGTTATCAGACCAATACTTCTAAATGATGAAGAAGCTGCTAAGGCTCCTGAAACATTTGAAACAATCGAAGCTAAGGGTAAAGGCTTAGAAGGATTACAATACAGAATGCAAGTTTCATCACTTGACTGTACAGGTTGCGGTAACTGCGCTGACATCTGTCCAGCTAAGGAAAAAGCATTAGAAATGGTTCACTTCGAAGACATTGCTGAAGTAGAAAGTGAAAACTGGGATTTCGCTATGGACGAAGTTGAAGTAAAAGACGACCTTATGGATAAATTTAGCGTTAAGGGATCTCAATTTCAACAACCACTTCTTGAATTCTCAGGCGCTTGCGCTGGTTGCGGTGAAACTGCTTATGCTAAATTAATCACTCAACTATATGGTGACAGAATGATCGTTGCAAACGCAACTGGATGTTCATCAATTTGGGGAGGTTCAGCTCCATCAACTCCATACTGTGTAAACAAATGCGGTAAGGGACCTGCATGGGCTAACTCATTATTCGAAGATAACGCTGAATATGGTTACGGTTTCGTTCTAGCTGATGAAGTTAACAGAAAGAGAATTAAAGCTCTTATGGAAAGCTACATCGAACTAGACAAGAAGGATGCTGATCTTGAAGAAGCATTTAAACTATGGCTTTCAGATATAAGAGATGCTAGAGTAAGTAAAGAAGCTTACGCTAAGATGGCTAATAAATTAGCTAAGAAGACTGGCGACGCAGCTCAAGACGAAATACTTGAACAATTAGATGAATTAAGAGATTACATGATCAGAAAATCTGTTTGGGTATTCGGTGGAGACGGCTGGGCTTACGATATAGGCTTTGGCGGACTTGACCACGTACTAGCAGCTGGTAAAGACATCAACATCTTCGTATTTGATACAGAAGTTTACTCAAATACAGGTGGACAATCATCAAAAGCTACTCCAACAGCAGCTGTTGCAAAATTCGCAGCTTCTGGTAAGAAGATCAGAAAGAAAGACCTTGGTCTAATGATGACAAGCTATGGCTACGTATACGTTGCTCAAATCGCTCTAGGCGCTAACATGAACCAAGCACTTAAGGCAATTAAAGAAGCAGAAGAATATGATGGACCATCAATCATCATCGCTTACGCTCCATGTATAAACCACGGATTAAAATGCGGTATGGGCAAGAGCGTTAACAGAGAAAAACAAGCTGTTGCATCTGGTTACTGGCACCTATACAGATTTGACCCAAGACTTGAAAAAGAAGGCAAGAATCCATTCGTACTAGATTCAAAAGATCCTACAGAATCATTCCAAGACTTCATAGGCTCTGAAGTAAGATACACATCACTTCAAAAGGATTTCCCTGAAGAAGCAGAAATCTTATTCAAAGCAGCTGAAGAATCTGCTAAAGACAGACTTGCAAGCTACAAGAGAATGGCTGGCTTAGATAAATAATTTAAGTAAATATATTTAATGAGATGCGAGGAGAAATCTTCGCATCTTTTTTTGCTTGCAATTCACTCCTCAATAAATTATAATATATAAGAGGAAGTGAAGAGATGAAACTAATTAAAGCAAATAAAAAACATAAAGATATAGTTTTAGAATTTAAAGAGAAAATAATAGAAGCAGGAGAAAGATTTTGCGGGGTTAGTGGACTTGAAAGACTTGATTTTGATGAGTGGCTTGAAAGGAATAAGTCAATAGAAAATAAACGTACCTGTTCAGAGGGAATAGTCCCTGCTTTTCAATACATTTATCTTGACGATGATGAAAGCAAAGTTATTGGCATGATAAATTTAAGGCTTGAACTAAATGACTTTTTAATGAAGTTTGGTGGACACATAGGCTACTCAATAGTACCAGATGAAAGACGCAAAGGATACGCAAAAGCTATGCTTAAAGAAGGACTTAAGTTTTATAAAAATCATGACTATGAAAAAGTTCTTATTACATGCGATATTAATAATATAGCGTCAGCAAAGACCATAGAAGCGTGTGACGGTGAGCTCGAGAATATTATAAAAGAAGATGAACTTCACTCAACAAAAAGATACTGGATTAAATTATAATTGGGTATATATTTTAAGGAGTTGATTATATGTATTTACTAAGACTATACAGAGACTTTGATCTTGTCTACTCGATAGGCATGTTCAAAGAAGAAAAAGATTACAAAGAGTTTTTAAAAGGCATTCCAAGCTGCAAGCCAGAGGAAGACGGCTACAATTACAAGATTTATCTTGATGGCTTTCCTGCACTCTTAAAGTTAAAATTCAATGACGCGGATTTTATATTATCAAGAGACATATTCCTAAACAGAGAATACTTGTATGTAGACGTCGAAGAGTATCCCGTGCTTAATGAATATAAGGGCATGTATGATAAGTACCAAGTGATTGGCGCTTATGCCATCTGCACAGATGAGCTTGAAGACTACGTGACAAGACGTAACAAGAAGCTCGACCTTGTATTTAAGATACTTGATGAAATGGGTGTCGAAGCATTTAGAGATTATTCAGACTCTGAAGATGGTGAGTGCATCATTCTTAAGAAGGACTCAAGTATATTATTCGTGCTTGACCCATCATTCAATGAAGACCTTCCAGACGATGAAGCCGGACTAAGAAAGGCAATCGAAGAAGAGCTAAAAAACAAGTAAATTGTTTTTGCAAAGATCTAAGTTAGTCTTAGATCTTTTTTAGTCTATATACATGTGATAACGTGATAACAATTGTGATTAAAATGCTTGACAATTACCATTAAATCTAATATAATAACAATGTTAATATATATGTAAGGGGAGAGATGTATGGCCAAAGAACAATACTTAACAGAAGAGGGTTTAAAACAAAAGGAAGAAGAGCTCGAATATCTTAAGACGGTCGCAAGAAAAGAAGTTGCAGAAAAGATCAAGATAGCTCTTGGTTACGGAGACTTAAGTGAAAACGCTGAGTATGATCAAGCAAAAAACGATCAAGCAGCACTTGAAGAAAAGATAGCTAAACTTGAAAATATACTAAGAAACGCAGTACTTATAGACGAGGCAGGAGATACTGATAACAAATCGGTAAAGGTTGGCTCGAACGTTAGGTTTAAGGACATGGACACAGACGAGTTTTTAGAATACCAAATCGTTGGTGTAGTAGAAGCGGATCCATTTAACGGCAAGATTTCAAACGAAAGCCCTGTTGGCAGAGCCATGATAGGCAGAAAAAGAAATCAAGTTGTTGAAGTAGAAGCACCATCAGGTATTAAGAAATATAAAATAACAAAGATATCATAGGAGTTGAAAGATGCAAAACACAGATTTAAATGAAATGCTTCAAATTCGTAGACAAAAGTTAAAAGAACTACAAGATCAAGGCAAGAACCCATTCTTAATCGAAAAGTTCAATCCTGATCATCACACTACAGATATTACTGACAACTACGATGAATTTGAAGGCAAGGAAGTTACCGTAGCTGGTAGAGTTATGTCAAAGAGAGGACACGGTAAAATCTCTTTTATGGATATACAAGATATGAAAGGCAGAATACAAATCCTTTCTAAAATTGATGAATTAGGCGAAGAAGCCTACAAGATTATCTCATACTTAGATATGGGGGACATCATAGGCGTAGAAGGCGAAGTCTTTAAAACACAATCAGGCGAAATCAGTATAAAAGCTAAAAAGCTTACATTACTTTCCAAATCCTTACAAATATTACCTGAAAAGTGGCACGGATTAAAAGACCCAGACCTTAGATACAGACAAAGATACGTTGACCTAATCGTTAACCCAGAAGTAAAAGAAACATTCTTATTAAGAAATAAAATTATAAGAAAGATTAGAGAGTACTTAGATAACCTTGGCTATTTAGAAGTAGAAACTCCAATCCTTGGCAATATCGCTGGTGGCGCAAACGCAAGACCATTCTTAACACATCATAACGCACTAAACATCGATATGTCATTAAGAATAGCTAACGAACTTTACCTAAAGAGACTTATAGTCGGCGGTTTCGACAAAGTTTATGAGATGGGTAAGATGTTCAGAAACGAAGGTATGGACACAAGACACAATCCAGAGTTTACTAATATCGAGCTATACGAAGCATACGCTGACTATAACGATATGATGGAAATTACTGAAAATCTTGTTGCTTACGTAGCTAAAGAAGTTTTAGGAACTACAAAAGTTGAGTATCAAGGCAAAACTATTGATTTTACTCCACCTTGGAGAAGAATCAAGATGCAAGACGCAGTTAAAGAGCACACAGGTGTTGACTTTGACAAGATAAATACAGATAAAGAAGCTCTAGAAGTAGCTAAAGAACATAAACTTGAGATTAAACCTGGTATGACTAGAGGACACGTTATTAGTGAAATGTTCGAAGAATTCTGCGAACAATATATGGATCAGCCAACATTTGTTATTGGCCACCCAGTAGAAATTTCTCCATTAGCAAAGAGAAATCCGGACGATCCAAGAATTACTAACAGATTCGAAGCCTTTGCGAATTGCTGGGAAATAGCCAATGCATTCTCAGAATTAAACGACCCAATCGATCAAAGAGAAAGATTTGAAGAACAATTAAGACAAAAAGAATACGGCGATGACGAAGCGCATCCTATGGACGAAGACTTCTTAAACGCGATAGAAGTAGGACTTCCACCAACAGGTGGACTTGGTATAGGTGTTGACAGACTCATCATACTATTAACAAATCAAGCATCCATAAGAGACGTAATCTTCTTCCCAACAATGAAGCCAATAGGCTTAGAAAAGGCAGAAAATGGGGATTCGTCAAAAGAAACTTACGAAACTTACGACAAACTTACGACAGAAAAAATCGACTTTTCAAAAGTAAAAGTAGAACCATTATTTGAAGATATGGTTGATTTTGATACATTCTCAAAATTTGATTTTAGAGTTGTAAAAGTTAAGAACTGTGAAGAAGTTTCAAAGTCAAAAAAACTATTGAAATTTACATTAGATGATGGTTCTGAAAAAGAAAGAGTTATTTTATCTGGTATTAAGGAATATTACAGCGCAGAGAGCTTAATTGGAAAGAAACTGCTTGCGATTTGTAATCTTCCTCCACGTAAGATGATGGGAATCGACTCAGAAGGTATGATTATATCTGCAATTTGTGAGTACGAAGGAGAAGAAAAACTTAACTTAATAATGTTGGATGATAATATTCCAGCAGGATCAAAATTATATTAAAGAACACGCTAATTATGAAACTGGGGTTTGTTATGAATCCCAGTTTAATTTTTATAATGAAGATTGAAAATTGATAAAAAACGTTAGTGACTCTACATTGAAATAAATTAGCTGATCTAAGCAGGGCAGGTTTTTATGTTGCGGTCATAAGTGCTGACATAGTATAGCTATTGTGTATGAAAAAAATTTTTTAATAGATTTCAAAGGTTAATATATGAGAGGGTTAGAATGAAGAGTGTTCTGATTATAGAGGATAATAAAGAAATTGCTTTACAAATGGAAAAGTATTTAGTTAATAATGGTTATGAAGTAGAGATTGCATCATCTTTTTACGGAGCAAACTATATTATGAATGTAGACATGGATGTGGCACTATTAGACATAAATCTACCAGATAAAGACGGTCAGTATTTAATTGAAAAATTAAAAGATAAAGATATTAGAGTTATAGTTACTACTGTTAAAAATGATGAAGATTTTATAGTTAAAGCCCTTGATCAAGGTGCAGATGATTACTTAACTAAACCATTTTCCCTTGCAATATTAAGGGCGAGAATTGATGCAGTTTTAAGGACAATAGCTCTAAGTCAAGACAAAACAATCAATTATAAGGATATAAAAATAGATTTTAATCAGTCAAAAGTTTATTTTAAGGGGAATCTAGTAGATTTAACTTCGCTAGAATATGAAATTTTGGTTTTATTTATTAAAAATCCTCACCGAGTCTATACTAGAGGTCAACTGTTGGAAATGTTTTGGGAAGATAGGGATAAGTTTGTTAATGACAATACTCTTACATCAACTATCAAGAGAATCAGGGAAAAACTTGATAGAGAAGTTATTTCAACTGTCAGGGGAATAGGTTATAGGATGGATTAGATGATATATGTATTTTGGATAATAAGCCTGGGACTTCTTTATTATTTTTTAGAATCAAGAAAGAAAAATAGAATAAATGAGCTTATAGATTTGATAGAAAACATGAAAAATCAAGAATATAAAATTCCTATGAAGCAAGATGATTTTTCAATTTTGGAAGATAAGATTTACAAACTTTTTATAGAAATAGTCGAAGCAAAAGAGACAAGCACTAAAAATAGTGAAAAGCAAATCGAATACCTAGAAGATATCGCCCATCAAATAAAAACTCCCATCACATCTATGCTTTTTTCCATAGAAAATTTGGAGATGGACTTTCCAAATAATAGAGATATAGAGATTTTAAAAAGGCAAACTATCAGATTAAATTCTCTATCAGATATTTTACTTAAACTATCAAGCCTTGATGCAAACAAAGATCTTATGAAAAAAGAACAAATTCGTTTAGATGAATTAGTGGATTATGCTTTAGATAGTTTAGATTTAAGAAAATCTATCAATGTAGAAATAGAGAAGAGTTTAAAGAAAAATAGCATTTGTGGAGATTTTTATTGGCTGGCAGAAGCTCTCATTAATATTATAAAGAATGCTGATAATAGACCGACTTGTGACAAAATTGTGGTTTCATCATACAAAAATCCCCTCTATACAAGCTTAATCATTGAAGACAATGGCGGAGGAATAGAAAAGGAGAATATGAAAAAAATCTTTAAACGATTTTATAAAACCCCTGATTCAAATGGTTTTGGAATAGGTCTTGCCATGGCAAAGACAATTGTCGAAAAAAACAAGGGAGAAATTTCTGTTTCAAATACTAAAGAAGGTGCAAGATTTGAAATTAAATTTTACAATGTCACCTAAAAATCACTTTACTTTTATATACTTACCTTAAATTAAGGAGGAAAGTATGGAAATATTGAAAGTAGAAAATTTAAGAAAAGAATATGGAGAGGGAAACTCCAAGGTGGTGGCCCTAGATGGAGTTGACCTAACAATAGAAAGAGGAGAATTTGTAGCCATTGTCGGACCAAGTGGATCTGGCAAATCAACCCTCCTACATATTATAGGAGGAGTAGATAGTCCAAATTCTGGAAAAGTTTACATAGATGGTAACGATATATCAAAGTATTCTTCAAAAGAATTAGCCTACTTTAGAAGAAGAAAAGTCGGATTAATTTATCAATTTTATAATTTAATTTCAAATTTAACGGTGCGTCACAATATAGAACTTCCACTAAAACTAGATAAAAGAAAAATAAATCAAGATGAATTTTCAGATATAGTAAAAAAACTGGGTATAGAAAGTAAACTTGACTCTTTTCCAAGTGAACTTTCAGGAGGTCAGCAACAAAGAGTTGCCATAGCTAGAAGTCTTATCTATAATCCATCGATTATTTTAGCCGATGAACCAACAGGTAATTTGGATAGGAAAAATTCTAAGGAAATTATAGAAATCTTTAAATATTTCAATAGAAGTTTGAAACAGACGATTATCCTAATCACCCACGACGAAGAAATAGCCTTACAAGCAAATCGAATTATTACAATAGTAGATGGAAAAATCCTAGGAGATGAAAGAAATGAATAAGAAGAATTTTCCTATTTTCATCTCACTTTTGATTGTTAGTTTGTTTTTTACTGTGGTTTTTTATTATGGTTATACAAATAGACAAGCCAACTATGGATATGCCATGTCAAATAATTTTTATCATGCTGAGATTAAGGATCAGTTATCAAATGAAGAAGTAGAAAAACTAAGGTCTATTGAAGATATCGAATTAATTGGAAAAATGTCACTTAATCCAGATAATGCTAAATATAATAATGATTTACTTGTCATTAATTATCAGGACGAAGCAATAAATAAAATGAGAGAGTATTCAAGACTTCAAGAAGGTAGATTTGCTGAAAATGAAGATGAAATTGTAGTATCTGAGAGCCTTGCAAAGAAAAATAGTATTAATTTAGGTGATGAAATAAAACTTGAAATAGGTAATAGGTTTATAGATGGGGAAAAAATAGGTCCTACTAGTGCAAATACTGATAAGGAGATATTTAAAAAAGATTCTACTAAATCTTTTACTGTAGTAGGAGTTTACGGAGACGTTTATAACAAATATAGTAAATTAAATTTTGCTTTAGGATTACAAGAAAAGATGTCATCCTTTAAAACATATGTAAAGTTTGATTCATTTGAAAAATCTTATAAAAATAAAGAAAATATTTATGAAGATATAAATAATAAGCTTGGTAGAAATGTAGAACTAAAATTTTCTGATGGCTTAATAAACTATTACGGTATAGAAAGGGATTCTTTACAAAATATTATGAGTAAAGCGGTTATAGTATTATCTATACTCGGATGTATAGCCGTCTTTGTATTTTTTATAAAAAATATCTTTTGGGTTTGGGGTCTTCGAAAAATTAAAGAGCTGTCTATATATAAATCTATAGGGTCAACTAATGGTCAAATTTATTTGATGCTTTTAAAAGAAGGTTTAATTATATCAGCCATTCCAATACTTTTAGGTCACATAGCAGGTTATTCCTTTATATATTATTTGTATAGTAATATACAAAAAGGTGATGGAGTAAGTGCCTTTGAAGTAGTAAGATTTAATCCATTATTAAGTTTAGCCATACTATTTGTTTCTTTTATAATTGTTTCCTTGGCTATAAAATCTCCTTCAAAAAAGATTTCTAAAATCAACATTATAGATGGTATTAGAGGAAATATAGATTTTTCCAAGTATAAGAAAAAGAAGAAACAGAACTTATGGCAAGAACTAAGAATTAACAACTTAGCTTCAATAAAATCACAAAGATTTATTTCAGCTATTGGAATTCTAATCATTTCAGTATTTGTAATTGTAATAGGAATTTCAAATTATCTTAGAGACTATTCGTATTATGATAATGGATATAACTTTTCTGTAGATTATTATAGTAATAATGATGAAGTGCCATCGGTACTAAAAGAGATTGATGAAAAAATTTCTAATGAAAAATCCTATATTTCTAAACAAAAATATGTGATAGTTGAAAATAATAAAGATTTTTCAAAAGAAGCTAGGAATGCAAAACTAGATAAAGAGGCTGAAAAAAACATTGAAAAATATAATGCGAAGGGAATGGATGGATTTTTAATAGCCTTAGAAGAAGAAGACTTAAAAGAGCTTGGAGGAAATAAGGGAGAATTTCTACTTTATAATATGATCCAAGAAGATTCTTCCATACCTATATCTAAGGCAAAGAAAATTCCATATTTTGAAAATCCAACAAGTCTTGACATAAGTATTGGAGATAATTACCAAACAAGTATTAAGATTTCAAAGTCAATAAATGATTTGGGGAAAATTAAGTCTAGAACCATGCCCTTCGATGTGAAAATTTACACCGACTTCGATACATTTTTAAATCTAATGGAAGAAACTGGCGATGAAAAATATAAAAACTATCCTTATACTTTGAATATGAAAGTAAATGACTCCGATGCAAAAGATGCACAAGATTATGCGGAAACATTAATTAGGGAACAAATTTCACCTGAAGATAGATTTGATATTACTGTAGGGGAAGAGCTAGAAAAGAAAGAATTTGAGAGTCTACAAGACCTAATGAAAATTGTATTAAGTATAGGATTAATAATATTGGTTTTAAATATTACAAATGGATATTCATCTATAAATCTAAGTTTGTTGAGTAGAAAAAAAGAAATAGGAAGCTTTTATTCTTGTGGAATGGATTTAGATGAACTCAAAAGGGTTTATGGAAAAGAATATTTAAATGAACAGATAAAATCATTGCTTATAGTTATATTAACTAGTATAGGTGTAATGTTTATAATTTCTATATTCTCATCAAGATTGACTTTTTTAAATCTCCTAAGATACTATGACTATAAATTATTTATAGCATTTTCTTTAGTAGTCTACGGAATAAATGTGCTAATTTATCATTTATCTTTAAAAAGAATTTTGGACAGACCAACTATTGATTTAATTCGAACAATATAATTTCAAAAAAAGTGGAGTATATGAATAAAAAGATTGAGTCAAATTTCTTAAAGTGCCTATGATTTTAGGCACTTTTTGCATATCTGATTTTAGGAGATGATAATATAATATTTTTAACAAAACATTCAATTCAAGATACAAATAATAGGACAGGGAGATGACATCTTCATCGTCTTTTTTTTATACAAGAAAGGAGTTATATATGAAAAAATTAGATTAAATAAGACAAGAGTCAAAGGAAATAAAAGATAAAATTGACGATACAGAAGAAAGAT
>UQBO01000003.1 GCA_900539225.1 uncultured Eubacteriales bacterium
TATGCGGGTGTAGCTCAGTGGTAGAGCCCCAGCCTTCCAAGCTGGTTGCGAGGGTCCGATTCCCTTCACCCGCTCCATACGTTACATGCGACTATAGCTCAGCTGGATAGAGCAACGGACTTCTAATCCGTGTGCCGGGGGTTCGACTCCTCCTAGTCGCGCCATTGTTGGGATGTAGCCAAGTCGGTAAGGCACCAGACTTTGACTCTGGCATTTTCGTAGGTTCGAGTCCTACCATCCCAGCCATGCGGAGAGGTATCGAAGCGGTCATAACGAGGCGGTCTTGAAAACCGTTTGGGTGCAAGCCCACGTGGGTTCGAATCCCACTCTCTCCGCCATTTTTTTATCTAAAATGGCTTAGGCCGAATCGAATAATTTAATATTCTTGGAGAAGTACTCAAGTGGCTGAAGAGGCTCCCCTGCTAAGGGAGTAGGTCCTAATTTACGGGGCGCGAGGGTTCAAATCCCTCCTTCTCCGCCACAATGTGGACCTTTAGCTCAGTTGGTTAGAGCGTCCGGCTCATAACCGGCAGGTCCGGGGTTCGAGTCCCTGAAGGTCCACCAATTTAGGGGTTTAGCTCAGCTGGTAGAGCAACGGTCTCCAAAACCGTGTGCCGAGGGTTCGAAACCTTCAACCCCTGCCATAAGCCTTTTACAGGCTTATTTTTTTAGCTTTTTTATAGCTTTCATTATATATTATTAGAATGGATGTGTTCTCATGAAGGCACGCGCTTTTTTTAATACAATTGAAGATATATTATTACAGTCTTTAAAAGATGAACTTGATCTAACACCTAAGCCTGGCTGTGTTGATGGACTTGACTCTGGTCCACATACAGACATGGATTATGATGTTTTTTTAAGTAGCATTTCATCTCTTAAAGGCTATTTTTTTGAGATAATGGAAGTTTCGAACACTTCAAAAAGCTTTGCCGATACTTTTGAAGCGATTAGGCCCATTGGCATGAAGTATGAAGAGATGATGTATGAGGCGACAGGCGGCATAAACACACACAAGGGCACTATCTTTACTCTTGGTGTTATCGCTTCTGCCATAGCAAGGCTTTATTATGACAATAAATACATTACCATTAATCTAATTAGTGAATATGTAAAAAAGCTTTGCGCAAATATTTTTGATGATTTTAATAAAAAAGAGATGCAGGACTCGAATGGTATTCGCGCCTATCAAAATAACGCTAAGCACTCGGGTATCAGGTATGAGGCGTACCATGGTTTTAAGACGGCTCTTGATGCTTATGACTTTTATAAAAATACAAAGGACTTCTTAAGGACTTATGTCTACATTATTTCGACTCTTGATGATACGACGACTATTAATAGAGTTGGTGAATCTGGTCTAGCTTTTTCCAAAGATTACGCGAAAAAGGTATTAGATAGCGAAAATTTTGATGAAGCGATTAAGGTTATGGACAAAGTTTACACTGAGAAGAACATTTCGACTGGCGGCTGCGCTGATACTATCGAGCTCGTTTACTTCTTCAAGCGTATGGATGATTTTTTAGCTTCGTATATGAATGACTTTCTATATAATAAGGAAGAAAGATGGGGGATTATCACTAAGGCGATTCAAGATAGTGATAAGCCCATCATCACGTTGAATCTAAATATAAAGGGCATGCATAAGGACAAGGATGAGTATGAGAGACTTTACAAGGCGGCGCAAAGTAAGCTAGCTTCATACGAGTGCGTATACGAGGACGAGGATGCATATACAGCTATCTGCCTAGCTAAGAGAGAGGCACTTGATGAGAAGAAAAAATTAGTGCATTTAGAAGAGGAGCATGACTTTATGCGCTTTGTAGACATTGACGTGATTGATACTAATCTTAAACCTATATCGAGGACTGAGCTTGGCTACCCTAAGAGGACCTGTATCGTTTGCGGTGGCGACCGATTCACTTGCATGCGTGAAGAAAGACATACGCAAGAGGACTTCAACGCGAGTTTAAATGCGGCTTTATTAAATCTTGACAAATAAGAGCATTTACTATATAATATTAACTATGGAAAAAAGGTTTATGAATATGGCAATCAGAGAGGCGATAAAGGCGTATAAGCTTGGCGAGGTGCCTGTTGGAGCGGTTATTGTGAAGGATGGAGAAGTGATTTCAAAGGCCTATAACGAGACGATAACGATGAAGGACGCATCAGCTCATGCTGAGATGCTTGCTATAAGAAGGGCGTGTAAAAAGCTTGATAACTACAGGCTCACAGACTGCGAGCTCTATGTAACGCTCGAACCTTGCATGATGTGTCTAGGAGCGATTTTGGAAGCGCGTATAAAAAACTTATATATAGGTCTACTTGATTATAAGAAGGGTGCTTGTATTAGCAAAATGCAGCTTCACAACTCATCTCTTAGCTATCACAAGCTGGGTGTTTATTACAATGAGAGCAAAATTTATAAATTTCTTTTGCAAAACTTCTTCAAGAACTTAAGGAATAAATAGGGAGTGGTATCGAAGAGGTCATAACGGGGCGCACTCGAAATGCGTTAGGGGCCCTGCCCCACGTGGGTTCGAATCCCACCCACTCCGCCAATACAATATTCGTGCACTAGTAGCTCAGTTGGATAGAGCAGCGCCCTCCTAAGGCGTGTGCCGGGGGTTCGATTCCTCTCTAGTGCGCCACTTTATTTTTTTACAAGGAGGTAATTAAGTGAGTTTAAAGAAAAAAAAGCTTGGTTTAATTGCAAGTCTAGCACTTTTGGCCCTTGCTATGACCATGTTTTTTGTATATAAGAATTTTTTCTCGAGGGTAGAAGTTTTCTCTTCTGGAAAGTCCTTGGGAGTTTACTCTAGCGTACATAATTTTAATAAAGCTATAGATAATTATAAGTCCAAATATGAAGATAGATATGGTGCGGATCTTGTAAAAGCAAATTACGAGTTCAAAAAAAGCGATAAAGAGCTTAGAAACGCTATATCTGAGGACGCTTTCTATGCAAATGCTTATGCCGTTCAAAAGAGTGGCGAAACTCTTTACGCGCTTAAGAATGAAAACGCTGCAAATGAGTTTTTAACAGCAATTGAGAACCATTACTACAGTGACAATACCATTTGCGTGAAGATTAAGGACAATATTGAGCTTAAAAAAGAAAAGATCTCTCTAAAGGATTTAAGAACTGTAAATTCAGCTCTTAAAGAGGTTTTAGAGAACAATAAATTGAAGAATGACAAGGCTATAAACGTATTACTAACAAAGAAAGAAAATCAAGAAGAAGTCATCGCTATGCCGGTTGAAAGTCAAGACGATCCGAGCCTTCCAAGAGGTGAGACTGTTCTTTCAATGGACGGCGAAGATGGACTTAAGGCCGTTAAGAGCATCGCTTACTACGAAAATGATGAGCTTATAAATAAAGTTGTCTTAGAAGAAAATGTGAAGAAAAAGGCTGCTCCGAAGCTGGTTCTTGTTGGAACTAGAAAGGCTTTAGCTGATGGCAGTTTTACAAAACCTACCAGAGGCGGTATTTCATCAGGCTATGGAAGAAGATGGGGTAGACAGCACACTGGTGTTGACATTGATGCTGATTACGGCGACGCTGTATACGCATCTGACGGCGGCGTGGTTAGCTACGCTGGCTTCTTAGGCACTTACGGCAATCTTATCGAGATTGATCACCAAAATGGCTACAAGACAAGATACGCTCACTTAAGCAGTATAAATGTTTCAAAGGGTGAAACTCTAATGAAGGGCGACTTTATCGGTAAAGTTGGTACAACTGGCCGAGTAACTGGACCGCATCTACATTTTGAAGTTATTGTTAATGGCAAGAGCCAAAACCCACTAAATTATATCAGAGGCAATTAATATGAAGAAATTTCTAGCACTAGTACTCGTTCTTCTGATGAGCGTTACTATGTTTTCATGTACAAAGAAGATTGAATACAACGATGCAAAGGACTTAAGTCATAAGTACTTGGACGCACTTAGAAGCGCTGACGGCGACGTGCTTTTCGAAGCAGCTAGGCTTAAGAATCAAAAACAAATAGAAAAAGAAGATTTCCAAAGATCTTTAACTCAAACTATAAATAAATTAGGTGAGTTCAAAGAAGGCAAGGACGAAAAATTCGAATACATCGAGAATACTTTCGTTTTATCGAGTGAAGATAGATTTGATTATAGGATGGTGACATCCATCATCGAGCTTGATAAGTCAGGCGGCTTGAATAATGCTTACTTTATGCTTAAAGAGCCCATCTGTGAAGATAACGATGATTTCAAAGAAGAAAGCTTTATTCTTGACAATGATGGAGCCAAGATGTATGGTGCTCTTACCATTCCAAAGGATTTTACTTCTAAGAAAGTAGTATTTATGATGCAAGGCTCTGGTCCGCAAGATATGGATGAAACAGTTGGTATTGGCGGAAACAAGCCATTTAAAGACCTTGCTCATGGACTTGCAAAGCATGGCATAGCAACACTTAGAATTGATAAAAGATATGTAAATAACGCGCCAAAGGACTATACAGTTGATGAAGAGGTTTTATCGGACGCGAAGCTTGCTATAGAAGAGCTTAAGAAAGACTCAAGATTTGATGATGTTTACGTGCTTGGTCACTCGCTTGGAGCGATGCTAGCGCCAAGAGTAGCTAAGGACGAGGGTGTGAAGAAGGTCGCAATGCTATCGGCATCGACTATGAAATTCACGGATATAATTTATACTCAGCAAATGGAGTACCTTGAATCAGGTGAAGTAAATAAGTCAGTTGCTGAGTTTCAAAAGAAAGAGATCACAAAGTTTAAAGAGCAAGTTGACAATATGACTGAAAAGACAAAGGGTAATTTCTTCAGTATGCCTGCCTCATACGTTTACTCAGTCAACCAAGTAAATCCAGTAGAAGACATAAAAGCTTCAGACTTTGATGTCTTTATGGGACACGGCTCAAAGGACTTCCAAATTAAGAAAGATGAGCTTGAAAAGTTTAAAAAAGCTTTGGGAGATAGAGGACTTGTGATATATAATCTCTATGAAGGGCTTAATCACTTGATGATGCCTGAGGACTCAGATAAGTTTTCTGTAGAGATATATGACAAGCCAAATCATGTAAGTCAATTAGTGATAGATGATTTAGCAGAATTTTTTAAATAATATATTTGGCGAATAGAGATATTCGCCATTTTTAATAAGGAGGACTTAGTAGTGTTAAAGGGGCTTGTATTTACATTAATATTCTTGGGAACAGCACTTCAGCTTCCTAGTAAGATAGCGTCATATAAGAAAGATAAGTGCACAGAAAATTTATTAGAGATGCTTGCTTATCTACTAATAGCAATAGGATCATTTTTACTTGCGCTTGGATATTTCTTTGGCTAAAATTAAAATGTGATTATGAGAGACTATTGATAAGTCTCTTTTTTTAATGCGTAAAAATAATATCAAATGCTTATATATGTAGGAGTCCTGATATAAAGACCGTGCGATACTACTTTATCAAGTTTTAATCTTCATTGAAATAAATTATGGATATATGGTTTTAGTATTGATTATTTTATAAAATAGCATCAAAAGTTGTAAGTTTCTTGACAGTAAAAACATACCTTGTTATAATGATTAAGGTTATATTAATTATATATTAGAGGTTTGATGTGAAAAAGTATATATTATCAAAATTATTGATGGGTTTAGTGACTATAATATTTTCATTTGTGCTAACTTTCTTCTTAATTAGACTAGCACCAGGAACACCTATGAGGATAGTTGCTGGAAAAGAGAATCCTAACCCAGAGCAAATTGAGCACTTAACAGAGAAGTACGGACTTGATAAACCTGTTGGTGTACAATTTATAAACTACATAAAGAACATGGCAAAGGGCGATTTTGGCTTTTCATATAGAAATAATCTGCCTGTTTTTGAGCTAATTAAAAGACGTATTGTGCCTACGCTAACATTATCCTTAACATCAAATATAATATCGGCTTTATTAGGTGGATTTTTAGGTTTGTATATTGGCCGTAAAAAAGATGGTCCTTTAGATAAAGTGTTTTCATACATTTCCTACGTCTTAGATGCATTACCAGGATTTTGGCTTGCTATGATACTGATCATGATTTTTTCATCAAAACTTGGCTGGTTTCCTACATCTGGTATGTATAACATGAGAGAAAGCTATACTGGTCTTAGAAAGTTTATTGACTTACTTTATCATATGACATTACCTATACTTAGTATAGTTATAATACAGACTCCTATCTACTTTAGGATAGCTAGAGCCTCGGTTATTAATACAATGAAGCTAGGATTTATAAAAACATTCAGGGCAGCCGGTATGAAGGAAGGAGAGATTTTCAGAAAATATATCATGAAAAACTCACTTATACCAATACTTACGACATTTAGCATGTCGCTTGCCTTCACAATCAGCGGTGCGGCACTTATTGAGATAGTGTTTTCATGGCCAGGCATGGGTAGACTAATTATTGATTCTATCAATGGACGTGATTATATGGTCTTAAATGGTTTGTACCTTATAATATCAGTTTCCTTGATATTCTTTACAATATTAACGGATGTTTTGTATGCACTGGTTGACCCAAGGATAAGGATAAAGTAATGAAGAAGCTAGTAAAAAGCCCAGAATTTGTTTTGGGCAGTATAATGATACTTATAACAATACTCGTTGCAATATTTGCACCATATATAGCCAATTATAGCTATGACACTTTGACAGATGATCTTTTGCATCCGCCTTCAAGCGAGCACTACTTTGGTACTGACAATCTTGGTAGAGACATCTTCAGCATGACGATATATGGCACCAGGGCCTCACTTTATGTTGGCATAACGGCGGCCATCATCTCAAGTATAATAGGAGTAAGCATAGGAGCGCTTTCAGGTTACTATGGCGGACTCTTCGATAAGATTGTGACCGAGCTAATAAATATATTTCTTATGGTACCGACATTTTTCCTAATAATACTTTGTGTATCCTTCTATGGATCATCGATGAGAAATGTTGTTATCGTTATAGCTCTTACAAGCTGGATGGGTACTGCGAGGATGATGAGAGCACAAACGCTAAGCCTTAAGGAAAGAGACTTTGTTTTATCAAGCAAATGTATGGGTGAGAGCGATATGAGCATTATATTTAAGCATATACTGCCTCACGGTATATATCCAATCGTAGTAAATGCAACGCTTTCAGTCTCGTCAGCAATACTTTATGAAGCATCACTATCCTTCTTAGGACTAGGTGACAGAAACATTGTTAGCTGGGGACAGCTCATCTACAATGGTAGAAGCTACCTAACAAATGCGTGGTGGATCAGTACTTTTGCTGGACTTTTCTTAGTCTTTGTTGTCCTTGGCTTTTCAATGATTGCCAACGGATTTAACAAGATTTTAGTTGATGGTGATTGATATGCTTTTGGAACTTAAAAATTTTAATGTTTATTATAATTCAAATAGCGGCAAAGTACATGCAGTTAGAGATGTCAATCTGGACTTACTTGAGAATACTTCATATGGAGTTGTAGGCGAGTCCGGTTCAGGAAAGACAACTTTGTTTATGGCGCTACTAAGGCTACTATCTAAGGATACGCTCGTAGAAGGAGAAGTATTATACGATGGCACTGATATAATGAAGCTTAGTGAAGATGAATTTAGAAAATACAGGTGGAAAGACTTTGCAGTTGTATTTCAAGAGGCTATGAACTTTCTAAGCCCTGTTCATAAGATAGGTAAGCAGTTAGTTTCAATATACACAGCCAATGGTCCTAGCAAGAACAAAAAAGAAGTAAAAGATGAAGTTTTAAAGGCCTTTCATAAGGTCAACTTAGTTGATACTGTATATAATATGTATCCACATGAGCTATCAGGTGGCATGATGCAAAGAGTTGCCATAGCCTCATCTATACTGCTTAATACAAAACTATTGGTTATGGACGAAGCAACAACGGCTCTTGATATAATAACTGAAGGACAGATACTTGATGAGATTAAGGAGCTTGAAGAGAGCATCAAGATGACTAGAGTTATGATTACACACGATGTATCTGTTGTAAGCTCATCAACCGAGAGAGTCATAGTTATGTATGGTGGTTTAATACTTGAAGAAGGCAGGGTTGACGAGGTATTCATAAGTCCAAAGCATCCATATACCAAGCTTTTGCTTGAAAGCTACCCAAAGATGAATGATAAAGAAAAGTACTTAAAGTCAATTAAGGGAAGTCTTCCGGACCTAAAAGAAGAGTATAAGTCTTGTGTTTTCTACAACAGGTGTCCATATAGAATGCCAAAGTGCAAAGCGCACGAGCCGAAACTTATTAGTCGTGGTGACAGAAAAGTCGCTTGCTTTTTAGAAGAAGGTGTTATAGATGAGTAATGAAATATTGAAAGTCACAGACTTAAAGAAGCATTACAAGACTAAGGAAGGAATGCTTAAAGCACTTGATGGAGTAAGCTTAAATATAGACGAAGGCTCTATTGTTGGGGTCATAGGTGAGTCAGGCTGCGGCAAGTCAACTCTTGCAAAACTCATTATAGGTTTAAGCGAGAAGACTAGTGGTAGCATCATATATAAAGGGAGAGATCTTGAAGATATATTAAAAAATGATAAGCTTAGCTTCAGGCGAGATGTACAGATGATTTTTCAAAATCCATATGACGTTTTTGATGCCAAGATGACTATAGAAAAGATACTTCTTTCGCCGCTAAAGATTCATAAGATAGGGTCTAGTCGTGATGAAAGGCTTGCTCTTATCAAAGAAAATTTATTAAAGGCAGGCTTTGACAACATCGAAGACTACTTATCTAGAAAGCCAGGTGAACTCTCAGGAGGCCAGCTGCAAAGAATATCTATAGTTAGATCCATGCTACTTGATCCAAAGCTTATTATAGCCGACGAGCCTGTTAGTATGCTTGACGTATCAATCAGAGCAGACATCATCAACATGCTTATAAAGATAAGAGATGAAAGAAATATATCCATGCTATACATTAGCCACGATATAACAACTACACAATTTTTAGTCAATACACTTATTGTTATGTACCTTGGAAAGATTGTTGAGTATGGTCCTGTTGAGTCTGTAATCAATAATGCGGCGCATCCATACACAAAGGCGCTGCTATCGCATGTTGCATCAATTGATCCAAGAGAGAAACAAGAAAAAATATATTTAAAAGGCGAAGTGCCTAAACCTATAGGCACAGGACCTGGATGCTACTTCGAAAAGAGGTGCTATAGAGCACTTGATAAGTGCATTTGCGAGTATCCAGATTTTATCGAAGTAGGCAAAAATCACTATGTAAGCTGCTTCAATTCGTTGAACTAGCTATATATAAATATTAATTTTATAGGAGGAATTTATGAAATTCAAAAGACTAATGGCTTTAATGCTTTCATTAGTAATATTTGCTTCATTTGCTATAGGCTGCTCAAAACCAGCTGATGAAGGAGCAAAGACTAATGAAGAAAGCAAAACAGCTGAAGAAACACAAGAACCAAAAGAAACAGAAAAGACTGATGGTATCCAGGAAGGCGGTACTTTCATCATCGGTATGAGTAGAGAGCCTGGACAATACAATCCATGCGCTACAGCAGATGACGCTGCATACCAAATCATTCAAAACGTTTTCAACAAGCTTTTAAAGATTAATGGTAATGGAGAAATTATCCCAGACCTAGCTGAAAGCTATGAATACAAAGACGAAGGAAAGACTTTAATCTTCCACCTACATGACAATGTTAAGTGGCACGATGGAGAAGATTTCTCAGCTGAAGATGTTAAGTGGACATTTGATAAGATTATCAGCGAAAAAGGTTTTGCTTCAAACTCATTATCAGATGTTGAAGCAGTTAACGTAATCGATGACAATACTGTTGAATTTAAACTTAAAGAAGCAAACTCAGGTCTATTAGGCTACATTGCTTGGGTTGGAACATACATTATGCCCAAGCACATATACGACGGTACTGACTGGTTAGAAAACCCAGCAAACCACGCACCAATAGGAACTGGTCCTTTCAAGTTCGTAGAACAAAAAGAAGGTGAATCAGTTACTCTTGAAAAGAACCCAGACTTCTTTGGAAAGGGACCTTACGTAGACAAGCTAATATACAGAATTATTCCTGATGGAAACACTCAATACCAAGCTTGGTTAAATAACGAAATTGACCACAGCATGGCAGGTGCACCAGCAGAAGATTACGATAAATTAGCTAAAGATGACAAGTTTAGACTTGTACCAATGAGTTGGCCAAACAAATCATACCTATGCTTCAACATGCTTAGCGGTAAATTTACTGATCCAAAGCTAAGAGAAGCAGTTCTATATGGTATAGATAGAGAAGACATCTTCAAAAAAGTGTATAAAGAACAAGGATCTATATCAGAATACTTTATTGCACCTCAATATAAATGGGCACTTAATGAAGATGTAAAGAGCCCTGAAAGAGATATTGAAAAAGCTAAGAAACTTATTGAAGCAGCTGGTTACACTATGGGTGATGATGGATATTACTTCGAAACAACAATCGATACATTCCCAGGTTGGGACGACTTCTGCACAGTACTTGCTGATCAATTCAAAGAAATCGGTATCAAACTTACTCACAATGGCATGGATGACCCATCATATGATGAAAAAGTTCTAGACAAAAAAGACTTTGAACTAACAGTACTTGGCGGTTACCAAGGACCAGACATCGCTGCTATGGGATCAAGATTCCAAACAGGTGGACCAATGAACTATGGTAACTATTCAAGCGAAGAAATGGATACAGAACTTAACTTAGGTAACATTGCTACTACACTTGAAGACAGAGCAGTTCACTACAAGAAAGTTCAAGAAATCCTTAGAGCTGACCTACCAGTTGTATTCTTCTGGGATAGAGGAACTCAATATCCAATCAAGAGCTACGTTAAAGGCTCACCAGCAGATGAAGCTAAAGATGAAGTATCTGAAGCAGAATTCTCACAGGTTTGGATAGACGAAAGCTTAAGAAAATAATTTCCCAAATAAATTAGTTTAGGATTAAGCGTAAGAGGCACTTGCTTTTTACGCTTTTTTCTTATCTATTAATAGTTTTTGGGTATATATAACTTAGCTTACTATAAAAAGAGAAGTACTAATATATTATTAAGAGGTGTATTATTATGAAAACTGTCGAGAGACCTTGGTTTAAAGCATCTAAATTCTTAGGCATATGGGGAGGAATTCCACTTACAATAATTGGATTATTTACTTATATATATTGGAAAAATATTGCATGTTTAATAAATGGACTCGTATGGCTATTTATTTCTATGGCCTTTTTGTGCAAAGCAGTTCTTGAATATTATAAATTAAAAAAATTAAAAGATAGTGGAGTTAAATACAAATGCAAGATTAATAGAGTAATCCCTCTTAGCTATGTAAGATTTGTTCCATATATAGCATCAAAAGTTGAATGCACATATGAGATCGATGGAACTAGATATAAAATTTTGGACGGACCATATCTTTTGCTTCCATTTGAAAAACTAGAAAAACTATCAGCTTTTGCTTACATAGGAAAAAATAAAAGTATGCTTGTTTTATCAAGGATATAGCATGAGAGCTTTTTCTTATCTAAGCAATAGCTTTTGGGTATATATAATTAGGTGATTATATGAAAAATATGAATGAAAATATCAATTTAGCTGATGAACTATACAATAAAATCGAGAATGAACTTGGTAAGCTTAAGAAAGTAAAGATACTTGTACTAGGCAAGACTGGTGCAGGAAAGTCGACTCTTATCAATGCCTTGTTCCGTGATGACATACTAAAGACTGGTGTTGGCTATCCTATGACAAAAAATATCGTCAAGGTAGAGAAGGATGGCGTGCCACTTACTTTATACGACACGCGTGGACTTGAGCTGGACAACGATTCGCGGCTTGAAGTGTATAAGGAAGTAGCAAACTTTGCCCGTGAAATGCACATGAAGGGTGATGACGAAAAACTGGGTCTCATCTACTTTTGCATCAACGCCCAAGGACTTAGGATAGAGAAGGAAGAGGAAGAGCTCATAAGAACGCTTAGTAAAGAGAATAAAGTCATCATCGTCCTTACTAAATTCTTCTCTGAAGAAGCCAAAGACTTCTATGACTTCATTAAAGATATGAATATGGGTGAGTTTGCGATAGCTCCAGTGCTTGCGAAGAACCTTAAAATTAATCGTGACAATATTATTGTCTCGCACGGACTTGAGGACCTTGTACAAATGAGTATGGACGCACTTGAAGAAGAGTACCAAATATCTTTTAACAATGCCCAACATGCAGATTTAAAACTAAAAGCAGAAAAGGCACGCAGTTGGGCGAAGAAATATATTGCCTCAAGCTTTGGAGTTGGTTTCGTTCCAATACCATTCTCCGATGCATCGGTACTGGTACCCATGGAGCTAACTATGCTTGCTCATATCACTGCCATCTTCGGAGTGCCGGTGAATAAAAAGAGACTCGCTTCAATCATCGCAGGTCTCGGTGGAACTATGGGCGCGACATATCTTGGACGCTTTATAGTAAGTAACGCGCTAAAATTCTTTCCAGGCGCAGGAACCGTTGTTGCTGGTCTCATAAGCGGCACAACTGCTTCAGCTATCATGGCCTCACTTGCCTTTGCCTACATCGAAGTACTTACAGTTCTTCTTAAAAAAGCAAAGTCGGGTGATGATATCAACGATAAAGAGCTAGAAGAGATGCTAAAGAAGCTGTATAAAGAAAATTTAAAGAATCACAAAAAGCTTAAATAAATTAAGACCTTAAGAGTTAATTCTCCTAAGGTCTTTTACTTTGCGCTTACTAAATTTAAGCATTTGCGTGGTGAGCATCATGGGATCTAGTTAGCGGGATAAAAGCTATGCCTGATGGACGTTTGACATTTGAGTTTGCAATTATTTTATTAATTATATACATAAGTATACTCTATTTAGTAAATATTATTATTATAAAAAAGAAACGCAAACTTTTTTAGTATAAGAAATATTTATTTGACATATAAGCATATTTGATGTATAATAAATTTAATTACTTTGATAATTTAAGCAGCTAAATCATATAAAATGAAGGAGGTTTTAGAGGGGAAGCATTTTAGCTGTAGATAAGGAGGTGAAAATATGAAATATTTAGTTAATCCAAATAATAGATCTAACAATTTTGAACCACTTAGAGATATATGCGTAAAAATTTGTAATGAAGATAACTGTACTAAGTGCGATAGATGCACCAAGTGCGATAGATGCACAACAAATTGTACTACAAGGTGTGAAACATATTGTAGGATTGATGGTTGTTATTGCAAAGTTGGAAACGGTCGTAATGAGATAAATTCAACAGGAAGCTTTATATAGCTTTGTACTTAATAGGCTCTCCCCTCTAATTACATAAAATGAAATTTTTTAAAAGATATTTTAATATAATATCATTTACCTTATTGATTTTTGTAGTTATTCTTTTTTTGCAAAATTTAAAGTA
The DNA here is from genome assembly GCA_900539225.1 of uncultured Eubacteriales bacterium. Classification (GTDB taxonomy): domain Bacteria; phylum Bacillota; class Clostridia; order Tissierellales; family Peptoniphilaceae; genus Fenollaria. Next base: position 13,469 of record UQBO01000003.1, read on the forward strand.
TATACCAGATTTTGATTTAAATGACAAAAAAGAAACATACCTAGGTAGATTTTTACTTAATTATAATATAGCAAAGGATATTGAGACTTTTAATACTGATCCAGTTAAGTATGAAAAGAAAATTTTAGACAGTTTAGCTATAATCCCAAAACATTTACCTGAAGATAGTAGAGAAAATTATGCTAAAAGTATTAAGTTAAAAATAGAATTGGCTAAAAAAGGAATGCAACTAGCTAATGAAGATTTTAAGGGCAATTACTTTGAGATAATGAAGATTGATAACATCATAAGACTTATTGATTTAGTGCAATTTGCTAGGGATGATGAGGGTTACATCTCTCCTTTAGATGAATACAGCAGTGAACTTGAAGAAGTGTATGGACTAAGTAAGCTAGATTATGACTTTACAGCACCTGAGAATAAAGATGTGTTAATTAATCAGCTTGCTCAAGACATGGAATGCTATATTGATTATAACTATATTAGGGCAATGTTCGACGTATTGCATAAAGAAATTAAAGAAAAGTTGATTCTTTCAGAAAATACATGTAAAAACTTTGCTAGTGTTTATATGCTTTTTTCACAACAAGACCTTATAAGAAGAAATAATTTTCACTTAATATTTTTAGCTTTTGCTTTTATTATCACTGTTTTAAAAGACAAGAAATACAATGCTCCAAAGTTAGACTACACTATGAATACAAGTCTTTTTACAATGACTAATAAGTATATAAGGGAATTTTTATGTCTAGCCTTTATAACGGTTATATTACCCGTAGGCTTATTATTAGCTGCAAACTTAGGAGGCGAAGGATTTTCATTTAAGGCACCTGTTTTGACAATACCAGAGGATTATGAACTAAGTGACACTAAATCTTTAGGAGCAAATGCACAGGAAGGAGCTGAAAGAATTACAGGCTATGATGTTGTTGACTATTCAACTTTTTTTGCTGATGACACTACCTATGCAGCAGGAAGAAGTGATGTTTTAATTATGTCTTATCGGCCTCAAATACAAGAGTATAAAACTGTATTTATTAAAGCTATTGTACTTGATTTGTTAAGAATTTTACTTGTAGCAGTAGCCTTTGCTTTTATTGCATCTGTCTTTAATAAAAGGTGGGTGGTGTTGTTCCTTACTACTGCATTAGCGATACTATTTTTAAATGCATATAATTTAAATTCAATTTTTGATCCTTTTTCATGGCCAGAGTCAACGTATATTGTGAAAGGAGCACGTGTATTAAAAGATGGACGCCTATCATTTAATAGAGCTATGACGATATTAGCTTCTTATACAGTAGTTATTTATCTTTTGAATTTATTAGTACTAAAGAAGAAAAAGGCACTTATATAGAAGGGGTGGCATAATGAAAACATCAAGATACAATTTTTTGTTTAAATTTGAAGGAAAGAACATCTTATTCAATTCTAAAACTACTGCACTTGCAATGTTATCAGATGATGAATATGATAAGCTAGCTCCCTTTGTTGAAAAAGAAAACATCTCTATTGACGCAGATATCTTGGAGCCTGATTTAGTTAAAAATCTTACTTATGGAGGATTTTTTATAGATGATAGTTTTGATGAGATAAAATCACTAAGATTTGACATGTTTAAAGCAAGGTTTAACTCATCAAGCCTTTCGCTAACTATTGCACCCACACTAGCATGTAATTTTAACTGTCCTTATTGTTACGAAAGGACTAGTTCACGTAATTTAACAATTACAGATGATGTTAAACAGGGTTTATATGAGTTTGTAAAGTCATACATTGGTAGAATAAATAATCTTTCTATCACTTGGTATGGTGGAGAACCTCTTTTATGCCTTAAAGATATTGAGGAGATGACGAGTCACTTTAAAGAGATTTGCAAAGATAAGGTTTTTTATTCAGCAGGTATGACTACTAACGGTTATTTATTAGACAAAGAAACGCTTCTTAAGTTAAAAGATTTATCTGTGTCAAATATACAAATACCTTTTGATGGATTTAAAGAAAAACATGATAAAACTAGATGTTTGAGCGATGGGAGTGGTTCATTTGATAAAATTATAGCTAATCTTGTATCATTTAAAAGCTTGTATGATGATAAAGAAAATACGTTACCGAGTATATCTCTAAGACTTAATACTACAAGAGAAAATCATAAAGACATGATAAAGCTTATAAATTATCTAAAGGAAAAAGATTTACTTGATTATACAAGTCCTTATTTAGCTAAGATAGATGACCCACTTGACAAGGTATATAAACATTGTTTAACTTATGAAGAATTTGCTTTATTAGAAAAAGAATTCAATGATGATTATGCTTCACTTACTGGGGAAAAAACGTCTCGAAACTCTTATCCAGAAAAAATTAGTGCGGTATGCGGATGTGACTCTTTAAACAGCTACGTTATAGATCCTCAGGGCTACCTTTATAAATGCTGGGAAGAAATAGGTAAAAGAGAGTTTGCCATAGGTAATCTAAAAGACGGAGTGGATTATAAAACAATTGACAGAGCGTATGATTATATGCTTTATGATCCAAGTGAAGATATTAAATGTGCTAACTGTAAGATATTACCTCTATGCATGGGTGGTGTTTGTCCATATAGAAGGATAAACAATGTCTTACCAAGCTGTGACAATAAGATTAAAACAATAAAAAGTAATCTTATGAGCTTTTTGAATACGAAGGAAATAAAGGAGGCTGTTTTAAATGAAAGCTTTGCAAATTAATGATATGCATAAGAGTTTTGGTAAAAAGGATGTTCTCAAAGGACTTACTTTTGATGTTGAACCAGGCGAGATTGTAGGTTTTTTAGGTAGGAACGGTTCAGGTAAGTCTACAACTATGAAATGCGTTTCTGGTCTTATCAAATTTAATTCAGGAGAGATAAATGTATTTGACCATTCTATAGTAAAAAGCAGAGAAGAAGCCTTGAAGTGTATGGGAGTAAGTATTGAAGATCCAGCACTTTATCCAAGTTTAAATGGTCATGATCACTTCAATATGGTCGCAAGATGGAGAGGCGTATCAAAGGATAGAATCAAGGAAATGGAAGAGTTTTCAGGACTTGAGGATAACCTTAAAAGAGCAACATCTAAGTACTCTATGGGTATGAAGATGCGTCTAATGCTAAGCTTAGTACTTTTATCAAAACCAAAGTTTATTATGCTTGACGAACCTATGAACGGCCTTGATCCTGACGGAGTTTTCGAATTGAGACAAGAGCTTAAGTCATTAAAAAACGAGGGCTGTGCGATACTTTTTTCGTCACATAGATTATCTGAAGTTGAAAAAGTTTCAGATAGAGTTGTTATGATAGAAGATGGAAAAGTTGTTTATAATGGAAATTTAAGTGAAGAATTTAGAAACACAGGACTTGTCTATATAAATACAGCTGACAATGAAAAAGCTAAGGACGTTTTAGATGCTGCCAAAATTAGTACAAAGATATCTAAAGAAAAAGGTTTTGAAAATTACATTATTATTTCTGATTATAATGTTGCTATAGATAAGATACTTTCAATTTTATATCAAGCAAATATAAGCATTAATGATATATATAAAGATCATCCTACACTTGAGAGTCTTTATAAGAGTTTGAGAAAAGAGGGATAAGATGAAAGGGCTTATCAAAAATGAAATTAAAACATTCTTTTCGATAAAAAATATAATTATCATTGTTATCTTTTTTCTTATAATGATACCGGATGTATTTAAAATGAAAGGCGATATCAGTAATTATAGAGAAACTATGGCTTCACAAATAAATAGCTATCAGGAAATGTCTAAATATTATGTTAATAATCTTAATTATGAGATTGATGGGATAAATCTTCAGATGCAAGCAAATGATGTTGTTGGTTTAGATGAATATGACGAAGAGCTTGAAGAAGAGAAAAAAATTAAGGAAGCAGAAGTTAATCATTGGAAATTTTTCGATCAAAAATTAACTGCCTTCAATGCACTAACAAATTTTGATAAACCTGATATAGACAGGTATAATTCATTTCTTAAAGAGATAGATACTTATATTTATGACGAGATATATAAGAAGGATTTTGTTTCTATTTATGGAGAAGATATTTATTTTTACTCTAAAACTCAGTGGTATAGAAGGTACTTAGCTGGACAGGTTCAATATGACGACGTTAGACTTAAAGATCCAAACTATCCTGACGGATATAATGCTTTGCAAAGAAAACTTAGTTTTAAACTTATATATTTTGCAATATTGTTACTACTGCTAAACTTTGATATATGGTCGAACGATTATTCCTCAGGTGCAATAAAACTATATTTAACTTCGCCTTATAGCAGAAAAAAATTATTCTACACTAGATTTATAACAAGGCTTGTGCTTAACCTTTGTGTAATCTTATTGCCACTTTTATTTGTGTTTTTATACACTGGATTTAAATTTGGATTTTTACCACAAAGACAGGTTGTTGTTAACAATTTAGCACTAAACAATCTTTTCAAGATGCCTATGACTAGTGACTTAAGCGAGATATATGCTTTGTCTACTCAAGGTAGAGTTGTTGGCCTACAACTCTTAAATCTAATTTTATATACAGTGTTTATGTTCTCATTTATGGGATTAATATCACTTCTTATGAAAGACAGTGCAGTATCTATATTTTTTGCAGTACTATTTGCATACGACGTACTTTTTGTTACTAATATAAATCCTTATAATATGCCAAATTACATTAAATCTCAAAACCTTATTGCAGGTACTGGTGATTATACATTTGTGTTTTATCAAATACTCATGGCAGTTTTAGCAGTAGCATTTATGCTAGGGGCAAAAACTGTTATGGAAAAAAGAGATATAGCTTAGATACAGAAGGTGCTTCCCCTTAGCACCTTCTATTACTAAGTTTGATGGAAGTGAAAAAATGAAATTTTTAAGAAACAATTATATCATTGCTAAAAAAGCTTTTAAAAATTATAAAGTATATGCTATATTATCTATCGTCATGGGATTATTAGGAGCTTTTTCTCCTATATTTTCAAATTATCTTATAAAAGATGCTTTGGACATAGGTTCATCAAGTTTTTCAATTCAGAAATTCTACAAAACTCTAATTTGTTTTCTTATATACACTTTAGCTGTTTCGATATTCTCAAATCACTTTTCAAGAGTATATACACCAGCGAAGTTAAATGATATAGCTAGAAATATAAAACTTAAGATATTTAAACACGCACTTAAGTTACCCGTTAAAAATTATGATGACCCAGGATTTTTAAATACATATAACTATATATTATCAAATGGAGTTTCTTCTGCATTTGATGCTTTTAACTCATTTGCATCTTTAATTACAGAAATTTTTTCTCTATCCATACTATTTACTCTTATAATTAGTCTTGAATATAAGTTACTAATTATATGTTTTATATCATCAATAATAAACTTTATAATAAATCTTAAATTGTCTAAGATATCATATGATGAGCAGAAGGAGCTTGTTTATCCTGAGCGTAAATCGTCATATGTATCTAGAACTTTCTCACTGCGTTTTTATATGAAAGAGTTAAAGACAACTATGCTAGCTGTTCCTTTAATTAAATTATTCAAAAGCTCTGTGGACGAAAAGACAGAGATAAATGTAGACTACGGTAAAAAGTATGAGAGATTATTAAATTTACAAAGTTTGTTATCTAATCTTAGTTTAGCTTTAAGTTTTGTACTGCTTGTTAATATGTTTATTAATAAAAAGATATCGGCTGGCGAATTCGCTTTTGCTTTTAACTCTTTTGGACAGCTTAGCTCATCTATAACATCTTTTTTAAGCATCTTTCCAGGTATGTATCGTAATTCATTTGTTGTTGAAGATATACTTAACTTTTTTTCAACACCTGTATGTGATGAAGAAAGTGGCATGGAGCTTAATGAAGTAGACAGCATTGAGTTAAAAAATGCATCATTTTCTTATGATGGCACTCATGAGAATTTAAAATGCATTAGTCTAAAGATTAATAAGGGAGAGAAAGTTGCTTTTGTAGGATTGAATGGAGCGGGCAAATCTACTTTAGCTTCGATAATTACTGGACTTTATAAAGTAGACTCTGGTCATTATTTAATTAACGGCTCTGACGCTTATGCTTATAAACAAAAAGATTTGTATAAAAAATTTGGTATAATGCTTCAAGACTTCAATATTTATTCACTAACTGCAATTGAAAATATATTTATGGATTCATCGGAAAATATAAGCCCAATTGAAAAAGAACAAGCTTTTGAATTAATTCAAAGACTTGCTTTAGATAATAAATTTGAAGATATTAATAAACTGTGTGAAACTTACCTTACGAGTGAACTTGAAGATGGAGGTTTAAATCTTTCTGGAGGGGAAGAGCAAAAGTTAGCTTTATCAAGAATCTTAATAAAGCCCTATGACGTATTGATTTTTGATGAGCCAAGCTCAAGGCTTGATGCATATAGCGAGAAGGGTATATTTGATTCAATACTTGAAGTTTATAAAGAAAAAACTGTTATATTTATATCGCATCGGTTAAGAAACATTAAAAATGTTGATAAGATATACTATATAGAAGACGGAAAGATTATAGAGTCTGGTAATCATATTGATCTTATGAATAAAAAAGGTGCATATTATGAACTTTATAAAGTAAGCTCACAAAACGAGCAGTGATGACATTTGAGATAAGATAAAGAAGACCTTAAGAGTTAATTCTCCTAAGGTCTTTTACTTTGCTTATATTAAACTAATTATCTATATATGAACCAAACGAGGATGTAGCCGACTAAGACTGCTGTCAAAGTGAACGGCACGCTCATCTTCATAAAGTCTTTGTTCTCAACAGTGTAGCCCGCTTCCTTAAGTATGCCAAGTGAAGCGATGTTTGCTGAGGCGCCTATTGGCGTGATGTTTCCACCAAGTGTCGCGCCGCTAAGTAGTCCGAAGTAAAATACTGTCATGTCGAATGGCACATGCGTTGATATTACTGAAAGAACTGGCAGCATAGTCGCAACATAAGGAATGTTGTCAACAAAGGCACTGATCAAGACGCTGCCCCAAACAAGTGCTGTGTATAATAAGAACGGCTTATCCGCTAGCTTAATGAATAGCTTTGCGATTTCATCGATAACACCAGCATTTTCAATACCGGATATAATTATGAATAGCCCTGCTAGTAAGCCAAGTGTGTTGAAGTCTATTTCGCTTGCAACTGTTTTGATTATGGATGAGTCTTTATGTCTTATTAGGTGGTAGATTACACCGAAGATAGCTACGCATACGCAGATAAGTCCGTTTAGTATATCTATCTTTTGATCTTGCGGAATAAATGATGCAAAAATCAATAGTACTATCATAAGTATAACTAAGTAAGTTGGCATCATGTCCTTAACTTTTGTAACTTCAATTGCATCGACTTTACCTCTCATCTCTTTTGTTGATATATAGATAAAGATGCTTGCGACTATCGCTGAGATTTGAACTATCCAGAACATACCCATGTGTCCATTATATACGAAGAAGTCGAAGAAAGTCATGTTTAGCGCACTTCCTAAAAGTATCGAAGATGTATCGCCTACCAAAGTTGCCGCACCTTGTAAATTCGACGATATCGATATCGCTATAATCATTTTGACAGGTGATATATTAAGCTTCTTTGCTAAGCTCATGGCAACGGGTGCTATCATAAGTACTGTTGCAACGTTATCGATAAAGGCTGAGACGAAGCCTGCAAACATTGATAAGAAAAGTATGATGAGTCTTATGTCCTTAACCTTGTTTATGATAAGGTCCGCAAGCCTAGTTGGCATCAAGCTTTCTGAGAAAAGTGAGACAAGCATCATCGTTCCACCTATCATCAAAAGTACGTTAAAGTCTATAGCGCCCCAAACTGTATTTAAAGGAACTATGTTTAAAATTATAAAAACAAGCGCACTTATGCCGACAACTAGTGGTCTATGATTAACGAATTTAATCATAAATATGTAAGTTATGACGAAAAGTGCAGCTGCGAGTATGAGTCTGTCCATGTAATCCTCCTTTGTAAATATCTATTACTAACTATATAATTATATATATAATAAGAACAAATGTCAAGATGAGAGAAGCAAAATATTGATTTTTTCGTGGATTTGCTGTATTATGTTTATAGGTGAAATTATGTTAGAAGAATTAAATTACGAAGATATCGAAAAAAAAGATAATATCGTCTTGGTCGATGTCAGAAGCGAGGGCGAGTACAAAAACGCCCACATACCAGGCGCCATCAGCATCCCAATCCTTAATGATGATGAGAGGCACGAAGTAGGCACCTTGTATGACAGAGTATCATACGATTTAGCTAAGATAAAGGCGGTCGAATACGCGTCGAAGAAACTTCCTGAGCTTTATGAAAAATATTTGGAGCTAGAAAAGACTTGCGATGAGATCGTAATCTATTGCGATAGAGGGGGCTATAGATCGACTGTGCTTGAGAGAACTTTTCGTGCGCTCGGCATGCACATCTCAAAGCTAAGTGGCGGCTACAAGGCATATAGGCGCTATGTGATGGAAAAGCTCGATGAATACTTTGAGAGGATCAAGGTTCTTACGCTTTATGGACTCACTGGCACTCACAAGACTTATATAATAAGAAGACTAGAGGAAGATGGCATAAAGGTTTTAGATTTAGAGAAGTACGCGAATCACAGGGGATCCATTTTTGGCTCAGTCGGCCTAAAGGAAAAAGTTTCGCAAAAGATGTTTGACTCATACATCTATGAGGCGATAAAGGATGATCCAGATGCCACATACATTATAGAAGGCGAATCGAGAAGGATAGGTGATATCGTTCTTCATGAAAAACTATATAAAAAGATGCTTAAGTCGGATAAAATACTTATCGAAGCGTCTCTAGATGAGAGAGTGAAAAATATTTGCGAGGACTATTTGCCAAGTGAAAATAAAGAGGAAATCATAAAGACTTTCGAAGAGTTCAAAAAATTCATTAGCAAGGAAAGGTATGAGAAGTACACAGCCATGCTCATTGAGGGGGAATACCTTGATCTCATCAAGGACATGATGAAGAGCTACTACGATCCCAAGTATTCATTTAAGAAATATGATTACATCAAGGTATTTACAGATGCGAGCTACGACGATATTAAAGAATTTGTAAAAAAAGTACTTGACAGATTAATCTAGTTATGCTAAACTATAGACGTAGTATTAAATACTAAGTGGAGGCAGTATGAGAGATAATATATTGACTGGCCTTAAAGAGCTAAAGCTTCCTAGGTACAAGGACTTACCCGACTTTGGCATTTATTCAGAGCAGCTAGTCGAGATAGTTAACAAGGCACTGGAAGCGATGTTTGATAAGGACAATAAATTAACGAAGTCCATGGTCAACAACTACGTCAAGCACAAAATTATGCCGAGCCCAATCAAGAAACGCTACTTTCGTAATCACATCGTTTACTGCATAGTGATTACAGTTTTTAAGAACAATCTAAGTATAGCCGAGATTGATGGTGGCATATTGCATGAGCTTAAGAAGAGCTCCATCGAAGAGTCATATAATTACTTTTGCGACAAGATTGAGAGCGTTATGAGACTAATCATAGATATCTTGGATAAGCAAGATGATCCTGATACGAAGATGACGGCGACTATTGACGTGGACCTAGACAAGAGAAATGGCTTAACGCTTGCCATAGTGAGTGTTTGCACGAAAGTTATTACGCAAAAACTATTAGAATACGAGCTATTAAACGCTAAGGAGGACATATGAGTAAAGTAGGAATAATTATAGACACAGCCTGCGATCTACCTAAAGAAGCATATGAAGAATTAAATGTAGCGATGCTACCTTTGTGGGTGCACTTCTCAGATAAATCGTATAGAGACCAAGTTGATATAGAAAAGGACGAATTCTACGGACTGCTTGACAAGGAGTTTCCTAAGACAAGTACACCCTCACCACTGGAGATAAAGGAAATAATCGACAAAGAATTTGCATTCGGAGCTGATGAAGTCATAATCATCACACTATCGTCAAGGCTTAGCGGGGCAAATAACTTAGCAAATCTTGTGGCAATGGACTACGACGGCAAAGTAAAAGTTTTTGATACGAAAAACATTGCCATCGGTTCAGGTTTTTACGCTTATAGAGCAGCTGAACTAAGAGATGAAGGCCATAATGCTGATGAGATCATCAAGATTATGGAAGATGATAGAGCCAAGATGAAGTCAAGGACATACTTTGTTATTCCGGAACTTACAAACCTTATCAATGGCGGAAGGATAGGCAAGGTTAAAGGCGTTATCGGACAGCTATTGCATATCAAACCTATCATAACATGTGACGCAGATGGCGTTTACTACGATACTGACAAGGTTAGAGGCTTTGCAAAGGCACAAAGAAGACTTGTTGATAGAATCAAAGATGAACTAAAAGACGCAAAGGACTACTACTTATCAATCTGCCACGGAGCAAATCCGGAAGCACTCGAAGCTGTTAAGGACGCGCTTAAAGATGAAGTGGCAAGAGCTAAGATATATGTTGAAGAGCAAATTGCGCCGACACTAGCAGTACACACAGGCAGAGGCCTTGTAGGCGTTGCGTATTATAAATTATAGATGAAAGGCTTAGGAGATGACCTAAGCTTTTTTTGTTACTATTTTGTAAGATTTAAGTACTTGTACTTGTCTTTAATTAGTGATATTATATAGTTAACGATATATCAGACGAAAGCAAAAGGAAGGTGGTTTTATGAAAACTATAGAGAAAAAAATATTTTTAGTGTCATGTCTACTAGTATTAAGCTTATTATTTATCAGCGCGTGCTCAAAAAATATCACTTCAAAATTCCCAAAAGATGAGGAAGGATATCCAGAACAAAACTACGCAATGATAGATGGCGAAGTTTATGAGATAGTAAAGAAAGAAGATATCTACGGAAAAGAGGAAAGTGATAATCCGGATGAGAAGACCATAGACATAGACACAAATAAAGATGAAGTAGAAGTAGTCTTGCCAGCAGGAAATTGCTTTGACGAGTGGGTCATATCACCAAAGAACGATGTGGCTGAAAAAACCTTAGTGGAATTTAAAGTCAAGGGCGGATCAAGAGAAGGAGGACCATCGACTTGTGCAGACGTATATAAAGTTAAACTTAATGGCGACGAGACCATAGAGTTTAAAAATGTAAACGTTACGAATGAAGAAGAGTACGAGGCGAAGAAGGCCTACTTCGTATTAAAAATTAATGTAAAGAAAGAAAAGTAAATAGATTATATATAAGGGCTTAGTGATTAAGTCCTTATATTTTTGCAAAACATATTAACATATTAAAATAACACTTGACAAATAATAAAAAAGTGTATATAATAAAGATAGATTATATTCAAAGATGAATATGAGTTTAAAAAATAAAATATATAATTTAAGAGGTGAGAGTTATGTAAACATTATTATTTATAAAAATTAGTAGGATTATATTCAAAAAGGAGGAAAATTATGAAAAAGTTATTTGTATTATTATTAATAGTTGTTTTTTTAACACAAATTAATATATTTGCAATAAGCCAACATACAGACTATTTAAATGAATCTAAAAAAGATGAAGTAGTAAATTATGTGAAAAATCAAATTATTGATCTTTACTCAGAATACTATAGTATTCCTAAAATTGATGTAGAAATAGAATATGTTGATGCATCGAATAATGAGTTAATAGTTCATACATTTGTAAATTTTACGAAAATCCTTAAGATAAAATCGGCGGAAGATCTACCTTTTGTAAAAGGAATGATTTTGGAGCTTGAAAATATTGAAGATAATTATGAAAAAATGATAAAGAGTAGTTATATAAATAGCGTTATAAGAGATTTACAAAATAATTATATTGGAATAGAGCAAGAAGAAACTTCAGAATTTGCAGTTAAAATATCTACGGAGTTAAAAAGAGCTAATAATTATGAGCAAGAATATAGTATGTTTTTTATAGGAGATGACGGCTCTACAGCTACAATTCAAGAATGTAAACTTCCAAATGAGGAATTAATGATAAATGGTGGAAAAGATAAAATTAAAAAATTAAAATTCTTAAAAAATGAGCTAAGAACCACATCAGTTGCGCAAGATTATGATAGAATACTAGCTAGGGATTATGTAAGAACGTGGACAGATTCATGCGGAGCATGCCATTGTTTTGAGTGTGATCCATCTAAATCGGTCTATAATCCTAAATTTCAAACGCATCATAAACGTGATTGCGCAAATTATGTTTCTCAAGCAATTAATGCTGGAGGAATAGAAACTAATTCGAAATGGAGACCTGGATTAGATACTTGGGACAATACTGGTCACTCAAGATATGGATTAGTTGACTATTTAGTTGACAATGATTTATTTTTCAAAACTAGTGATAAATATAAAGCTTGTGCCGGAAGTGTGATTATGTGGTTAGGCAAAAATACATCACATGTAGGCATGGTAGATCAAAATGATACAATAACAATGACATATTGCTCACATACTAATGATAGGAAGAACTATTCTTTTAAAAATTTTAGTGGTATAGAGTTTTATGTTCCAACTTGGGATTCTTATTCAGGAACATGGATTTCCCAATAGAAGGAGATAATTAAATGAAAAAGTCAGCAGTTTTATTTGTATTGCTTTTATTATCGATATTAACTTTAATTTCTTGTAATCGCAAAGAAAAAAGCACAGAAACAAATAATAGAGATTATTATTTATATAAGAATGATAAATACGGATTTACTCTTGAAATACCTGAGTGGAACTATAACATTCAATTATTTAACGTTAACGATGATTCTGGTGCAGAAGAATATGGTTACGAGAAGCAATATGATAATGCAACGACTATAAATTTTATGATATTAAGGAGAGAAAAAGATTTAGACATAAGCTTTTATACTGCCTTTGAACTTATTGTATCAGAAAAAAATAATTTAGATTCTAATCTTACAAAATTAGGGGAGAAAGACGGGAAAATATATTACTACAAAGAGCTTAAAGAAAATGATGTCATGAAGGAAATAGAAGATAAAAAATACAGTGACGATAAATATATTGCTAGAATTAAGAATTTAATTAAAGAGCTAGAGCCTATGCACAAAGAAATTATACATTCATTTAAATTTATTGATGCATAATATTTTGTGTTGTAAATATAAAATTTAAATAAATTGGAGTGATAACTATGAAAGCTAAAAAGTTTTTTATATTTTTAATGCTAGCAATATTAGTACTCTGCTTTTCTATAGCTTGTAATATAGAAATTGGAAAAGAACAAAAATCTAATATTCGTGAACATAATGATGCTAATGAAAAGTATTTATACATCAATGATGGTTATGGCTTTACTCTTGAAATACCAGAGTGGAAGTACGATATTATGCTGATAGATGTTGTAGATGACTCAAAAGGTGAGGCTGCAGATAGCAATAAAGAAACTAAGACTATAAGTTTTATTATTGAACAGAGGGATAGAGAGTCTTTAATTAGATCATATTGCCCAGTGTTTGAGATAGTTGTTTCTAAGAAAAGCGACTTGGGTGGCAATTTTGAAAAGCTTATAAGTAAGGGAGATAAAACTTTTTATTATCACATATGTGAAGATAATGGAGATGATAGTGCTGTAGAAAGCATGCTTGAAGAATTAAAACCCATGCATAAAGAAATAAAAGATTCGTTTAGAAGTGATGATTAACTGTAATCTGTAAAATTTTAAATGAATTAGTTTGATATGTGCAATTTAATGATTATGTAGCCAAATTGCACATATCAAACTAAGTTTTTAGAACTTAAATATGATGATGGATAGTATTTTTAACAATACAGAAAGGAGGTACATATGAATTTATCAGATAGTGAGTTAATAGTTTTAGAGGAATTATGGAAAGGAGATTGTCTAGATGAAAACGGAGAGATAACTGCTTTAGAATTATCACAGATACTTAATGAAAAAAATAATTTTTCTAAAAGTTCAAGTTACACCTTTATAAACAGACTAGTAGAAAAAAATGCACTTAATAGAAGATATCCAAATTATATAATTAAACCAGTAATTAAAAGAGAGGATCTTGGAAACAATCAAATACAGAAAATTATAGACACGGTTTATAAAGGATCATTTGTAAAATTATTTTCAGCATTTGTAAATAATAAAAAAATTACTAATACTGAGCTAGAAGAAATGAAAGATATTATTTCTTCAATTGAGATTAAGGATGAGTAAGCTGTGTTTGAAATAATTAAAGTAAATGCTGTTAACAAATTAATTAAAAGTGTATTATTAATTGCGGCAATACTATTATTGAGAAAATCATTTAATAGAAAAAGTATAAAATATGCCAATAAAATTATGTGGTCATTGCTTTTTGTGTATCTAATTATTCCTTTTGGCGTGCAAGTAAATATAGAAAACTCTAGCTATGGGCCCATATTAGATGCATGCTTTTCATTTATTAAGAATTTAAATGAGTATACAGAGTTATTACTTATAAAATTCGCAAATGTTTTATATTTAAAAAAACGATTGATAGCAGCAATATTGTTTTTAATATATCTAATATTTACAGCTATAAAAACTAATAAAGCTTTGAGAAGTGCTAATAAAGTCAATAATCACAGCATTAATGAGTATATAAGTTCATTTAATCTAAAAAGAAGAGTAGAAGTTTTAATAAATGATAAGCTCGAAACACCAGTAAGCTATGGATTTTTCAAGCCAAAGATTGTTTTGCAAACATATATTTTAAAAGACGATATTATCTTAAAAAATGTAATTTATCATGAGATGATGCATATAAAAAAATGTGATATATTTATAAACTATTTAAAATATATGCTAGCATGTTTTTATTGGTACAATATATTTGTGCTTTTAGCTCTAAAATATATAGATGAAGATATGGAAATACTTTGTGATAAATTAGTTATAAATAAAATGGGTGGATCAAATTTAGCAAAAAGAGAATATTTAGAAACAATGCATAAACTGTCTACAGTAGAAAATAAAAATGTAAATAAATTCGTGTCAGAATTAAATCCAACAATAGAAAGGATGAGGATTATGAGCTCATATAGAATAACAAAGCTTGGTGTACTATCATTAGTACTTGTATTTATCCTAAGTTTAAATTCATTTGCTTATTTTAACGTCGAAGCAGATGATAAAGTAGTATCAAGCGTAAAAGCTCTGGACGATGGAGGTGAGATACTTAGTGACAGAGTAGAGATGATAGACAAAAACGAATATGAAAAAATTAATAAAATGTCAGATGATTTAATAGCATTAAGAAAAATTGATATAGATTATAATGAAGTTTTAGATGGGCTTGAAAGTAGAACATATAAATTTAATATGTTTTCATCTGATACAACATATCATAATGGCTTTACAATTAAATTGAGCGAGATGTCTTGTAGCTCTGGATTGAATTATGAGATAATGATACAGGAAAACGAAAGGGTTATTTATGATGAGACATTTGATAAAGAAACAATATTAAAAGTTAAGGCCAACCAAGATAATGAATATAAGGTAGTAATTATGAATAAACAAGGAAAAAAATTAAAATATAATATTCAAATAAATAGTTATGTTAGATAGATATTGAGGTGTAGCATGTAAAAGTATGCTTAACGAATGCGGGATATAATCTGTAGCACGAAGAATATTAAGAGATTTAAATTCTTATGATTTATACATAAGGGGGGATAATAAATGAGTAAAAGTAAAAAAATAATATATGCCATATTAATTATTGTAATATTTTTTGTAGCATATAAATTGATTAACAATAAAAATACAAATAATGAAGAGGTTTTATATCCAGCTATTAACGATGAACTAATTAGTGAATTGGAAGATGGAAAGAAACCATATCTATTTGACAGTGAAGGCGTTCTTTATGAATATCTAGCTAAAACATATCCAGATAGTAAATTTGAGGTAAAAGATAAAAAAGACAGTGACAACACCATTATCTATAATATAAGCTTAGCTGATAAGGATAAAGACCTTGAATTAAGTTTGAAACAAAAGGAAATTGAACTTAATAAAGAAAAGTTAAATATATGGGTTGTTACAGACAGTAAAGAAATAATAAATAAGTAAATTGATTATATAAGGGCTTAGTGATTAAGTCCTTATATTTTTGCAAAAATATTTTCATAATGATTGAAAAATGTTTTTCTAAGTGATATAATTAGAATGTAATTTTTAAGGAGGATGACGACATGGAAAAGTTAGAACAAGTATATGAAGGCAAGGCAAAGAAGGTCTTCAAGACTGATGACCCTAAGAAATTTATCTTGTCTTACAAGGATGATGCTACTGCATTTAACGGCAAGAAGAAAGGTACTATAGTTGGCAAAGGTGTTGTCAACAACAAGATGAGTAACTTTTTCTTCCAAAAGCTTGAAAAAGAAGGCATTCCAACTATATATCTAGAAGAATTAAACGACAGAGAAACTTTGGTTAAGGCTGTTGAGATAGTTCCACTAGAAGTTATAGTTAGAAACGTAACTGCAGGCAGCTTCTCTAAGAGGATGGGTGTTGAAGAAGGTAAAGAATTACTTCACCCAATAGTTGAGTTCTCATACAAGTCAGATCCACTTGATGACCCATTTATCAACGATGATTATGCTACAGCACTTGGTCTTGCTACTAAAGAAGAAGTAGACACTATAAAAGACTATGCAAGAAAGGTAAATGACTACCTTTGCAAGCACTTTAAATCTGTTGGCATAAGACTTGTTGACTTCAAGCTTGAATTTGGTAGATATGACGGCAAGATCATCTTAGCTGACGAAATCAGTCCAGACACTATGAGACTTTGGGACTACGAAACTAACGAAAAGCTTGATAAAGACAGGTTCAGACGTGACCTTGGTAATGTTGAAGATGCATACCACGAAGTCATGAGAAGACTTGGACTAGAATAATGTTTGATAAAATACATGAGGAGTGCGGCGTTTTCGGAGCTTATTCACTTAAACACGAAGACGTCTCAACTCTGATTTACTACGGATTATTCGCTTTACAGCACAGAGGACAAGAATCTTGCGGTATTGCTGTAACAGATACCAAAATGAGCCAAAACATCCAGGTTTATAAAAACATGGGTCTAGTTAATGATGTTTTTAATAAAGATAATTTAGCTAAACTTAATGGCAATCTTGGTGTTGGACACGTTAGATACTCAACTTCAGGCAATTCTACTGTTTCTAACGCACAGCCACTAGTTATAAACTACTGGAAAGGCACTCTAGCCATCGCTCACAACGGCAATATTGTTAATCAAAAGGCGCTTAAGGAAGAACTTTCACAAACAGGAGCCATATTTCAAACGACTTCTGATTCTGAAATCATTCCTTATCTTATAGCAAGAGCTAGACTTGAATCAAAATCTGTTGAAGAAGCAGTTGTTAAGGCTATGCCAAAGATAGTTGGTGCTTATTCACTAGCTATAGCAAGTCCTAAAAAGTTAATAGCAGCGAGAGATCCTAACGGTTTCCATCCACTTTGTATTGGTCAAAAAGAAGATACATACTTTGTATCGAGTGAATCATGCGCTCTCGATGCAGTTGGAGCAAAGTTTATAAGGGATGTTGAACCGGGTGAAGTCGTTATAGTTACTGAAGAAGGAGTTAAATCCGTATATAAATATGAAGCGAAAAAATCCACTTGTATATTTGAATACATTTACTTCGCAAGACCTGACTCAGCCATTGACGGCATCAGCGTTTACGAAGCAAGACTAAATGCGGGTAGGATGCTTCACAAGAGATATCCAGTCGATGCAGACGTAGTCGTTGGCGTTCCAGACTCAGGTACACCGGCAGCATACGGCTATGCACAAGCAGCTAATATACCATTCTCCATAGCTTTCATCAAGAATAATTATGTTGGTAGAACATTTATTAAGCCTAGTCAAGATCAAAGGTCACAAGGCGTTTCTATCAAGCTAAATATTCTTAAGGATGAAGTTAAAGATAAAAAGATAGTTTTGGTCGATGACTCCATCGTTAGAGGAACGACTATGAAAAATATTGTAAAGCAGCTTAAGGAGCTTGGTGCTAAGGAAGTTCATGTCAGAATATCCTCGCCACCATTCTTATATCCATGCTTCTACGGTACTGACGTGCCGACAAATAAGGAGCTAATCGCGTTTAAATACACTCAAGACGAGATTAGAGACTACATTGGCTGTGATTCGCTTGGTTACTTAAAGGTAGAGGACCTTAAGGAGCTTGTTGAAGGACGCTGTGAATATTGCAACGCCTGCTTTACTGGTAATTATCCAACAGAGGTGGAAGATGGACAAATATAATAAATATATATCGCCGTTCTCAGAAAGATACTCTTCTAAAGAGATGCAGTATATATTTTCAGAAGAATATAAATTTAAAACATGGAGAAAGATGTGGATAGCCCTTGCAGAAGCTGAAAAAGAGATGGGTCTAGACATATCAGATGAAGCCATCGAAGAGATGAAGGCAAATAAGGACAATCTTAACATCGAAGTCGCAAAAGAGAGAGAAAAGCTTGTGCGTCACGATGTTATGAGCCATGTCTACGCTTATGGTCTTCAAGCACCAAAGGCAAAGGCAATCATTCACTTAGGAGCAACTAGCTGCTACGTTGGTGATAACACTGACCTTATCACTATGCACGAAGCTCTTAAGCTTATTAGAAAAAAAGTTCTTACTGTTATGAAAAACCTTAGGGACTTTGCCATGAAGTACAAGGATCTTGACACGCTTGGCTACACACACTATCAAGCAGCTCAACCAACTACTGTTGGCAAGAGAGCATGTCTATGGCTTCAAGACCTTTACATGGACCTAGAAGAGCTAGATAAATTGCTAGCAGATTACAAATTACTTGGTTCAAAGGGAACTACAGGCACACAAGCCTCCTTCATGGAACTTTTTGACAATGACGAAGAAAAAGTAAAGAAAGTCGATGAACTTATAGTGAAAAAACTTGGTTTCGACAAAGTTTTAACTATAAGCGGACAAACATATACAAGGAAAATAGATGCCAAGATACTTAATGTGCTTAGCCTAATCGCTCAAAGTGCATACAAGTTCTCAGGCGACTTAAGATTATTAGCAAATTTAAAGGAAATAGAAGAGCCACTAGAAAAAAATCAAATCGGTTCATCTGCCATGCCATATAAGAGAAATCCTATGCGTGCAGAAAGAATCGCATCCATTTCACGCTACATCATAGTAAACTCACTTAATCCGCAAATAACTGCCGCAACACAATGGTTTGAAAGAACACTTGATGACTCGGCTAATAAGAGGATAGCTGTGAGCGAGGCCTTCCTAGCACTTGATGGAGTACTAGATATATACATCAACGTTAGTGACGGACTTATAGTTTATGAAAATGTTATCAAAAAGCACTTAAACGAAGAGCTTCCATTTATGATAACAGAAAATATACTGATGGAATGCGTTAAACGTGGCGGTGACAGACAAGCCCTTCATGACAAGATCAGAGTTCATTCAAGAGAAGCACAAAAGAGGATCAAAGAAGAGGGCAAGGATAATAATTTATTAAAGCTAATTTCTGACGACAAAGACTTTAACTTGACTATGGATGACATAGAAGAGATAAAGGCTGCTTCAAAGATTAGCGGCAGAGCATCTTCACAAGTTGAAGAATTTGTAAGTGAAACTATTGACCCGATACTTGAAAAGAACAAGGACAGCATCGGTATCAAAGTTGAACTCAATGTTTAGGAGGTATATATGATTACAGCTATAGTAGGAGCTAACTGGGGCGACGAAGGCAAGGGTAAAGTAACCGATATGCTAGCATGTGATGCAGATTATGTCGTTAGATTTCAAGGCGGAGCTAACGCTGGCCACACTATTATCAATAATTATGGTAGATTTGCACTACATCTATTGCCATCAGGAGTATTTAATGAAAACACTGTCAATATACTTGCCAATGGCGTTGCACTAAACATACCATTCTTCATTAACGAGCTTAAATCAATAGTGGACGCAGGCGTTAAAGAGCCGACAATCTATGTATCAGACAGAGCCCACATTGTTATGCCATATCACCTAGACTTTGATAAATACGAAGAGGAAAGACTTAGCAAGGCATCCTTTGGCTCGACTAAGTCGGGTATTGCATATATATTTGCAGATAAATATCAAAAGATAGGCTTTGAAGTGAACGAGCTTTACGACGAAGAATATCTTTCAGAAAAATTAGATTTGATATTGCCAATCAAAAACGCCATACTTAAGGAGCTTTATCATAAAGAGCCGATTAAGAAGGAAGATGTTTTGAAGACACTTCTTGAATATGGCGAAATGATTAAGCCTTATGTTAAGAACACATCCAAGATGCTTAGAAAAGCTATCAAAGATGGCAAGAAGATCTTATTTGAAGGCCAATTAGGTACACTAAAGGACACTGATCACGGCATTTACCCAATGGTAACAAGCTCATCAACACTAGCAGGATACGCATCTATAGGAGCTGGAGTGCCGCCGTATGAGATTAAAAACATCATCGCAGTAACAAAGGCATATTCATCAGCGGTAGGTGCAGGCGAGTTCGTTAGCGAAATATTTGATGAAGAAGCAAATGAATTAAGAATTCATGGCGGAGACAAAGGCGAGTTCGGAGCAACAACAGGTAGGCCAAGAAGAGTTGGCTGGTTCGACGTAGTCGCAACAAAGTATGGTATCGAAATGCAAGGCGCAACAGATATCGCCTTCATGGTTATAGACGCGCTTAGTTACCTAGATGAAATACCAGTTTGCGTTAGCTACGACATCGACGGCGAGATAACAGATGAATTCCCTAATACATCCAAGCTTAAAAAAGCAAAACCAGTTCTAGAAAGACTTAAGGGCTGGAAATGCGACATAAGAGGCATAACTAAGTACGAAGAGCTTCCACAAGAAGCAAGGGACTACATCGAGTTTATCGAAGAAAAACTTGGCAAAAAATTTAAATACATTTCTACAGGACCAAAGAGAGAAGAAATGATAATAAGATAAAGATTAACTACGCTTGTGTATATGAGCGTAGTTTTTTATTGCAAATGGTGAGGGTATTTGTGTTATAATAAAGATGTTAAACTAAAAGGGAGGACTTAATATGGAATTAAAAAAATCAAAGAGAGAAATGTTAAAGCTTGTTAATATACCAAGCTTTATCTTACTACTTGCACTTTGCTTATTATCGGCAATATTATTTGTCATAGCACCAATCACATTAAACGAGGTTATTGAAAATGTTGGGAGGATTGGCATTTATGATATACTTAAAGTTATATCAATACTAGCACTAGGATACATAGTTGATTTTATCTCTGTTTTTACAAAGAATCAGCTTATACAAGATTATCATACAAAAGGAGCGGGTCTTATTTATAGCGATATATTTAAATTAGACTACGATAAATACATAAACGAGGGACCAACAGCACTTCGTGAGCTTGCTTATAACGCAGTTGAAGCATATGCTAGTTTTTATTTTGACGTCATACCAAATCTTCTTGTCAATATTGTTACCATAGTCGTAACGATAGCAGTTGCTTGGTCATTTAATTATATTGCAGCTCTTTTTATGCTAGCAATTATCCCAATTCATTACTTTGGATTTAAGGCACTTAATAAGAAACTTGCAAAGCTATCAATAAATTTGCAAAGCACAAGTAGTGAATCATTCAAAAATATTAATTCACTTATTTCACAAGTTGATTTTATTAAACAAAACGCTGAGAATGAAAATTTATTACCAGCGATTGAAGATAATATTCATAAATCAGAGGGGGTTAGGAAAAAAGTTAACTACGTAGCCAACGGTGCATCAGGTTTACTTATAGGACTTAATCAAATTATACAAAATTTGGTAATCATATTCTTAGCCGCGCTTGCACTTAATGATAAGAACAATTTTGGATCAGTAATATTTGTTATGCTCGTATTTCCTTATTTTTCTAATGCCATAAGAGGCTTAACTTTTACAAATTTAGGCTTTGCTAATATAAAAGCAGCAGATAATTTTTTAAAGACGCTTATAGATTACAAAGCAAAAGATGGTTCAAAGCCTATGCCAGCGAAAATTGAAAGCATAAAATTTGATATAGATAAGGTCAATATATTTGATAAAAATTTACTAAATAATGTAAAGATGGAGTTTAAAAAAGGAGATATAGTTGGCGTTATGGGCGAGAGTGGTACTGGTAAGAGCACTCTATTAAAGCTTATACCAAAGTTTAGAGAAACAGATGGTATATATATAAATGATATTCCTATAAGTGAGATAAAAAATAAAGATTACCTAAGAAAAGTTTCTTATTACTCGCAAAACACACCAATTATTACAGATACTTTATATAATAATTTAAATTTTGGACGTAAAAAAGTAGCTAGAGCAGTTTATGAAGCAATGCCATTTTTGGCTAAGTTTACAAATCTAGATGAAATGATAGTTGAGAACGGTGCAAATTTGTCTGGTGGAGACAAACAAAGGATAGCTCTTTCAAGATATTTCACAGAAGACGCTGACATAGTTATACTTGATGAGCCAACATCTTCATTAGATAAAGAAACTGAAGAAGAGCTTATGAAAGAAATACTAAAAGATACTAAGGATAAGATTGTCTTTATAATTAGTCATAACAAAGAAATTATGAAGTATTGTTCACATCTTGTTGAAGTAAAAAATAAAACAGCAACAGCTTTATAAAGATTAACTACGCTTGTGTATATGAGCGTAGTTTTTTGTTGCACATGGGGGGGGGTACTTGTGATATAATAAAAATGTATTTAAATGTAGCGATTAAGGAGCATGATAATGAACGATAAAATGTTGATAGCAAAAGATGTGTGTAAAAAATATGCACACTCAAAAACTTATGCCAATAAAGATATTGACATAAGCATAAACACAGGTGAGATAAAAGGACTATTTGGACCAAATGGGGCGGGCAAAACCACTTTTGTTAGACAAGTATGTGGTCTTTTAAAACCAGATTCAGGATACATAGAGATAGATGGAGTAGATATAGCTAAGCACAAAAATTACATACCAAGCAAAGTCTCATACTTAGGTCAAATTGCGTACACGCACAGAGCTTTAAAAGTGATAGAGTTTATACAATTTACAGGAGTATATAGAGGGATAGACGCAAAAGAGTCTAAAAGACAAGCGCTTGAGCTGCTTGAGTATTTTGGTATGAATTATTTACAAGATAAACTTATTGGTTCGATTAGTGGAGGCGAGACAAGACTTGTTGCTTTTATGGCAGCCATCATAGGATACAATCCATTCGTTGTACTTGATGAGCCAACAAATGATGTCGATCCAGAAAAAAGAATATTGCTTTGGCAATTAGTTAAAAAACTTAAAGAAGAAAGAGGCATATCATTTTTATTAGTAACACATAATATACAAGAAGCTTCAAATGTTGTAGACGATGTTGCCATAATGTATGGAGGCCAAATAATCAAGCAAGGCAGGCCATATGAATTAGCTGAGGCTTTAAAAATAGATACAAAATTAGATTTCGTAGTACCATATCATACTAAAATTGATGATGAGTTGATAAGCCGTCTAAAAATTATTAGAATAGACGATGAACACTTAAGGATAAATGTTAATAAGGATAAAGTTAATACTGTTTTAAACGAGCTTTACTCAAGTAGCCTAGGATCATCGATCAGCTCTATAAAGATACTTCCTCCTTCCTTAGAGGATATCTACATGATGAATATAAAGGAGAATAAGTAATGGAAATCAATAAATCAAGTCAAAATAAATCTGGCATCAAAGATTATTTAACAAAGCAATTTTATCTAATAAAGTCAGAACTATTAACACTAAGACTAAGCTGGAAATGGTCGCTACTAATAGTTTTGGTATCGCCTATAAGTGTATTGATATTTCTTTATTTATTAGTTGGCATGAAAAATCCTGAGTATATGAACTATGTCATATCAGGTAACATTATCATGTCACTAGTTACAGGTACTATGCTAACTTTAGGTCAAGAGCTTGGTGTGCTTAAGCAAATAAGAGGCTTTGACTATTACGCATCGCTACCAATTAAGAAAATACAGTTAATAACATCCTATTTAATGAGAGCGACAATAGTAACACTGCCATCAATAATTGTCTTGATATTCTTAGGAAGAATTATTTTTGATGTGCAAATCAATATTAATTTTACTATGCTTTTAATAATATTCTTATCTGGACTATCTTTATCAGGTTTAGGAGCTTTTATAGGTGTATATAGCACCAACATGGAGCAATCAAGCACAGTCACACAAATAATACAGCCGCTAATAGTTTATTGCGCACCAGTATTTATACCGTTTGAAAGCATGCCAAAAATTATGCAGTACATTTCATATTTAGTACCAACAACATATGTTTCAAATGCTTTGAGAAAGAGCTTTGTCGGAGAATTTGATGTGATTAGCATATTGGTATTACTATTATTTTCAATCATTTCAGTGTATTTAGTTGAGTATAAAATTGATTGGAGACAAAAATCATAATTAAATATTGATAAAGATTAACTACGCTTGTGTATATGAGCGTAGTTTTTTTGTTGCAAATGGGGGTGGGTACTTGTGATATAATACTTATAAGGAGATGGTAGTATGAATAAGAAGATAGTTTTATTTGTCTTAGTGCTTTGTTTACTAATGAGTTTTGGCTGCGCAAAAACAAATGATGTAAGCAAAGAACAAATTAATGATAAGAATGAAACTACTGAAGAGTAAAGAATAAGTGAGCTAGAAGAAGAAAACAAAAAGCTTAAGGATAATCTTGCAAGCTTTTCAATATCACTTGAGGAAAATGAAGAGATACTTAAGTTTTATAGAAGCATATTTTCAAATATGAGCAAAAGAGATGATGAAGACTTAAAAAATAAAGTTAATGCAGATGTCCTTACTCCAATATTTTCATTTAAAGAAAGAATGCTCAATGAAGAAGAAGCTATAGCTATAAGTAGTCTCGATGACAAAGCGTTGACAATACACTTTACATATAAGAACTTGCCAATAAGTTTAAGACATGAGTATCAATTAGCGTTCCAAGACGAGCTAATCAAGATAGATCCAGAAAAAATGCTCGAGATCAAAACTACTCATGATTATAATATTGATAATAATAATTCTTATGGACTAAATGATGCAGCAATTACATTTAAAGATCTAAACGTAGGCGACAGCATAAGCATAGTACTTAGTGATGAACTAGCTAAGCTATGTGATTATAAGAGTGGCAGTATCACCTTAAACATAATTGAGTAATATAAATTAAGGGGAAGTAGTCTCACTTTTCTAATCTATAAAGAAATCTTATAATAATACACACTTTTTTATAAAAAAATCAATATTTGTGATTTAAATCACATATTTAATATAAAATGAACTGTATAATCTAAAAACAATATAATTCATCCAGAGAGGCGGAGGGACTGGCCCTATGAAGCCCGGCAACCTGTTTAAACAAGGTGCTAATTCCAGCGGTTATACCGAGAGATGACGATTTTTCATGATACTCTTTATCTTTTGGTAAAGAGTTTTTTTATTGGATTTATCCAAGGAAGGAGGAGCTTATGATAGAAGCAAAAAATTTGATTAAGACTTACAAGGTTGATAGCAAAGAATTTAACGCTGTTGATGGTGTAAGTTTTAAAGCAGAAAAGAAAGACATCTTGGCCATCATAGGTTTATCTGGAGCAGGCAAGTCAACTTTAGTTAGACTACTCAATAGACTTGAGGAAGCTGACAGTGGCGAAGTAATCATAGATGGAGTGAACATCTTTAACTTAAAGCCAAAAGAGCTCTTAGCTTTAAGAAAGAGAATCGCTTTTATCTTTCAAACTTTTAATCTTTTCAGTCAATACACGGTTTTAGACAATGTGATTTTTCCTTTAAGCTTGAATGGCTTCAAGGGAGACAAAAAGGCTGAAGCGAGAATGTTTCTTGATTATGTTGGCCTACTTAATAAAGAGAAGGCATATCCAAGTGAATTATCTGGCGGACAAAGACAAAGAGTCGCCATAGCAAGAGCCCTTGTATCTAAGCCTGAGATCATACTTTCAGACGAAGCAACGAGCGCACTTGATCCAGAGAGCACTAGGATGGTCATAGATTTATATAAAAGAGCAAGAGATGACTTTGACACGACAACCATAATGATAACGCATCAGATGGAAGCAGCAAAGGACGCTTCGAACAAAATTGCTCTTATGGAGAATGGAAGAATTATAGAAGAAAACACTACTACAGAGCTCTTCAAAAACCCAAAGACAAAGCTTGCACAAAGATTTATCAAGAAGGCGGCTCCTGATACAGAGCTTGACTACAGTGCCTTCACTGGCAAATTGCTTAGACTTTCTTATTCGAAGGACACAGTTAAGACCCCTGTATTAAGTAACGCGATGAAGACCTTTAATGTTGATATCAACATCATTGACGGCAACATCAGTAACGTTTTGGATGAAGAGCTTGGCTACATGGTCGTTGAGCTACGCGGCTCAGACGAAGAGGCACAAAAAGTTATTTCTTACTTAAAAGCTAATTGCGCAGAAGTATCGGAGGTGATAGCATGATGTTCAAGGAAATAATGGACATAGTTTTACC
Organism: uncultured Eubacteriales bacterium; assembly: GCA_900539225.1. Taxonomy (GTDB): domain Bacteria; phylum Bacillota; class Clostridia; order Tissierellales; family Peptoniphilaceae; genus Fenollaria. Next base: position 40,130 of record UQBO01000003.1, read on the forward strand.
AGCACTTCCTGAAACTATAATCATGATTATAGTGCCGGCACTCATCGCTCTAATCATCGGACTTCCGTGGGGCATATTAACTTATGTGACTAGACCAAATGGTTTAAGAGAAAATAAATTTGTATATACAATAACAAGCGGTATCATCAATATTTTTAGAAGTATGCCAGCAATTATACTAATCATAGTTCTAGCGCCATTATCAAGATTTATAATTGGTAAGGCAATAGGAACTGAGGCAGCTTTGGTGCCACTAACATTTGCGGCAGCACCTTTCATAGCAAGATTATATGAAGGCTACTTCCTAGAAGTTGATGCGGGTGTCATAGAAGCTGCTAAATCAATGGGTGCAAGCAATTTTGAAATAGTCAAGGTACTATTAAAAGAGACAGTACCAGCAGCTATACTAGGCGTAACGACCACCATAATAAACTTAGTTGGCTACTCAGCAATGGCTGGAGCGCTTGGCGGAGGCGGCCTTGGTGACATCGCAATCAGATACGGCTACCAAAGAAATCAACTTGACATACTTTGGATTTCAGTCGCACTCATAGTTATAATCGTACAAATAGTGCAATTCACAGGAAACATTATATACAAAAAAGTAAACAAAAAATAAATTTATAAAATTAAGGAGAGAATAAAATGAAAAAAATATTTACATTACTATTAGCATTAACACTATTAACAAGCCTTGTAGCTTGCAATAAGTCTACAGATAACACAAAGACAAGCACTGAAGCAGGCTCAGAAAAAAATACAGAGACACAAACAGATGATGACAACAAGATCCTCATAGGTGTATCACCAGTACCTCACGCTGAAATAACTGAAGCACTTAAAGACGAGTTTGCAAAGGAAGGCATTGAGGTTGAAGTAAAGGTGTTTGATGACTACGTTCAACCAAACCTAGCTCTTGATCAAGGCGATATCGACGCAAACTTCTTCCAACACATACCATACTTAGAAAACTTCTCTAAAGAAAGAGGACTTAATCTAGTATCACTTGGCTCAGTACACATCGAACCAATGGGACTATACTCAGACAAAATCAAGTCACTTGATGAATTAAAGGACGGAGACGAAGTTTTAATACCAAGCGACCCATCAAATGGACGCAGAGCACTATTACTATTTGAAAAGAATGGACTAATCACTCTTAAAGACAATACTAAGGAAGACATAACTGAAAAAGATATTGATCAAAACACAAAGAACTTAAAATTTACTCCAATTGAAGCAGCAAATATACCAAACGTTTATAAAGATGCAGCACTTGCAGCTATAAACACAAACTTCGCGCTTGGTGCAGGACTTAACCCATCAGCTGATGCCTTAGCACTTGAAGATAAGGACAGTCCTTACGCAAATATCATTGCAGTAAGAAAAGGCGACGAAACAAAAGATAAGTTCCAAAAGCTTATCAAAGTATTCCAATCAGATGCTTGCAAGAAGTTTATTGAAGATACTTACAAGGGAGAAATCTACCCTGCTTTTTAATATATTTAATAACGAGATAAGTGATGGCTACGGCTATCACTTTTCTTTTGTAAAAATTTTATATTTTTTCATAAATATATGTTATAATTAATATAGATGTTTATGCGCGAAAAAGATTTGCGCACGAGTAATATTATAAATGCTTTTTTGAAAGGAAGATATTATGTGTGGTATAGTTGGATACTATGGCAAGAATGATGCAATAAAGTACGCAATCAAAGGCCTTTATAGCCTTGAGTACAGGGGCTATGACTCCTCAGGTATTGCCTACATTAAAGATAATGAATTAAAGATATATAAAAGAGTTGGCAGGATAAAGGAGCTTGATAAGGCTTGTCCAAAGGAAGCTGCTGATATAGCCATCGCTCATACGAGATGGGCGACACATGGCGGTGTGACTGAAACGAACGCGCATCCGCACCTTGATACTAAGGGTGATTACGCCATAGTTCATAACGGCGTCATAGAAAATTACCTTGAGCTAAAAAAGTCTATGCCAGACTTTACTCCGAAGGGCGAGACTGACACAGAAGTTCTTATCGAGTATATCGCAAGGAATATGAAGGAAAATAACGTAGATAGCTTTATGAAGGCACTTGAAGATGTCAAAGGCAGTTACGCGATTTTAGTTTTGGATAAAAAGACTAAAAATTTATATTTTGCAAAAAAAGGTTGCCCTCTACTAATGAGCGTTAAGAATGATGAATATCTATTTGCAAGCGATATCTCGGCTGCCATCGACCTAAGTGATGAAATTATTTACTTTGAAGATGGTGACATGGGCGTTTTAAATAGTGATGGCATCAAGATTTACAATGCTCATAAAGAAGTTCAAAGAGAAATTCAAAAATCAAATGTCAATATAGAAGAAACTCAAAAAGATGGTTACGAGCACTTTATGCTAAAGGAAATACATGAAGAGCCAAAGAAATTTAAGGAATTACTTGATAGGCACATTCGTGACGGCAAAGTCTACTTTGATGAATTAGATGGACTTAATCTAAATGACTTTGATAATATCTACGTAACAGGCTGCGGCACAGCTTATCACGCAAGTCTACTTGCTAAGAACTATCTTGAAAGGTTCATAGAAAGAACAATAATTGCTGAAACATCGAGCGAACTAAGATACTCGTATAACTTCATTGGTAAGAAGACGCTTCTTATAGCAATCAGCCAATCAGGCGAAACAGCCGACGTTATGGGTCTTGTAAAAGAAGCAAAGGCAAGCGGAGCAACAGTCTTAGCCATCACAAACGTGATTAATTCGTCACTTGATAGGATCGCTGACTACAAGGTACACATCTTTGCTGGACCAGAAATTTCAGTTGCATCGACCAAAGCCTTTATGATGCAAATTTTATCTATATATTTACTTGGCATATACTTTAGAGATGGCCTTGCAGGATACGACTGCGGCATGTACAGCCAAATTGTAGATGAACTAGTAAAAATATCTAGAGAAATGGATTCGGAAATCACAAGACTTGAGCCTATTGCCAAAGAAGTCGCTAGCAAGATTAAGGATAAAGAAAAGATATTCTTCATTGGCCGTGACCTTGATTATATCGCGGCTCTTGAAGTTTCGTTAAAACTTAAAGAGATTAGCTACATTAACTCAATCGCCTTCAAAGCAGGCGAGCTAAAACATGGCAGCATCGCTCTTATAGATGAAAAGTCATCGGCCATTGCATTTGCAAATGAAGGACAAATTTTCGATAAGACAAGGACTACATTGGAAGAGCTAGTTGCGAGAGGCGCTGATACCATACTCGTGACAAATCAAGATGAGGGCAAGGGCATAGTGAATCTAAAAAGAACATTCACGGTCTTCACGCCAATCTACAGCGTTTTATTTGGGCAGCTAATGAGTTACTACACAGCGCTGATTTTAGGACGCGACATTGACAAGCCGAGAAACTTGGCTAAGAGCGTAACAGTAGAGTAGGAGGATATATGATTAGAAAAGCAATAATACCCGCGGCGGGGCTTGGAACGAGGATGCTTCCTCAGACTAAGGCATCGCCAAAGGAGATGATACCCATATTTGATAAACCGACGCTTCAATACATAGTTGAGGAAGCTTACGAATCGGGCATCACGGATATACTGATTATAACTGGTAGAAATAAAAATTCTATCGAGGATCACTTCGACAGAAACATAGAGCTAGAGAAATCACTTGAGGAGTCTGGCAAGTTTGAGATACTTAAGGAGATTAACAAAATCTCTGAGATGGTCAATATTTATTACATCAGGCAAAAGGCGCCTCTTGGCCTTGGCCACGCAATTTTGTGTGCTGAGAGCTTTGCGGGCGGGGAAGATGTCGCAGTGCTTTTAGGCGACGACATCGTTTACTCGAAAGAGCCTTGCTTAAAGCAGCTTATGAACGCTTATGACGAGACGGGCAAATCCATCTTGGGCGTTGGTCTTGTAGCTAAAGAAGATACATCGAAGTATGGCATCATTGCCTACGATGAAAAAGTGAATGAAAGATTATATAAGGTTAAGTCCATAGTCGAAAAGCCTGACATTGACAAGGCTCCGTCGAATATAGCTGTGCTTGGTAGATACATCTTGAAGAATGATATCTTTGAGCTTTTAAAAAAGACTAAGCCAGGGAAGAACGGCGAAATACAGCTGACTGACGCTATTGACATGCTATTAAAAGAAGATGATATCTACGCTTATGTCTTTGAAGGCCATAGATATGACCTAGGCAGCAAACTTGGTTTTATACAGGCAAATCTTGATTTTGCTCTAAGAAGCGATATTCGTGAAGATGTATTAAAATACATCAAGGATATAGTGAAAGATGAGGCTTAAGGACTTCGAGGCAGCCATCTTTGACTTAGATGGAACTGTCTTTGACTCGATGAATGTTTGGAAGAACGTTGATCTGAGATTTTTTACGAGGCACTCGCTTTTCTTGACGGATGACTACTTTGATAATATCATGCACAAGACGCTCACGGACTCTGCAAAATACACAATTGAGCGCTACGCACTAAATATGACGATCGAAGAAGTCGTTAGCGAGTGGACTCATCTAGCAAAGGAAGAGTTCGAGAACAATGTCGTGCCCAAGAAGGGCATCATTGATTATTTAAAGAAAATTAGAGAAAAAGGCGTAAAAACTTCGATCGCGACAGCAAATGAGAAGGACATCTTTATTACTACGCTTAAAAAGTTTGATATGCATACGCTTTTTGATGACATAGTGACTTTATCCGATATCGGTTCAGATAAATCGTCGCCACTCATCTATTTAAAGTGCATTGCAAAATACAATATCATGCCGCAAAACACTATAGTCTTCGAAGACTTGCCGAAGAACCTCAAAACTGCGAAGAAGGCGGGCTTTGTAACGGTTGGCGTACTTGATAACGAGGACTATCTGTCACATATTTCTAAATATAGCGACATCATCATCAGAGATTTTACAGAAATTTAGGAGGACATTATGAAAAAATTTATTTTAACACTACTTATTTTATCTATGCTTATGGGCCTAGTCGCATGTAAGCCAAAGGAAAAGGATGAACTTCAACTAGGCTTCGTACCTTTAGTTGACCAAGATAAACTAGAAGATTTAACAGAACCATTAACAAATATACTTACAGATAAGCTTGGCAAAAAAGTTTCTATGTTTACATCAACAAACTATGTTGGCGTAGTTGAGGCGCTTGGCTCAGGCAAAGTTGATTTTGCAATCATCCCACCATTTGCCTATGTACTTGCAAATAAGAATGGCGGAGCAGAAGTACTTTTGTCAGCACTTAACAAGGACGGGAAAAATTATTATAGAAGTGAATTATTAGTAAGAAAAGATTCTGGCATCAAAGAAGCTTATGAAAAGGACGGTTACGAAGCACTTAAGGGTAAAAAAGTTGCTTTTGTTGACCCAGAGAGCGCTTCAGGCTACATCTATCCAGGTGCTATGCTTGTTAAGGGCGGACTTGATCTTGAAAAAGATATTGAATATATGTTTGCTGGCGGACATGACAAGGCTGTTCAAATGCTTTTAAATGGCGATGTTGACGTTTGCGCAACATATGAAGGCGCTGAAAAGAAGCTAATGAAGGACTTCGAAGGACTTGAAGGACTAGAAGTGCTTGAATACACTGATAAGATCCCATATGTATGCGTAGCAGCAAGCAAGGACCTAAGTGACGATATGAAGCAAAAGATAAAAGAAGTCTTCCAAAATGATTTATCAAGCGGCGAAGGCAAAGAAGCCTGCGAAAAGATATTCAACTTAACAGGCTTTGTCGAAGCGTCAAACGATGACTTCCAAAACGTTATCGACACAGCTAAGATTATGAACGTTGATTTAGAGAAATGATATTAGAAGTAAAAGATATATCAGTACAGTACGAAAAAAATATTGATGCGATAAAAGACGTCTCTTTCGATTTAAGCGAAGGAGACTTTGTCGCGCTTATAGGCCCATCAGGTGCAGGCAAGTCAACTATACTAAAGGCGATAAACGCACTTAACCCACTTAGCAAGGGAAGCGTTTTATACAAGGGCGAGGACGTTCACAGCCTTGGCGCAAAAGATTTAAGAAGGCTTAGACGAAAGATTGCCTTCATCTTTCAAGACACAAGCATCATTGAGAATATTTCAGTTCTTGATAATGTTTTACTAGCGCGTCTTGGCGAGAAAAAGTCCTTTGAGGCGATGCTATCGAAGTTCACTGACGATGAGTATAGTGATGCGCTCAAAGCCATCGATATGGTTGGGCTTAAAGAAAAGACTTATGCCCTTGCCAAAGACCTATCAGGCGGACAAAAGCAAAGGGTAGCCATAGCTCGATCCCTTTTTCAAAAGTCGGACCTAATCCTCGCGGATGAGCCTATATCCTCACTTGATATAGAGACAAAGAGGTCCATCATGGACATTTTCAAAATGCTTAATACTGATTACAATAAAACCATCATCATAAGCATGCATGACCTTGATTTATCGCTTGAGTACGCAAAGCGTGTGATTGCAATCAAGGACCACAGAGTATATTTCGACAGGAGTGCGGATGAACTAAATTATGACTCAGTTAAAGACTTATTTATCTAAAAAGAGAAGAAAGAAAATTTTACTAGCATTGGCATTTTTTGCCTTGCTTATAGCTTCAGGCTTAGGATCAGAATTTTCCTTAAGCTCTTTTTTGCGTGGTTTGCCAGATATGTTTGACCTAGTGAGGAGGATGTTTACACTTGATTTTGCTTACATTGCCTCGGTTATGGACTTAGTATTTGAAACATTTCTTATGGCCCTTGTATCATCGGCCTTCGGAGTCTTCTTGGCATGCATCATAACATTCTTCCTTCCATACAATACAAGCCCTTCGCAAATAGTTTCAAAAATACTGAGCGCAGTATTTTCAGTATTTAGAACACTTCCATCACTTATATGGGCGGCGCTACTTGTGAGCTTTTTCTCAGCCGGACGCTTCTCAGGCCTATTGGCACTTAGCATCATTTCATTTTTCATGTCAACAAAACTAATAAAAGAATACATAGAGGCCATGGACAAGGACGATTTTGATTTTTACAAGTCACTCGGCATTGGCAAGGGCAAAATCTATTACAAGATAATTTTAACTAAGATGAGAAAATTTATTGTATCGACATTTTTACTATGTTTGGAGAGTAACATAAGAAGCGCGTCGATACTTGGACTAGTTGGCGCAGGTGGCATAGGACAAAGACTGTGGCTTGAACTAAATCACATGAACTACGATAGAGTCTCGTCGATCATCTTTATGCTACTTATATTAATTTTCCTTATAGACCTTGTGAGCCAAAAGCTTAGACAGGTCGATGTTAAGAGCCCAATCAAAGTAAATGACCTAGCTTCATACAAGAGAAGCAAGATACTTAAGAAGATATTCTTCGCAATATTTTTAATAGCACTCTTCCTTGTAATCAAGTTTTCTATCAATATCACATACGAGCGCTTCCTTCTTGGCCTTAAGCAAGGTAGTGTCATCATAGGAAAGATATTTGATCCGGATTTTGCTTATCTATCAAGAGCAGTGCCAGCGGCCATTGAGTCAGCTGCCATCGCCATCTTCGCTTCACTTATGGGAGCCATCGTATCATTTATCTTCACTCCATTTACTGCAGTGAACATCGCTCCTTCGAAAAAGGTTTCAGTGCTATTCAAGATCATGATCAATGTAATCAGGACCTTCCCGCCAATCATCTCAGCCATAATCTTCTTCAGAGGACTAGGACCTGGGCCCTTTGCAGGTGCACTCGCGCTTACAGTCTACACATCGGGCATGCTTAGCAAACTTTACTTCGAATATATCGAGGACATTCCAGCTGATTCAATCATGTCTATGCAGGCGCTTGGACTAAGTCCCTTTACCATGTATACGAAAATGATTTATCCAAAGACATACAGAAGCTTTTTGGGCTTCGTTCTATATAGGCTCGAGTCAAACATCAGAAACTCATCAGTGCTTGGCCTTATCGGTGCAGGTGGTATCGGAACACTACTATCGATGAACATATCGTGGCGCAATTGGAATCGAGTTGGCTCGCTACTTTTAGTCAGCTCAGTCATGATTATATTCTTTGACTATCTTTCATCAACAATACGAAAAAAACTATTATAATTAAGTGGGCACTCGCTCACTTTTTTATTTATGCCTATGGTAGTGCGCGCAAAAAATATTTACTTTTTCGCCTATATTACTATTGACTAAGCTTTTTATCTTGTGGTATAATTGTATGGATGTAAATGAAGGGGGTAATCTTATTGGCAAAATTCATTAAAAAGAAATTAACAAAAGAAGAGATCACAAAGATGGTCAGAGAGTACATATTAATTTTATTTGGTACCTTCATCGTAGCAGCAGGGATGTTTTTCTTCTTCAACCCAGCTCATCTTTCTGTTGGTGGAGCGAATGGTCTTGCTGTAGTTCTTAATCATTACTTAGAGATTGGTGTAGGTAACTGGATGTATATTATCAATATAGGACTATTTATACTAGCGTTTTTAACTATAGGCTCGCAATTTGGTGTTAAAACCATCATTGCATCGCTACTTACATCAGGCTTCTTCGACTTGCTTGAAAAGCTAATGCCAAACTTCCAACCATTGACAGGAGATACCTTTGTAGAACTATTCTTCGGTGTATTTGTAACAGCACTTGGTATGGCGATAGTATTTAATCAAGGCGCATCAACTGGCGGCACAGACATCATCGCGAAGATACTTAATAAGTTCATCGGCATCGATCTAGGCAAGGGCGTACTTATTTCAGACGTAGTTATAACTCTACTTGCTGGTAACGCCTTCGGTGCAAGGATTGGTATTTACTCATTATTCGGTGTCATCGTTAACGGTTTCCTTATAGACTTCGTTATCGAAGGCATGAATATGAATAAAGAGGTCAAAATTATTGCTGAAGACACTAAACCTATCGAAGAATTCATCATCAAAGAGCTTGACAGAGGCGCAACCATTTACAAAGCTTATGGTATGTACACTAAAGAGCCGCGCGACATCATCATGGTTCTTCTTGATAGAAAAGACTTTTTAAAGCTTAAGAACTTCTTGAGAGATCTTGATCAAAAGACTTTCATTTCAGTTTCGAACGCATCAGAAGTCTTGGGTTATGGTTTTAAAAATTTAAAAGACTGATATATGATAAAAGCCTTTCAAGTGAAGGGCTTTTTGCTTTTTTTTGAAAAATATTACATACTTTACAATTTCTTAACAAAGTAGTATTACAATGATTATTATAAGGAGAAAAAATGAAATACGCACTAATTGATATAGGCAGTAACTCAATACGCCTAAACGTTTATAACAAGGACAATATACAAAAGGAAGTCTTCTCGAAGAAGTACATGGCAGGTCTTGCGGGCTTAGTCGAAGGCGGTAAGCTTAGCGACAAGGGCATCAAAAAGCTGATGAAGGTCTTATCCGCGCAAAAGATGCTGCTTGATTACTTACCGATTGACGAGATATATGTTTTTGCCTCGGCCTCGCTTCGTAACGTGGACAATGGCAAGGATATAGTGAAGAAAGTCAAAAAAGAGCTTGATCTAAACATTGATTTGATATCGGAAGAAGATGAGGCTTTCTATGGAGCTGAAGGCATGAAGATGGCATACGACTTTGATGATTACTACACCATAGACATAGGGGGCGGCTCGACAGAGCTTTGCTACCTAAAGAATAAAGAGATCAAAGACATGGCATTTTTAAAGGCAGGCTCCCTATCCTTATTCCGTGACTACGTTCAAAACACTATACCAAGCGTTAGGGAGTACGATGAGATGATAAACGCCATCGACAAGATGCTGGCTGAAAACGTTTCCACATACAAATGCACAAAGCTAGTCGCTTCAGGCGGAACAGCAAGAGCGCTAGGCAATATCTTCGAAGAGCTCGATAACGACGACGATAAAGAATATACTATTGACGATGTGAAAAATTATATTTATGAGATGATAGATAAGAACAAAAAAGTAATTCGCACGACTGTCATGGTTGTGCCTGAAAGACTTCACAGCATAGTGCCAGGAGCCATCATGCTATATAGACTCTTAAAGTACATTGGCATAGAAAAGGTCAACGTCTCAAAGCTTGGCGTGCGTGAAGGTTATTTAAAGGATAAGATAATTAAGGAGTGAAGCAATGGAAGAGTTCATGCAAAACCGCGAGTTGAGCTGGCTAAAATTTAATCAAAGGGTGCTTGAAGAGGCGAGCGATGAGAGTGTGCCGCCACTTGAGAGATTCAAGTTCATATCTATATTCACATCGAACTTGGATGAATTTTTCATGGTTAGAGTCGGATCACTTTTTGATATGATGAAGTCCAAAAAAGAGTTCATCGACAAAAAGTCGGGTATGACAGCTAAGGAGCAGCTCGATGCCATCTACAAGACAATGCCATACTACTACGAGATGAGGGATAAGGTCTACAAGGACGTCATCAAAGAGCTAGAGAAGTACAATATGCACAATAAGAACATGAAGTCCTTAAATGAAGAGGAGCTAAGCTATGTAAAAAGCTTCTACCTTAGTAAGATTGAGTCATTAATCTCCGCGCAAATAGTTGACGCAGCACATCCACTTCCATTCTTAGAGAATAAAAAGCTATATATAGTGACTGAGATGTGGGACGCTGATGGCAATATTGCGCATGGACTTGTAGCCATCTCAGATATATTCGAGCGTTATCTATCGCTGCCAGGCGATGAATTTAACTACATCAGAGTCGAAAAAGTGATTGAGCATTACGTCCCAACCATGTTCCCAGGTTATACAATCAAGGAGCAATCACTTGTTGCGGTCACTAGAAACTTTGATTTCGAAACAAATAGCGATATCGAAGAAGAGATTGCCGACTACAAAGACTTTATGAAGAAAGTCATCAAGAAGAGGACGCGCCAAGAGGTGCTTCGCCTTGAAATTTCAAATACAAAGTCAAGGAGCATCACTGATTTCCTCAAAGAAGAGCTAGCGATTACAGATGAGATGATACTCGTGACAAAGAGTCCCATCAATATGAAGTACGTTTATGGTCTTGAGGATATCATTCCGAGCTCCGTCATCAAAAAAGTTTCTTACGACGACTTTACTCCATTTAAAAAATATTCCTTAGAGCGTGGCTCTATCATTAAACGCATCGAAGAAAAGGATCTTTTATTAAGCTACCCATACGACGATATCGATACCTTCCTCGACTTGATTAAGGAAGCAGCCGAGAGCGACAAGACCATCTCCATAAAGATAACTATATATAGGCTTGCTAAGCACTCGAAGCTTGTCGAATACCTAAAGAAAGCTTGTGACAATGGCATCGAAGTCACTGCGCTTATGGAGCTTAAGGCACGTTTCGACGAAGAGAACAACATAAATTATTCGGAAGAATTGTTTAAGGCGGGTTGCAATATAATGTACGGCTTTGAAGAGTACAAGACGCACTCTAAGCTTTGCCTAATCACATACAAGGACGATAGGGAGAATATCAAACACATCACGCAAATAGGTACCGGTAACTACAATGAAAACACATCGAAGATTTACACTGACTTTTCACTCATGACAGCTAATGAAGAGATAGGACTTGATGCGAATGACTTTTTTAGAAATATGTCGCTAGCTAAGCTCAATGGCAAGTACCTACATCTACTACAATCGCCATCGACACTTAAGGCAAGACTACTTAAGGAGATGGATAAGGAGATAGCTAAGGGCAAAGACGGTTACATTAGATGCAAGATGAACTCGCTAACTGATTACGAGTTTTTGGAAAAGTTTGCCGAAGCTTCACAAAATTCTGTCACTGTCGATTTGATTATACGCGGTATATGCTGCATAATACCTAATGTGAAAGGCTTTACTGAGAACGTTCACGTCTCGTCCATAGTCGGACGCTTCCTAGAGCATCCAAGGGTCTACCAATTTGGCAGAGGCAGTGATATGAGGATATATATCTCAAGCGCAGACCTTATGACTAGAAACACTGAGAAGAGAGTCGAGATAGCCTGCTCAGTCTATGACGAAGAGGCAAGGGCAAGACTTATAAGCTACTTAGATATACAGCTTAAGGACAATACCAAGAGAAGGATACTTCTTAACTCAGGGGACTACATCAAGCCAGAAGTACAAGGCGAAGCGCTAATCGCTCAAGATTATTTTATGCATAAAGCAAATGAAAAGAGAGAAAAGTTTTACGAAGAGCTAGAGAGAGCTAAATCGGACGAAGCGCCTAAAGAAAACTTCTTTACTAAGATTAAAAAGATATTTACAAAGTAATATTTAATTGGGGAGCCTTTCATATGAGAGGCTCTTTTACTTTGCAAAATTCATAGTGATTGAAAAATGATTTCAGCTGTGATATAATTAGAAAAGAGGTGATTATATGCATTATTTTGACAACGCATCAACAACATTCCCAAAGCCAGAGAGCGTATATAAAAAATTTGATGAAGCATTTAGAGAATACGGTGCCAATCCCGGAAGGAGCGGTCACAAGCTAGCTCTTAGAGCCATGGAAGAAATCATGAAGACAAGATTAAGTTTAGCAAAACTATTTAACGTAGACAATCCACTTAATCTAAGCTTTCACATGAACACGACATACGCACTAAACACAGCCATCAAAGGCACTCTTAAAAAGGGAGATCATGTAATCACAACATCTATGGAGCACAATTCGGTTCTAAGACCATTATTCACACTTAAGGAAATGGGGGTCATAGAGCTAACAGTTGTTCAGGCAGAAAAAACAGGTGAAGTCAGCAAAGAGAAGATAGTAGAAGCTATAAAAGATAACACTAGAATGCTTGTAATGACGCACTCATCAAACCTACTGGGAACAGTTGAGGATATAGATGAAATTTCAAAAGCAGTTAAAGCCATTAATAAAGATATAATCATACTTATAGATGCTGCTCAATCAGCAGGCATCATTGATATAGACCTAAAGAAACTTGATATAGACATGCTAGCAACAGCTGGACACAAATCCTTATTCGGCCCGCAAGGCACAGGAGTTTTGTATACAAGGGAGCCAGAGCTTGTTATGCACACATTTGAGGGAGGAACAGGCTCTAGATCAAATGAAGTCTATCAGCCAATGGATATGCCAGATAAATTAGAACCGGGCACACCAAACGGCCATGGCATCATAGCCCTAGGAGCAGGCGTTGAATTTATTTTAGATGAAGGTATTGACAATATCAAGAGGCACGAAGAAGCTTTGACAAAGACCTTTATCGATGGACTTAAGACCATTGACGGAGTTGAAATATACGGCCTACTTGATGAGACGAGAAAGACGCCAGTTGTTTCCATGAACATGAATGGAGTTGACTCATCCATACTAAGCTATGTCCTTGACGATGAATACGATATACAAACGCGTCCAGGCCTTCATTGCGCGCCACTTGCGCACGAGACCATTGGCACGATAAAAAAAGGTGCAGTAAGATTTAGTTTTTCTTACTTCAATAAAGAAGACGAAATCATCTACGCAATCGAAACATTAAAAAAGATTAAAAAAGAGGCGGACGATGGAAAATATCAATAAATTTATAATTGACAATGCATTTATCATAATTATGGGCTTGGCTGTTATCTCAATCGCAGCCATAGTCCTAATAGTCATGCAGATGATGAAGTACAAGAAGCTTAAGGAAAGACTTGATGCCTTCACACAAGGCATGGACGGCATCAGCGTCGAAAAGCTTTTAGCTACCTTTGGTAAAGACATCAAAGACATCCATAGAGACATGATACTTAATGAAGATAGGTTCAATAGGCTTGAGACCAATTTAAGTTTTTGCGTACAAAAGCTCGGCTACGTTAAGTACAACGCCTTTCAAGACAGCGCTTCAGAGCTAAGCTTCTCAATCTGCCTTTTGGATAAATTCAATAACGGCGTTTTGCTTTCGGTTATACACGGAAGAGAGCAAAGCGTTAGCTACGGTAAGATGATCAAGAACGGAGAGAGCCAGGCGCCACTTTCAGAAGAAGAGCAAAGCGCAGTAGAAAAAGCAATACGCGGCATGTAATATGTGTAGGTAAATATGTATTTATAGTAGACTTGTTGAGGCAAGTCTATTTTTTGTACATAAATGTATTGATATGCTTTATTAAAGCCTGATAAAAAAAGATATTTTGTTCACAATTAATAATTGCAATTGAAAAACATATCTATATATAGTATAATATATATAAATATATACTAATTTTAATACAAGGAGGGGTATATTTTGAAGAGTATGAACAAAAGAATCACAGCTTTAGTGCTAACATTTTTAATGGCGCTAGGTTTATTTAGCCCAGTAGTAACATTAAACGCACAAGCTAGTGAGATGGGGGGGGTAGCACGTCATAGCAGACCAGCTGAGCTAGAAAATGCTACCGATGTCAAGGCTCTTGATGAGATTACTGACAAAGAAGAAGAAAGAAGTTTTATCTTCGTTACAGATGAAAGCTCTAAGGTAGCTGAAAAGTTAAACGAAGCACATGAAGCTTTAAATGCAAATGATATTGCAATGAAAGGCAATGACTATTTAATGAAATTTGGATTTGCAAATGCTATGTCAGATGCTCTAGGAAAACTTGATTATAACTATGAAGTTAAGAATAAAATCAAGAGTTTACTAGGAAAAAACGTAAGAGACTCTATATCATTATTTAGCACAAGAAGTGCAAGTAATTATAATGATGAAGAAGAAAGAAACTTCAACGTTTTATTTAGCGGTTTCACGATGAAGATGACTACAGAAGAAGCTTTAATGGTAAGAGAAAATATTCCTGAAGTTAAGCAAATATTTGTTGATTACAAATACAATCGTCCAGATGAAAAAATTAACATGTATAATTCGAGTAAGATGGTTAATGCTAATAAAGCTTGGAATCTTGGTTACAAGGGAGAAGGTAGAGTTGTTTCTGTAATCGACTCAGGTGCTGATATCAATCACCCAGCAATGAGACTTACAGATGTTACTAAAGCTAAATATGATAAACAAGCTATAGATGAATTAATTAGTAAACATTTGTTAAAAGGACAATATCTAAACGAAAAATTCCCATATGGTTATAACTTTATGGATCATAATATGGACCTTAAAGATACCAACAAGGACACTGGCATGCACGGTATGCACGTTTCAGGTACAGTTGGTGCAAATGCTGATGATGATGAAGCAAAAGTGAATAATGGAATAAAAATTACAGGTATTGCACCAGAAGCTCAAATCTTAGTTATGAGAGTTTTTGGACAAGATGTAGCAACTACAAACACATCAGCATATATCGAAGCTATAGAAGAAAGTATTATACTCGGTGCTGACTCTATGAATATGAGTTTGGGTTCAATGTCAGGTTCTGAACAAGGCATCGACCTTGGTATGGATCTTGCACTTCAAAATGCAAAAAAGGCAGGATCAATCGTAGCTATTGCCGGTGGTAATGACTTCTATACAACATGGGGCAATGATAATCCGCGTGCAACAAACCCTGACTGGGGAGTTATGGGTACGCCAGGTGTAGCAGAAAGTGCATTTACAGTTGCTAACTATAATAATAATAGCATGGTAACAGATGCTTCAACATTTATTAAGGATGAAAATGGAAAAGAGATTGAAGTTGTTGCTAAAGCTATGGATACAATTGATGATGCTGTTGATACTGGCTTTAAATCAATGCAAGAATATGAAATAGTTGATGTTGGCTTAGGCAATACTGAAGCTGACTACAATGGACAAGGTGTTAAAGGTAAAATTGTTTTAGCACAAAGAGGTGTCAATTCATTTGCTGACAAGATTAAACTTGCCCAATCAAAGGGCGCTATTGCTTTCTTGTTAGGAAATAATGAAGCTGATAAACCGGATTACTTTATAATAATGCAAACTCAAACTAAAGGTTTAATTCGGGGATATTCTGTAACATATAGAAACTATATGAAAATTAAACAAAATATTGCAGATGCAAAAGCGGCTGGAAAAGTGCCTATGATAAAAATCAATACTGAAAAGCATGAGATGGCAAATCCTGGTCAATACAAGATGAATGAATCAACAAGCTGGGGTCCAAACCCAAGCCTAAGACTAAAACCAGAGATAACAGCTCCCGGTGGAGAAATTTATTCGACGGTAAACACTGATGGTGGCCGTTACGAAAGCATGACCGGTACATCCATGGCAACACCTCACGTTGCAGGTGGTATTGCTCTAGTAAATCAATTTTTACAAGAAAAGAAATTTAATTTTGAAGGTGCAGAAAAACATCAATTCATCAAGAATATAATGATGGCAACAGCGACACCTATTCTTTATGAAAACGTAAAAGGTTTCTATAACTCACCAAGAGTTCAAGGCGCGGGTCTTATGAACCTAGAAGCTGCAGTTAACCCATATCTTGTTACACTAACAGATGCTAGTGGCAAGATGAGTAACGGCAAAGCAGTTGTTGAATTCGGTTCAATAAAAGATGAAAAATTAGATTTCAATTTAAAATTAAAGAACTATTCAAATAAGCCAGCAACTTATAAAGTTCATGGTATTGCCCAAACAGATCAAGTTAAAGATGGCAAGATAACATTTGAACCAGCAAAACTTGGAGAAGCAAATTTTGCTGAAATTACAGTAAATGCTAATAGCGAAGCTAATTTCACAGGTGTAATTGACCTTACAGGAAAATTAGAAACTGCTAAGAAAAATCAGCCAAATGGATTCTTTATAGATGGATTTATTTTCTTTGAAAGCCAAGCTAATGCTGAAGGAGCAAAAGAATTTGCAGACCTTTCAGTACCATACTTAGCATTCTATGGGGATTGGGCAAGTTTGCCTATAATCGATGGATTTGCTGATGATATAGTTTTTGATGAATCACCTTCAGGAAAAACTTGGGTAGACAATATTCCGTTCTGGTATCAAGGAACTGATTATAATGATTTCCCTGGAAAATATTTTGTCCAATGGAATTTCACACACTTCTACTCAAAATGGCATGACGGCGGAAGAATGATTCAAGGCTACCAAGCTTGGTCAGATAAATATCTTGGAGAATTTGCAATAAGCCCTAACGGAGACTCTGACAAGGATGAAATGAGTTTCCACGGAGTATTTTTAAGAAATGCAGATAACTTAAAATTTGAATTTATCAATGAATCTGGAGAAGTTGTAAAGACTATAGCTGAACCATATAGAAGTACTATAAAGAAGAATTACTACGACCAAAAATACACTGAAGATCCGGTATGGACTTGGAGAGGCGAAGACAAAAACGGCGGACAAGTTCCGGATGGTAATTATAAAGTTAAGATTACTGCAAGCGCTCAAGACAACAAGTCAAGTGAACAAGAATATGTAAAGACTGTCTATGTAGACAGAGTAAAACCTGAAATTGAATTGATAGATGCTAATCAAGTTGGAAATTCAGTAACTATTAAATTTAAATCAACTGATGATAGATCAGGTCTTGCATGGATGGATGTATTTGAACTTGGCGATGCTACTGAATACGTCTATGAAGAAGTGCCGGGAGAAGAAAAGTCATTAATATTTAATGCAAGATTTGACAATTTAAAAGCTGACTTTAAGCTTGCTGACAATATGGATAAGATTTGGATTGGCGCTATGGATATGGCGGGTAACTACTTCGAAAGAACTCTTGCCGATATCAAGAATAATGGAAAAGTTACATTTGAGCTTAAATCAAGTGATCCGGCTGATACATCATTCCCTAAGGAAGAACCTTTTCTTCAAATTAAAGTTGAAGAAAAATGGTATAACGTCAATGGTACAAACAATCTTGAATATGGAGATTATAGAGTATTTTATCCAGATTTATTTGCAAGCTATACTCCGGAAATAACACCTAAAGAATTTACATTATCTGAAGATAATCAAATACAAAATGTTGAAGTTATATTTACAAAAGTAGATGACAGCAAATATGGTGTCTTTGATTTAATCATTACAAACGGCTCAGACTATCCGGGAGATATCAAAGTCTTTGCAGTTGATGAAAATGATAACTACTATGTAGTTCCAAGAAAGACTAACTATGCAAAGGATATGTACGAAACAAAACTTCCTGCAGGTGAATACAAAATAGTTGTTGAAGGAAACAACCCTAAAGAAACACCGAAATTGGCTTTTGGCGATAGAACATTAGTCATAAAAGAAAATGAAACTACTGAAATCGAAACAAGATTAATTTGGACAGGAGAATTTATTTCTTATTGGTTTGGTGCAGATTCAGTAACATTTAATGAAGTATTTGGAAATGATATAAGTGAGCATACTGCAACTGATAAAAATGGACAACCTATAACAGATGATAATGGCAATGAAATAAAGTACAAAGTTCTTAATAACTTTGCTAATTATTTCGATGTATTTGAAACAGAGTCAGGCGATAAACTTGATATTACAGAAGTAGAAGGATATAATTTATATTCAGAACCTGGCTACGAAGAAATGAGAATTGAAATCAATGTTAATGTTTCAGGAACTTACAAAGTTGTATCAAAATTTGATATGACCAAGTATGGCTTAGAAAATCCAATTCTCACTCTTGATACTATTTATAACCAAGAGACATTTAATAATAACGTCGGCAAAATGTTTATATTCCCGCAAGAAGATAAAAAAGGCAGATTGAAAGTAACTACAGAATTCTTCACAAAGAAAAATGTTGATAAACCAAGTGTTAAATATGAACTATATAACTCAAGAGATGAACTAGTTGAAAATTGGACAAATCTACCACAAGGAACATATTATCTTAGAACTTGGGTTCAAGATGGATTTAGACCTGAAAGAGAAGAATATAAAGTTGAGATTTATGAAGACACAGGACTAGATCAAACATTAAATGTTCGTTGGTTCCATATCGGCGAAGAATCAGCTAGAAAGAATCCAGTTGTAGAATTCGGTGTTGGCGGTGCTGAAACTGCCGACTACGGAGAAGATATTCAATTGACATTAGTAAATGTTGAAGACGGTAAAACATATGAAATAAGTGTACCAATAGGAAAAGTTTATTATGAACTAATTCCTAATGGAGTATACAAGATGACTGTAAATCTAAAAGACGGTTGGGATTACATTTTCTTTACAGGTAAAGGAAATGGTGGAGATAGAACTCAAGGAGATCCTGATGAAGTCGCATTTACAGAAAGCTACAACTATATAGAACTTGCTCTTAGAAGAACAAATAAACCGGACTACACTACAGATTATAAGTTAAGTATAGAGGAAGAAGGACTTGATCCAAGTGCTAGTAGACCTAAATACTATCTAGAAGATACTAATGATAAAGACCATTATTATTACACAGATAAGGCTGAGTTTATAAACATAACACCAGGCGAATATACTTTATACGTTGATAAAGAGCCAACTGGATATGTAGCAGAGCCTAAGATGCAAAAAGTTACTATAACAGAAGAAGATAAGGTAGCTACAGCTACAGTAAAATATACTATTGAAGAAGGAAGAGTTTTATTAAGTCCACTTGTTAAAGCTATTGCTGATGCAAAGAAACTATTAGATACTGACAATAAATTAACAGATGACTACAGAAAAGATCTTGAAGATTTAATTAAAGATGGTGAAGATTATCTAGCAAAACCTGATAATGAAATGACTCAAGATGATATCTATGCAAAGGCAAAAGCTATTAATGATATGCTAGCTAATCCTAAACATATAGTTCCACCAACACCAGACCCGGGTAATGAACCATATGAGCCATCATGGCCAGATGAACCATACAGACCTGAAAGACCATATAGACCATACAGACCAAGTATAGACAAAACTGAAGAAAAGAAGGAAGAGCCAAGTGTTGTTGCACCTAAGGAAGAAAAGAAAGACTACGGTATAGTTGATACTGAAGAATTGCTTCCTGTAACATTAAATGACATTCCAAACACTGCAGCTGGTACAGCAATCAGATCACTTGTATCACGTGGCATCTTAGCTGGTATGGGTAATGACAAGTTCCAAGGCGAACTTCCTATAACTAGAGCTATGGTATCTGCAGTATTGATGAGAATATCTGTTGATAAGAACATTAATACACAAACTAAGTTTACTGACGTTAAAGCAGGAGACTGGTTCAAAGAAGCAGTTATGTGGGCAGCTGGCAATGGCTTATTCGTAGGATATCCTGATGGATCATTTAAACCTAACAAGCTTGTTAGTCGTCAAGAGCTTGCTCTTATCTTACAAAAGTTCTTAGCTCTACACGGAATCAAGATGGATGAAGTTAAGACTTGGACATATAATGATCTTGACAAGATTCCAGCTTGGAGTAAAGATGCTGTTGTAGCTATGGCAAAGATCGCTTTAGTTAATGGACAAACAGATACAATGTATAATCCAGAAAGTGAATTTACTAGAGAAGAGCTAGCAGTAATGCTATACAATATAATAAGATGGGTTGAAACTCATTAATAGAGTAGAAAAACTATTTACTAAGAGAGACTGTAAAAGGTCTCTCTTTTTATGTCATGTGCATGGCTATTGACTCATGCCTAGCCTAATACATCCGCCGCGCTTATATATGGCACGCGCGGGTCCATTAGCAAGGCTAGATGCTTTGTAAATATTTTGTATAATTATAATCTCATTTTCACCCGCCTTTGTATTGATAAATCACTGCTTTTGTGGTAAAATTAAATTTAGAGGTTGATATAATGACTGAAGTATTAAAAATTACTGATGAGAATATAAAATTATGTGCTGAAGAGATTAAAAGAGGCGGTCTCGTTGCCTTTCCGACTGAAACTGTTTATGGTCTTGGTGCGGACGGACTAAATGCTGAGGCTGTGAAAAAGATTTATGAAGCAAAGGGTAGGCAAAGTGATAACCCTCTTATACTTCATATAGCATCGCGTGAGATGATTGAGCCGCTTGCTTACTACGAGAGTAAATACGATGCGCTTCTTGGTGCTTTTTGGCCGGGACCTATGACTATAATTTTAAAGAAGAAGGACATCGTTCCATCTGTCATAACTGCTGGGCTTGATAGCGTAGCTATACGTATGCCATCGAGCGATGTAGCGAGAAAGCTGATTGAGTATGCGGGCACACCCATAGCCGCTCCAAGCGCGAATATATCGGGCTATCCATCGCCAACATGCGCTGAGCACGTCTACAAGGACCTTCATGGCAAGCTTAAGTACATACTTGACGGCGAGATGAGTGAGGTCGGTATCGAATCGACTGTCATCGACCTAAGTAGAGACAAGGTCCGCATCTTAAGGCCGGGCAAAATCTCATTAGAGGATTTACAAAAGATAATACCTGAAGCTGAGTACGACGAGGCCATCACTGACGATAAAGAAGTGAAGAAGCCCATCAGCCCAGGACAAAAATACACGCACTACAAGCCAAATGCCAAGGTAGTCATCATCATGGGTGAGGGCGAGGACCTTATTAAAAAGATGAAGGCCGAGTATGAGGAAAATATTGAGAAGAATCCAGTTGTCTTCACGCTTAAGGAGTACGAAGACGAGTTCCATGGCTTTAGGACCATGGACCTAGGATCAATCAAGGAGCCTATCAGCATATCGCATAATATATTTAACTTATTAAGAACAGCTGATGACAAGGGCTACGGCTACATCATCTTACAAGGCTACGAGTGCAAGGGCATTTTCATGGCGATTATGAACAGAATCATCAAGTCGTCGGGCCACAACATAAAGTATTGAAAATAAAAATTTTATATGATAAAATTGTAAAGGAGAGGTATCATGAGAAAGATAGGCATTGCATCAGATCACGGAGGATTTGAATTAAAGGAAAAATTAAAGAGCTACCTTAGTGAAAAAGGTATCGAGGTCGTTGATTATGGAACTGATTCAACTGAGTCGGTTGACTACCCAGTTTATGGCAAGAAGGCTGCTAAAGGTGTAATTGCAGGCGAAGTAGAAAAGGCTGTCGTTATCTGCGGCACTGGCATAGGCATTTCACTTGCTGCGAACAAGGTAGAAGGCATCAGATGCGCTCTTTGCACTAACGAATACATGGCGAAGATGTCTAGAAATCACAATGACGCAAACATGCTAGCTCTTGGCGCAAGGGTAATCGGTGATGAGCTTGCGAAATCTATACTTGATACATTTTTAGCGAAAGAATTTTTAGCAGGAAGACATAAAAGAAGAGTCGATTTAATCGAAAATTGTTAGGAGGGTATTATGGTAACTGTATTTGATCATCCACTTATTAAACACAAACTAAGCATATTAAGAATGAAGCAAACTGGTACAAAGCAATTTAAGGAGATAGTTACTGAACTATCTATGCTTATGGGCTACGAAGTAACTAGAGATTTAGGGTTAGAAGAAATGTCTATAGAGACACCTATATGCAAGACTACTGGCTATAGCTTAGCTGGCAAGAAGATTGCGCTAGTGCCAATACTTAGAGCTGGTCTTGGTATGGTTGACGGCATGTTAAGCCTACTTCCAGCAGCAAAGGTTGGCCACATAGGTCTATATAGAGATCCAAAGACTTACGAACCAGTTGAATACTACTGTAAACTCCCTTCAGACATTGAGAAGAGAGAGGTCATAGTGCTTGACCCAATGCTTGCAACTGGCGGAAGTGCATCTGCTGCCATAGACTTCTTAAAGAAGAGAGGCGCAAAGCATATCAAGCTTGTAAACATCATCGCTGCTCCTGAAGGAGTTGAGTACGTAAAGAGTCATCACCCAGATGTTGACATCTTCGTAGCGAGTGTTGATGAAAAGCTTAATGAGCATAAATATATCGTTCCAGGTCTTGGAGATGCAGGAGACAGACTTTTCGGAACTAAGTAGGTGAATTAATTGAGGAGAATATATTTTGCGGCTTTTGTAAGCTTGGTCCTTGGACTAATATTTTCTAAGCTTCAAATACGCTTGTCTAAGAAATTTGGTTTCATCGATGTTCCAAAGGATCAAAGACGTATGCATACTGATGCCATCCCGACTTGCGGGGGCTTCGCTATGTACTTCGCGATCTTTATCCCTTATATGATACTATATAAGTTTACTCCAAGGAACACAGCCATATTCATAGGTGCGACAATCATATTGTTATCTGGCTTCTACGATGACATGCATGACCTTAAACCGAAATACAAGGTGCTATTTCAGCTATTAGCTGGGCTTGTAGTATATTTCTTAGGCAATATAAGGATAATGAACATAGGTAACCCATTTATTGATAATAATTTGTTATCGCTTGGCTACCTATCGCTTCCAGCAACGCTATTTTGGATAGTGGCTGTTACAAACATCATAAATTTAATAGATGGGCTCGATGGCCTAGCAGGAGGCGTTGTCTTTATCTCGTCAATGACTTTAGCCGTGGTATCGGTTTCGTATGAACAGTACTCGCTGACAGCTTTATGTCTATGCGTTGGCTTTAGCTACCTAGCCTTTTTAAAATATAATTTTGCTCCGGCAAAGATATTTATGGGCGATACAGGTGCTTTACTCGCAGGATTTATGCTAGCTGTCATCACTATACAAGGAGCGATGAAGGCGGTCGCAGCCATTGGTATCATAGTACCAATCATGATACTTGGCCTACCTGTCTTTGATACGACATTTGCAATGATTAGAAGACTTCTTAGCGGCAGGTCCATCGCCTCGGCGGACAAGGGCCACTTGCACCACAGACTCTTAAGAAAGTACTCGACTAAGAAGACGGTTTTGATACTATATACGATATCAGCCATATTCTCAATATTTGGCATACTTGTGATGAAGCTTAGAAATACTGTTTCGGTACTTATTTCAGGAATTATATTTATGATAATAGTTTTTTTAGCATACAAGATTGGATTGTTTAAGGATGGTGAAAATTGAAAGCTTTAGTAATATTTGGAACAAGGCCTGAAGGAATAAAGATGGCGCCTATTATTAAGGAGCTTAAAAAGGCTGATGGTGTTGAGCTCGTAACGTGTATAACTAGTCAGCACAGAGAGCTTTTGGACTCGGTAATAAAGGTTTTTGATTTAGAAATTGATTATGATTTGAATATATTTGAAAAAGGACAGACTTTGACTGATATAACTGTAAGGTCACTAAAGGGACTTGAAGAAGTTATCAAGAAGGAAAAGCCTGATGTTGTCTTGGTTCAAGGGGATACTACAACTGTGTTTGCAGGAGCGCTTGAAGCTTTTTACAACGGTGTTAAGATAGGTCACGTTGAGGCGGGACTACGTAGTGGCAATATCTTAAGCCCATTCCCAGAGGAAGCGAACAGGAAGCTAACTGGCATCATGACTAACTTTCATTTCTGCCCAACACAAAGGGCGAAGGAAAACCTTATCAAAGAAGGCTACGATATGGATAAGCTTTATATAACTGGTAATACTGTTATTGACGCGCTTCTGATGACAGCTGACAAGGTTGATTCATTTACAAGAGATGATCTTAAGAAGATAGATTTGAGTAAAAAGCTAATTCTGCTTACTTCGCATAGAAGAGAAAACCAAGGCGAGCCTATGGAAAACATCTTCGGAGCTGTTAGAAAGATTGCTGATGAGTTTAATGACGTGAACATCGTCTTTCCTATGCATCCAAATCCAAGAGTTAGGGAGCTTGCAAAAAAACACTTAGATGGAGCAAGTAATGTGATTTTAACTGAACCGGTTGAGTATGAAGACATGGCTTATATACTTAAACATGCCTACATGGTTGTCACTGACTCAGGTGGACTGCAAGAGGAGGCACCTGCGCTTGGCGTGCCAGTTCTTGTCGTTAGACGCGAGACTGAAAGACCAGAAGGCATTGAGTATGGCACTGCAAAGCTTGTTGGAACTGAATTTGATAGCGTTTATAATAATATGAAGACGCTATTAACAGATGAGGATGAGTATATGAAGATGCATAAGGCCATCAACCCATATGGCGACGGCAATAGCGCCAAGATGATTAAAGATATATTGATAAGAGAGGTAAAGTAATGAAATTAGGTATAGTAGGACTACCAAACGTTGGTAAGTCAACACTTTTTAACGCCGTGACAAAGGCGGGAGCAGAGGTAGCTAACTACCCCTTCTGCACCATAGACCCAAATGTCGGCGTTGTTGAAGTGCCAGATGAGAGACTAAAAATATTAACAGATGTAAATAAATCGAAGAAGACCATACCAGCTGTAATTGAGTTTTATGATATAGCTGGTCTTGTTAAGGGCGCATCAAAGGGCGAGGGCCTTGGCAATAAGTTCTTATCACACATAAGAGAGGTCGAAGCTATAGTCCACGTGCTAAGAGTTTTTGAAGACGAAAATATAGTCCATGTCGATGGAAGCATTGATCCAATCAGAGATATAGAGACTATAAACCTAGAACTTATCTTCTCTGACTTAGACATGGTTGAAGCGAGAATACAAAAACTAACAAAGCAAGTGAAGGGCGACAAGTCTTTACAAGCAGAACTTGATTTACTTAATGAAGTGAAAACGGTTCTTGAAGAAGGAAAGTCAGCCAGAGTGCTTGAGCTTAATGATGATCAAAAGGCTATGCTTAGAGGATTTAATTTGCTTAGCTTAAAACCAATTATCTACGTTTTAAATGTGTCTGAATACGACTACATCAATGATTTAAAGGACAATAAATACGTTGACAAGCTTAGGGAATACGCTGAAGCGGAAGGCTCTGAGATAGTTCCAATCTCAGTTAAGATTGAAGAAGAGATGAGTGAACTTGATGATAAAGAGAGAAAGGCTTTTCTTGAAGACATGGGCATAAAAGAGTCCGGTCTTGATAGACTTATAAGGAAGAGCTATAAGCTACTTGGCTTAATGAGCTTCTTGACAACTGGTGAAGATGAGACAAGGGCGTGGACTATTAAGAAGGGTACTAAAGCCGTTGACGCAGCAGCTAAGATACACTCAGACATCGCTAGAGGCTTTATACGTGCGGAAGTTGTTAGCTATGATGACCTTGTAGCCAACGAGATGTCCATGAACAAAGTAAAAGAGAAGGGTCTTATGAGGCTAGAAGGCAAGGACTATATTATGCAAGAAGGAGATATAGTTTACTTCAGGTTTAATGTATAATGAAAATTTTAGAATATGATGAAAAATTAACTTTTAAGTCAAAGTACTACGATGAGGAAGCTGTTTTTCTTGATATTGAAACGACAGGACTTAGCCCCATGAGAAGCTTTATCTACCTCATAGGGCTAGTTTTTATTGACTTAAAGAAGGTGACAATGCATATAACGCAGCTCATAGCTGAGGATAGAGATGAGGAAGAAGAAATTCTTAAGTTAACGAAGGAGAAGCTTAAGGGCTACAAGACAGTCGTTACTTATAACGGAAACTCATTTGACCTTCCTTTCATCGCGAAGAGGTCCGAGCGTTATGGCATAGAGCCCATAGCCATGGACTCCTTTGATATGTATGAAAAACTTAGACTACACAAGGACACCTTAAAGCTTGATGGGCTTAAGCAAAAGAATATTGAGAAGAAGCTTGGCATCACTAGAGAAGATCGTTACAATGGCGGTGAGTGCATCAGCTTTTACAAAGACTATGTAAAGAATAAAAATCAAGAAAGTTTCAATAGATTCGTCCTTCATAACTACGATGATCTTTTGTATATGCCGGCAACTATGTCTATACTAGACCTATTAGATGAGAAGATCACCATAGACATAGACGGACGCAAATACAAATTCGATAAGCATAGCATAAAAAAAGACATCTTGATGATTGATTTTACTACCGATATGGGTATTAATACTTATATAGAGGAAACAGGCTACCTCATTGAAGAGGATGAGGAGCGTAGGCATCTTGAGTTTACGTTAAAGACTGGCTATATGAAGGATGCACGCAAGGTAAAGTACCTTGAGAAGAGCTCCCTAGCTAGTTTAAGTCATGAGGACTTCGATGGCGAGGACTTAGTCGAGGAAGGCATCGTTCCTATACGTATACAAAATAAATTATTTATTCGAAATATAATTAAATTAGGTAGTATTTAGGAGGTTAAGATGAAATTAGAACTTTATTACAAGGCTGAGTGCCCATTCTGTCAAAAGGTATTAAACTACATGATGGACAACTGTCAAATCAAGGACGTTGAACTTGTTGACATTAAAGAAGGAAATAACAACGAAGACTTAATCAAAAGAGGCGGCAAGGACCAAGTGCCATGCCTATTCATCGACGGCAAGCCGCTTTACGAATCAGACGATATAATTAAGTATTTCAAAGAAAATTTTTAGGAGGTAAAATTATGGACTACAAAGATTTACCAGCACAAGAGGTTTTTCATTGGTTTAAAGAGATTAATCAAATCCCAAGAGGATCAGGCGACGAAAAGAGAATTTCTGATTTTCTATACAATTGGGCTAAGGAAAGAAATTTAGACGTTTGGCAAGATGAGGCGCTAAACATCGTTATACACAAGGGCGCTACTAAGGGCTATGAAAATGCTCCAAAGGTTATCCTTCAAGGACATATGGATATGGTTTGCGAAAAAGGTTTAGATAGCAACCATGATTTCTCAAAAGATCCAATCGAGATGATAGTTGACGGAGACTATCTAAGAGCAAATGACACAACACTTGGCGCTGACGATGGTATAGCAGTTGCTATGGCACTTGCAGTACTTGATGCAGATGACATCGAGCACCCAGCCATCGAAGCAGTGTTTACAACAGCTGAAGAAACATCCATGGTCGGAGCAGTAAACTTAACAAATGAGCACCTAAGCGGCGATTATCTATTCAATATTGACTCTGAAGAAGAAGGTATATTCTTATCATCAAGCTCAGGCGGTGTCAATAGTGAATCAAAATTCGAAGTTGAATTTGAAGATAATAGTGAGCCAGCTCTAGAAATCAGCTTAAAGGGCTTTACTGGCGGACACAGCGGTATGGAAATCATTAAGCAAAGAGCAAATGCTATCAAAGTTTTAGCAAGATTATTAAATGAATGCAACTGCGATAAACTAAGATTAGCTTCAATTGAAGGTGGTACTAAGCACAATGCCATCGCCAATGTAGCCAAGGCTACTATAGTTCATACAGACTACGCTAAAGTTAAAGATGCGATGAATGAATTATTCACTCACATCAAAAAAGATTATCACGTAGAAGATCCAAATATGAGCCTTGAATTTAAAGAAGTAAAAGCTGAAAAAGTAATGACTAAGAAGGATACTAACAGAATCATAAACTTCTTAATGCTTGCTCCACACGGTGTTATCTACATGTCTAAGGACATAGAAGGCCTTGTAATGACAAGCTGTAACGCAGCTGTACTAAGAACTGAGGGAAATAGTGTGAACTATCTATGCTCAATCAGAAGTTCATCCGACGCAGCTCTAGTTGAAGTAAGAGAACAAGTTAGAATCATGACAGAAGTACTTGGCGGAAAAGTTGAACTTTCGGAAAGCTATCCTTCATGGGAATTCGATGAAGACCCAGTACTAAGAGATTTAGTATCAAAGGTTTATAAAGAAGTTACTGGTGAAGACGCAGAAGTAAGCGCTATACACGCAGGACTTGAATGCGGTCTACTAAAACAAATCCTACCAGATACTAAGATGATAAGCTTTGGACCAAACATCTACGACGTTCATACAAACAGAGAACATCTAGATATCAAGTCAACAGCTAGAATGTGGGAATTCTTAAAAGCTTTGTTAAAATCTGTTAAATAAGCCTCTTTCAAATTAAAACAGCGCCTTGTGCTAGTTTCGAATTCTTTTGTCGCTGCGACGTATATTCATACGACTCGCTCCAAAAAATTCTGCACAACGCACAATCCATCTGTTTTCTCTTTGAAATAGGCGGGACAGATAAATAAAGAAAAACTATTTGCCTAGAGAATAATTTCAAATTAAAACATAATACACAGAAAAAATGCACTTCGCTCGCGAAGTGCATTTTTTTTATCTAAACTATTTTGTTTTTATATTAATACCTTTTTCTTTAAGCCTCTTGTTCTTATATATACTAAGCAGTTCATATATAGTCGAGAATAGTGGCACGAAAAGTATCATACCAGTGACGCCAAATAGCGCGCCACCTACAGTTATCGCCACAATTACAAACATTGCAGGTAAGCCGACCTTGTTGCCAACTATCCTTGGATAAGTAACATTGCCATCAAATTGTTGCAAGACTATTATAAATACTATGAACATCAAAGCCTTGAATGGAGATTGTAAAAGTATTAGCAGTGCGCCAGTGAAAACACCGATGTAGGCACCTAGTATTGGTATTAAAGCGCCCAGACCCATGATTATGGATATGGCTGGAGCAAACGGGAATCTAAATATAAGCATACCTACAAAACACATTGCGCCAAAGACAAGAGCTTCGATGAACTGACCAGTGAAGAAATTGTAGAAGTTTTCAAAGATAATTTTACCAAGCTTAACAAGCTTGTCAGCCCATTTCTCAGGTAAAGCTGAGTATAAAAGCTCCTTAGACTTTCTAGACAGGTCCTCCTTAGAGATTAAGGCATATATAGCGAAGACAAAGCCCATTAAGACACCAAATAAAGTGTTTAGTACAGAGCCAACCCTTGATACAATAATGTTAAATAAATCAGTGTTAGCATTTTTGATATAGTCAATCAGAGCCTTTTGAGCGCTATTAATATTAATCTTTGAGAATATTTTATGAATGCTATCTTCATATTCTTTAAGCACTGGTATCTTCACAAGTTGATCTTCAAAATCAGGAAGCTTTTCAACAACGCTTATTAGTGAGGCTTGAACCCTTGGACCTACTATATAAATAAGTAAGAAGATTATGAGAGCAAGAGATAGAAGCGTAAGAAGCAAGCAAACAGCACGCTTGCCGCCTTTTTTCTTCGGCTGCCACTTCTTAAAAATTTTCTCTTCAAACAACTTAAGTGGTATATTAAGTATAAAAGCAACAAAGCCTCCGGCTAAGAAAGGCGTGATGATGCCTAAGAAAACGTTGAAGTAGTGCCAAATCATATGCAAATTGTTTAGCAAAATGTATAAAATAATTCCAAAAGCAATCAAATTTCTATAAAACTTAAAGGCTTTTTTATCGTATTTTTCGTCCATAATTATGCCCCCTTATAAGTTAATTATACAACACAAGAGTAGCTAATTCAATACAAAATTAAAATTTACCTAAACTTTACACGCACTTAACCACAAAAGATGTGATATGCCTTATAATATAAGTGTAGGAATTTTCAAATTAATCAAAGGAGTGTGTTGAATGAAATTAAAGTCATTAGCGTTTTCACTTACTAAGTATCCATATATCTACAAAAAAGCGGACAAAATACACTTCAAGAAACCTCCAAATTAAAATTTACCCAGGAAAGATAGGCTCGAAAGAGTCTTTCTTTTTACAAAAAAATATCCGTAGGGTACATACCTTACGGATATTTTCTATTATCTTCTATTGCCTATATCATATTTTTAAAGCCACTTGGTAAGGTAACGACGCTTGGCTTTTCTGGCATCTTGCTATTGAGCTCGAGACCTAAGTAGCCAATCTTGTCTTTGCCAAACTTTTCTCTGATCTCGTTAAAGACTTTCTCAAGTCTATCGTCTTTGATGACTTTTTTCGGAGCAAATAGACTCAGCTGCTCAGTCTTTGTGTTCCTCGTAAGATTTATCGCGGATATCGTGAGGCTCCTAATCGCTTCTTTGAAGTCGTAGCGCTCCTTAAAGAGCTCCATGGCCTTGTCGTTTAGCCTAAGTGCGCTGATGCTTGTCTCGCTGAAGATCTTTTGGAAGCTCACGTAGCTAAGATTTTTATCCCTTATCGTTATTCTCACGCCGCCTGCCTTGAGATCCTCTTCGATTAATTTTTTACTCACCTCAATGGCGAGCTCCTCGAATATCTTTTTCACCTCATCGTATGAGTTTAGATCGGCCTTGGTGGTTACACCTCTGGATATGGACTTGATCTTGTCCCGATGGTAGTAGTCGCAAACCTCACTAGTGTCGTAGCCGTTCGCGTAATGCCATAGGTATAGTCCTCTTATTCCAAGCTTTCTTTTTAATAGATTTGCATCTGCCTTAGCGAGTTCGCCCAGCGTGTTAATATTCATGTACATAAGTTTTTTCTTCGTTTTACTGCCGATGCCAATGATGGCGTCAGTGGAGAGCGGCCAAACTATCTCTTTAAAATCATTCTTACTTATAACTGTAACTGCATCGGGCTTTTTAAGGTCACTGCCAAGCTTTGCAAATATCTTGTTGTAGCTCACACCAATGCTGACTGTTATGCCGAGCTCTTTCTTAATACGTTCCTTAATCTCGTGGGCAATGGTTTCGCCACTGCCAAATAGTTTTTCGGAGCCTGTCACGTCGAGCCAACACTCGTCTAAGCCGAAGGGTTCGACTTGATTGGTATAGCTATAATAAATTTTATGCGCTAGCTTTGAGAACTTGAAGTACTCATCATAGTGCGGTTTTACTGCAACTAAGCCGGGGCACTTCATCTTCGCCTCAAAGAGACTATCTCCCGTCTTTACACCAAAGGCCTTTGCTTCGTAGCTCTTAGCTAGAACTATGGAGTGCCTGTCTTCGACTGAACCGCAGACTACAAGCCGTTTACCAACGAGAGATGGATTTAGCTTTCTCTCGATAGAGGCGTAGCAGTTATTCATGTCTGAATGAAGTATTGTTCTTGTCATCTTATCGCCTGTCTTTCATCTACCTACTTAAATTTTATTGCTACTTGAATGACTAAGACAATTATAGACCATTTACATGGGCTTGTCAATACTACTTTTGTAGTATATTTGACAGTTTTAGTCATATAGTCAAATAAAGAAGCTTAGTGACTTGTCTTAGGTATAGTGGACGTGCTTATGCTAAGGCACGGCACGTCACAATCAAAATAACTATTTCCATCGCAAGTCATTTGTCAAGCAAAATCACTTTTATAAATGCCCGTCATATCTTAAGTAAAATCACTATTGTTATCGCGCGTAATATGTCAAGCAAAATCACTAGTCTTATGACGGACCTTTAATTAGTAGAATTACTATCTGAATAGTTTTTTATAG
The DNA here is from genome assembly GCA_900539225.1 of uncultured Eubacteriales bacterium. Lineage (GTDB taxonomy): Bacteria > Bacillota > Clostridia > Tissierellales > Peptoniphilaceae > Fenollaria. Next base: position 72,148 of record UQBO01000003.1, read on the forward strand.
ATGGGCGCAAGACCATAATCATGGTGAGGACAAAGACAATAATATTAATTGAGATAATCGCTTAAAAACCTTGTAAAATCGCCGCGAATATGGTATTATTAAGTTTAGGTGATAGCATGATTAAATTTGAAAATGTAAGTTTTGCTTACGACAAAAATGAAAAAGACAAGAAGGCTCTAGACGATGTGAGCTTTGAGATAGAGAAGGGTGAGTTCGTGTCTATACTTGGCATGAACGGCAGTGGCAAGTCAACCATAGCGAAGATCATGGACGGCATTTTGCTTCCAACTGAAGGCGATGCGACTGTCATGGGCATGAACACGAAGAACGAAGAAAACCTTCTTGAGATAAGACAAAACTTAGGCCTTGTCTTTCAAAATCCGGACAATCAAATCATAGCGACTATAGTCGAAGAGGACGTTGCCTTTGGGCCGGAGAATCTTGGTCTACCAACGCCTGAGATTAGAAAGAGGGTCGACGAAGCTTTGGAGATAGTATCGATGAGTGAATACAAAAAGCACGCGCCGAACCTATTGAGCGGTGGACAAAAGCAAAGGCTAGCCATCGCAGGCATACTTGCTATCAACCCGAACATCATTGTCTTTGATGAGCCGACTGCCATGCTCGATCCAGTGGGCAGGAAGGAAGTCATGGACACTATTATCAAACTGAACAGAAAATATGAAAAGACTATAGTACTCATCACTCACTTCATGAGTGAGGCGGTTCTATCTGACAGGCTAATGATTATGCACGAGGGCAAATTGGTCTGGGACGATACACCTAGAAGGATTTTCTCCGACGTAAAAAAGGTGCACTCGCTTGGACTTGATGTGCCGCAAGTGACTGAGCTAAGCAATCTTCTTAAGGAGGACGGCTTCGATGTCGCTGGTGATGAGCTAAGCATAGATGAATTGGTGGCAAAATTATGATTGAAATAAAAAATTTATCATTTATATATAATAAGGACACGCCGTTCGAGGTGAAGGCGCTTGACGATATATCGCTAACTATCAAGGACAATAGCTTTATCGGCATCATCGGTCACACTGGCAGCGGCAAATCGACTTTTATGCAGCAATTAAATGGCCTTCTTAGACCTACATCTGGCACTATAATTATAGATGGAGTGGACATAACTCAAAAGGATATCAAGCTAAACAAGCTTCGTGAGAGCGTGGGCATGGTCTTTCAATATCCTGAGTATCAGCTTTTTGAAGAGACTGTTGAAAAGGATGTTGCCTTTGGCCCTAAGAACCTTGGACTGAGTGACGAGGAAGTCGCGATACGTGTTAAGGACGCGATTGAGGACGTTAAGCTTGACTACGAATGGGTTAAGGACAGGTCGCCCTTTGAATTATCAGGTGGACAAAAAAGGCGTGTTGCCATAGCGGGCATACTTGCTATGAGGCCGAAGGTACTTATACTTGACGAGCCAACAGCGGGTCTTGACCCGAGGGCTAGGGAAGAAATACTTGATGAGATCTATGATATATACAAAAAGACTAAGATCACTGTTGTTTTGGTATCACACTCGATGGAGGACGTCTTTACTTATGCGAATGAGATAGTCGTTTTAAGCAAGGGAAGGCTTATCATGCACAAGACTACTGACGAAGCGGTTAAGGAGCGTGAACTTCTTAAGAAATACGATGTTGGCGTGCCTGAGATAACTGAGTTTATGTTTACTTTGCAGGAGAAATATCCAGGCCTAAATCCATATGTCAAGACCGTTGAAGAGGCAAGGAGCCATATACACGAGTATTTCGAGGTGAAGAAAAATGTTTAATAACGTATCCATAGGACAATATTTTCCGACAGATAGCTTTGTTCACAAGCTAGACCCAAGAGTTAAACTGATCTTCGTCTTCGTATTTATGATAGCAATTTTTTTCGTTGATTCATATATCATACTTGGACTTGTGGCGATCACCATAATCACGCTTATACTAATGAGTAAGGTGCCTATAAAGATAATTCTCAGAGGGCTTAAGCCGATGCGCGTGATTATCATAATGACTTTAATCTTTAATGTATTTTTCACGCCGGGCACACAAATATTTCCAAATCTTAAGTGGCCGTCGATGACATATGAAGGGCTTAACACAGGTCTTTTCATGTCATTTAGACTTTTGCTTTTAATACTAGGCTCGTCACTACTAACGCTTACGACATCGCCAATCAGACTAACTGATGGACTTGAGTCGCTGATGAGTCCGCTTAAGAAGATTAAGGTACCGACTCATGAACTAGCGATGATGATGACTATAGCCTTAAGATTTATACCGACACTGGCTGAAGAGGCTAACAAGATCAAGATGGCGCAAGAGTCGAGAGGAGCAAGCTTTAGCGGCAAGAACATCATTGAGACGGCTAAGAAGATGCTGCCACTGATGATACCGCTTTTCTTAAACGCACTTAAGAGGGCGGATGAACTAGCCATCGCCATGGACGCGAGATGTTACGCAGGTGGCGACAACAGAGGCAAGCTAAATCCACTTATCTACACAAAGATAGATAAAGTGGCTATAATTGTAATACTGATATACTTTGGCTTTATAATATCGACAAAGTATCTATTTAATTTCATATGAAGAATATAAAATTACTTATAGATTTTGACGGGACAAATTATTCTGGTTTTCAAGCGCAAGAGAACGCTCACACAGTAGAGGACGTGCTGAACGCATCCATTAGCAAGGCTTTGGGTGAAGACATCAAAGTTATTGGCTGCTCGAGGACTGACAAGGGCGTGAGCGCAAGAGGCTTTGTTTTGAATTTCAAAACTGAATCCGTATGTCCGGTCGAAAAGATGATATATCCAATCAACGACAAGCTTCCTGAAGACATCAGGGTCCTTAAGAGCGAAGAGGCGGCTGATGACTTTCACGCGCGCTTCTCATCGAAGGGCAAGTACTATAGGTACACGCTTGAGCACAGGAAGTTTGGCAGAGCGACCGACAGGCACTTTGCATACAACTTTCCATATAAGCTGGATCTTGACTTGATGCGCGAGGCCGCTAAACACATGATCGGCGAGAAGGACTACAGAGCCTTTATGGCCATAGGTAGCGACGTTGACACGACGGTGAGGACCATTCACTCGGTCGACATCATTAGGGACGGCGACTTTGTCTACATCGACGTCAAGGGCAGAAGCTTTTTATACAATATGGTCAGGATTATGGCGGGTACACTAGTTTTTGTAGGTACTGGCATCTTGGATATAGATGAGATGGCTAGAGCGATAGACGAGGGCGATAGAAAGGGACTTGCACCGACTTTGCCAGCGAAGGGACTAGTCTTAGAAGAAGTTTATTATTAATATATATCTCTTGGTGAGAGCCGAGAGATATTTTTTCGCCTAAAACTTGACGAATCGCCTAAAATATGGAGGGAATTAGGCGATTATCACGCACAAAAAGACCCGGTTCATATGAACTGGGTCTTGTGTTTGATATATGCAATACTATTGTCTTAGAAATTATCTCCGCCCCTAAAGCCTCTTCCTTTAACTTCGTTTGTGTCTTGTATAGTAATGAAGGCGTTCGGGTCTATGGCGTTAGTTATCTTCTTGACATCAACTATCTCCCTAGGTCTAACTAGCATGAAGATGATCTTTAGGTCGCTCTTTGACCAAGCGCCGTATGAGTCGATGATGGTTGCGCCACGCTCAAGCTTGTTCATCAGCTCGTATGAAAGCTCTTCGTAGTCCTTCGATATGATGAGTACGCTCTTTGTCGCATCGAAGCCTGTTTGCACTTTGTCAAGCACTTGGTATGCAACAAACATCGATATAACTGTGTAAAGGCCCTTGAGTACACCGAATTTTATACTCGCTAAACTAATTATGATCGCGTTCATCGCCATAAGTGCGCTGCCGATGTTTATGTTGTAGCGCTTCTTACATACTGCGGCAACTATGTCGAGGCCGCCTTGGCAAGCGCCGTGCCTAAATAAAACGCCCATGCCTATACCATTGAGAACGCCTCCGAAGATTGCGCTGATAAGTATGTCATCAAAGGTATTAAGCTTTTGTATCGGTCTTAAGAGTACCATAGTCGCGGATAAAACGAAAGTAGTTATAAAAGCGTAAACTAAGAATTTCTTGTCAAGCTCCTTTAGTCCGAACAAAAATATTGGCAGGTTAATCACGAAGAGCATGATACCTGCTGGTAGGCCAGTAAGTAGTTCTATGATGATGGAGATGCCGCCAACGCCGCCTGATAAAAGCTTATTTGGTATGAAGAAAAAGTTTATCGCAAAACTTGATAGTAAGCAGCCTATGACGATGGCTGTGATGGTAGTAGCAATTTCTTCGTTGTCGCCGAAGTATTCGTATCTGTCAAATTTCTTTTTCATTGTAATTTTATAAACTCCTTAAATATATTTATTGCTTCTCCATTATTATTCACAGCCATTGCCTCTGGATGGAACTGTACTAGATAGATCTTTCTATGAACGTCCTCCATAGCTTCAATTATGCCGTCGGAAGACTTTGCTGTGATTTTAAAGCCCTCCGCTATATCCTTAACGGCTTGATGATGCTCTGTGTTGACAAGCATCTTCTTAAGGCCAGTTGCTCTGTGTAAAAAGCTTTGCTCTTTGATAGTGATGTAGTGTGCACCAACAGAAAGTGTATCGAAGCTCACGTGCTCGAGCTTAGCTACGTTTGCCTTGTATATATCTTGGTAAAGCGTTCCCCCTAGGTATGCGTTTATCAGCTGCATCCCTCTGCATATGCCAAGCATAGGCTTTCCTTGTTTAAGCGCTTCCTCTATAAGCTTTAGATCAAAGGCGTCTCTTTCATTCGATATGCCTTGTATGCCTTTTTGCAGTTCTTCGCCATAGATAAGTGGATTTACATCGTGGCCGCCTGTAAGTATGACTGCATCAGCCATTGCCACGAGTTCACTTACGCCATCAAGGTCAGTGTATGGCGCTATGAAAGGCACTGCACCCGCCATCCTAACAGCTTCGGCGTAATTTCTATTGATTTGTACATAATTTCTCTTGCCATCCGAATATGGCTGAGAGCTAATCAAAATTTTCTTCATTTTATTCTCCAATCTATTTCTTTAATATTGTGTGCTTTTAGATAGGCGTTCGTCTTTGAGAATGGCTTTGATCCGAAAAAGCCTCTATATGCTGACAAGGGCGATGGGTGAGCCGAAGTGATTACAAGATTCTTCCTCGTATCGATGTATCTCATCTTGCTTCTCGCGTAGGCACCCCATAAGATATATACGACGTTTTCTTTGTTTTTGCAAAGTGTTTCGATAATCTTATCGGTAAATATTTGCCAGCCAATGTCCTTATGTGAATTGGCATAGCCCTTGCGAACGGTTAATGTAGAGTTTAAAAGGAGCACGCCTTGTTTTGCCCAAGCATCTAAATCGCCGCTTCTATTGACAATGCCTAAATCGTCGTAGAGCTCCTTATATATATTTCTTAAAGATGGTGGGAGCACCACGCCGTCATTAACGGAGAAGGCTAGGCCATTGGCCTGATTTACTTCATGATATGGATCTTGACCCAAGATAAAGACCTTGGTGTCCTTAAAGGGCGATAACTCAAGCGCCTTGAATATCTCGTAGTACTTTGGATATATGGTGTGCTCCTTGTACTCGCGGCGAAGTGCGTCACGCATCTTGATGAAGTAGTCCTTAGTGTATTCACTTTGTAAAAATTCTTCCCAATCGCTATTTATGATCATTTCTCTTCATTTCCTTATATCTTTTAAGCTGCTCCTCATCTTCGACCTCTAGGTCTCTGTAATTAGCAAGACCTTCCATGTGATGAGTGAACTCGTGTTTTAAAACGTGGTATATCATGTCCTTGATATCATCTTCAGGCCAGTCCTCATACATCTTCATAAAAGAACCGTAGTAGATGTATATAGCCTTGCCCATGGCTGAGCGCTCGTATTGACCCAGGATAAATAGGTCATCGTCAATCGCATCGGGCGATATCTTTAAATCCTCTGAGACGACTACGCCAAGATTTAGATCTCTAAAGAAAACTTCTGGTAGTCTCTCGCAGGCTTCATCGGTCCATGCTGTGAAGGTATCAATATCGGGCATCATAGGAACTTCGCTCCATCATTAAAATTTAGTCCATCCTTATAAATATCAAGAACGACATAAGCCGCCTTTAAGGCGATGTCCTCTTGTTCGTTTGTTATTTCAACATGCTTATCAGTAACGCCTGTACCGTAGTTACCAACAACGTTTAGTGAAGCGTACTTAATGCCTAATTCATTCATTAGTATAACCTCAGGTGAACCAGTCATGCCGACAACGTCGCCGCCGATTGACTTGTAGAATTTATTTTCAATCTTAGTCTCAAACTTTGGTCCTTCAGTAGTCACTAAAACGCCTGAAGTAATTTTGCCATCGTATTTTTCTTCGAATAATCTATTCATCTCTAGTGAATAAGGCTCGTCCATCGCAATGAATTTAACGCCCTTATCAAGACCAGTGAAGAAAGTGTAATCCCTTTTCTTAGTGAAGTCCAAAAAGTCAGTCGCCATGACTATAGTAAGCGGCTCTACTTCTTCTCTAAGGGAGCCGACTGAGTTGATTGCATAAGCATATTCCACGCCTAAGTCCTTCATCGCCTTAACATTTGCTCTGAAATTTATAAATGTAGGGGGAACTGAGTAGTTCATTCCGTGCCTTGGAACGAAGATAGTATCTTCATTAAGAACATTGTATTCACAAAGGCCATATTCATTCTCTATTGTCTTTGTCTCAATGCTCTTCATGCTCTTAAGAGCCGTTCCACCAATTATTGCGTATTTAAACATATTTACCTCCTTGAGCACAGGATTAGACCGAAGACCTTGTCAAAGCCTGCGTCCTTCATGGCGCGAGCCGAGTCCTTCATAGTCGTTCCTGTTGTTATTATATCATCGATTATTAGTACATTGCCACTTGCATCAGCGCTTTTTTGAAATATGCCCTTCATATGAGCTCTTTCAGAGTAGCTCAGCTTGTGCATATCACGCGCTTGTAGCTTTTTATAAGTATATAGCTTTAGGCCCGTGTCCTTAGAGATGATCTTTACAATTTCGCCCATATGGTCAAAGCCTTTCTTCCTTAGCTTTTCTTCGTTCATGGGGACGCTTGCTATATAATCAATATTCTCATCTATCATAATCTTTTTTATCTCTTCTTCAAATAGATAGGCGAGGGCAGATAAATATTTTTTCTGCATGCCAAACTTGTAGTTAAATAGGTGCTCTCTGAAAAAGTCGTTGTAGTAGACGATTGAGTAGAGCCTCTCAAAGCCATCAATGAAGAAAGTTTTTCTGATTATCTCAATATTTGAGCTGCAGCTAGAGCAGTAGGGCATTACGCCGTCAAATGCTTCATTACAAAATGGACAGATTTTCATTTGAATACCTTCTTTAAATCGCGTATCCTTTTTTCAAGGCTAGTGTATCTAGTGCTGATGAAGTTATTGTCAATCATTAGCTTTAGATATTTTTCTCTGCCGACCAGGATAAGTAGCTTTTTCGCTCTCGTTATGGCCGTGTAGAGAAGATTTCTTGTTAGAAGCTTTTCATTAGCGTAGGTAATGGGCATGATAACGCAGTCAAACTCACTGCCTTGGGACTTATGAACGGTTAGGGCATAGCTAAGTGAGAGCTCTCCAAGTAAGGAGAAATCATATGTAGCGCTCTTGCCGTCGTCGAAGTCTATGTCAATGGTCTCATTATCTTTATCGACGCTTCTGATTATGCCAGTGTCACCATTGAAGACGCCAGTCACTTCTTCGTACTTACCATTCTTATACTCATGTGAAATTATATCGTAATTATTCTTCATCTGAATTACTTTGTCGCCAACACGAAACTCCTTGCCCATGGCTCTGACAGTTTCCTTATCAGCGCGTGAATTGAGTAGGTTTTGCAGCATGTAATTTAGATTAAGCGTGCCAAGCTTGCCTTTTTTAGTAGGCGTAAGTATTTGCACGTCTTTGAATGGGTCTAAACTGAAGTAATTAATCAGCCTTTCATTTAAAAGATCAAGTATCTCTTCAAGTATATCATCGTCCGAGTCTTTGATAATAAAGAAGAAGTCGCTGTCCTTCTTATTTACCTCAGGCATACGGCCCATGCGTATCTCTTGCGAGTTAATCGCTATCATACTATTTTCACTTTGCCTATATATATGATCTAGCTCAGTCGTTTCGACCTCATTCGAATTGATTAAATCTTCTAAGACATTGCCAGCGCCAACACTAGGTAGCTGGTCCTTGTCACCAAGTAAGAGTAGTGATTTGCCTGGCTCAATAGCCGCAAGAAGCTCACTAAAGAGAAGCGTATCCATCATAGATACTTCGTCAACTATAATAAAGTCTGCTTCGATATCCTCAGAGCTTTCGAAAAAGTCCGCGCCATCGATAGGGGCGATGTTTAATAGCCTATGAAGAGTCATAGCCGCTTCACCCGTTTTTTCTTCCATACGCTTGGCGGCCTTACCAGTCGGCGCCGCAAGAGCAAAAGATATATTGAAAGTCTTTAGTATAGTGATGATGGCTTCGATGATCGAGGTCTTTCCAGTACCTGGTCCACCTGTGATGATGGAGATGTTATTGACAAAAGCCTTCTTAATTGCAAGCTTTTGTTTTTCGTCAAAGATAATATTTTCACTTGCTTCATACTTTTCTATAAGCTCGTCGCAGTCGAAGACATAGGTCGATGGGGACGCGTTTTTAATGTCGTAGAGCCTTTTCGCGCACTCAAGCTCTTTCTCGTAGTAAAGGCTTAGGTAGACATTATACTTAGTTCCGCGCTCCTTCTTAACAGCGATGTTTCCAGTAGTTGCGAGCTCTTTGATGGCGAGATTAAATTTATCCTCGTCCATAGTCATAAGAAATTTGAGCTCTTCATATAGCCTGTCCTTTGGTATGTAGGTCGAGCCTTGAGCAAGATATATGTTTAAAAGGTAGATGATGGCTGCCTTTAATCGCTCAAGTCCATTGGCGTCTGCGCCTTCTTCAAGAGCAATCTTATCCGCAGTTTTAAAGCCGATACCAATCTTGTCGTAGATAAGTCTATATGGATTGTTTTTTAATATATTGATGGCTTCATCTCCATATATATTATATATCTTTAAAAGGGTAGCCGTTGGCAGATTGTATTTCGCAAGCTTTTGAAGTATCTCTTCACGCTCTTTATTTGATTTTATGTATTCTTTTATATCAGCAAGGGCCTTTTTACCTATGCCTCTTACTTGAAGAAGTTTATCTGTTTCGTTAAAAATTACTTTAATAGAATCAAGGCCGAAGAGGTCAATAATCTCTTCGGCTCTTTTCTCACCAATCTTAGGAATGCCACTTTTAATCAAGTAGCTCCTAATCGATTCAATTGTGTCTCTCTCCTTAAAGCTAAGCCTAGTAAAATTAATTTGTTCGCCGTACTTCTCGTGAAAGACAAGCTCGCCCTCAAGCTCAACGTAGTCGTGCTCCTTAACAGTCAAGGCAGTGCCAACGCAAGTGATAAGCTCGCCGTCAGAGTTAACTTGCATAACGGTATACGCGTTCAAATCATTTCTATATACAATTTTAATTACTTCACCGTCTATAAGCATATTAACTCCTTTAATTATTCTTCAATAGTGTTTTCTTCAGTATTTTCTTCTTTTGAAATTTTTTCTTCTCTCATTGAATTTTCAATAAGTTCTTTTTCTTCCTTAGTAATAAGTCTTGTGCCCGCCTTAGACATCTTAGGTATATTGTCAATCTTGTTTCTAAGTGCATCAAATTTTTCATTAGTTTCCTTCATTAGATCCATAAATTTGTCGTCAATAGTTTTTGCCATATTATCACTTCCTTAACTTGTATTTGCTATGAACGCCCAGTGAGTAGAGAAGCTTTGTTAGTAAAAACGCAATGAACGATGTGATAGCGTTTACTGGTATAAAAAAGCTCTTCAAAACTAGGTACATAGCTTGATTCATTATATTGAATATGAAATATTTCTCTGTGAATAGCTCCGCTTTTATATAGAACTTCGAAAGTATTAGCGAGGCTATAAATATAATTAGGCCTATAAATATGATTAAGTTGTACGATTTAAGCGCCTTGTTCTTCCTATATCTAGTGTTTACTAAAAAGCCTGATAAGTAGAACAGCATAAGTAATACTAGTGAGTAGATAATCATGACTATCCTTAATACTAGTGGATTATCGAGCTTCTTTAGTGAAAGCATCATAAGTACTGAAATTACTGTGATCAGTATATATGTGATAAGCGCCCTCATTGTGTTCTTAAACATTACTTAGTTGCTCCTAAAGCCTTGGAGTAGTGCTTAAGCCCATCAGTGTAGAACTCAGTATTATCAAAGTTAATCCACAAAGCTTCAGTGTCAGGGAAGTCCTTAAGTACATCTACGCCTTCTTCATAAGACAGTGTGAATAGTAGGGTAGACAGGAAGTCCGCAATGCCTGAGTCCTTAGTGATTACAGTGACAGCTCTAAAGTTTCTAGCGCTCGATAGAGTTCTTGTGTCTATGATGTGATTGTATTTAACATTGTCAAGGCCATAGAAATATCTTTGGTAGTCACCAGATGTAACGATTGCCTTATCCATAGTGTATAGTATGTCATAAATTTCAGAGTCGCCTTCCTTCATCTCTGATGCAGAGTAAGGATTTTCAACGCCTATAGTCCACTTCCTATCAGTTTCGCCGTTAGGGTGGCCGATGGTCTTAACATTGCCGCCAGCACTGATAACTACTGAGTCAAAGCCATCTTCCTTAAGCTCGTTGCATATAAGCTCAACAGCATATCCCTTGGCAACGGCGCCTAGGTTTAGCTTAGTCTTTTCATCTGAAATATATACAGTATTTTCTTCTTTATCAATGATGATATTATTTAGTGAGGCGTACTTAGCCTTCTCTTTAAGCTCGTTCATATCTGGTATAGTCGCCTTCAATTCATCATTTTCAAGAGCCTCAGTCATGCTTTTTTCCCAAAGTTCGATTATTGCGCCAAAAGCAATATTTACATTAGAGTCATACTTTAGGCCGAGTGTTTTTGCTTGCGATATAAGATCTATAAGAGCCTTATCGACCTTAACCTTTTCTTTGCCAGCCATCTTGTTGATGGTAAAAACATTGTTGATGCCTTCGTGCTCCTTGTGGCAGTCGAATAGGTGGTCGTAGTACTTTAATTTTTCAGCTAATTTTTTATCGAATTCATCTGCTTCACCTTGGCTGTAGAAGTAGCCAGTCGACTTAACCAAAGTATCGAAGCTGTCGAAGTAATTAAACGAAAACTTCGTTCTTAGCTTTGGCTTGCAAGATGATAAAATGCTAAATAATAAAACTAATACTATCATTAGCGAAATTTTTCTTTTATTCATAGTTTCACCTCTAAGTATATAATACAACATAAAGCGGGATTTTTCAAGCTTTAATTAAGTCCATTCACGCTGCCAAGGACCAAGCAAGTATCGATATCATTCTCCTTGATAAAGTCATTAATCTTTTGATTGAAGAAACGTTTGTCCACCATGTATATAGTTTTGTATTCATTTGTAAATAGACTTGCCACTGCGTTTGCAAAGGAGTCCTTTATAATAAGAAGAGTTTTATCTGAAGAAGGATTGCCTTCTATTTCAACTAGACCATAGTTACCACTGAATAGCGCCTTGTACTTATCTTTTTTCTTGAACTCATCTTTATTAAGGACCTTAATCTCTTTGTCATCGCCCTTAACTTTTATCTCATCATAATTTTTTGGCAGGTAAAATAATATTTCGTCGACAGCACTATTATAATAAGAAGACTTTGAATCGAGTGAGCCTCTAAAATTATCACAAGTCACTTTCTTTATATCCTTCATCTCTTCTAGACCCATGGCACTAGCAAGCTCTTTATAAGCAAGGTAAGCGCCTTCACGCCAGTGGTGGTCGGACTTGTAGAAGATGTATTCGTCCTTGTGATTCATCATAATTTTATATAGGTCGATGTAAGTAGCGTCTATTTCATTTTTGTATCTATCAAGAACCACTCTTTCATTGCTAAAGAGGGCGCCCTTAGGAAGTCTCTCTCTATAGACCTCGCCTTTATCGGGGCAGATGGCGATGTACTTATCCTTGACATCGATATCGTTTACATACTTAATGAACTTATCTACCTTTTTTTCGTCATAAATATATTTTTCGTAATAATTTTTGTCCGAGCCGATATAGACATTATTAAATTCTCTTTTGCCAAGAGCGTAGTCAAGCTTTGATCTAGCGCCAACTAAGGCATCTTTGAATATGAATTGATCCTTGCAATATGCTTCGAACTTCTTAGTGAAATCGCCGCTTTTTAGTGAAAAGAACGAAAACTTTGGAAGCTCTTCCAAAACTCTATTTTCATTTTGACTAAAGCTTCTGTCTTCACTAATGACGTTTGCTAGTAAAACCGAAGCTATAAAGACAAAGAATAATATTTTGAGTAATTTATCTTTCATATCTGTCACCTAAAATCTAAAATACAAGAATGGGTTGTAGGACTCGCTAATTAGTGACATTGTCACAAGTATTAGCAAGATGAATAAAAAGGCAATTTCTAAGTAAGTCGTTTTTCTTGTCTTGCTAATAAGCTTTTTGCATGCGCCTAATGAAAGCACTGTGCCAAGCACTAGATAGAAGCCGTATTCTTTTAAGTAGAATAGCGCTTCAGGCGAGGTAAAGTTTTTAAAATTAAACATCGCCTTTAAGAATGGTCCTATATCTGCCACTTTAAACTCAAATATAACCCAGCTAATAATTACTAAGAGCATCGTATATATATGCTTAATGAAATTTGGCGCCTTATCAAGTGCCTTCGAATAAACGAATTTTTCCAAGACAAGTAAAGTGAAGTAGTATAGACCCCAGATAATGAAGTTAAAGTCCGCTCCATGCCAAAAACCTGTTAGGAACCAAGTGATAAATAAGTTTAGTATCTGTCTAGGTACTTTCACTCTATTTCCGCCAAGTGGTATGTAGACATAATTTCTGAACCACAGTGATAAGCTCATGTGCCAGCGTCTCCAAAATTCAGTGATGGACCTTGAAATGTAAGGGAAGTTAAAGTTTTCCAAGAAGTCAAAGCCAAGCATACGGCCTAAACCTATTGCCATGTCTGAGTAGCCACTAAAGTCAAAGTAGATTTGAAGAGTAAAGGCGATGATGCCGAGCCACGCCATTGATGAGGCTAGTCCTGACACCTCTTTCGCAAGTATTATCTTATATAGCTCGCCAAGTTTATTTGCAATCAAAACTTTTTTAGCAAGACCATAAACAAATCTCTTGATGCCGTAAGCAATAGAGCTGTCAGAAAAGTCCCTATTCTTAAGCTGATTATAGATGTCGATGTACCTAACTATAGGCCCAGCAACTAGCTGAGGGAACATTGCGACATAGGCACTGTAATCGAAGAAGCTATTTGACGCTTCGACCTCGCCTCTATATACATCTATCGTGTAGCTAAGCGTTTGGAATGTGTAGAATGATATACCAAGAGGTAGTGTCAATGTGCTTGCACTGATATTTAAATTAAATAGATAATTTAAGTTATCAATCACAAAATTATAGTACTTAAAGAAAAAAAGCAGGCCAATATTGACAATTACACTCAATATAAGGACTGCTTTACGTTTCCAATCTTCTTTAAATTTATTTAAAAGTCTTCCATTGCAATAATCAAATACACTGGAAAAAAGCATTATCCCTACATATATCGGCTCGCCCCATGCGTAAAAGATGAGGGAGAGGATAAAGAGCGTGAAGTTCTTTATCTTTTCAGGCGATATATAGTATAAGAATAATGCAATTGGTAAGAATACGTATAGAAATAAAAGTGATGAGAATACCATTATTTATATAGATCAGCTAAAGCCTTTTTAACTTCTTCTGACTTATCTGATATTACGAATACGATAGTCTTGCCATGTTCTTCATATACGCTGTATTTAACAAATTCTGCTTGATCAGGAGCGTAGTCTTCGTATATACTTAAAAGATTTTCTTTGTATGCATCAATCTTTTCTTTAAATTCACTAGCATCGCTTGCATTTTTAAGATTAAGTAATAGAATTGTATTTGTATTAAGATTAGTTTGTGGGACATACACTTCATATTCTTCAATTTTGTCCATATCAAAATCAAAAGTATCTTTTAAGAAAGAACTTTCTTCTTCTTTGGAGAAAGTTGAGAAATCAACCGTATCTTTTAACTTATCTTTAATATCTGTAAGGCTCACATCTTTACTTGAGCAGCCAATCATAAATATCATAAGCGCAACGCTTATAAATAAAATCATCTTTTTCATAATTAACCTACCTTTTATACTTTAGTGAATATTCTTGACTTCATTCAACCAGACCTTGTGAAACTTGCTCTTTAAGTGCATGCCATCTGGTTCGAAGTAGTCTTCGTTTTCTTTTAATAGGTAAGAGAAGTCTAAATAATCAAGTCCTCTCTCACTCGCAATAGTTTTGATAACTTCATTAAATGAATTTATCTTAGTATTATTTACCCTTGCATCCTCTTTTTCATCCAAAGCTTTACTTACAGGGAAGATGGCTTGTAGATAAATTTTCGCATTAGGGAACTTCGCTTCAAGAGCATCAAGCATCGCTAGATACCTTTCCTTAAACTTTTCCTCAGTCTTAACAAAGACAGAGTCATTAAGACCCATCATTAGATAAATGTTTTTAGGTTCAATACCAAAGTCCTCATCCGGAATAAGTTTTCTAAGCGTATCAGTATTTAAACCAATCTTTGAAAAGACATTGTTGTCATAAAGGAATTTGTAGTACTTAAGCTCTTCAGTGATCGAGTCACCAATGAAGAGGTCTTCCTTAAAGTATTCCTTGTAGACAGATATAGGAACAGTGTTTACAGAAGACTTCGAAACCTTTACATTCTTAAAGTCCTTAGGATTAACTTCTTCACCTTTTGCCAATAGCTTAGCAAGTTCTTCTTCCTTACGCTTCTTTCTATATGCAAGAAGCTCTTTCTCTTTTATCTTAAAATTATAATTGTAGATCTCCTTGTCAATTAATTCCTTAACAATATTTGTCTTTTTGATACCATCAAAAATTTCATCTACATTTATATTTTCTTTATTTCTATTTAAATAGTAGTTACTATATAAAAAATATATCATTCCTAATAAAATAAGAACAAAAATCGTAAGAGAAATAGTTTTTTTGTTTTTTCTTTTTTTTCTTCTATATTCAAAATTATCTCTCATTTTACACCTCAAATTATTTCGAAACCCTTATTATGAAACAAAATTATATAATTTCATTTTTTTGAAACAATTTCCTTCATAAAAAACAGATTATTTATACGAAATATCTCTTTCATTATTATATAATGTAAACGTAGAAATTTCAATACTCTTTGGCGAAAATCTTGGAAAATAATATGAAGAATTTGTAACATATCTTAATATTTGTGTCATAATTTAATTAAAAAACTTTAACTAGACATTTACATTAAATTTTGTTACAATAGCAATTGTAAAAATAGGAGGGACAAAATGAATAGGAAAAAATTTATTATTACATTTTTACTATTGTTTGTTTTTCTTTTTGGAAATATATTAAATAGTACAGGAACTATGGCGCAAAGGGAAGATGAAAACAATCAAGACAATAATCAAGAAGATATAGATATGATTATTAACTATAATGAAGAAGACATGATAAACAGAAGAGACAGTGAGATTATTAGCGACCTAGATGAACTAGTTTTAGTCATGGTAGAAGAAGAAAAGAATCTTACATACGACGTTTATCAAACAACAAATTTAAGTGTAGAAGAATTTAATAAAGTCTTAGCGAAGACAGCTTTAGCTGGACAAGGAGAAAGTTTTAAGGCACTTGAAAACACATATGGAGTTAACGGCATATTTGCCATCGCAGTATCAATCGCAGAAGCAGGCTGGGAAGGTAGACAAGCAAATACAAATAACTTCTACGGTATAAGAGGATCAAACGGATACCTAAGCTTTAAAACACCAAAGGACAATATCCTATACTTTGGAGAGCTAATAACAAGAAACCTATATAAAGGCAAATCACTAAAAACATTCGCAAAGATATATTGCCCACCACGTCATAAGAAATGGCGCTCAGATGTCGTTTGGCTTATGGGTAAGTTAATGGAAGAAGTAAAATAAGATTTAGAAGAAATTTATTAATATTAAATTAAATAGTAAAATGTAATCGATAAGCTTGCAGAGATGCAGGCTTATTTTTATGCGCAAAATATATCATTTAATATGAAAATCATAGAGAAAGATCAAAATTTTAGTAAAAACAAAAATTTAAACAAAAAACACCACTTTTTCTTACACTTGAAAAAAATCTTAGATTACACCCCAAATTCTTGCAATAAATATAGTATTTCATAAAACTATACACAAAAACAAAATAAACTATGTTCATATTTAAAAATATGAACATGTTTGGAAAGAGTAGGACAAAATATTATTTAAAAGAATACTAGAAATATATACAGATTTATTGTATAATTAAGATAAAGTAAAAGTATATAAGTAAAGGAGATTTATAATGAAAGCAAAAAAAGCAATATTAAGTACAATTATAGCCACACAAGTATTAACAGCTACAGTTCTAGCAGCACCAGACGAAGCAATCAAAGAATTTAATAAAGTAGCGCCAATTAAGCAAGAGATTAAACACTTCCAAGGCGAAGTAAAACTATTCATCATCAAAGACGGAGAAAAAGTGAGAGTCGATCAAAAGATGACAGACGGCTTAAGAGTTGTGAGTGGAAGAACATGTGTAGGAGTAAGAGACCTAGTAAACGCAATCGAAGGAGCCAAAGTTGAGTGGGACGGCACAAACCACATAGTTGACATCACATATGCTGGTAAGACAATATCATACCCAGTAGGCAAACCACTTATGTGGGCAGATGGCAAAGCAGTAACGATAGACGTGCCAGCACAAATCGACCCAGCTATATCAAAAACATTCTTACCTATAAGAAACATAGCAGAGACATTGGGCTTCAAAGTCGATTGGGACAATAAAGCAAAGGAAGTAGTCCTAAGACCAGGCGCAGGCACAGGGGTTACAACAGCCCAACAACCAAAACCAGCAACACAAACACCTACACCACAAACACCAACACAAAACAAGAACCTAGCATGGGTAACAGCAAGTGGGCAAAAAATACCAAAACCAGAAGAGCTACCTACAGCTAGATTTCAAAAAAATCAGATTATTGAAAAAGGAAGTACTTACGATATATATCCAACTGCAGCTGACATCACTAATAATGCAAATGGCTCAGTTACTTATTTTAAAGGTACAGTACTTGAATATACATCACAAGCACCTTTTAAAAAAGTGGATACTGTAGGACAAAGACCAGCGAATTGGAGTATATTCAAGACTAACAAAAATGATACAAGAGTCGGAACTGCTATATTTACTAAAGGACACCCGGACTATGATAAAGAGTTTCAAAAAAGAGAAGAAGGCTTATTGAAAAAAGAGTTTTATTATGATTATGGTTTTGATGACAATATTCTTAAATATAGAAATCAATGCGTAGAGATAAGCAAAGAAGAATATAGAATACAACACAAAAACTTAAATAGAAAAAAATCAGGAAGCTTAGGATTAAGTGAAGCAGATTTATTATGCACATCCATGGATAAGATATACGATGCAACTGGTGTGGTTGATATTTCAGTTACTGGTATTGCTAAGGATAAATTTATTAATAGAGTAATATTCTCATTAAATCCAGATTATTATATAACAAATGAAGGCGCTATGTTATCAACTGGTGATATAGATGATTACTTGAATAAGTATGGTGATTTTACTATAGATAAAGCAGTAATTTCAACAACAAATGGTTTATACTTCATTGATATACCAGATATATCATATAAACAATATATGGATGGTGTTAAATATAAATGCACAAATTTTAGGATTGGTTCATATATGAAAACATTATTAGCAAAATAGTAAAGGAGTGAATTTAATATGAAGAGATATATAACGGCATTCGTGATTTTCACAATGCTGTTTTTAAATGTATTTAGTATAGCGAGAGCTGAATGTACAGAGATAACTGGGGACGTTATAGAAACACAACAAAACTTTCAATTCCACGGCAATCCACCAGGTACGGCACCTAAGAAAGGAGATACAGTTACTGTTGATGGTCCAGATTTTAAATCTACGGCAACAATTATAGGAACAAACCCAGATGGATCATATAAAGTAGGTATAGTGACTGAATCTAAAAATGCAAATGTAGATATGAAAACAGCACAATATGGCAAGGAAGCTTGGGAAGATACAAGAGACAGTAATACACACACATCAAAAGGTAGAGGGGACAATGTTGGAGATGGATTCTTCTCAGATGTTAAGAGTGTAGATGGCAATAAAGTTTACTCTGAGGCAACTTTGCATACAGGGAATACTCAATTTTCTCAGATATTAGATAAAGCTGCAAAAGAGATGGATAATCTTAAGGATAGTTATGATGCAAAAACATTTCTAAATACAAAAACTAATTTAAAAGAAGGAACTCCAGCGTATGACAGTGCATTAAAATCATTAGAAGGTAAAAGTTCTAAAGATTTACGTAGATGGGCTGAACAGCAAAGGAATACACCACAAACAAGTTTTCATGCTAAAACAAATGTTGTAAAATCTGTTGTATGCAAGGAAACACCAGGTGTAGATTTATGTGATGACTTTGCGAACTGGCCAGACCCACAGCCAATGACTTGTTATAACGGACCAGTTACACCAGCAGCGGGTTCTTGTTCTAAGAGCATTAGAGAAGATGGACCTATATCTTCATATACAACAAGAACTCCGCTATTAAACGATCCATTAACAAGAAACTTTGACCTATGCGATTTAAGTGACAAAAGAAATCAAACATTTGAAACAATGTCAACATTTAGCAAGTACTCTGGTAAGATAAAAGCAAATCAAAAAAATATGCAGGATAAAATACCTTCTATCGTAAGTCAATATAATAATGAGCTTTGGACAAGTAAGTTCCAAAGAGAAGATAGATTCTGGAACCCGTTCCAAGAAGGAGTTATATCTCCAGGTCTTCCAGTATATGCAACAGATAAAACACACTATACAGTAGAACTTGACTCATGGAAAGATAAAACATATGTACCAAACAGTATACTTACAAAATCCATAAATTATGTAAAAGAAAAAGAAGGAATAAACAACACTGTTGTTAGAAAATACAATGGAAGCAATATAAATGTATATGATAAAGCACCAAATCCTATAGTCACACACAGATATTTAGACCAAAAAGTATGGAAAGATTTACGATCTACAAATATAAGATGCGACCAAAGATATGAACTTTTAGTTGAACCACGTTACAAATTAACAAGACATGATAGATATCAAAAGGTACAACAAAGGGATGTTAAAGGAAGAGAAAAGATAGAAACATACAACTGTTATCCATATGAATGTGGAGGATACGAAGAAGAATGGACAGGAAAGTATGATAAGGATGGCAAGAAAATAATGGAAGATGTATATGTTTCAGAAACTTGCTATCATACTTGTTGTAGAACAGCACCAGACAACCATCATCAAGAATGGCCAGATGGAGAAACACAAAAATCTAGTCCAGCAGGTGAAATACCACCAGTATACGCACCTCGTGTAAAATGGAAATATAGAATAGGTGTTGGCAATGAATACCATGCATCTGCTAAGAGAATAACAGACAAGGCAAAATTAACACCAGTACCAAACAGCAAAGATACCCAAAAAATGAAATCTGGTTATGGTTTCAAATACAGTGGAGATAAGTGGAAGATAATTACTGACTATGATGAACCACAATTCAAGAATGAGTCCGATGTAATAAGATCAAATAAAAACGTAGCACTTACATTAAAAGGCAACATTAAATCACAAACAGAATATTTTGATCCAAATGTTCAATATAATAGTGCAAAGAATGCACCAGAGAGATCATCTTCAAAGGATTCAAGATACATTGAAGAAAGAATAAAAGCAAATAAAATTAAAAGTGATTTTAATAAGAACGCTATATCTAAATTTGTATCAAAGACTAAAGATGATGCAAGTCTATTGAGAATAAGACCATATACAAAGGATTCAAGTGTAAGTGGAGAAAAAATCATTTATAGAGGCAGAGCTATAAACATGGAGACTCAATTTGAAGCACAAAGTGATCCAAATAAATACTACCATGCATACTGGGTAACTAAAGGTGAACCTAATTTGATACCAGCATACAAGCAAGCACCTCTACACTATGTTCACTTGGACTATCCATCTGGAACTATGTACGATATATACTCAATCAACAGAACATATATAAGGAATGGATTTACGATTGATGCATATAACACCGGCTCAATCAAGATAGTCGGCAACATGTGGGAGGACAGCTTCTCAAGACCAAATTTTAAGAAGTAAAACACAAATATTAGAGAGGATTAAATAAGCACCAGCGCATAGAACATGATTCGATGTTCTTTTTTTATGTCAAAAGCGTTTTAAAATAATATTTAAAAACGCCAAAGCAAGTTGTAAAAGAATATTTTTCTAAGTGTAAGATATGTCTTGACAATTAAGAGAAAAGTAAATTGATTTAAATATAATTAATATTGATAAATAACTTTCATATGTGATATAATGTCTTAAGAGGTGGAAGTATGAACGGAAAATATTTAATTAAAACAGCATTTATTATTTTACTAGCATTCACTATAGCTAATGTAGTATACAAACCCATAGCTGCGTATACTGTTCCAGCATTACTTATTGTTGACCTTCTTTTAATCGTTGGTTTATGCACAAGCAAGCCTGAGAGAAAGGAGAAGAAGACTGATGAAAAATAAATTATCACAGTTCTTATTGGATGCAAAGGAATGCCTTGTAAAGACAGTTGACTTACTTAGCAAGGACTTTGATTATGTATCGATACTTGCTACTGATACTGACTCAAGTAATTACATGGTATCAAAGAGCATAACACGTGTTGGCGAAGGCATGGACAGCGAGAGAGGTTTTGTAGCACGTGTATATAATAATGATTATTATGGTGAAGTATCTTTTGATAAGCTTCAAAGCCCAGAAGAGCTCTCCAAGATGATAAAAAAAGAAATTAATGAAAATTATAAATTTTATAAAGAGAACAATTTCTCTATGAGAAAATATTCTTTAATCGATGAGGAAGAATTTATTAAGGATTTTTCATCTGATTTAGAAATTTCTCTTGATGAGATGAGCGTTCAAGAGAAGATAAATTACTTAACAAATATAAAGGATAAGATGCTTAAAGAGTCTGATCTAGTTGTTTCTGCGAGAGCTATGTACATAGAAACTGAAGTGAGAAAGCTTTTTGTTTCTAAAAAGATGTGTTTGAATCAATCATATGCTTTTACTAGCGTTATGGCTGAGGCTGACGTTCAAAAGGACGACGACTTTAGATATGATTACAAGAGCGTAAGCAGACTAGGCGGCTTGGAAGTACTTAAGGAGCTTGACAAGATATATAAAGAAGTTGTTCATAATGCGATTGAACTTCTTGGCTCGGAACTAGTTAAACCCGGTTACTATGATTTAATTAGTGCGCCAGACATCACAGGTTTACTTGCTCATGAGGCTTTTGGCCACGGAGTAGAGATGGATATGTTTGTTAAGGACAGAGCTTTGGCAAAGGACTATGTCAACAAAAGAGTGGCAAGTGACATAACTACAATGCATGACGGTGCCACAGCTATTGGCGAATGCTCAAGCTACAGCTTTGACGACGAAGGTACTTTAGCGTCTGACACTGTTATTATTGAAAATGGTATACTTAGAAGAGGTATGGCGGATAAGCTATCTGCAATGTCTTTGGGCGTTAAGCCAACTGGCAATGGCAAGAGAGAATCTTTCAGAAGAAAGGCTTATACAAGAATGACAAACACTTTCTTTGAAGGCGGTATGGACAGCGTTGACGATATGATCAAGTCCATTGACTACGGATTTTTACTTGACGGCATGAACAATGGTATGGAAGACCCTAAGAACTGGGGAATTCAATGCACTGCCATGAAGGCGAGAGAGATAAAGGACGGTAAATTAACTGGAAAAGTATTTAGCCCAGCAACACTAACAGGCTATGTACCTGACGTGCTTGAGTCTATATCCATGGTTTCTGGAGAAATCGAAATGAATGGCTCTGGTTACTGTGGCAAAGGCTATAAGGAATGGGTTAAGACTTCAACTGGTGGCAGCTACTTAAAGTTTAAAGGGAGATTAAGCTAATGGATAGAATTAAAAATATTATTGATATAATAAAAGAAAATAAAGAAATCTCTGAT
Organism: uncultured Eubacteriales bacterium; assembly: GCA_900539225.1. GTDB lineage: Bacteria > Bacillota > Clostridia > Tissierellales > Peptoniphilaceae > Fenollaria. The sequence goes on from UQBO01000003.1 coordinate 94,533, forward strand.
TTTAAGTTAATTAGGAAGAAAACATCTAGCAAGGAGCTTTTCTTAATAAGAGATGCTATAGATATGGACAGGAGCGTTGAGACTGATGACGTGAGTGTGACTATATATGCTGATACTGAAGAACATGGCAAAAAATTTAGAGGAGACTCTTCATTTAACACAGCTCCATCGGATAGTGGCGAAGAAATCGCAAGAAAAGTATCTCTTGCTTATGAGAGAGCAAAATTCATAAAGAACAAGCACTTTCCTTTAGCTGAAGGCACTGAATTAGTAGATGAAAAAGCTTATATAGATGAGCTTGAGACTATAAAAAAGGTGAAGGACATAGTTTACAAAGACTATGGAACAAAATCTAAGATAAACTCATGCGAAATCTTTGTTAATAATATAGAAGAAAATCTTGTGAACTCAAGGGGCTGCGACTGCAAGTCTAAAAAGAGCGAGATAATTGTTGAATCAATTGCTGATGCGTGCGGTGAAGCGGGCTCAATTGAAGTTTACAGAATGTTTACTTTTTCAAAGCTAAATGAAAAAGAATTTGAAGAAAATATTTACGAAGAGCTTAAAGAGGCAGAGGACAGAGCTATGTCTATGCCAGCTGAACCTATTGAAGCAGTTGATGTTATCATCACTGGTCTTGATGTTCCAGCCTTCTTTAACTTTTATAATTATCAAGCAAGCGGCTCTACTCATTATATGAAGCTTAATAAGCTAAAATTAAATGAAGAGGCGCATAAAGGTGCTAAGGGCGATCTTGTAAATATCACTCTAAAGCCTGAAATTGAAGGCTCCGTTCACAATAGCAAATACGATAGTGACGGCGTTAAGCTAAAAGAAACACAAATATTTAAGGACGGCAAGATGATAAACGTAGCTGCCGGTCAAAGATTCGCCTCATACATGGGTATTGATGCTACAGGTAATTTAGTAAATATCGAAGTAGCTCCTGGCTCTATGTCTATCGATGAGATGAGAAAGACTAGACATCTTGAGATAAAGAGTTTCTCAAGCTTTCAAGCAGATGCTTCTATAGGTATATTTGGCGGCGAGTTTAGACTTGCCAAGTACTATGACGGCAAAGAAACAAAAATCATCAACAACGGTGCTTTTTCTGCTAATATCATGGAAAAAGGATTAGATATGTATTTTTCTAAAGAGATGATTCATATAGATAATTACTATGGACCAAAATATATTTTAATTAAGGATGTGAACATAGGATAATGTCATACAAAGAAGATTTTATACATTTAATGCTTAAATCGGATGTTTTAAAGTTTGGCGACTTCAAGACTAAGTCTGGAAGGATGAGCCCATACTTTATTAACACAGGATTTTTTAATAATTCTGAAGAGATAGCTAAGCTTGGCGACTTTTATGCCAAAGCTTATATGGACAATATTAAATTAGATAAGCCGCTACTATTTGGCCCAGCATATAAGGGCATACCGCTAGTAGTTTCTTGCGCTGTAAGTCTTTACAAGAACTATGGCCTTGAGATCGGCTACTCATTTAACAGAAAAGAAGCAAAGGATCACGGCGAAAAAGGTATATTCGTTGGAGAGACTCCAAATGCTGACTCAGATGTAGTTATCATTGAAGATGTAATCACTGCAGGAACTGCTGTTAGAGAGTCTATCGATATACTTAAGCGCTACGACGCAAAAGTTAAGGCTCTGATCATCTCTGTTAATAGGATGGAGAGAGGCACTGGCGACAAGTCAGCTATTCACGAGCTTGAAGATGACTATGGTGTTAAAGTTTATTCGATACTTGATATAAAGTTCATCGCTGATTACTTAAGAAATAAAGAGATAGATGGCAAAGTATATATAGATGAAGAGATGTACGCAAAGATCATGAAGCATCTCGATACTTATAAGGAAAGATAATGCAGATAGATAATAAAAATCTTGAGACGGCCGTAACATTCTTAGCTCTAACGCTTATCACACTTATTACGAAAAGCTTAGGCGTGTTTGCGATGCCACTTGTGCTTGGCGCTTACCTAATGAACTCAATCGCGAACAAGGACTACAGCTCTATATATCTTTACATGGCTTCACTTGGCGTCTTGGCAATATTTCTAGAGCCGGCCTTCATATTTGAAAAGGCCATACTTGGACTGCCATTCTTAATAATTGCGGTTAAGCTGATTAAAAATAATATGAGGGGCGACAAGCTACTTATAGCCATGACACTAACATTGGTTGTCTCGAGCATAATATATATAATAGTTTTAAGAGAGTATTTCGATATAAATCTCATCGAAAAGTTCAACGCAAGGCTCGATAAGCAGATGGCGCTCGTTAACTCATACGAGGGCGACCTTGTTTTTGACAAGGACATGGTCATGATGGCGTATCAAGAGTTTAAGAAATACTTAGCAAGCACTGTGTTTTTACTAGCTTTTGTATCGGCCTTCATAGCTTTAAAACTGCCTCATTATATAATCAGAAAAAGAGGCGACGTCAATATTACAGAGCCATTCTTAGAGGCTTTGAAGCTAAAGAAATCAGCATTTTACTTAATGTTAGCAATCTTAATTATATTTATGCTAACAAATTTAGGACTAAATCAGCTTATAGTTGACAATATATCATTGATGATATTCATGAGTTTTGCTATACAGGGACTGTCTTTTGTAATGTTCTTATTAAAGATTCGTTACAAAAAGAAGACGGCGGCAAATTTTTACTTTGCATTTTCAATATTTTTTGTAGGAATTATGTTTTTCATGAATATTATATTCGGCTTTATTGATGGAACTACAAGTATAAGGGGTGCGTAAAATGTTCAAAAAAATCGAAGCATACGTTAAAGAAAATTTAATAGAGGTAATTTTTGAGCTAGTTCTTGTCATAATGCTCATGATACTAAACATCATCATCGGCTTTATCGCACTTGTCATCTTTGTCTCACTGCACATTAGGTTTTTACAAAACTTTGAAGACCAAACTACACTTAGACAAAAGAACTTTGAAAATATCGAGGAGACCATAGACTCATTAACAAAGCAAGCGGTGTTCAAGATGCCATTCCCTATGGTTATAATTAAGCAAGACGGTGAAATTAACTGGTATAACAGTAAATTTATAAAGATGCTAGAAATTGAAGATGAGCCAGAGAACAACATACTTGACGCTATATCATCACTAAATCTTAATGAGATATTAGGAGCAGACGATGAGCCTTTAAAGATATTATACAGAGATAATTATTATCAAGTTTATGTGAATAAGGTAAAATCGAAAGACAGTAAGGATGGAGAGATGCTTCTTCTTTACTGGATTAACAGAACTGACCTTAAAGAAGCAAAGGACACTATTGACAAGGAAAAGATAGCGACTATACTTCTTTATATCGATAACCTTGATGAAGTTAAAAGCAGTGTTGAAGACAGCCTTAGAGCGACTATCACTGGCAATGTTGAGACTGAAATTATTAACTACTTCAATGGCTATGATGCGACTGTTAGAAAATATGATGACGACAGATATTTAATAATTGCAAATAATGAAAATCTTCAAAAGATTATACAAAAGAAGTTTGATATACTTGACAGAGTTCGTGACTTAAAGGTACAAAGCATAATACCACTAACTCTTTCAATTGCGACGACTACTGATGGAGAGACGCCTCTTGAGCAATACGAAATCGCTAGAAATACCATGGACATAGCTTTAGGTAGAGGCGGTGACCAAGCTGTTCTTAGAAGAGGGCACAATTATGAGTACTTTGGCGGAAAATCGAAGGCTGTTGAAAAGACTACTAAGGTTAAGGCAAGAGTAGTTGGGGGCGCGCTAAGATCACTTATTGATGATGCATCAAACGTAATTATCATGCCTCACAAAAATGCAGACATGGACGCGATTGGCTCAGCCATCGGCGTAGTGAAGCTTGTTAGAATGAGAGGCAAAACTCCTTATATCGCACTTAACTCGGTCAATATGAGTATTAGAAATATCATGGCAAGAATAAATGAAGAAGAAAGCCTAAAGGGTGTTGTAAAGCCTGAGGGGGAACTTATTGGCTTAATCGATGAAAAGACTTTACTGATAGTTGTCGATCACCACAAGAAGTCCATCTCCGAGGCACCAGACTTAGTCGATCAAATAAAGGACAGAGTAGTAATTGACCACCATAGAAGAAGTGGCGAGTTTATTGAATCGACTGAACTTGTCTTCTTAGAGCCATATGCATCGAGTACGTCTGAGCTTGTTACAGAGCTATTCACATATATGACCGACAATGTAGTTTTAAGTAAGTTCGAGGCAGAGGCACTACTTGCGGGTATCACTGTTGATACAAAGAACTTCACTGTTCAAACGGGCGTAAGGACATTCGAGGCGGCATCTATGCTTAGAAGGTTCGGAGCTGACCCAGAAGTAGTTAAGAAGTACTTTAAAGAGGATTACTTAGTTATTAAGAATAGGGCTGACATAGTTAGACAGTCAGAAATATTTATGGACGATACCATCATCGGCATACTTGAAGATAAGGTTGATAACTCAATACTTATAGCGGCACAAGCGGCTGATGAGATGCTAAGTATCAATGGCATGAAGGCATCTTTCGTTGCGGTTAAGGTCTCAAATAACGAAACGCACGTATCAGCAAGATCACTTGGTGAGATAAGCGTACAATTGATTATGGAAAAGCTTGGTGGCGGCGGACACCTAAATCAAGCAGCAACTAGGATAGACTTGTCAGTTGATTTGGCTGTTGAAGAACTAAAGAGAAAAATAAAAGAATATAAAGACGAAGAAAATGAATCTAAGAAAGAAGAAGGTGTTAAATAATGAAAGTTATACTTATAGAAGACGTTAAGGGCCTTGGCAAAAAAGGCGAAATGGTTAATAGCAAGGACGGTTATGCGAGAAACTTCTTATTTCCAAAGAAACTTGCTCTAGAAGCAACAGATGAGAACGTTAAGCAATGGAAGGAAGAGCAAGCCGAACTAAAGGCCAAGATTGAACAAGAGACTAAAGAAGCAAATGCAATCAAAGCAGATATAGAAAAGAAAGTCTTAAAGATGAAGGCTGAAGGTGGAGCAACTGGCAAATTATTTGGCGCAGTTACTTCACAAGACATACAAAAGGCTTTACTTGAAGAATTTGGCCTAGATATCGACAAAAGAAAGATAGAGATGAAGGAAAATATCAAACAAGCAGGTGTATATACTGTCGTTCTAAGACTATATCCACAAATCACAGCTAATTTAAGAGTTAATATAAGTATATAGGGGAGTACTATGGAAGTTTTAAGAGAATTACCTAACAACTTAATAGTTGAGCAGGAAGTTTTAGCTAATGCCATGCAAAATAAGACTGCTGCTGTCAAGGCCATTGAAGGACTTAATGAAGGGGATTTTTATAATGATCTTCATAGAAAGATATTCAATGCGATTAGGACTTTATTCTCTTTAAACAAGCCCATAGACCTATTGACAGTAACAGAGACACTTGAAACGAGTGAGAATGTTGATGCTGAGACAATAAAGTACATTGCAAGCATATATGCAAACAACGAAGGACTTAGCTCAAACCAAGATACTTATATAGATATACTTAAGGAAAAGTCTATACTTAGGAGCCTTGCAGAATTTTCAGATGAGATCAAGTCTTTGTCGCTTGAAGATAAATCGCCTGCTAAGAACGTTCTTGAAAAGGCAGAGAAAGGCCTTTTTGAAATCTCTCAAGGAGGACTAAGAAACTCATTAACTGCTCTTGATGTAATTATGAGTGATACAGTTCAAACAATTATGAAGAGGGTTCAAAACAGAGGGGAGCTAAGCGGTGTAACTACAGGCTTTACTGATCTTAACTCCTTATTAGGTGGCTTCCAAAAGTCAGACCTAGTACTATTAGCGGCGAGACCGTCTGTGGGTAAGACAGCTCTTGCGGTTAACCTTGCTGTAAACGCGGCCAAGGCGGGCAAGAAGGTCGCTATGTTTTCACTTGAAATGAGTAAGACGCAAATCGGTCAAAGAATATTAGCCTCGTTCGCTCAAATGAATTTATCGAGTCTATTCAAAGGTGAGCTTGAAGGCCAAGACCTTGTCAATCTGATTACTGCATCGAATGAACTATCAAAGTATAGTCTTCATATCGATGACACGGCAGCCATCTCCCTAATAGAGCTTAAGGCAAAGCTAAGAAGACTAAAGATGGAAGAGGGCCTAGACCTAGTTGTTATCGACTACTTACAACTTATGACGACTGGCGAAAGGATTGAGAATAGAGTTCAAGAAATTTCACAAATATCAAGAGGCCTTAAGGCCATAGCGAAGGAGCTGGATGTACCAGTCTTGGCACTTTCACAGCTATCGAGAGCACTTGAACAAAGACCGGACAAAAGACCAAAGCTATCTGACCTAAGAGAGTCTGGTGCCATAGAGCAAGACGCCGACATAGTTATGTTCCTTTACAGAGACTACGTTTATAATAAAGAGACAGAAAATCCAAATCTAGCAGAAGTGATCGTTTCGAAGCACAGAAACGGTCCTATTGGCGTGGTTAACTTAATCTGGAAGGATGAGTACACAAGGTTCTTTGACGTTTCGAACAAGGCTTATGAAGGATAATGACCATAGGATAAAGCCACTCGAGCTCGAAGACGCTTATAGGTTTAGAGGCTGGGAACGGGGTAACTACTACCTCTTAAACGATTACGACTTCATCTATGAAGAGGACTGGGAAGTAAAAGCGTGGCTCAAGACGAAGAAGGGCTTCTTTAAACGTTATTTTGCAATTTATTATGATGACAAGGCCATTGCCTACATCGGTTTAAAAAAGATAAATTACATATTAAGAAGCGCAGAACTATCCATAGTTATGGATGTTGCCTACCAAAACCATGGCCATGGCTATGAGATACTAGAAGAATTTTTGACTTATGCTTTCACTGATTTAAAGATGAGAAGTATATGGCTTGACGTAAACGCCTTCAATGAGAAGGCCATACACTTATATAAAAAGCTAGGCTTTACGAAGAGGGCCTACTACTTAGATACATACAACATTCAAGACATTGACAAGACTAGAGAAGAGTACATAGAACATCAAGATGAGTTTAGACAAGATGGCAAGGAGCTTTTGTCATTTGTCTACACTTACGAGATAAAGAGAGGTGAGTTTTTTGAGCTTCACGCTAGAGAAAATTAATTCAAATTTATTAGATACAAGAGTTAACAACATTTTTATAAGCGAGTTTATGCCGCAAGCGGACGGTACCTTTGTCAAGGTATATCTCCTTGCTTTAAGATTTGCACAAGACGATGACAATGAGGCGAGCAACGAAAAGATAGCCGAAGTTTTAAAAATTCCTCTTATAGATGTCGCCAATGCATGGAGATTTTGGAAATCGGTTGGCATAGTTGACTTTGAGGACGATGGACTTAGCTACAACTTTGATGTCATCTTTAAAGATTTAAAGGCTTTATACCTTGGAGGGGCTTCTTCAGATAAGGGCACAAGCAGCGTGAGTCAAAATACTTTTGATGACGAGATTGATATTGATGAAGATGATTTAAGCAGCGACACAAAATTAATTATAGAAGTAAATAAGGACGAAGGCGTTAAAAAGATGTTTCAAGACGTCGCTCACATCGTTAGAAGGCCGCTTAACACTCAAGAGAAGATCAAGATCATTAAGTGGCTTCGTGACTACAACATTAGCTGCGAGATGATATCACACGCTTACTCATACGCTTATGATATACTTAAGAAGAAGTCGCCAGCTTATGTTGAGACCATCATCATGAACTGGTACGACAAGGGCTACACAAACCTTTCTCAAGTGATGAGCGACTTTAATGTGTTGAACGACAGTCAAAGAAATTACAATAAGCTTATGCAGTCACTAGCAATGCCATTTAAAAATGTATCTGATTTTGAAAAGAAGGTCATAGATAAGTGGTACGATGACTTTGATTATGGTAATGACATCATCTTAAAGGCTGCCGAGAACTTTATCTATACATCAAAACCTTCTATAGCCTACCTCGACGCAATACTTGAGGCGTGGCACAAAGAAGGCATAAAGACTGTTGAAGACGCTGAGAGAACGAATGAGCTATATAGATCAGACAGAAAGACTAGTAATACTAAGAAGCCAAAGGCGAGGGCGAAGGACTTTGACGAAAGAGAATACCCAGACGACTACCTAAGCGATACCTATGAAGGCAATTGGAGGAAGTAGCATGACTTTGTTAGATGATGTTTATAGACAAAAAGCAAATATTAAGAACATAAGAGAGAGGGAAAGAAGTGAAAGGGTAGACGCTATATACAAGAAATACCCAGAGCTTTTAAGCCTTGAAAATGAAAAGAACGAAGTGCTTAATGACTTTGCGTCTATGAATTTTACAAATTATGAAGATATTAATAAAAAGATACTAAATATAGAAGCAAAAAAGCAAAAGCTTATTGAGGAATATGGCCTTGAAAATGCTTTCAAAGTGCACTACGACTGCGAAAAATGTGAGGACACTGGCATATATCAGTCGAAGAGATGCTCCTGCATTGACGAGATGCTAAGAGAAAAGATGCTTGAGACGAATGAACTCAATACTGAGATGAGGGAGAAGAGCTTTGAAAATTTCGATGCCAATATATTTACAGACGATATAAGAGATGAAATGCTTGAGATAAAGAAGAGCCTTGAGGATTATGCAGATAATTTTAATCATGAGCACAAATCCATCTTCTTTTTCGGTGATGTTGGTACGGGCAAATCCTTTATGGCGGTTTCACTAGCAAAGAGGCTTATAGAGAAGCTTGTCAATGTTACATACATCGGTTCTTATGAGATGTGCCAAACCATAAATGAGGCTATATTTAAGGCAGATGGCGATGCAATAACGAAGAGAGATCTCTTTTACAACACGGACTTTTTAATCATTGATGACCTTGGAACTGAGATAGACACACAGATTAGCTCGAAGTCTATACTCGATTTGATTAACTATAGACTTAGTAAAAACCTAAAGACGCTTATCACAAGTAACTTAAATGTTGACGCTATAAAAGAAAAGTACGGCGAAAGACTATCGTCAAGGATACTGTCAAATTACTATATATATCGCTTTAAAGGACGCGATTTAAGATTAAGATAAGGAGTGATTTTATGCTAGATATAAAAAGAATCAGAAAAAATCCTGAAGAAGTTTTAGAAGCTTTGAAAAAGAGACACGGAAGCTTCCCTATCGAAGAGCTTCTTGAAGAAGACAAGAAGAGAAGAGAGCTTCTAACAGTTGTTGAGACTATGAAGCAAAAGCAAAATTCGATTTCGAAGGAAGTGCCTAAGCTTAAGAAGGCTGGCGAAGACGTTAGCAAAATCTTTGAAGAGATGAAAGAGCTTTCAAATGAAATCAAAGATTATGATGCAAAAGTTAAGGAGATTGACGAGAAGATAGCTGACTACCTACTAAGCATACCAAACGTTCCTAACAAGGATGTTGTCTTTGGTAAGGATGATAGCGATAACGTCGAAGTAAAGAAGTATGGTACGCCAACTGAGTTTGACTTCGAGCCAAAGGCTCACTGGGACTTAGGAACTGACCTTGATATACTTGACTTTGATAGAGCTGGAAAGATATCTGGATCAAGATTTTCTATATTCAAAGGCGATGGAGCAAGACTTGAAAGAAGCTTAATTCAATTTATGCTTGATCTTCATACGCTTGAACAAGATTACACTGAGATGAGTACACCGTTTATGGTTAATAGAGCATCGATGCTAGGTACAGGACAATTACCAAAGTTTGAAGATGATATGTTCTACTTGCCATCAAAGGACTTTTTCCTTGTGCCAACAGCAGAAGTGCCTCTAACAAATATGCTTAGAGACGAAATTGTTGACGTGAGCGACTTGCCTATAAACATAACTGAGTACACACCATGCTTCAGACAAGAAGCGGGCGCTGCAGGTAGAGACAACAGAGGCCTTATTCGTAACCACCAATTCGATAAGGTTGAACTTGTTAAGTTTGTTGAGCCAGAAACAAGCTATGACGAATTACAAAAGTTATTAGGCGATGCAGAAGCAGTGCTTCAAAAGCTTGAAATACCTTACAGAGTCGTTCAACTATCGACAGGCGACCTAGGTTTTTCATCAGCAATGACATACGACATAGAAGTTTGGATGCCAAGCTATGGCAGATACGTTGAAATATCAAGCTGCTCGAACTTCGAGGACTTCCAAGCAAGAAGAGCTAACATTAGATATAGAAATGAAGATGGCAAATTAAACTTCGTTCACACACTTAACGGCTCAGGCCTTGCAGTAGGAAGAACATTTGCGGCACTTGTAGAAAACTATCAAAATAAAGATGGTTCGATCACTATACCAAAGGCACTACAAAAGTACTTTGGCAAGGACCGCATAGTTAAAAAAGAAAAATAGAGTAAGCTAAGTAAAAACTATTAAGTAAGCAAAAAATTTAAAATAGTCAAAACAAATAGAGAAAGTAAAATAAGTAAAAAAAGCAAAAATGCTAAACAAAGTAAAAATGCTAAAGAAAGCAAAAATGCTAAACAAAGCAAAATAAGTAAAGAAAGCAAAAATGCGAAGTATGTAAAAAAACATAAATAAGGCAAAAACAAATTAGAGCTATGTATATCACTTGATACGCATAGCTCTTTTAATTTATATTGATTAGAGTCTAGTCTTCATTCACATAAGCCTTTACTATCTCGCCAATGTAGACGTAGTGAAAGTCATGCTCTGGATAATTCTTCTTAAGTATGTCTTGATCGATAAAGCCTTCCTCGTGCAAAACGCCTTTATAAACTTTTCTGCAGACCAAAACCATCTTTGCTTCCTTAAAGTAAACGCTCTCGTCACTAAAGACAGGCGTCAAAGATGTCTTAGCAAGCTTATCTTCATCGCGTCCGCTATGAGTGCCAAGGTACATTAAGTCCTTTTTGTACGCTTCATCAAAAAAACTTAGTGTGTAGTAGTTTTTCTTGTCAACAAAGGTCCTCGTATACCTTTGCGGTCTTAAGTAGATGACCGACGTAGGCATATCGCCGTTCCATATAGCGCCCAAGTGCCCCCATTGCGCAGTCATCGTGTTAAACGACTTTTCATTACCAGCGCTAACAAGCATCCATTCTTTGCCAATCAGCGTCATCGGATTAAATTTTAACTCCTTCATATCAATAGCTTTTAAGCTCATGCCATCACCCCTTATATGAATTATATCACAAAGAGCATGAATATATTACTTAAAATTTACATTGCTAGTCTAGAAAAATATTTTTCTTTGTGTTATAATATTCTTTGGTGAGTATATGAATTTATTAGTCGAAATATTTTTAGTGTTTTTCAAGATAGGCCTCTTTAGCTTCGGCGGGGGCTATGCTATGATGCCGCTTTTTGAAAAGGAGATCATTAATGGACTTCATTGGATTAGCTACTCTGATTTCATAGACATAGTTGCCATAGCACAAACAACGCCCGGACCCTTCGCGGTTAACTCAGCTACCTTCATCGGTAACAAGCTAGCAGGCTTTTGGGGCAGCGTTGTCGCAACACTTGGAGTGACGCTACCGAGCTTTATCATCATGAGCATAATATTTTTGACCATAAACAAGTTTAGAGACTCAAATGCAATCAAAGTATCGATTAGAGGCATAAGACCAGTCGTCTTAGCACTTGTCTTAGCGGCAGTCGTTACCATTGGCAAGGGCGCCATCATCGATTACAAGTCTATAATCATAGCCATCGTTGCCTTTGTATTAGTTAGAGTGAAAAAGCTTAACCCCATACTTCTTATGGCTGTGGGCTTTTTAGTCGGCATAGTGATTTACAGGTGATGAGATGAAGATACTTGATTTATTTTTTACATTCTTTAAAATAGGTGCCTTCACATTGGGAGGCGGCTTTCCCATGCTACCAATAATTGAGCGTGAGATAGTTACAAAGAAAAAACTGATGTCAGACGAAGAGTACATAGACTCGATAAGCCTTGCGCAAACAGCACCAGGACCTATCGCAGCAAACATCTCGATACTTGTTGGCTACAGGATATATGGTTTTTGGGGTGCGATCGCTGCCTTTTTTGGCGCGGTATTGCCAAGCTTTATGATCATACTAGTAATCTCACACTTCTTTATGGGTGTGCAAGACAGTCCATATGTGCAAGCAGCCTTCAAAGGCGTTAGACCAGTTGTGTGCGCACTAGTATTTGCAGCACTTGTAGGCTTAGTTGAAAAGGCCCACCTAAACAAATTTGAGTACGTCATAAGCATCATAGCTTTTTTAATAGTAGTGTTTTTAGATGTCAATCCCATCTTCGTCATCATTGGCGGTGTTGTGATTGCCTTAAGCAAAGATAAATTTATTAATAAATAGAAATAGGAGGTTATTATGGATTTATTTGAAGAATTAAAAGTTGAAGTAAAAGAAAAACATCCATCGATTGTTTTTCCAGAAGGTGAAGATGAAAGAGTTTTAAAGGCTGCTTTCAGATTAAAAGAAGAAAATATCTTAGAACCAATAGTTCTAGGTAAGAGAAGCGAGGTAGAAGTAACTGCTAAGGCTATAGGCAAGGACCTTGCTAATATCAATTTCATCGATCCAGCTGAAGCTAAGGACATAGATGAGATGGCTCAAAAGTTTTTTGAAAGAAGAAAGGGTAAGATCACTCTAGAAGACGCTAAGGCGCTACTTCTTAAGGACGTTAACTACTTCGGAACTATCTTAGTATATATGAATAAGGCAGATGGCCTTGTATCAGGAGCTGCACATGCAACAAGCGATACAGTTAGACCAGCACTTCAAATCATTAAGATGAAGGAAGGCTACAAAAAAACTTCAGGCGTTTTCGTTATGGTTAAGGGCGACGAAAGATATATCTTCGCTGACTGCGCCATAAACATCGCACCTGACTCAAATGACATCGCTGAAACAGCTATACTATCAAATATAACAGCAAAGAGCTTCGGCGTTGATCCAAAGATTGCTCTATTAAGCTTCTCAACAAAGGGCAGTGCTAAGTCAGATGAAACAGAAAAAGTTATCAAGGCACTTGAAATAGTTAAGGAAAGAGATGCATCCATCGCCGTAGATGGAGAGCTTCAATTCGACGCAGCCTTCGCACCAACAGTTGCTGAAAAGAAGGCTAAGGGCTCAGATATCGCAGGACATGCGAATGTATTCATATTCCCATCACTAGAAGCAGGTAACATCGGATACAAAATCGCACAAAGACTTGGCGGCTACGACGCTATAGGACCTATACTTCAAGGTTTAAACAGCCCAGTTAACGATTTATCAAGAGGCTGTAACTCAGACGACGTTTACAAACTTGCTTTAATCACAGCAAAACAAACATTTTAATGATACTCGTAATGGCAGTCGACGCCAAATGGGCGATTGGCTACAAAGGTGACATGCTAACAAGGATACCAGCGGATCTCAAACACTTTAAAGAGATGACCATGGGCGGCGTCTTAGTCATGGGACGAAAAACCTTCGACGCGACAGGCGCACTTCCTGGCAGAGAAACGATCATCGTATCACGCTCACTTAAGGAGATGGAGGGAGTTCACATTGCCCACAGCCTTGACGATTTAAGAGAGATGATAGAAGAAAAATTTTCAGATAAGAAAATTTTCTTAGTTGGCGGTGCAAGCCTTATAGACCAGCTCATAGATGAGGTGGATGAGGCAGAGATCACCTTTATTAAGAAAGACTTTGAGCCTTATGACACAGTTATGAGGAACCTCGATAAGGACGAGGCATTTGAGCTAGTTAAAACAAGCGAAGAACATGCTTATCAAGATATGAAGTTTGAGTATAGAAAATACAAAAGAAAATAATATTAGACGAAAGACATATGAGAGCCATATGTCTTTTCTTTTGCCACTTGTACCTTTATCTAAAGAGATTTATTAAAACTGTTTGTTAACAATAAATAATGCTTATTAATTTTTATAAAAAAGTTACTCTTGTATTTATAAATAATATAAAATATAATAATGTTAACAAGCATAGGAAATAATAATATATGTTAACATTTTTATATTTTTCTTTTGAAATATCAATTGATAACAAGGAGGTTTAAAGTATGCGAAGAACAGTTGTCGATGATGGATTTGCATCATATCTAGTCCAAAATGCGAATTTTGATAGCAAGTGGGAAATTCCAATTATAAAAAATGAAGAGTTTGAAGTACCAGAGGACATAATACCTTTTGATAAAATTAATAGAATTAATAAATTACAAAGAGAGAAAACTTTTGTTCATTTTTATATGCATGACATAAGCTTTAGAAAACTTATTACAAGCACAAATAAATATGTAAAAGATTTTAGAGATTTTGGAGGCATTATTTCTCCTGATTTTTCGTTATATATAGATATGCCTCTATGTTTACAACTAGCAAATACGTATTTAAATAGAGCGGTGGGCGTATATATGCAAAATAACGGAGTAAAAGTGATACCTAATGTCAGGTGGGGAGACAGCAGAACTTTTGACTTTTGCTTTAGTGGTTTAGAAAAAGGTGGATTATATTCAATAAGCACACATGGTTGTATTAAAGGATTTGAAAATAAAAAGATATTTAAAGAAGGTTTGAGAGAGATGATTAATATATTGAACCCGAAAAGTATAATAGTGCATGGATCAATGCCAAAAGATGTATTTAGTTCATTTATCAATAATATTGATTTTATTAACTATGAAGCGTGGATAAGTAGGGTTATGAAAGGAAAATCAGATGGGAACAAGTAGAAGTGGACTGTATTTAAACACACGAGGAAGCAGAAGAAAAGTAAGTGATTATGCTTTAGTTCATTCAGACGAAGGAACTTTTATGAATATAAATACTAAAAGTCCTTTTAGAATGAAAAATGGAGGACATGGTGAAGCAAATATAAAACTATTGAATAAGTATGGTATAGGGTATAAGATAATTAAAGTATATCCTAATGGCGTTAGGGTTGGCAGCGTAAGCGGTCATAAAGATAAAAGAAAAAAATTGTTGAATCAACAAACTTGGTTCCCAAGCAATTGGAGCAGAAAAGATATTTTAAGAGCTGGCGAACATGTTGCTTCATTAAAAGTCAATAAGCATGTAAAAGATGGGATGAACATGTATGGCACTTGGAAGGGAGTTAGAGTTGTTGTAAAAAAGACCAATGGTAAAATATCAACAATTTTTCCAGATATTAATCAAATTTCTAAAAAGAAAGGAAGAAAATAAATGCTTAAGAATAAAATAGATGAGATTATAAAACGAAGACTGAATCTAAAATTAGAAGATGATGATAAATTAGAGGAGTGCTGGGCAGAAGAAATTAGGATTTTATCAAATAATATTACCCAGACAAAAGATTATTATAAAAATGATTGCAGCGATGAGGTATTATTTTGGACAAGTGAAGTATTTGAGGAACTTATAGAACAAACTCAAAGTAAGGAACTTCTGAATGTATTGGAGTATAGAGCCTTAAGCGTAACAAATGAAATGTATAGAAATGATATATTGGAAGAAATAAATTATGCGAAATTTAAGTTGAATTAAAGCGTTTAAAGGAGATAAGATATGGAAATTGGTCTTTATGTTTATTATGATGGTAAAAAGAATAATGTATTTCAAAAGGGACTTACTGAGTATAAAATAGGTGCACTTGCTTGTGAGTATGCTAGGCTTAGGCCTGCTGATTTAAGAGAAATTATTTATTCTTATACACATAGAAATGAAAAGTTTTCTAAAGATATTTTCGCAGATGCTATAGATTGTATTAGAATTGAAACCGAAAGAAAATTTGGATTGGTTATATCGATTATGTTTGCTACAGAGTTGTTCCAAGCTATATATGAGCTAGTAGATAAAAGTAAGGAAGAATTAGATAAATATTTTTTTGCGATTAATAAAGAAGCTAAAAATGATCAAATAAAAACATATATCTTAGAAAATTCTCAAACAAAAAAATTTAGCATTGATACAGTTGGCAATGCGATAGATTATGCTTACTATGTTTTTGCAACAAATTATGCTATATTTAAGATTTGTTTTAATAGAATATTTAATGATGATAGTTGCATAGAGCAAGAAAAAAAAGATAATTATGTAGATATGCTTCTTTCATTCTATGGAGAAAATTTTAATATTCAAAAAATAGATTATAAAATAATGAATATAGAAGGAAAATTTGCCTCGATTTATACAATACAAAACTCAGCTTCACTTCTTTTATTTGAATTAGCACATATAATTGAAACGGACACTATAGTTAAGAAATGTGAGATATGCAAAAACTATTTTGTTCCTAAAAACAGGTCAGATACATTATATTGTGACTATCCATATCATAAATATCAGTCTAAAACATGTAAACAGATAGGTCCACTGTTAAAAAGAGCAAAGAAAGAGAAGACTGATATATTTACAAAAGAATATAGAAAGGCTTATATGAGATTAAAAATGAAAACAGTAAGAAATCCTAATAGATCAGACTATTCTGAACAATTAAAACAAATGGTGGATGAAGCTAAAGAAATTAGAAAAAAAGTAGAATCTCAAAAAATAGATGAGCAAGAATGGAAAACATGGCTAGATAAATATAGTGGTCATTAATTCTAAATAAAAAAATTTAAAGGAGACTTATTATGTATGAATCATTAACTAAATACATTGACAAGATAGATGATGACATGATTTGCAAGTGTGTTGAAGAGCCTGGATATATGCCATATGTTGATTACACTTCTATGGTAGATGACTTTGTAGATGATGTATATAAATTTTTAAAAGAGAGTAAAGAAGTAAGCCCAAAAAACTATCGCGATATTATTAATGCAAATGGCATTGACCTAAACACTAAATCAGTTTTTGAAGTAGATCCTAATACCTTGGATGGCTCTTGTGTATTTTCAATTTTACTTGCTGCCGTTAGGGCAGAAAGGTTTAGTGACGGCGTGCTTGAAAATTTATTTAAGAACGGTCATATAAAAAAGTGGCTTCAAAGGCTTAAGGCAATTGATGAAGAAAAAACAATTTAAATAAATAAATTTTTTATCTGCTTCTAATGGGGCAGATTTTTCATGTAAAAATTTTCTATATGTGATATAATTAATGTATATAACAAATTTTAAGGAGTGTATTATGGCAGAGATTAGAGAGAATAACGAGACAGCTCAAAGAGCTGAGCTCTATAGGAAGATCTGGTCCATCGCAGACGATGTGCGCGGCGCTGTCGATGGCTGGGACTTTAAACAATACATACTAGGCATACTTTTTTACCGCTTTATATCAGAGAATATCACAGAATTTTTTAACGTGGCAGAGCACGAAGCAGGCGACCCAGACTTTGATTACGCTCAGATAAGTGACGAAGAGGCAGAAAAGTATTTTAGACCAAATACAGTTGAGGACAAAGGCTTCTTTATATTGCCAAGCCAATTATTTGAAAATGTCGTTAAAGATGCGGGCACTAATGAAGACCTTAACACAGACCTTGCTAATATTTTTAAAGCCATAGAAGCAAGTGCCATTGGTTTTAGGTCAGAAGATGATATAAAAGGACTTTTTGAAGATGTTGACACTACAAGCAATAAACTTGGTGCGACAGTTGCCGAAAAGAATAAAAGGCTTAGAGACATATTAAATGGTATAGCCAGCATAAACTTTGGTCGCTTTGAAGATAACGATATAGATGCTTTCGGTGATGCCTACCTTTATTTAATCTCGAATTATGCAAGTAATGCAGGAAAATCAGGTGGAGAATTTTTCACGCCACAAACAGTTTCAAAATTACTCGCAAGACTTGTTATGCAAGGCAAGACAGCCATTAACAAGGTATACGATCCTACATGCGGCAGTGGGAGTCTACTTTTACAAATGAAAAAGCAGTTTGATGCACATATCATAGACGAAGGCTTCTTCGGACAAGAGATAAACATGACAAACTTTAACCTTTGCCGTATGAATATGTTTTTGCACAATGTTAATTACAATAACTTTTCTATCAAAAGAGGTGATACCTTATTAAATCCGCTTCATAACGATGAGAAGCCATTTGATGCCATAGTCTCAAATCCGCCATACTCAATAAAGTGGATAGGCGATAAAGATCCAACCCTGATTAATGATGTACGTTTTGCACCAGCAGGCAAGCTCGCTCCTAAGTCATATGCCGACTACGCCTTCATCATGCACGCACTTAGCTACCTTTCAAGTAAGGGTAGAGCAGCCATAGTCTGTTTCCCAGGCATTTTTTATCGTAAAGGCGCCGAAAAAACAATCCGTAAGTATTTAGTTGACAATAACTTCATAGACTGCGTTATACAGCTGCCAGAAAACTTATTCTTTGGCACATCCATCGCCACTTGTGTTTTAGTTATGGCGAAGAATAAGACGGAGAACAAAATTTTATTTATAGACGCTTCAAAAGAGTTTAAAAAAGAAACAAATAATAATATTTTGGAAGATAAAAATATTGACAATATTTTAAACGAGTTTGTAGCTAGAAAAGAAGTAGAATACTTCTCTAGATACGTTGATGTTAAGGAAGTGGAAGAGAACGACTATAACCTGTCAGTTTCAACTTACGTTGAAAAAGAAGACACTAGAGAGAAAATCGATATAAAAGTACTTAATAAAGAGATAGAAGAGACCGTTAAAAAGATAGATGAGCTAAGAGCTTCGATAGATGCGATAGTGAAGGAGCTTGAAGATGAATAATCAAATTATAATATATAATACCGAAGATGGTAAATCTAAAATCAATTTAAAATATGATGATGGAACCGTATGGCTAAATCAAAATGAAATTGCTGAACTTTTTCAAACTACTAAACAAAATATTAGTAAACACATAAATAACATTTTTAATGATGGTGAATTAGATGAAAAAGTGGTAGTCAACTATAAGTTGACTACCACTCAACATGGGGCTATGAGTGATAAAACACAAAAACATGAGGTGGCTTACTATTCATTAGATATGATTTTAGCAATTGGTTATAGAGTAAGGTCGGTTCGTGGTATACAATTTAGGCAATATGCGACAACAGTACTAAAAGAGTATATGATAAAAGGTTTTGCTATGGATGACGATAAGCTCAAAAACTTTGGTGGTGGAAAATATTTTAAAGAACTTCTTGAAAGAATTAGAGATATTAGATCATCTGAAAAAGTTTTCTATAGACAAATTCTTGATATATTCGCAACAAGCATAGATTATGATGCACATAAAGATGAGGCAAAGTGGTTTTTTGCTACTATTCAAAATATGATGCACTATGCGGTACATCAAAGTACAGCAAGTGAGATGATTGTTGAAAGAGTAGATTCAGAAAAAGTTTTTATGGGTCTTACTAACTTTAAAGGAGAACTACCAACTCTAAGTGAAGCAAAGATTGCAAAAAACTATTTAAAAGAAGATGAGCTAAGCAAGTTGAACCTTTTAGTGTCGGGTTATTTAGATTTTGCTGAGGTAAGAGCAAAGAAAGAGATTCCTATGACTATGAATGATTGGATTGACTATACTTATGATATATTGAAAGTAAACGGCGAAGATTTACTTCCAGATAAGGGAAAGATATCAAGAAGTCAAATGGAGAAGAAAGTTAAAATGGAATATATCAAGTATAAAAATAAAACCTTAACACAAGTTGAGAGAGATTATTTAGATGAGATAAAAAATATAAATCAAATTGCAGAAAAGGGTTGTAAAGATGAGTAAAATAGATGAAATGCTAAAAAATGAAAAAGTTGAATGGAAAAAGCTTGGGGATGTTTGTGAGATAAAGACAGGTAAAACTATAAGTAAAGCATTTATTGCTAAAAATAAAGGTGACTATCCAGTTATTAATAGTGGTAAAGAACCATTAGGCTATGTAAATACATGGAATACTGAAGATGATCCAATCGGCATTACATCAAGAGGTGCAGGAGTTGGCTCAATCACTTATCAAGATGGAAAATATTATAGAGGCAATTTAAATTATTCAGTAACTATTAAAGATAAAACTAACTTGAATTTTAGATTTTTGTATCATTTATTATTAAATAGGCAAAGCTATATTCATAATCTATGTACTTATAATGGTATACCGGCATTAAATGCGAGTGAACTGAAAACATTAGAACTACCAATACCTTCATTAAAAATTCAAGAAAAAATTGCAAAAACACTTGACAAATTCACAAATTATGTTACAGAATTACAGTCAGAATTACAGTCAGAATTACAGTCAAGAAATAGACAATATGAGTATTATAGAGATAAATTATTGAGTGAAGAGTACTTAAATAAAGCAATAATTAACTATTATAAATCTGATAATACAAGGTATTTATCTTATGAAAAAATATCTGACATATGTCTAAGACAAAGAGGGATTAAGATAACTGCTAAAGAAATGAATGAGCTAAATAATGATTCTTCAAGCGTAAAAGTATTTGCTGGGGGCAATACAAGCGCAATGCTTAATAAAGATGAAGTTGGAGAAGAAAATGTTATTAATAAGCAAAGCGTCATTGTTAAGTCTAGAGGTAATATTGACTTTGAATATTATAATGAGGCTTTTACTCATAAAAATGAAATGTGGTCTTATTCAAGTTTAGATGAGAATAAGTTAAACATTAAATATTTATATTATGTGTTAAAAAATAATTTGAAATATTTTAGAGACAATGCAATAAGCGGGAAATTACCACAAATTTCAACAGGAGTTACTGATAATTATAAAGTGCCACTACCAAATATTTATGTACAAAATCAAATTGTAGAAATTTTAGACAAGTTTGATGAACTTATTAAAAATGTAAGTGGACTACTTCCTGATGAGATTGAAAAAAGAGAAAAGCAATATGAATATTACCGAGAAAAACTCTTAACTTTTGACACTGAATGTACTAGTGGGGGGGGGGTACCACCTATTAAGTAAAGAATATATCGGTTTATTGACACAAGCGGAGCTTTAGTTGGAGTAAATGTTTTTGAACTTAGATATAAATCATTAGGTAAGATAGGCACGTTTGAAAATGGTAAAGGAATGCCTAAGAGTATATTTAACGAAAAAGGTAATGTTGGAGCAATCCATTATGGACATATATATACTAAATATAATTTGTGTGTAAGAAACCCAATTGTGAAAGTAACTGTGCAAAATGCAGAGAAGCTTAAAAAAGTTTATACTGGCGATTTAGTAATTGCAAAAACATCTGAAAATATTGAAGACGTAATGAAAACTGTAGCTTATTTAGGTAGTGAAAGTGTTGTAACTGGTGGCCATGCAGCTATATTTAGACATAATGAAAATCCAAAGTATTTATCACATGTATTTAATGGAGCAAATTATTTCATAAGACAAAAGAATAAGTTGGCAAGAGGCGTTAAAGTTATTGAACTATCAACTAAGGATATGGAAAAAATTAAAATACTTATTCCACCTAAAGCTATTCAAGAATATATTGTATCCAATCTTGATAAGTTTGAGGCACTAAGCCAGTCTACTACTGAGGGCTTAAGGCGCGAGATTGAATTACGTGAAAAACAATATGAGTATTACAGGGAAAAACTATTGACATTTGAAAAATAAATGAGGTGATTTTATGAGCGAAGAATTAAAAAACTATGGCTCGTCTGCCATTGCCGAGATGACGGGCGGCATCATACTAGCTAAGTATGAAAAAGAAAGTTCGGCTCATGACAAGGCATACCAAAGCGAGGCAGATCTTGAGAGGGAGCTGATTGAAAATTTAATTTCACAAGGCTATGAAAGATTCAAGGCAAGCTCTAATGAAGACCTTTACGGGAATTTAAGAGACAAGATTGAAAAATTAAATAGGGTTTTATTTACTGATGATGAGTGGAGACGCTTTCTCACTGAGTATCTTGATGCGCCTAATGATGGTATTGTAGAAAAAACTAGAAAGATTCAAGAAAATTATATCTATGACTTTAAATTTGATAACGGAGATTTAAAAAATATTAAAATCATTGATAAGAAAAATATTCATAATAATTATATGCAAGTGATGAATCAATATAGTGTTGATGGTAGGCATAAGAACAGGTATGACGTTACTATACTTGTCAATGGTTTACCTCTAGTTCATATCGAGCTTAAGAAGCGCGGTGTAAGTATGCATGAAGCTTTTGATCAAATACATAAGTATTCTAAAGAAAGCTTTAACGCTGACAGCTCTTTATATAAGTTTGTACAAATTTTTGTCATATCTAATGGTACTTATACTAGATATTTTGCAAATACTCTTGAGAGAAACAAAAATAATTACGAGTTCACTTGCGAGTGGGCTGATGCCAAGAACAAGGCCATCCACGACCTCGTTGATTTCACTAAGACTTTCTTCGAGAAGAGGGTTATCTTAGAGGTTTTAACTAAGTACTGTGTATTTAACTCGCAAAACACTCTTATGATTATGAGGCCATATCAAATCGCGGCGACTGAGAGGATTCTTTGGAAGATTAAATCATCTCATGAAAGTAAAAGCTATGGCTCAGCTGCGGCTGGTGGCTTTATCTGGCACACAACTGGCTCAGGTAAGACGCTAACTTCATTTAAAACGGCTAGACTTGCGACTGACTTGGACTTCATCGATAAAGTTTTCTTCGTTGTTGATAGAAAAGATTTGGACTATCAAACAATGAATGAGTATAAAAAATTTCAAGAGGACTCTGTCAATGGCAGCAAGGATACTAAAGAGCTAAAGAAGTCCATCGAGAAGTATGATAACAGGATAGTGGTTACTACCATTCAAAAGCTTAATGAATTTGTTAAAAATTATCCTGAACATGAGATTTATGACAAAGAGTGCGTACTTATATATGACGAGTGCCACCGCTCACAATTTGGCGATGCGCAAAAAAATATTCGCAGGAGCTTTAAAAAGTACTACCAATTTGGTTTTACTGGCACGCCGATATTTGCTGAAAACTCATTAAGTGGTGAGACAACATCGTCGATATTTGGTGCTCAGCTGCACTCGTATGTAATTACTGACGCGATTCGCGATGGAAAAGTTTTAAAATTTAAGGTTGACTACAACAATATTAAGAGCAAGTTCAAAGAGGCCGAAAAAGAAAGTGACGAGAAAGAGCTTAAGAAGTATGAAAATAAAATGCTTCTTCATCCTGAGAGAATATCAGAAATCACTAAGTACATTTTGAATATATATGACACAAAAACTCATAGAAACGTTTGTTACGAAAGAAAAGAGAAAAGGCTCAATGGTTTTAACGCGATGTTTGCGGTACAAAGCGTTGAAGCAGCGAAATTATATTACGAAGAGTTTGAAAAGCAGCAAATGGATTTGCCTGAGGATAAAAAATTAAAGGTCGCTAGTATATTTAGCTTTCAAGCTAATGAAGAACAAGCATCCATCGGGGAAATAGCTGATGAAAATTTCAATCCAAGTGCAATGAACTCGAGTGCGAAGGAGTTTTTGGACAGGATAATTGCTGACTATAACAAAAGCTTCGGAACTAATTACTCAACTGAAGCGGGCGAGTTCCAAAACTATTATAAAGACTTATCAAGAAGGGTTAAGGATAAGGAAGTTGATTTGCTTATCGTTGTCGGCATGTTCTTAACAGGTTTTGACGCACCTACACTTAATACACTTTTTGTTGATAAAAATCTTAGGTATCACGGACTTATTCAAGCATTCTCAAGGACTAATCGTATATTAAATAAAGTAAAAGCCTTTGGTAATATCGTTTGCTTTAGGGATTTAGAGAAAGCGACTGAGGACGCCATCAAAACTTTTGGCGATGAGAACAGCGTAAACATTATCTTAGAAAATAGTTTTGAGGACTATATGAATGGATTTAAAGATAAAGATAGTGGTAAGGTGATTAAAGGCTACATCGAAATATCTAATGAGCTTGTTCAAAAATTCCCTGAACCAACTGAGATAGAGCTTGACGCAGATAAAAAAGAATTTGTTCAATTGTTTGGCGAGCTGCTTAAGTCCGAGAACATCTTGAGAAACTTTGATGAGTTTCAAAATGTTGATAAGATTATTTCCGAAAGACTTATGCAGGACATGAAGAGCGTATATGTTGATATTAGAGAGAATATTACTAAGAGAAGAAATTATGATGATGCACAAAAAACCGATATTGACTTCTCTGACGTTGAGTTTCAAATCGATTTACTAAAGACTGATGAGATCAATCTTGATTACATTCTTAAGCTTATACTTGAAAAGTACAAAGAGCACGATGATATAGAAGTCATTAAAGCCGAGGTTAAAAGAGCTATTAGATCAAGTCTTGGTACTAGAGCTAAGGAAGAGCTTATCATGAGCTATATTAATTCAACAAGACTATCTGAGCTAAAGACTAATGACGATATAGTCGAAAGCTTTTACGAATTTGCTAGAAAAGAAAAAGAAAAAAACGTTGATGAGTTAATAAGCAATGAAAAGCTTAACGATGGCGCAAAACGTTTTATAGAGAAATCCATCGCCAAGGGATACGTTGATTACGCTGGCGATGAGCTTGACAGTATACTTCCTCCAACATCAAGACGCGGCGGATTAAGAGAGAAGAAAAAGGGCGAAGTACTTGCTAAGATAGATGCTATAGTTAATATATTCGTAGGAATTTAATTTGAAAAAAATTCGTGGGCAAGTCTCACGAATTTTTTATGCCATTTATGATATAATTAATAAAAGGGGGTCATAGTATGAAGATCAATCTCATGTCTTTAGCCTTTAAGACTAAGGACCTTGAAGGCAACAAAAAGATTATTATAAAATCAATGCGCGAATACGCTCACAAGTCGGACCTACTTGTCTTTGGTGAGTCGTTCCTACATGGCTTTGAGGCTCTGTCTTGGGACTACGAAAAGGACAAGGCCATCGGCATAGATTTAGACGATGATATTATTAAGGAAATAAAACTTGCTGCGAGGGAAAATTCTATTGCGGTGAGCTTTGGTATGATAGAAAAATTGCATGAAGCTCTTTACTCGTCGCAGATCACCATTGACAAGGCTGGCGAAGTAATTGATGTCTTTAGACGCGTATCTGATGGCTGGAAGGAGCCAATAGCGGACGCTCACTACAAGGAGGGCGATGGCTTTCACACTTTTGACTTTGAAGGTAAAAGGGTTCTTGTCGGCATATGCGGCGACTTTTGGCACGAAGAGCTCATAGAAGAGACGGGAGCCATTGAGAAGGATCTAGTGCTTTGGCCGGTTTACACGGACTTCGAACCGCGCGTTTGGAATGAAGAAGAAAAGTTTGAGTACGCAAAACAAGCGGCTAAACTAAAGGCGCCTGTCTTGTATGTGAACTCGGTTTGCTATGACTTTGACGAGCCGTATATATCTAAGGGCGGCGCATGTTATTTTGATGGCGGCAAAATTATTAAAGAAGTGCCATCGGGCGCTGAGGCTGTCCTAGCCATTGATATAGCTTAAGGAGGATATATGAGAAGAAAAGATAGAGAAGTAAACGATATAAATGAAATACTTAGGATAATGAAGGACTGCGACGATGTAGTGCTTGCATTTAATGATGAAACCTACCCATACATCTTGGCTGTGAACTTTGGCGTTAGTGAAAATGCTGGAGAAATTACTTTATACATTCACGGCGCGACTGAAGGAAAGAAGTATGATTATCTTAAGGATGGGGCGGCTGTGAGCTTCCAAATGAGCACTAATCACAATCTTATCATGGATAAGGAGCGCGGCTACTGCACTATGAATTACGAATCCATCATAGGTAGGGGCGAGGTGTATGAGCTTCATGATTATGATGATAAAGAGGCGGCACTTGAAGTTTTAGTGCAAAAGTATCATATACCGAGCGAAAAATTTGTCTATGCAAGGGCCGCTATACCTAGGACGCGCGTTTTTAAAATTTGCGTGAAAGAGTTAACTTGCAAGGCGAAGGCGTAAAACGATGACTTATAAAGACGTAGTTCGTGAACTAAATGCAAATGCAGATGAAAAGTACAAGAACTTTATAGCTAAACTTGTTCCGACTATTGAGAAAGATACTATCATCGGTGTGCGTATGGGTGACTTAAGGCGCTTAGCTCGTGAAATTATTAAAAATTCAAATCTTGAAATATTTAATGGAGCGAAATTTTATTATAGAGAGGAAAAGCTTTTATATGCTCTTTGCATCTTTAAGATGAGTGAGAGCTTTGATGCGGCTATGAACGCGCTTGATGAGTTTCTTCCGTACATCGATAGCTGGGAAGTGACGGACTTAATTGCAGGTGAAATAATTATTGATGAAGCACATATTGACAAAGCTTTTCAAAAGGCGCTAAGCTATGTGCATAGCTCTGATGAATACACTATTCGCCTTGGTCTAGTCATTATGAATAAAAAATTTAATGACAAGGCTCATATAGAAAAAATTCTTGATGCGCTTAAGAGTATAAGCCTAGACGCTTACTATGTCAATATGGCGGCGGCGTGGCTACTTTGTGAGCTATACTTCACCGACAAAGCTAAAGTAGATGAGTTTTTATCAAGCGAGGCCATTATCACAGAGATAAAAAAGATGACTCGGCAAAAGATACGCGAGTCACTCAAAAAATAATACACTAAGAAAGCCAGAGACTAAACTCTGGCTTTTATCTTATTTCTTAACTTGTGCTATAATCTTAACGACATCATCAAGGCTTGCTCCCTTATTAAAAGTGAATTTACCTGATTTAAGTTTTGTGTCAAGCTTTAGCTCAACGCATTTGTTAACGAAGTCTGTTGCACTTGATACAACGCCTTGTTGCTCAAGTATCTTACCTATCTCACCTGGCAAGGACTTAGCAGGTATATTAACTTCGATAGTTCCACCTGTTTCAGCTGGTTTTTCTTCTTGTGGCTTTTCCTCAGTCGGCTTTTCTTCGTTTGCATCTCCTGCAGTCTCTTTAGGAGCTTCTTCATCTGCATTTGCATCTCCTGCTGTTTCTACAGGCGCTTCTTGATCTGATCCTTCAGTATTTCCTGCTGTTTCTGGAAGCTTTTCGCCATTGTCTTCGTTGCTCGCTTCATTGTTTTGATCACCGTCTATATTTTCAACGACCTTTTTATCGTCATTATTATTCTCAATGTTCTTTGTTAGAGTAGAGTTAGCACCGTTGTTCACGAACAAGATGTCAAGTCTCCAGCTGATTATACATACAACAGCTATGATTACTATGAGCATAATTATGTAATCAATCGAGTTATACAAAAAGTCTTTAAATTTTTCCCAAAAATTCATTATTACACCTCTTATTATTAAACTTTCTTTTTTTTATACTTTGTATTATAATTATATCATATATTATAGCAAAATAAAAGGTGAAAATGATGAAAGAGATAAAAATTAATGAAAATGATAATGATCAAAGACTAGATCGCTTCCTTGTGAAATTTTTTCCAAACGCGACAAAGTCCTTCCTCATGAAGATGCTTAGGAAGAAAAATATAGTTTTGAACGGAAAAAAGGCGAGCGGTGACGAGAGGGTCATGACAGGTGACGTGATAAAAGTATTTTTCTCAGACGAGACTTTCGAGAAATTCAGCGAGGCGCCAAAGAAGTTTAACCCAAACATCATTGACTTGAATATAGTTTATGAGGATGAAAACATCGCCATCATCGATAAAGATGAGGGTGTATTAAGCCACGCGACTAAGGATGGCTTTGAGAAGAATGTTGTCGATAGCTTCCTAAAGTATCTCATCGACAAAAAAGAATTCTCTCCTCGTAATGAAAATACTTTTAGGCCCGCTCTTGCCAATAGGCTTGACAGGAACACTAAGGGTCTTTTGATTGGCTGCAAAAACTACGAAGCACTTAAAGAGATGACTAAGCTTATTAAAGATAGAAAGATTAATAAGTATTACAAAACTATAGTCAAAGGGAATTTTGATGTGGACGAAAGTTTTGAAGTGAATTACGAGAAGAACGAGAAAAAGAATATGATGAAGCTCTCTGATGATGGCGCTGAGATGATCACGCACTTTAAGACCATAGAGATGAAAAATAATTTTACTGAGCTCGAGGTGCTTTTACTAACTGGCAAGACTCATCAAATACGTTTTCATCTAAAAACGCTTAAGCACCCGATTGTAGGTGACAGGAAGTATGGCGATGCGGCGCTTAATGCAAGGCTCGCGCATATAATTAACAATCAGCTTTTGTACTCATACAAAATCGATTTTCCAGAGCTAGAAGGTTTCTTTAGTTATTTATCGAATAAAGAATTCTATGCGAATAGCTGGAGCACTTATGATAAGGTGAGGGAGGTCTTGTTCAAATGATATCACTATACAGAACAAAAAGAGATGCGAGGAATTTATTTAGCATGATGGAAATGGATGAGGGCGGCAAAACTCTCATTATCACAAAAAATACTGAGTATAAAGACTTCATTGTACAAGAGGGATTAAAAAGGCTTGGTATGCTTGTGAATACGAGCGTTTTGAGTATAGACGACTTTTATCTAAGAGAAGCAAAGGGCAATTACAAATTTCTATCCGATTTTAGTATGCGCCTTATCATTAAGCAAGTGATTGAGATGAACAAGGGCGAGATGCCGTTTTTAAACTATCCATCGTATATGGATTTAATCTTCGAAGCGATTAAGGACGCAAGTGCTAATGATATTGACTTATTAGAGAAGGGCGGCGAATACAAGAAGATTTACGAGGACTACGAAGCGCTTCTTAAGAAAGGCGGCTACCTTGGCATGAATGATGGGCTTGAGCTTGATGACTTAAAAATAAAAGAAGCGGACGCTATATACTTTATCGGCTTTAACGAGATGAGTAATAGGCTAGTCCATTTAATTGAGATGGCAAAGAGCTTTGAAAGAGATGTAAAAATTTTCATTGAAGAGGATTTTGCTTCAGAAGAGCTAGTCACTTACTTAAAAGAAAATGCAAATGAATTTTATCTTGATGATGAAAGCGACAGTCATTTTGAAAAAATATCGAAAAATTTATTTAATGAAGAAATTACCCACACAGCTGGAATAAGTTTTGTGCGCACGGACTCAATCGAGGCCGAGCTTGACTATGCCTTAACTGATATTAAGGAAAAGGTATTGAAGGACGGCTACGCTTATGCTGATGCTCTTATCTACATTATGGATAAATCAGAGGAGAGGGCTTTAACAGATATGCTAGGCGCCTATGAGATACCCGTGAACAAGAACAGTGTATTTCACTTAAGGGACCTAGTTTGGCAAGATAAATTATTTGCCGATATTGCTGCGAGCGAATGCCATATGACGGGAGAATCGATTTTTGAACTAATTAATAAATACACGAGTGATGAAATGCTCTTAGATAAGTTTAAAAAAATAATCATCGCAATCGAAGATATCTATGGCAAGGCCATTAGCAAAGAGAAGTGGATCGAGCTACTCAAATTAGCTTTTAAATATGAAGTTTATAGAGAAAAGGACAGACTTCCTTTTGGAGTATCCATATACTCAGCTGACTTTGATACGCTAAGGCACTATAAACTAATCTACATAATTGGCATGAACATGGATAGCTTTCCAAAGAGCATGAGCGAAAACTTTTTGCTTGACAATATTTACGCAGAGACTGGCTTTGACAAGAAAGAAAAGATGTCGAGGCTATCTAAGAACCTCATGAAAAAACTTTTTAAAGCAGCTGATGAAAAGATTACCATGACTTACTCGGCAAGAACGAGTGCGGACGCGGATCAAGGCGCCTCATCCTTCTTTAATGAGTTTCATATTGACGAGTGGAGAAATGTGAAGAGCCTTGGAGCTATCGAGAAGAGTGCCTCACATGCGGCGAGCGATGAACAAAAGAAATTCATTAGCGCTTACAAAAATATTGGCCCAGCGAAGTTCATTAACTACGACGAAATCAATAAGCTTAGGGCAGAGGGCGTCATCTCGAAGTATAATGGCAAGCTCGAGAGTTACTCAGCCATGAGCGTGGTGGATGATTTCGTGAAAAATAAATTAACTGTATCGTTCTTAGAGACTTTCAAGACCTGTCCATATGCGGCGCTCCTTGGCTATATCTATGGCATAGAGCCTGCCGATGTCGATATGAAGGCGAGAAACATCGGGACTTACATGCATAAGGTTTTG
The DNA here is from genome assembly GCA_900539225.1 of uncultured Eubacteriales bacterium. Taxonomy (GTDB): domain Bacteria; phylum Bacillota; class Clostridia; order Tissierellales; family Peptoniphilaceae; genus Fenollaria. The sequence continues at coordinate 124,608 of UQBO01000003.1, forward strand.
GAGCTTTACTACAGAAACTTTATCGGGAAAAAGGTCATCTATGACGAGGCTCTTTTAGTGAGGACCATGGACATGATTAAAAAAACTAATGAATACGCCGATGTTTATGGCTTTGAACTTGAAAATATCGAGAGCTATATCAAGGACTTTATCGTCTTTGACGAAGAGCGAATGAAAAATTCAAATTACATCTTAAAAGAAGTAGAAAAGATGATCACTATAGACGTAGATGGTCATAAGATTAAGGGCAAGATCGATAGGGTCGACGAGGATACTTTGTCTGGTAAGCTCCTTGTCTTTGACTACAAAAAGAGCAATTACATCAACAAAGATAGTCTACAGCTATCGGCCTATGCCCTCTACTATAAACATAGTGGCGTAGACATTGATGCGGCCTTCATTACTATGACTAAGCTTGATGGCAAGCTTGATATTAAAAAGACTGATGCCGATGTATGTGAAGAGGAGATAAGGTCTTTAATTGAAAAGCTTAAGACTTATAGCTTTAATATTATTGACGAGGCAAGTAAAGAAAAATGCCTAGCCTTTTGTGATTATAGATGCATGTGCAAGAAGGGGAGAGAGTAATGAACTTAAATGAAAAGCAGCAATTAGCCGTAGATACAATAGATAAAAACGTTTTGCTCGACGCCTCGGCCGGCACTGGTAAGACCACTGTCCTTGTCAATAGATTTGTAAATATCCTAGACAAGGGAGACTTTTCACGCATAAGGCCTGACGAAGTGCTTTCATCGATAGTTGCCATCACATTTACAAAGAAGGCAAGTAACGAGCTTAAGGAGAGGGTAGCTAAGCTTATATACGAAAGAGCAAAGACTGACGAGAGCTTCAAGAGTTACTACAATAATATGCCCTCAGCAAACGTTTCGACCGTTCATCAATTTGCCTTCAAGATGCTAAAGGCCTTTCCTTTACTTGCAAATATCGATCCGCGCGCGAAAGTCATTGAAGAGGATGAAGCGGATGAGCTACTTGATAGAGCAGTGAGAGAGGCGCTTGATGAAAAAAATTACGAAGAGCTATTCAAGGCACTTGATAAGAACTACGACGATAAATTTATTAATAGCTTTAAGAGCATAATCAATAAGACTAGGGGAATGGATATATCTAAGCTGAGTGCAAATACAATGGGCTACGTAGCTAGTATATATGACGAAGATAGTATAAGAACTGCTCTTAGCAAGATGACTGAGGCAGTTAATGAAGTGAGGGACGATTTAAAAGAAAATTCAAAGCTATATGGCGTTATCGATAAACATAAAGACGCAATAGACGCTTTAAGCGAGATGCCTATAGAGCAGCTTGACTTAAATCTGCTTAATGACTTTGCTTATAATATTGGTGTAAACGCAAAAAAGAAAGAGTATTACGATGCCATCATAGAAAGTGCTTCTTATGTACTTAAAGCGCTTGAAGTCACTATGCTTAGCCGATACGAAGACTTCTTTACTCTATTAGAAAGTGCTCACAATAAGTACAAGAACTTTAAGGAGAAAGAGGCGGCACTTGATTTTAATGATTTAGAGATTCTTTTTAGAGACCTTCTTAAGCGCGATGAAGTACGCGAGGCGCTTCAAAATAAGCTTAGTTACATCATGGTCGATGAGTTTCAAGATACATCGCCAATACAAAAGGAAATATACTATCTACTTAACGAGGCGCTTGGCGGAGACAGGCTCTTTGTCGTTGGTGACTTTAAGCAGTCCATCTACGCGTTTAGAGGCGCGGACGTGAGTCTATATCAATCAGTTAAGGAAGACTTCTTAAATGATTCTAGATCCACAGCCATAAGCATGAACGAAAATTATAGGACTGGCGAAAAAATTATTTCAAGCGTGAATAAACTTTTTGCTGACGAGATACATGACTACGAAGATTTAATTTTTAAGGGAGATATTAATAATAGTGAAGTAAAGGTCATCAAATACATCGAGAAAAACGATAGAGATTTAGAAGGGTCTGCCATTGCCAACAAGATTATAGATTTGCATGCGCAAGGCACTCACTTTGGCGACATAGTTATCTTGGTGCGTGCCAATAGAGACTCATCTGCCATAGAAAAGGCGCTAAAGAGGTCGAAGGTGCCTGTATATAACACGGCGAACAAGGCGCTGAACGAGCGCGACGAAATGGAAGACATATATAACTTTATTCATTATCTTAGATATGAGGACGAACTTTCATTAATTGCAATGCTTAGATCAAACTTTTATGCCATCGATGACGACGAAATATTTTTAGCGAAGGATAGAGATGGCTTTAAATATTACAAGGAAGAGCTTGAAAATTACGTGCAAATGAAGAACGAGCAAAGGCTTGATGACGTTTTAAAAGTCTTCTTTGATGAGACTCATTATATTGAGAAGCTACTTATAAGGAAGAGAGGCGCCCGAGCCTACACTAATGTCCGCAGCTTTTTAGATAGGATAAGCGCTTATTACGAGATGGGCGAAACGAATTTTGATGCCTTAGCAGACAAGCTTCTTCAATTGCGTGAGAAAGGCGCAGCAGAGCCGTCATACATCAGCGAAAGAGATGACATAGTGAGAATCATGACCATACACAAGGCAAAGGGCCTTGAAGCGAAGGTCATTATCTGCGCACAAATGGCTTTTAAAAGATCGCCCGATACTGTTTTTGCAAGACTTGCTGATGATAAGATCTTTTTAAGATTTAAAGAGCTTAACTCGAATTTCAAAGAGGCGCAAGCGATTGACAAGGACCTATATGAAGAAGAAAAGATAAGGAACCTCTATGTAATGCTAACGAGAGCGAAAGAGCAGCTCATCGTTTATAAGACTGGCGGCAAGAGTGGTTTTATTCCATATATAGATAAGCTCGATGCAATTAGTGAAGAGCCTGACTTTAATGAAAGAGAATTAGATATAGATGAAGAAGAAATTCCTGTGAGTGATGATGACCTTATTACGAGGGAAGAGATCAAGTGGAAGAGCCCATATGCACCGCTACCATCGAGTGCTGCCTACGCATATGACTTCGGTGCAAACACATTCAAGGTATATGACGATGAGCGCGACATTATCGAAGGAGTTAGTAGTGATAATAAAAATCTTGGTTCCGCGGCTCACAGATTTTGTGAAGCGTATGAGGGCAAGGACTTTGACGAGGTCTTAAGAGAGACGGCCCACTGCTATAAGCTTAGCGAAAAGCAAAGGGAAGTCTTAATGCTATGCGCGAAAAACTATGAAAAGTTTTACAAAACAGTTACAAATGCCAAAACATATAAAGAATTCGAGTATTATTTTACTAAAGATGATATAATATACACAGGAGTTATTGATAGAGTGGATGTATACGAGGATCACGCCCTAATAATCGACTACAAGCTCACTAGCCTTGACGAGAAAAGCGCCAAGAGCATATATGCTACACAAATGGCCATGTATATGGAGGCTGCGAGGGCGATATTCAAAAAAGAGGCGAGGGCAAAATTATTCCTTCTATCAAGAGATAAATTAATCGATATGGAGTAGATTATATGAGTTACAGAGTACTTTTAGTCGAAGACGAAGCGGCTATAAGAAAGTTTGTTAAGATAAATTTAGAGAAGGAGGGCTACCTTGTCAGCGACTTTCCGAGCGCTGAGGAGGCGCTTGAAGCGTGCAAAATGCAAAGCTTTGAGATAGCAGTCCTTGATATAATGCTTGAAAAGATGGATGGAGTCACACTACTTAAGATACTTAGGGAAGTTTATCCGCACATGGCCATCATCATGCTGACTGCAAAGAGCGAGGACATTGACAAGATAAACGCCTTTGAATCGGGCGCCGACGATTATTTGTCAAAGCCATTCAACCCGAAGGAGCTAATACTAAGGATTAAGTCCATCAGCAGAAGGCTTATCACAGACAACAAGAGGGAAGAGAATGAAATCGTTCTTGGCAAGTTTAGAATTGATCTTAACTTAAAAGATTTTTATCTTGATGGCAATTTAATTGAGTTAACACCGACTGAGTTTGGTATAATTAAGTATCTAATTGAAAATGCAAATACGCTTGTGAAGAGAAAGGACATAGTCAAAACAGTTTGGGGCTATGACTACCTAATGGATACTAAGCTTGTCGACGTCAATATATCTAGACTTAGAAAGAAGATAGAGAAGGATCCATCAAATCCTGAACATTTAAAAACTATTTGGGGAGAGGGATTTACGTTTGAGTACAAAGAATAGCTTGAAGAAGAGCTTGATGCAAAACTTCATCTTGCTTGTCTTTATCTCGCTTGTGCTGATAAATATATTCAGTTCATATATGTTCAAGAGGTTTTACTATAAGCAAACCATAAAGAATGCGAAGGACACTTTGGATATGTATGTGGACTATGACAAGAAGTTTTATGGCTTTACAAGCACTGACAAGATAAAGGAAGCGATTAACCAGCATCCAAACCTCTTCTACAACAACATCGATCAAAGGCTTGAGATCTTGGACATTGACGGTACTGTATTGTTTGACTCGGAAGGATATAAGTACACGGCCGTTCCAGAGATTGATTCTCTTATTAACAATGGCAGTGAGACATGGATAGGACGTGACTCGGCTAGCGGCGAGAGGGTCCTAACTGTTAGTACGGCTGTTAAGCATAACGAGGAGCCTATATATTATTTAAGATTATTTTTCGGTTTAGGGCAAGTTGATGATTTTACTAGTAAACTATCTATCATCATAGCGGCAATAAGCCTTTTAGTCTTGTTTTTATGTATTATTATTTCTAATTTTATAAGTGATTCTATTGTAAATCCAATTAAGTACTTAACAAGGATAGCAAATCGCATGTCGAAGGGCAACTACAAGGAGAAGTCCAAGCTTGATCTGAAAAATGAAATAGGTGAGCTATCAAACGCGATGAACACGCTATCAGATGAGATCATTAAGCATGACGAGCTAAAGAATGAATTTATCGCAAACATCTCTCACGAGCTAAGAACGCCGCTTACATCATTAACTGGCTGGGCATATACGCTTAAAGACGGTGACCTCGATGAAGAGACGACAGAGCTTGCTCATGACATTTTGATTAGCGAGAGCGAAAGACTTAGCTCGTTACTAGAAGAGTTACTTGATTTTTCAAGACTTATCTCAGGAAAGATCTCACTTAATAAAGATTATTTCGATTTAAAGATCTGCGTTGAGAACATTACTAAGCAAGTATTTCCAAAGATTGAGAAGAACAAGGAAAGGATCGAGCTTAACGTCTCTGACGCCTCCTACATTTATTATGGCGATGAGAACAGAATCAAGCAGGTCATGATTAACCTTCTTGATAATGCAGTTAAGTTCAATAAAGAGCATGGTCTTATCACCATAAATCTATATCAAGATAAGGATAATTTCTTTATAGAAGTCATAGATGAAGGTGTCGGCATAGATGAAGACGAAATCAAATACATTTTCGAAAAGTTTTATGCTGGTAAAAAATCTAAATCACATACGGGCGTTGGCCTTGCCATAGTCAAGGAGATAGTCGAGCTTCATAAGGGAAGCGTAGGCGTTGAGTCAAAGCCGGGCGAAGGCACTAAGTTTATTCTAAGGCTAGCGAAGGAGATTAAAGATGAAAAAGATTCTTAGCTTGATAAGCCTAGTAGTATTATCATTCTTACTCATTTCATGCGCGCCAAAAAATACAATATCAAACCCAGACCTATATGGCGTTTGGCAAGTGAAAGAGATAAAGGACGTAGAGGAAAAGCAAAAAGAGGTCGACGCGGCGCTTAGGGTAGACGACTACATCTACATCAGTGACGATGACTACATCATAGGTAACGATGTCATCAAAGATGCCAAAACTAAATATAGAAAAGTATCTTTGAAGGACTATCTATTCTTTAATTACAAGATAGAGCTTAATGATATGGGTGGCCTTGATGCAGATGTTTACTCCATATATGAAGATGATAGCTTCAGATACGACCTCATCATAAGCGGGGACAAGATGATGATTAAGCTAGGTAAGTACCTCTACACGCTTACAAAGACTGACAAGGCCCTTGATGAAGTGCATATGAAGGAGTTAGTTGCTCTTGTAGATAGCACTGAAGCAGGTGCTAGCGAAGCCATAGATGAAAATATTGGCTTTTTACTAGGTTTTAGAGAAGACAAAGACGGCACATCGACTTACAAGACCATATACATGCAGCCTTACAAGGGCGAAGCTTATGAGCTTGACTACCTACTCGTGCCAAGACGCGATGGCTTTGCAAGGATCGAGTGCGCCAAAATTGAAAAGGACGGTATTTATCAAGAAGACTTCTTAGTTATTAATGACCATGTCAATACTTTTGAATCGCTTGTACTATATGATGCGCAAAACGAAAAAGAGCTTGATAGGATGAGAAAGATACTCTTCGTTGGCAACGACTATTTCTCATATGAGATAGAGTCAAAGCTTAGGGACAATGGCGACATAGGTATATATTTCTTAGATAATTACAGCCAAGACAATAAAGCCGCTCTCCGTGAACTTATAGATGAGGGAGAAACAGATAATACAAAGACCTATAGTATGGATGAGTTTAAAAACAGCTTAAACGATGCGAGAAACTTAACAGTAGTAAGGAACAACGGCTACTGGATACTTAAGCAAAGGGACTACGACATGAAGTATCCGGGCCTATATAAGGACAGCTACGTCATGAAGAAGCCAAATAAAAATCTTGTGCGCTTCGACGAGCTCTACTTCAATTACGAGACATTGAAAGAGAAGTTTCCTAAGCTTAAGGACGCCTTTAGTGCGCCAAACAAGTCCATGGTCATGATATATAAGGACAAGACGCTCTCTGCTTACAGTTTATATAGAGACGAGATTATGGATGAGATCTTCTCCATCGATTTAAACTCAAAAATCATAATGAATGAGTGGGCACTTGGCCAATACGGTGATATGTGGAAGGAAAAATTTATCTCGCTTGGCGCGAAGAAGATAAAATAATTAGGCTTGCAAATAGCCCTCATATGTAGTATAATTAGTAATCATAGCGAAGGTGAAGTAATGGGTACTATAAAATCAATTTTAGAAAAAATACTTACAGAAGTAAAACCATATATGACAGAGACATCGCTTCTATTTATAGTTGCACTTGTCTTTGCTGTTTTAGTTTTATTTTTGCACATAGCCTTTATGAAGTATAAGTTTGTTAAGTATATACCGACTATAGGCTTAATAATATTTGCTGCAGTAGTTTTATTAAAGGGCAATAAGAGAAGCATATTGCAAGCGTCAATCGTTGACATGAAGCTTGCCATCATGTCCTTAACGGCGGCATTTACATCACTCTTTGTAGCTATAGCGATGGGGTCGATGGCGAAGAGGAGAAAGTCAAGGAAGACCAGAGTAAGTACAAAAGCTAAGAGTGACGAAACAAGTAAATAGAGTAGATCATATAAAAATACAAGAGTAGACAGATTTGCCTACTCTTTTTTTGCGTCTTCTGCTATTAAGTTTAATTTTGCTTCTTTCGTAAGCTTTTTAATCGCTGACTCTCTTTGCATCGCTTCTTCTTTAGTAAGGAAGCTCTCATAGTGAACCAGCTCAAAGGGGCCGCGGCCTCTTGTGTACTTCGCGCCCTTGCCGCTCCTATGTTTTTCTATGCGCTTATAAATATTATCAGTGTAGCCAGTGTAGATGGAGCCATCCTTGCACCTAAGCATGTAGATATAATAAAGCTTATTCATTATAGATCGACTATGTCCTTGATGTCGGAGTAGTCAAAGCCTCTGCTTATTAAAAAGCGAATAATCTTGTTCTTTCTCTTGTATGGATCGGTCTCGCTCTTAGTCGCCTCGAGCTTTCTCTCGTAAGCATCTTTAAGCGCCTCATACTCCATATCACTTGCTTCTTCAATTGCTTCTTCAATCTTATCGTCATCGATGCCTCTTTGTTTTAACTCGTAGACTATCTTTCTCGCGCCTTTGTTCTTGATACGAAAACTATCTTCTACAAAAAACTTTACGTATAAATCGTCATCGACAAGGCCTACTTCTTCTATGTAGTCACAGACTTCACTCGTTTCTTCATCGCTGAAGCCTTTCCTGATTAAGTAATCGTAGACATCCTTCTTCGTCTTAATGTTCTTCAAATATTTAATTGCATAATTATAAGCTTTCTCGTTCATGATACACCTCTATAATTAATTCTAACATATTAGTAAATATTTTTCAATATCCATAGCAAAAACTATTGATTTGTGATAAAATAAAGGTGAGGTGAAAGCTGTGGACTTTTTTTCAATACTGTCTATGATATTAAAATATATATTCATCATAATTATATATGCCTTCGTTTTTCAAATAGCGAAGATGATTTTTCAAGACATTAAGTCTACTCAAGTATCGAGGAAGGGCGCTTACTTAATGCTCGTCGATGACGATGAGAAGGACAAGATATATCCAATCAGAGAGAGCTTAAGCGTCGGCCGCGATAGGTACTCAGACATAAGGCTTGATTATAATTTTGTGTCAAAAAATCATTTTATAATTGAAGAGGAAGACGGGGAATACTACTTAAGTGATCTTGGCAGCAAGAACGGCACTTATGTCAATGGCACTAAGATTGAGGACGAAGTCATCTTAGAGGACGGCGACATCATTGAGCTTAATGACATTAAATTTGTTTTTGTTAATAGGGAGATATAGATGAAAAAGAAAGTAAACATATCAAGACCCTTACTTTTGGTTTTCATGTTTGTAATACTTGAACTAAGTTTATTCTTCTTTTACAAAGACATGAAACCAACTAAAAATTTTATATATTATACGAGTGGCGTACTTGTACTTATCTATTTACTAAATATCTTATTGATAAAGATATCACCAAAGGCAGACCGCTACTTAAACCTTATAGTCTCGATGCTATTTTCAATAGGGGCCTTCGAAATACTAAGGCTTGATGAGGCGAGTGGCTTTAGGCAAATCATATGGATAAGCATAGGCATAGTTGTTTTTTATCTAGCCATCTTTATAATGACGGCTATGAAAAATAAATTTGATAAGATGTTTTTTATAGTCTTGGCACTCATCTACATACTCTTTATAATGACGCTTGTCTTTGGCAAGACAAAGTATGGGGCGAGAAACTGGATAAGGATAGGCAAGATTAGGTTTCAACCGGGTGAGTTCATCAAGATACTCTATATATTCTTGCAGGCGATTTACTATAAAAATTATAAGCGCTACGCCTCAATCAAGTTTGGACCAGAGATATTCACGCTTATCTCATATAGCTTCATAATGTTTTTCTTCTTGCAAAAGGACCTTGGCTCAGCAGTTATTATCTACGGCATGATGATGTTTAGCGAGTTTGTCTTCGAGAAGAAAAAATATTTAAAATATGTTAATTTACTTTTAGCAGTTGTGATGAGCGTCGTGAGCTACTATTTATTTAGCCACGTAAGAATAAGGGTCTTGAGCTTTATCAATCCATGGGACTACATGGACGGCATAGGCTTACAGATAACACAGTCGCTCTTCGCCATCAGTTCAGGCGGTTTCGTCGGAACAGGCATCGGACTAGGACTGCCAAAGACTATACCCGTTGCGACAAGCGACTTTATCTTCGCAGCTATATGCGAGGAGATGGGTACATTAGTTGGCATCGCAATCATAATGCTATTCATTATGCTAATATCAAGAATGTTTAAGATATCACTAAAGTCGAACGACACATTCTACAAAGCACTGAGCTTCAACTCGGCGGTATTATTCTCAATTCAGTCGCTACTGATTTTAGGCGGCGTACTTAAGCTAATACCACTGACAGGGGTTACCTTACCCTTCGTTGCCTATGGAGGAACGTCGATCCTCGCGTCTTTCATAGTACTAGCCATGGTGCAGTTTTCAAGCATAGAAGGTGAAGTCGATGGATAGGACGAATAAGAGAATTATAATTTCTTTAATAATATTTCTAGCGGCCTTCTTTGGGATTATAGTCTACTTGACATATTTCCAATTATTCTTGGCGAAAGACATTAAGAACAATCCTTACAATAGAAGGAATAGGGTCGACGAAGAGAACGTTATTAGAGGAAATATTTACGATAGGAATGGCGTGGTCCTTGCCGAAACAAAAGTAAAGGGCGAAGAAAAGACGAGGGTTTATCCGTTTGGACAAAGATACTCGCATGTAATTGGTTACACAAGTAAAAAATATGGTAAGCAAGGTCTTGAAAGCACCTTCAATGACGTTTTGACGGGCACTGACAAGGACGATTACTTCAAGGATATCAGAAAGATATTTAATGACAGAGCTGGTAAGTCACTAGTTTTATCTATAGATAACAATTTGGAAGCGCTTATTGAGAAAAACTTTGCTAAGGAAAAAGGCGCCGTCATTGTTATGGACAACAGAACTGGAGAGATACTTGCAATGCACTCAAACCCTGGTTTTAATCCATCCACCATTGACCAAAACTGGGACGACTTTGTTAACTCAAATAATGGCGAGCTCTTAAATAGAGCAGCGCAAGGCCTATATCAACCGGGATCGACATTTAAACTCGTTAGTGCTATGGCGATACTTAAGTCAAAGCAGGACCTAAGCTACACAGATACAGGTAAGGAGACAGTCGACTCATATATATTCAAAAACTCTGGCGGCAATAAATATGGCGAGGTCAATCTAAACACTGCCATGAGCAAATCCATTAACACATATTTCATAAATAAAGTTATGAATATGGATAAGGATGAATTTTTTGATACGATTGAAGAGTTTTACATCGATAAGGACTTTGATTTTGATTTGGTTTTTGCTAAGTCAAAGCTCAATAGAGACGCCGGCAAAACTGAGATAGCTTCTGACGCCATTGGCCAAGGCTCGATACTCGTTAGTCCACTCAATATGCTTATGATGACGAGTGCCATCTGTAAGGAAGGCGTTATGATGAAGCCTTATTTAGTCAAGATGGTAAAGGATAATAAAGGCACTTTGCTTGAATCAACTAAGAGTGAAGTATACAAGACCATAGGCAAGAAAGAGGACGCCGATAAGGTTAAAGAGGCGATGATAGAGACTGCAAGGACTGGAACAGCAAGCTCCTTACAAAGAAAGGGCTTTACAATAGGTGCCAAAACTGGTACAGCTGAGCTCGGCAAAGGCAAGTACAACGCATGGCTTGTAAGCTTTATCCAGTCTGATAAGCTTGACTACAGTATCTGCGTTGTGAGTGAAGACCAAAGGAAGATGGGCTATCAAATGCAAGGCATTACTAAGATGATAAATGATTATCTAATAAAAAATTACAATAAATAGAAAGGGATGTTAATATGGACGAATTAAAAACAAGAGATCAAATTGACGAAAAATTTAAGTGGGATTTGACAAAAATCTTTGAAAGCGATCAAAAGTGGGCTGAAGAGTATGACAGCTTCTGCAAAGACTTTACAAAGCTAAGTGATTATGAAGGAAGACTTGGTGAAAGCGCAAAGACTTTATTTGAATTCACTAAATTGAAATACGATTTAATTCACAGACTTGAATTAATTTATGTTTATGCAAGTCTAAAGTTCTCGCAAGACACTACAGATACTAAGAGTCAAGAGCTTATTGATAAGGCACAAACTGCTGAAATCAAATTCTCAACAAGCTTAGCCTTTGAATCACCTGAAATATTAAAACTAGGAAGAAAGAAGATTGAAGACTTTATAGCTGAAGAAAAAGGTCTTGAAGAGTATAGAAAGACTTTTGAAGACATTCTTAGATACGAAGCACACACATTAAGCGAAAAAGAAGAAGCACTTCTATCTAAAGCAGGCGACCTATATAGTGCACCAGATGACATCTACCAAATGTTCTCATATGCTGATTTGAAATTTGATTCAGTAGCAGATAAAGATGGCGAGATGCATCCACTAAGCCCAGGCGTATTCACTAAGCTATTGGCTTCAGATGACGAAGTATTAAGAAAAAATACATTCAACACATACTATGACAATTACGCTGACCATATTAATATGCTTGCGGCTACATTAAAGGCAGCTGTTAAGAAAAACATCTTTAGAGCTGAAGTAAGAAACTTCAAGAGCGCTAGAGAAGCTGCATTATTTGCAAATGCTGTAGATGAAAAGATCTATGACAATCTTATCGAGTCAGTTCATGACAAGATTCATTACCTTCATAGATATATGAAGCTTAGAAAGAAATACATGGGTCTTAAAGAGCAACACATGTATGACATCTATATGCCAATGGTAGGCAGCTTAAAATTTGAAATTGATTATCCAGAAGCAACAGAAATTATCAAAGAAGCAATCGCTCCACTTGGCAGTGAATATCAAGAAATTGCTTACAAGGGATATCATTCAAGATGGGTTGACGTATATGAAACAAAGGGCAAGAGAGGCGGAGCCTTCTCATCAGGTGTTAAGGGCACTTACCCATACATCTTATTAAACCATAATAAATCAGTTGACTCACTATTTACTTGCTGTCACGAAATGGGACACTCAATGCACTCATACCTAACAAACACTACTCAACCGATCCAATACGCTAACTACAGCATATTCTTAGCAGAAATAGCTTCAACTATGAATGAAACACTATTAACTCACTACATGATTGACAACGCTAAGACTAAGGAAGAAAAATTATACTTCATAGACAATTATCTTGAATCATTCAGAACTACATTATACAGACAAGCGATGTTTGCTGAATTTGAAAATATAATTCACAAATACGCTCAAGAAGGCGGTACTATAAACGCGGATTTCTTAAACAAGACTTACTACGATTTAAATAAGTTCTACTATGGTGACGATGTGGTTGTTGACGAGAAAATCAAGTACGAATGGGCTAGAATACCTCACTTCTACTACAACTTCTACGTATTCCAATACTCAACAGGTATTAGCTGCGCAACTGAATTTGCAAGAAAAGTGCTTTCTAAAGAAGAAGGAGCAGTAGAAAAATATCTTGGCTTCTTGTCAAAGGGCTCAAGCGAGTACCCAATCGATATACTTAAAGAAGCTGGCGTAGATATGACTACTAAGAACCCAATACTAAACAGTTTAGATACATTTAACGAGTTCATGGATAAGTTTGAAGAACTTATGTAGGAGGAACTATGTTCGAGCAAATTAGCGATTTATTAGTAAACTTTAAACTAAGCTACCTTGTCGACATCACCATAATTGCGCTAATAATATATCAACTATACAAGCTTGTTAAGCAAACTAGAGCTGAGCAGCTAACCAAAGGCTTCTTGGCCTTGCTTATAGTTACCAAGCTAAGTGAAGTACTCCACCTATATACACTTAGGTGGCTTATCGAAAACCTATTCAATGTAGGATTAATCGCTTTAGTTGTTGTATTTCAGCCAGAGTTGAGGCGTGGACTTGAGTATATAGGAAGGATGAAGTTCTTTTCTAAATCCATTTCCGATTTTAAAAAGGAAAACTTTTCAAGAACAGTTAATGAGATAGTTGATGCATGCCTATCGCTATCGAGACAAAAGATAGGCGCGCTTATCGTTATCGAGAGAAAAACTGGACTTAACGAGATAGTTGATACAGGAACCGATATAGATGGTCTTGTATCAAGCGATTTACTTATCAATATCTTTATACCGAACACACCTCTTCATGACGGGGCGGTTGTTATTAAGAGCGATAAGGTAAGAGCTGCTGCATGCTTCTTGCCGCTAACAGATAATCAAAACGTTCCAAGAGAATTAGGCACAAGACATAGAGCGGCGCTTGGCGTAACTGAGATGAGTGACGCACTTGCTGTTATAGTATCTGAAGAAACAGGATCTATATCTACAGCAGAAGAAGGCGTTATTTCAAGATATCTAGACGAGAATACACTTAGAGAGAAACTACTTAGCGTTTATTTACCAGAAAGTAGCGAGGACAAAGCATTATTTAAATGGAGGTCAAAAGATGAAGATCAAGATGAAGAAGTTCAAGATCAAGAACAAGAGTAATATCATTGCTAAGATAGTCTCAGTCATCGTTGCCATCTTCCTTTGGTACTACGTTATGGGACTTGTCAATCCAGAAGAAACAAGAACATATAGAAATATAAACGTAGCATTTAAAAATGTTGAATACCTTAATAACACTAAGCTTGTTAATCTCGGACCAAATGAGGCGAAAGTTACAGTTCAAGTAAAGGGTAAGAAGAGCGAACTTGATAATATTAACGAAAACAATATCAAGGCAGCCATCGACTTTAGAGGCTACGATGCAGGCCAAGTTAGGATACCAGTTAAAGCCGAAATCATCGGTCAATACAATACTTTGCAAGTAACATCGGTCGGACCAAATGAGGTATTATTTAACCTTGACAGCGTTGAATCATATAAGAAGCCTATAGAGATAAGACAAAAGGGCGAGATAAAAGAAAATCACGCTTTGTCAGAGCTATCGATGGATGTTGAAAACGTTAAGCTAACTGGACCAGAAAGCTATTTGGCAAAAGTTGATAAAGTCATAGCCGAAATCGATTTAACAAATAAGGATAGGCCATTTACAATATCAAGTAAGCTATATGCAGTAGACATCAAGGACAATCAGATAGACCAAGTGAGCCTATATCCACAAGTTGTTAATATCAATGCACAGATAGATAAGACAAAGTCGGTTAATATAGAGACAGACTTCGTAAGCCACCTACCAAGCAATTACAAGATAGTTAATATCAAGACTAGCCCACAAAAGATAGTTATTAAAGGACAAGATGGTCTAGATGCCATCAGCTCAATTAAGACAGAGAAGATAGAGGTTAATGATGCGGTTGAGCCTAAGGAAGGCGAAATCATTGTTAAGCCAATACTTCCACAAGGAGTTTCACTTCTTGATGAGAACGTAAATATATCTGTAACTTATGAGATAGAAGAAGAGGCTGAAAGAGAAATTAAAGTGCCACTAGCTAATCTTGATTTAAATAATCTAAAAGATGATTTGGAGCTAAGCGATGCAAATGAAGAATATATCACTTTGACATTGAAAGGATATAAGTCGATTTTAGACAAGATAGACGAAGAAACATTTAAGCTTACAGCGGATGCAACAAATGTAACGACTGAAGGCAAACAGCAATTAAGACTTGAGCTAGTAAGCGATAGTGAGTATATAGAGATACTTAATAACGCTATTAGTCTAGACTTTGTAATGAAGAATAATTAATATGAGGGAGCTGAGTAAGAGATTACTCAGTTTTCTTTTGCCCATATATAAGAAAGGCTTATAATCAATGAAGAAAGTATAAGATTTATTAATATATATAATAATGCTTGTAAATTTTTAGGAGGGTGGTATAATATAGTTAATAAGAATTTATTTTGCTAAATCATTACAAGGGAGGATCTTATGAAGTACAAAAAATTTTTTATAATCATGTTTATCTTGATACTGTGTTCATCAATATCAGCACTACTTGCACCGATATTCATTCAACTGTGGAAGGCAAATGGCACGCCGCTTGATACGAAGAAGATAGTATTCATAATCTTACTTATACTTGCATCAAAACTGCTTACGATACTATTTACAATATTTAGAGAAAAGTTTGCGAAGGAGTATAACAAAGGCAATTTCATTTCTTACATAAAAAACATTTTCAATATGCATTACGATAGCATAATCGAAAAGGGCGCTATGAACTTACTAGAGAGGGCATCGATATCTGTTAATAGCATATACTCCTTTATGATGAGCGGTTACATACAGATATTCTCCTCACTTTTAGTTGCCTTAGTATGTTTAATTTTAATTGCAAATGTAAATTTGTATTTGGCCTTGATAATGTTTTTGGCACTGCCTATAAACTATTTTGGATATAAATTATTAAATAAGAAGCTAAAGAAAAAGTCTGAAGAGATGCAAAAGATGACTGGAATGGGCTTTCAAGAGATACTTTCTTATGTACAAGAGGTCGACTATGTAAAGCAGCTTTCTGATAAGTCTGTGATTTACAATAAACTAGAGCCAGCGACCGAAAAGGTTTATGGTAGCATGGCGAGCGTCAATGAGTACGCTCAATCAATGACTGTAGTTTTAGAAGGCATTAACGAGATTATCAAAACGCTTTTATTACTTATAGTTGTTTATGATTACATGGCACATAGCAGCAGCATTTACTCAATCATACTTGTTACTTTAATCTTCCCACTTTACTTTGCCAATGTTTCGACAATAACTAATTCAAATATTGAGAAGAGAAATTTTGATATAGCAAAAGATTTTGAAAAAGAACTCATCGCCAATAAAGAGTCAGATGGCAGTGAAGCAATTGATATGATTAACGATATAGAACTTGATGTCAATGGCATAAATATTAAAGACATGAAGCTTGACTTTAATGCAAAGGCAAAGCTTAAGAAGGGAGACATAGTCAGAATCAACGGAGCCAATGGTAGTGGCAAGAGTACATTTGCCAAAGGCCTAGTAAAGTTTAGAGACGTTAAGATAATTAAAGTGAATGGCATAGACATAGAGAAGTGTAAAAACGAAGACATAAGAGATCGTATTGAATATGTTGTGCAAAACGCGCCTATAGTTAATGGCTCACTAAGAAAGAACCTTCTACTTGACTTTGATGATGGCAGCCATATTGATCTAGAGCAAAATCAATTTATCAGATCCATTCTTGAAAAGAAATCACTTGACGACAAGATACTTATGGGCGGCTCAAACCTATCTGGAGGCGAAAAGCAAAAGATATCATTTGCAAGGTCCTTACTTAAAAATCCTGACGTACTCGTTTTGGATGAGATATGTTCAAACATTGACAAGGAATCAACGAAAGAGATATACGATTATTTAAATAAGACTAGAGAGGAAAGGATATGCTTTATCATTAGTCACGACGACTTGACAAGTGGTCTAATTAATGTTAATATAAATTAGTAGTATGACTCTAAGACCACTGTCATAGTAAAATATTTTTGTAAAATCAAAAAAAGTACTTGACAAATGCTCTGCATGAGTATATACTATATGAGTAATGAATAATAAAACAAGAAGAAAAATGCTTTCTCACCTTATAACCGGTTGTTCATAAGGTTAATTAATTGTAATTGTACGGGCATTTTTTCATGCCCGTTTTTTTAATGGAGGTGTAAACAATTAAAGAGCTACCAATCAACGAAGAGATTAGAAATCCGAAGATAAGACTTATAGGAGAAGATGGAACACAATATGGTATCGTCGATAACAATAAGGCTTTAGAGATAGCGCAAAATGCTAAACTTGACCTTGTAATGGTTTCTCCAAATGCTGACCCTGTTGTTTGTAAGATTATGGACTACGGTAAGTATAGATACGAGCAACAAAAGAAGAACAAGGAAGCTAAGAAGAAACAAAAGGTTATCAATATCAAAGAGATCAGAATGACTCCAAATATTGAAGAACATGACTTAAACGTTAAAGTTAGAACTACTCAAAAGTTTATTCAAAATGGAGACAAGGTTAAGGTATCCGTTCGCTTTAGAGGTAGAGAGATGGGACACACTGAGCTTGGAAGAGAAGTTCTTGATCAATTTCTAGAACTATTAGGTCCTGAAGCAATGGTTGAAAAAGCACCAAAGTTAGAAGGTAGAAACATGTCAATGACTGTTATTCAAAATAATAAAAATTAGGAGGAATAGAAATGGCAAAGATGAAAACACACAGAGCGTCTGCAAAGAGATTTAAAAGAACAGCTTCTGGTAAATTAAAAAGATTTAAAGCATACAAAGGTCACTTAACAGGAAAGAAATCTGCTAAGAGAGTAAGAAACTTAAGAAAAGGATCATTAGTATCAAAGGGCGATCAAAAGAGAATCGACTCTATGGTAATGTAGTAGGAGGATAAAATGGCTAGAGTAAAAAGAGCAGTAAATGCTAAAAAGAATCGTAAAAAAGTTTTAAAACAAGCTAAAGGATATTTTGGCGCAAAGAGCAAGCTATATAGAACTGCTAACGAAGCAGTTATGAAGTCACTAAGCTACTCATACATTGGTAGAAAGAACAGAAAGAGAGACTTCAGAAAACTTTGGATAGCTAGAATCAACGCTGAATGCAGAGTAAACGATATGAGCTATAGCAAATTTATCGGCGGTTTAAAGAAATTAAATATTGACATAAACAGAAAAATGCTTTCCGAAATGGCTATTCATGATAAAGAAAGCTTTAAGAATTTAGTTGATATGGCAAAGAATGCTTAAAGTTCTCAATTTTGGGAACTTTTTCTTTTCTATATGGCAAAAATTCTTGATTTGTAGTAAAATAGATATATGGAAATAAGAAAAAAACTATTTAAAGACAAAATGAACCCGCCACAAGTTTTGGCGCTTGGTTTTTTATCCTTAATACTTATAGGTAGTGTACTTTTAAACTTGCCTATAGCCTCTACTAGTGGCAGTCCCATTGGCTATGTGAACAGCTTGTTCACATCAGCATCAGCTGTGTGTGTAACTGGCCTTACAGTACTTAATACTGCTAAGGACTTCACACCATTTGGCCAAGTAGTCATAATTACACTTATACAATTTGGCGGTCTTGGCATAATGACACTAGCAACAGTCGGTTATATAATCATGGGCAAGAAGATATCTTTTAAGGAAAGACTTATGATTAAGGAACAACTAAATACTGAATCAATACAAGGTATAGTAAAACTAATGAAGAAAGTTATTGGCTATACATTATTTCTTGAACTTATGGGCTCCTTGCTCTTAGCGCTTCGCTTTGTACCAATGTTTGGACTAGAAAAGGGCTTGGCCTTTAGTATATTTCATTCGATAAGCGCTTATTGTAACGCAGGCTTTGATATATTTGGAGATTCATTAATTATCTTTCAAAATGATTACTACGTTTTGTTTATACTATCGCTATTAATTATACTAGGCGGACTAGGCTTCACTGTATATGCGGATTTACTAGCAAAGGATAAGCTAAGAAAGCTAACGCTTCACTCTAAAGTAGTACTTATCATGACTGGATCACTTTTAGCTATAGGCACACTGAGCTTTTTGCTATTTGAAAGAACAAATCCTGGCACTTTAGGAACAATGAATTTCCCAAGGAAGCTAGCGAACTCGTTTTTCCAAAGCGTTTCACCAAGAACAGCAGGCTTCTACTCAGTAGATATTTCTAGTATCAGGGATACTACTATATTCTCAATGATTATGCTTATGTTTATAGGTGGATCACCTGGATCAACAGCCGGCGGTGTTAAGACGACGACATTTGCTTGTCTAGTACTGACAACCATATCAGTAGTAAAGGGCGAGGAAGATGTTAACTGCTTAAAGAGAAGACTACCGTTCGAAACGATAAAGAGAGCTGTAGCGATATTTTTAATTGGTTTAGCTATAGTTTTTTCAACAGCAATCATACTAACTATTACTGATAGCTCTTTCAAGTTTATCAATCTGCTTTTTGAATCAACATCGGCCTTTGGCACTGTTGGCTTGACTACGGGCATAACTGATAAGCTTAGCACTCTTGGTAGGCTTGTTATTACTCTAACTATGTATATAGGTAGGGTTGGACCACTTACTATGGCATACGCTTTTGCTAAGAGAAACAGAAAGAGAGACTTTAGAAACGCACCAGGCAACCTAATGGTTGGATAGGAGGATATATGAAATCATTTGTAATAATTGGACTTGGAAGATTTGGTATGGCACTTTCAAAGGAGCTTTCAAGGATAGGCCATGAGGTCTTAGCGATAGACTATGACCCAGCCTTGATAAGTGAAGTAGCTGACTACGTTACTCACGCTGTTGAAGCTGACGCTAAAAACGAGATGGCTCTTAAAGAGATAGGTCTATCAAATTTTGACGTTGCTGTTATAAGTATAGGCTCTGACCTTGAAGCGAGCATTATCGCGACACTTACTTGTAAGGAGCTTGGCATTAAAACTATAATTGCTAAGGCAACTAGTGAATCACACGGAAAAGTGCTATCAAAGATTGGCGCAAGCAAGATTATATTCCCTGAAAGAGACATGGGTACAAGGCTTGCACACAACTTGACATTCAAAAACATCATTGATTACATCGAGCTTTCTAGCGAATATTCCATCGCCGAAGTAAAGATACTTAAGTCATGGATAGGCAAGTCCCTACTTGATCTTAAGCTAAGAAACATTTACGGCGTTAACGTTATTGCTATTAAGAACGATGACAAGATTGATGTGTCACCAAAACCAGATAAGTGTCTTGGACAAGGAGACGTTTTGGTACTTCTTGGTCAAGTTGACGATATAAGTGCCTTGGAAAAGGACTCTCAAAATGAGCAGTAGTCTGATCACATCCAAGGACAACAAAATTTATAAGCTAATTAATTCCTTAAAGAAGCCAAAGTATAGAAAGAAAAATTCTATGTTTATTCTTGAGGGTAAAAGATTAGTTTATGAGGCTATAGAACGCTCTGCGTCTATAGTGTACATAGTTATTAACGAAGACTTTGACGATGAATATATATCTGATAAGCCTTACGAAGTTATTAAAATCGAAAATAATTTATTTAAAAATTTACAAGATACTGTTACATCTCAAGGCATAATTGCAGTTTGTAAAGAGAGTTTAAATGAAGCTTATGACTTTGATGAAAAAACAGTTTTATACTTAGAAGATATACAGGACCCAGGCAATTTAGGTACGATAGTTAGAAGTGCGGCGTCATTTGATGTAAAGACCCTTATACTATCAAAAAACTCCTGCGATGTGTACAATGAAAAGGTTTTACGCGCGTCGATGGGAGCCATATTTCTAGTGGACGTTCATTATGAAGACTTAAGTATAATAAATACATTCAAAGAGAAGGGATACAAAGTTTACTCGACATCGCCACGAGGCAAGGCCACGCGCTATACAGATGAAAAGGCCTTTATACTCATGGGCAATGAAGGCAATGGTTTAACAGAGGAAGCGTTTAAGATGAGTGACGAGACCATCACCATAGCCAATACTGGCAAACTTGAATCGCTTAATCTTGCCGTAGCAAGCTCGATTATTATATATGAAAGATATTTAATGCAATAGTAATAATATATGGTATAATATAGGTATCGGAGGAAGCATATGAAAGAAGAACTATTAAAAATTAAAGACGAAGCCAAAGCTTTGATTGAAAAAGCTGAAGACTTAAAGAGTTTAGAAGATTTAAGGGTTAAATTTTTAGGCAAGAAAGGCGAGTTAACAGCCATACTTAAGATGATGGGTTCGCTATCAGCTGAAGAAAGACCTGTTATGGGCCAACTTGCTAACGAAGTAAGAGAAGACATTGAGGCTCTACTTAAGAATAAATTTGACGACTTAAACGCTCTTGAGAGAGAAAAAAGATTAGATGAAGAGACTTTGGACATAAGTATTGACAAAGATCTAGTTTCATTAGGACATGAGCATCCACTAATCAAGGTTAAGGAAAAACTTGAAGACTTATTTATGAGGATGGGCTTTAAGGTTATAGAAGGACCTGAGATTGAAACTGTAGAAAATAACTTTGACTCACTTAATGCGCCACAAGACCACCCATCAAGAGATATGTCTGATACTTTTTATATTGATAAAGAAAATTTACTAAGAACACAAACATCGCCAGTACAAATCAGAGCTATGAAGAAGTATGGAGCACCACTAAAGATGGTTTCATGCGGAAGAACATTTAGGTTTGATGACGTTGATAACACTCACTCACCGATGTTTTATCAAATGGAAGGACTTGTGGTTGGCGAAAACATTTCTCTAGCTAATTTAAAATTTACTATAGATCAATTTGTTAGAGAGCTTTTAGGTGAAAAGATACAAACAAGATATAGACCGCATCACTTCCCATTCACAGAGCCTAGTATGGAAGTCGACGTAACTTGTCACAAGTGCGGCGGCGAAGGCTGTGAGTTTTGCGGAGGAACTGGCTGGTCGATGGAATTACTTGGCTGCGGCATGGTACATCCGAATGTGCTTAGGAACTGCGGCATAGATCCAAAGAAGTACTCTGGCTTTGCTTTTGGTTTCGGCGTTGACAGAATCACTATGGTTTCGTACGGCATCAACGATATAAGATTGCTTTACGAAAACGATCAAAGATTTTTAGATGAGTTTTAGGAGGACGATATGTTATTACCAATTAGATGGCTAAAAGATTATGTAAATATTGATTGCGACAATAAAAAGCTAGCTGAAGACATCACTTTAACAGGTTCTCACGTAGATGGCATAGTTGACTCGTTTAAAGGTCTTGAAGGTGTTATCACTGTTAAGATTAAACGTATAGAAAAGCATCCAGATGCTGATAGATTAAGAGTTTGCTATGTTGATGATGGCAAGAGAGAAATTGTCATAGTTACTGCTGCACCAAATGTAAAAGAAGGCGATATAGTGCCACTAGCTACAGTTGGAACAATAATTGCTGGCGGAAATAAGATTGAAGAGCATGACTTTAGAGGAGTAGTTTCTTATGGTATGTTCTGTTCATTAGCTGAACTTGGCTACGATACAAACGTAATCAACAAAAAAGTAGCTGAAGGAGTTTTAGTTTTTGACGAAGACACTCCTATAGGCAAGGATATAAGAGAAGTTCTAGCTTTAGATGAAAAAGTTCTTGATATAGAGATTACACCAAACAGACCTGACTGCCTAAGCGTTTTAGGTATGGCAAGGGAAGCAAAGGCAACGTTTGATAAAGAACTAAAAGAACCTGAGTATAAAGAGGCAAAAGATTCTGATGATATAAAAAATTATATCAAAGACATCTCCATCGATACAAAGGACTGCTTAAGATATTACGCAAGAGTCGTAAAAGATGTAAAAGTAGGTCTTTCTCCACTTTGGATGCAACAAAGGCTTATGGAGTCAGGCGTTAGACCTATTAACAATATAGTCGACATTACAAACTATGTAATGCTTGAACTAGGTGAGCCGCTTCACGCTTTTGACGTAAATACAATTAAGACAAAAGAAATTCACATAAAAAATGCTAAAGAAGAAAAATTTACTACGCTTGATGAAATCGAAAGAGATCTAAAGCCTGAAGACATCGTTATAACAGATGGAAGTGACAATCTTGCTCTAGGCGGCATCATGGGTGGACTTGACTCATCTATTACAGATAGTACTGAGACTATCATGCTTGAAGGAGCTAGCTTTAACAGATCTCAAATCAGATACACATCGAAGAGACTTGGTCTTAGGACTGAAGCCTCAAATAGATTTGAAAAAGGCATTTCACCACTAATGTCAAAGAAAGCAGTTGATAGAGCTGTTTATCTAATCGAGTTATTAGGTGTAGGAACAGTTGTTGATGGTTACTACGACATTGTTCACTACGAAGAAAAAGACGAAGTGATTGAGTCTGATCCAGCTAGAATAAATACTTTACTTGGTAGCGAATTAAGCGTTGATACAATGCTTGATAATCTATCAAGACTTGGTATAGAAACAAAATATGAAGACGGACTTTTAATTTCAAAGTCACCATATTACAGAACTGACCTTGCTATTGAAGAAGATGTTGCTGAAGAAGTCGGTCGTATCTATGGCTTCCACAATATTGAGGCAAAACCTATCAAGTCTGAGACATCAGTTGGTATGCTTGATTATAAGAGACAAATCGATAAGCACATCAAGACTCTTCTTCTTGGACAAGGCATGGACGAGATACTAACTTATTCATTTATCAGTCCAAAGAACTATGATGCACTAAATTTAAAAGAAGATCATGAGTTTAGAAAATATATCGAGCTAATCAATCCACTTGGCGAAGACTTTAGAGCGATGAGAACAACGCTTATCGCAAACATGCTAAAAGTTTTATCCTTAAACATCAATAATATGAACGAAAAAGGAGCTTTCTTTGAATTTGGAAACACATTTGAAAAAGAGGGAGCTAAATATATTGAGAACAAGACTATGTCCGTAGGTTTCTATGGCTATGGTGACTTCTATATGATTAAGGACATCTTAGTTAAAATACTAGAGGGACTTGCTATAGAAGGATATGAAGTGAAGAGAAGTACTGAGACAAGCATCTTCCACAAGGGTAGAAGCGCTGACTTTTATATCAATGGCGAAAAATTTGCAAGCCTTGGTCAAATTGACTACGCTGTTTGCGATAATTTCTCCTTAAAAACAGATGTTTATGTGATGGAGCTTGACTTAGAAAAGATATATCCACTAGTTAATCTAGAGAGAAAATATGTTAAGATAAATAAATTCCCAGCTGTTAAGAGGGACTACGCCATAGTTATAGATGACGCTGTTCCATTTGGTGACGTTAAGAATGAAATTTTATCACATGGCTTTGACATCGTTAAGGACGTACAAATCTTTGACGTATACAAGTCCGATAAGCTTGGAGCTGAGAAGAAGTCACTAGCCTTCAAGATTAAGTATCAAGGCGAAAAGACTCTTAAAGATAAAGATATACAAAAAGTTGAGAGCGAAATTTTGGCTTCACTTGAAGAAAAATTCGCTGCCATCTTAAGGAAGTAAGGAGGTAGGAAATGCCAGAGAGAGTAACCGTTCATATAAACGGCAGAGATTTCAATATTCGTTCGGAGTATGATGAAAAGTATGTTTCAGACATCGCATACTATGTTAATAAGTTAATAAAGGATCTTTTAGCTAATAATCCAAGACTTGACTCGCTTATGGCAACAACCCTTGCGACTGTCAACGTTACAGATGAATTATTTAAAGCACAAAAGAAGCTTAGCGAGTATGAGAACACTCCTATAAACAAGTCAGCGGAGTATATGGACCTCAATGAAGCATATCAAGAAGCTCTTAAAAAGATTGAGAAGCTTCAAGAAGAGCTTAATAACAAGGCGGACGAACTTGTTAAGACTAAGCTAAATACAGAGGACCTTTATCAACAGCTTAGCCGTATCAAAGAGGGAACAAGTCAAGACCGTGACGCGAAAACTACAAATAAGAGCAATATAAAAAACAATCACAATAATCACAATAATAATGTTAAATAAAAAGACAAAAGTACTAAGCCCTGTCGGCACCTACGAAGCGTTCATTGCAGCTCTTAAAGCAGGTGCTGACGAGGTTTATTTTGGCAGTGAAAAATTTAACGCAAGGCGCTTTGCAAAGGGCATTACAGATGATGAGATAAAATCCATGACAGAGCTAGCAAAGCTATATGATATAAAACTTTGTATGACTGTAAATATCATCTTAGATGATAAAGAAGTAGTCGACGCATTATTTTTGATAGAGCAGTATAGAAATATGGGTGTCGACGCCTTCATAATTACTGATTTGGGCTTAATATCATTAGTGAAAAAATATTTGCCAGACATTGAGGTACATGCGTCAACACAGTTAAACATCGCGAATCTTTCGAGCCTTGACTGGGCAATTGAAAATGGTTTTAAAAGAGCTGTCATAGCGCGCGAAAAGGATTACAAATTTTTAGAAAAAGCATCTGAAAAGGATATAGAGCTCGAAGCCTTTGTTCATGGAGCGCTTTGTTATGCAGTTTCGGGTCAATGCCTAATGAGTTCACTTATAGGTGAAAGGTCTGGTAACCGAGGCACATGCGCACAGCCATGCCGTAAGATGTATGATGTTTACAGCGAAGGAAGGCTACTTAGCAAAAATACTTATGCTATATCTGAGTATGATTTAAACACTTTGGAATCAATTGATAAACTTGTGGGATCGGTTGATAGCTTAAAGATAGAGGGCCGCATGAAAAATCCTTCTTATGTATACTTAATAACTAAGCTATATAAGGATAAAATCTTAGGCGTAGAGAATGCTCATAGACCTGATGAAGTCTTTAACAGAGGCTTTACTAAGGGACATATCTTAAAAGATGGCATGGACAAGATGCTTGTCAAAGAGAAAAAGCATTTTGAAGGCGGTTTTGAGCTGGAAGATTTTTCATTTGCAAAAAAAGATATAAGTTTTGATTTAAAAGCAAAAATTGGTGAAAAAATAATTTTAACTCTTCATTATATGGATGAAGAATATACTGGGGAGTCTGAATACATAGTGCAAAAAGCAAAGACAGCTTCACTTGATAGAGAAAAAATTATTGACCCAATCATCAAGACTGGAAAAGACTTTTTAAATGTAAAAGAAGTGAGACTAGATCTTGATGAAGATGCCTTTATACCAGTTAAAGAGCTTAAAACCTTAAGAAGAGAGCTTATAGACGAGTTTCTTAAAAAAGATTTTAAGGGTGTTAACATAGATAGAAAGAAAAAAGATATCTTGACTCCTTATGAAAACAAAAAAGCTTCACAGCAAAAAATCATTCTTAGAGCCTCATCATATAAAGATCTTGAAGGCATTGATCTAGACAAGGCTGATATACTTAGCCTATATCTAAACAAAGACAATCTTACTTACTTAAGTAAAATTAATATAAATAAAGAAGTTTACACATCAAACGCGGCGACTGACGAAGACCTAGATGAGTACTATGAGCTTCTTAATAAGTATGGCAAAAATATTGATTCAATTGAAATAAGTGAGCTAGGTGCTTATCAAAAGCTAAAGAGCTTTAATAAAAAGATTTATGCTTCATACATGATGAACGTCTTTAATTCAGAAGCTGCTAAATACATGAGCGAAAGCCATTTCTCAGGCTTTACTTACTCACTCGAAATGACTTTAGCACAGATGGAAAAAATCATGAACTATGGTCTCGAAACAAGGCTATGGGTTTATGGTTACCCAGTTGTCATGATGAGCAAGGCCTGCCCATTAGCAAATATTAGAGATGACTGTGACCAACGATGCGAGAGCTGCCCTATAAACAAGGCAAATGAACTGGTTTATGAGGATAAGGAGCGTTTTATCTTTACTCGTGAAAATAATTATACAAAGATTTATAATTCGCAAAAAATTTTCATGCTTGATAAGATGGATGACATCAAAAAATTAGGAGCTACAAGCATTATCATAGACCTTGATAATGAAAGCGATAAGAAAAAAATTAATGAATATATAGAAAGAATTAATAATGGAGATGGAATAGACGCGATAGAAAGTTTTACTAGAGCGCATTACTACAAAAAAGTTTTATAGGTGAATAAATGGACAAAGCACTCAAAGTTTTAGAATATGACAAAATAATAGATATGCTACTAGACTTAACTCAAGGTGAGCTTGCAAGAGACTTGGTAGAAAAGCTTGAGCCGTCAAACGACATAGATGATATAAGGCGCATGCAAGAAGAAACTTCAGAAGCTTACAGGGTTTTAGTGAGGTATGGGGACATTGACTACTCATCCGCAACGCATATAAAGCATCTCGTGTCAAAGGCAAGTCTTGGGTCCATGCTCTTTATAGAAGATTTATACGATATAATGCAAAACATCTTCTTAGTCAGCTCAATCAAGAGATACTTGAAGACTGCTATAGACGATGAAAACTTAAAGCTAAATCACTTAAGAAGGCTATATGACAGCTTAGCCTCACTTGATGATCTCAAGAAAAAGCTTAGCACGACTATAGTATCGAGAGACGAGATAGCGGACAATGCCTCGAGCACTTTAAGAAGCATAAGGCGAAGCAAGAAGCTTAAGAATCAAGCGATAGAAGATAAATTAAATTCATATATAACTAGTGATAAAACTAAAAAATATTTACAAGACGCCATAGTTACTATGCGTGAAGGAAGATATGTAATACCCGTTAAAAATGAGTACCGATCAAGCGTTGAGGGCATGATACATGATATATCTCAAAAGGGTTCAACAGTCTTTATTGAGCCAACGGCAGTCGTTAAATTAAATAACGAGCTAAGGGAGCTTGAAAACGAAGAGAAAAAAGAGATAGAAAGAATACTCTATGAGCTATCAAGCGAAGTATCTGAGTACAAGGCCTATCTTGAAACGAATGAAGAAGCTTTAAAAAGCATCTCATTTATATTTGCAAGAGCAAGACTAGCTAGAGAGATGAGGGCGACAGAGCCAGTTTTAAACGATAAAGGCTATGTCAATCTAAAAAACGCAAGGCACCCATTAATACCAAAAGATAAGGTAGTGCCAACTACAGTTGAGCTCGGAGATGAGTACACATCGCTTATAATCACGGGACCAAACACCGGCGGTAAGACAGTTAGCTTAAAGACGGTTGGACTTATTACGCTGATGGCAAAGTCTGGTTTAAATATACCATGTGATAACAATTCATCAGTGGCAGTCTTTGATAAAGTCTACGCCGATATAGGAGACGAACAATCGATTGAACAGTCACTATCAACATTTTCTTCGCACATGAAAAATATTGTTCATATAGTTGAAAACGCTGAGTATAACGACTTAGTTTTATTCGACGAACTAGGCGCAGGCACTGACCCAACTGAGGGTGCGGCTCTTGCCATATCCATACTAAAGCTCTTTAGAGAGAGAAGAATTAGGACCATGGCGACTACACATTACTCGCAAATCAAATTTTATGCACTTACGAGCGAAGGCGTGAAGAATGCATCAATGGAATTTAACGTCGATACACTATCGCCAACATATAGGCTAATCATAGGCATACCGGGCAAGTCAAACGCTTTTGAAATATCGAAGAGGCTTGGCCTTGATCAAAAGATTATTGATAGCGCGAAAGAGCTTCTTAATGAGAACGACACTCGCTTTGAGGATGTTCTTAAGGCCATAGAAGAAGATAGAACTGAGATTGAAAACAAAAGAATTAAGATAAATGAAGAGAATGAAGAGATAGAAAGGCTTAGAGAAAAGCTTGAGAATAAAAATAAAAAGCTTGAAGAAAAGCAAGAAGCCATAATTAACAAGGCAAAGGAAGAAGCGAGAGAGATAGTTAAGAAGGCAAAGAGTGAGAGCGCATTTATAATAGACGAATTAAAAGACATCTCATCTTTATCGAAAAAAGAGGATAGACGAAGGCTTCAAGAGGCAAAGGACTACCTAAGGGAGCTTGAAGATGAAAACAGATTAAAGATCAAGGACAATAAGAAGCGAACAAAAGAAATTCCTAAGGACATCAAGCTTGGCGAAAGCGTTAGAATCATTAGTATAGACAAGTTTGGTGAAGTAGAGACACTTCCTGATGATAAGGGCGACTTAAATATTCAAGTTGGCATCATGAGTGTTAGAAGCAATATTAACGACATAGAGCGAAGTGAATCAAAAGAGGAAGTAAAGGTCGAGAAAAAGACTAAATCCATTAACAAGGCTAAGTCAAAAAATATAAGTTCAGAAATTAATTTAATCGGAAGAACGGTTGATGAAGCGATACTTTTACTCGACAAATACCTTGATGATGCCTACCTCGCAAGGCTTAAAGAGGTCAGGATAATTCACGGTAAAGGCACGGGCACACTTAGGGATGCAGTAAGAAAGTATTTACAAAATAGCAAACATGTTATAGAATATAGAGAGGCAGACTATACGGAGGGCGGTTCAGGAGCTACCGTAGCTGTTATTAAGTAGGAGGTAATTATGATAAATTTTAAGGAAAAAGTAAGCGACGCTTTAAGCGCAGTTATTGAAGAACTATCTAAAGAAGAGATAGACAATCTAGTAGAAACACCGCCATCGTTTGATATGGGTGACTACGCGTTCCCAGTATTTAGACTTGCAAAGACATACAAGAAAGCACCTAATCTAATAGCTGAAGACATAAAAGAAAAACTAGGAGATAACGAATATTTTGAAAAGATAGAAAATGCAGGACCATATGTAAACTTCTTTATTAACAAAGAAAAACTTCTTGAAACGGTTTATAAAGAGATAGAAGAAAAAGGTGAAATGTATGGTTCATCAGACATGGGTAATGGCAAAAACGTTATAGTTGAGTTCTCATCTCCTAACATTGCAAAACCAATGCACATAGGTCATATAAGATCAACAGTTATAGGTAACGCTCTTTATCATATATTTAAGCACCTTGGTTACAACACTATCGCCATCAACCACTTAGGTGACTATGGTACTCAATTTGGTATGCTTATAGCTGCATATAAGCTTTGGGGCGACAGAGAAGCTATCGAAAAGAATCCTATAGACGAGCTTCTTGATCTATATGTAAGATACAATAAACTTCAAGAGCTAGACCCAGCTGCAAGAGACACTGCTAGAGACTGGTTTAAAAAGCTTGAACAAGGCGATGAAGAAGCAACTGAAATTTGGACTTGGATGAAGCAACTATCAATCGTTGAGTTCGAAAAAGTATATGACATGCTTGGAATAAAATATGACTCATACAAGGGCGAGGCATTTTACTCAGACAAGATGCCAGCAGTTATCGAAGAGATAAAAGAAAAGAATATAGGTAAGATGGACGACGGCGCATACATCGTTGACTTAAAGCCATATAACTTAACACCTTTAATCATAGTTAAGTCCAACGGAACAACAACTTATGCAACAAGAGACATCGCTGCTGCTAGATATAGAAAGAAAACTTATGACTTCTACAAAAACATCTACGTAGTTGCCAGCGAACAAAATCTTCACTTCCAACAATGGAAGCAAGTTCTTAAACTAATGGGAGATGAGTGGGCAGATGACTGTATCCACGTAAACTTCGGTTTAATCTCACTTAAGGACGGAGCTCTATCAACAAGACAAGGTAGAGTTTTAAAACTTGAAGACGTTTTAAACAAGGCAATAGAAAAGACTAGAGATATCATTGAAAAGAGAAACCCTAATCTTGAAAATAAAGACGAAGTAGCTAAGATGGTTGGTACTGGAGCTATAGTTTTCCAAGAGCTATTCAATCAAAGAATCAAAGACTATGTATTTGACTGGGACAAGACACTTTCCTTCGAAGGAGAAACAGGTCCTTATGCTCAATACACATACGCTAGATGTAAGTCATTAATCGATAAGAACGGCGGCTTCGATCCAGCTAAAGTTGATTTTAATCTAGTTAAAGACGAAGCATATGAAATATTAAAATATGTTTATGACTTACCAAGAACTATAGTTATGGCGATGGAAAAGTACGAAGCCTTTTATATAACAAGAAACATCATCGACATAGCAAAGGCATTCAACAAGTACTACGCTGCAAATCAAATAATTACAGACGACGAAAAGCTTACAAATTCAAGACTTGCTATAGTTGACATAACTCAAAAAGCGATCAAAGTAGGCATGAACCTAATAGGAGTACAAACTCCAGATAGAATGTAATGAAAGTCGTATTTGTAGGTATTAACGCAAAGTTTTCACATACAAATATTGCTATAAGATATTTAAACAATGAGCTTAAAGATATGGTAGATTCTTCGTTTGAGGAATTTACCATAAACGAGCCTTTGGAGAAGATTGTCTACGAACTTCATAAGAAAGACGCCGATGTCCTTATGTTTTCAACTTACATTTGGAATATCGATTACGTCAGAAAAGTCATTACATCGCTTAAAAAGATTAAGCAAAGCTATACTATAGTCCTAGGTGGACCTGAGGTGAGCTTTGAAAAAGAAAGCTTTCTTAGAGCAAATCCAGCCTGTGACTACATAATTTATGGCGAGGGTGAGAGGGCCATGAAGGAATTTATTCTTTACAAGCAAGGCGAGCTAAGTATTGACGAGGTTCACAATCTGGCCTATATTAATGATAATAGATACATTAAAACTGAAGAAGCACCCCTTATCGACATGAAGGACCTTAGCTTTCCTTATGAAGATGAAGAGGCTTTGGAGCATAGAACACTCTATTATGAAGCACAAAGAGGCTGTCCATATAGGTGTTCTTTTTGTTTATCTTCAGCAATAAAGGGCCTTAGGTACAAGCCCATTGACTTAGTGAAGATGGATTTAGATAGGCTTATAGCCATGAAACCGTCTATAGTTAAATTTATAGACAGAACATTTAACTCGAACGAAGACTTTGCTATTGAAATTATAGAGCACATATTAAAAAACAATAAAACTAATACCAAATTTCATTTCGAAATCACTCTTGATAGGATGAGTGATAGATTTTACGAGACTTTGAAGAAGCTGCCTAAGGATATGGTGCAGTTTGAGATAGGACTTCAATCAATAAACCCACAAACGCTCAAAGCGATTCAAAGACACAACGACCTAGAGAGAATAAAAGAGCACTCGCAGATGATTAAGGAGCTGGGGACTATTCATCAGCACATAGACCTTATCGCAGGACTGCCTTATGAGGACTTTGATAGTTTTAAAGAGTCTTTTAACTATCTTTATGCTTTTAAAATAGAAAAAATTCAGCTCGGCTTTTTGAAAATGCTTAAGGGCTCCTTAGTGCGCTCACAAAAGGACGTTTTTCACTACGAGTACACTGACTATGCGCCTTATGAGGTTTTGAAAAATGAATTCTTATCTACAGATGAAATTATTGAGCTAAAGAAAATTGATTACGTCGTTGATAAAATTTATAACGAGGGAAGCTTTAAAAGAACACTCGAGATACTTGAAAGGCTGTACACAAGCCCATTTGCAATGTTTGAAGATCTAGCAAATTTTATCGATGAAAACTTTGGTGTAGATAAGACCATTAAAAAAGAAAATTTATATAGACTAGTATATGAATTTATAAAAGTAAAAAATATTCTATCGGATGAGCTGGTCAAAGCACTGAGTCTTGACTATGCAGTGAACGTCAAATCACAGGCACCGCTTGACTTTATGCCATTTACAAAGCTTAGAGGTAACAAGCTACACAGCATTTTAAGGGATGAAGAGTTTAGAAAAACTTATTTATGGAAATATATAGAAGAGAAGAACAAAGACATCGTCAATAAGGTCGCCATCATACTTATGGATGGGGCGGCATATCTGGTTGACGAGGACGTAGAAAGGATTAGTGATGACTATGTTCAAAGATATAATTTATACAAACACAGAAGCGTTTAAAAGGCTTGGCACAACAATAAAAGAGAACTTTTTAGTGCTTATAGTCATGATGCTAGGCCTATTTGCCTTTGATTATGTGACAAACTTGATAGCTGGAGCACTTGTAATTACGCTTGGAGGCGGCTTTACCACAATGCTTATAAGTCTTTTTATGTATATACTTATGCTTTTGAAATTTTCACTAGTGGCAAGCTTATTATCAAGAGCAGTTGAAGGCGAGAAGATTAGCTTAAACAGCATATTTATGGGCTATAAGTATTACTTAACGAAGCTAGTTAACTACGTCTTCATAACTTATCTATTTGGCTTAGTTTTGGATATGGTCTTTAGCTCAGGCTCATTCACAAATCCTTATCAAGTGGACCACAGCCTATTATATGCCAAAATGCTAGTGAACTTCATTGTTGTCTTCATTTTCAATGCATCGTTTGAAACGCTTTATCAAACAGGCAATAATAGCATAGCCATCTTCACATATGGAGCAAAATTCTTCTTTAATAACTTCCTTCAATGGTTATTAGCAGCAATACTATTAGTCATTGCTCTTAACAGTGATATATTTGCAAGTGGTATCATTTTGAAAGACCTAGTTAGCTACGTCTTAATGCCAATCATCTTCATATATAGAGGCCACCTATTCAAAATACTTGACAATTCATCCATGAGAATGAGAGAATTTAGAAGGAGAATGGACTAATGAATATCGATAGCTTTAAATATTTACTTAGTGAAATATTTTTTATAGACTTAAAAGAGGAGAGAGGCGCCTTCAAAAAGAACGTTGAATATCCAGTTCTTATCAAGGACATGAGAAATATTGTAAAAGAGAATAAAGAAGATATAGATGCAAAGCTATTTTTAAAAGCTATGCCCATAGTTTTGTCGCTCGATAATAATTTTACGCACAAAAGTGCTTATGAAGATGCAATCAAAACTGTTAAGGATTTCGATAAGTTTTTATTGCACGAAGCCTTAAACGAAAACGCAGACATAGATATAAGGCTAGTATACGCCTATTATCTTAAAGAAAATTACGAAGATATAAATTACGTTTATCTATATGTTTCGCTGCTTGAAGAAAAGTACAAAGACAAGGCCATTGACGAAGCTATAGAAATTTTTGAGAAGATCTATCTTGATAATAATGATGCAAAGTACGCTTTATACAAGCTAGGCTATTACTATAGATATAAGAAGGATTACATCAGGAGTAAGGCTTATTTTGAAAAATATCTGAAGCTTGAGGACGAGCTTGAGAAAAAGGAAGAGGTTCAGGGCGTTTTGAGCCTTGACTATGAAGAGTACAAGATTGAACTTGCCGAGTACTTTATAGGCGTGAAAAAATTTAAGGAAGCATATGATATATTGATAGAGAACATTGACAATGCTAAAGATGACAGAGTCTTTTACTACTTAAGCGTTGTTATGACCATGGCAGGTAACTTCAAAGAGGCGCTTGACTACGCGATAGAGGCGAGCAAAGATAGGCAGAGCGCTCAGTACATGGATCAGCTTGCGATATCAAACTACAATAGCGGCAACCTTGATAGTGCCATCGCTATACTAGAAATGCAGATAAAGAAAGAAGACTACACGCCGAGCACGAAAGAGTACTTGGAGAAGATGAAAGAACAAAGAGATATTATGAATAAATAGCAATAGATGAACCCTCATTGACGAGTAAGTTAATGAGGGTTTTAGTTTGTGAGAGGCCATGATCTATGATGAGACAAAATTTCTATTCTTTCTTGTTCAAAGTGCGCCTGAGGCTCGATCGATTTTTGCCAATGCTCAGGTACGGTCTGTACATTCCGCTTGACAAAAATCTCCACTTCGCCTCATCCATCACTTTACTCCAAGAAATAATTAGAAATTTGGAATAAGATATCTTGTAAAATAACGAGAACAAGACGCATGCTATATGTAATATAATAGTGTAAAGTGATTTGCTTGACAACAATGTATAGTAGCAAATAAAGGACTTGTATATTAATGTAAAAAGTTTTTTAATTTTTTTTAAAATTCTTTAAAAAAACCCTTGACAAATAACTTTTTAAATGGTAGAATGGATAAGTCATCTGGAAAAACCATATGACAAGCAAAACTGAA